>JAWKKM010000022.1:0-114426 GCA_041393255.1 Bacteroidales bacterium | reverse complement strand
GCGAAACCGGGCCTCCATGTCCGTATTTATCCTGCACTTCCCGATACCTGTAAGGTTGAGATATTTTATGGGTAAAGCTATAACTAACACCAATTCCTTTTTGTTTTTTACCTCTTTTGGTAGTAATCAGGATCACACCATTAGCACCTCTTGATCCGTAAAGAGCAGAGGCCGCTCCTCCTTTCAATACTGTATACGTTTCAATATCCAAGGGGTTGATGTCCGATAACGGGTTACCCCAGTCAACACCCCTGCCAATATCATTAAGGCCGGGCGTGTTTAACATCTGAACATTATCCACTACAATTAAGGGCTGGTTATTTCCCAGAATATTGTTATTACCCCTGATAACAATCCGGGTTGAACCCCCTTCCACCCCATCGCCCTGCATTACCTGCACACCGGCCGACCTCCCTGAAATCGCATTCAGGATATTGGGTGCATTGGATTGGGCAACGATGTCCGCATCAATCTTTTCGGTAGAATAACCAATTTCACGCTTTTGCCGTTTTACCCCCAAAGCGGTAACCAAAACCTCTCCCAACTCTGCAGCCGAAATGTTCATTTCAATATTGATAACCGATTGATTTTTAACTTCCACTTCCCTGGCTTCATATCCTACATAACTGAAAACAAGGATCGTTTCAGGTTGAACGCCGGAAATTTTATAATTCCCGTCAATGTCCGAAACGGTGCCCTGGGTGGTGCCTTTTATATATATTGAAACGCCGGGTAATCCCAAGCCATCTTCAACCGAAGTGACCTTGCCTGTAATGCTTCTATCTTGAGCCAATACAGACGCCTGGGACGAAATGAAAACAAACAGAATAAGTAATAATTTTTTCAAGACCGTAAATTATTTGTTAATAACTGTATTTCCTGTTTTAACAATGACAATCAGTAGATTTATCAATTCTGCTTATGGGTAAGAATAAGAAAAAGTATCTTTCAATCAACTGACTTTACAAATTTAAAAGAAAAATTCACTTGACACAGGCTTTCAGAAAATTAATAAAAAGAAAGATCATCTCTATTTAGAAAATGCTATTATCCTCTATTTTAGGAGGCAATTATGCCGATGCTCTAAATTATAAATCTTATTTTTGCACCTTCTAAAAATAAAAACGATCAATGAAAATTTCATATAACTGGCTGAAGCAATATCTTGATATCAATAAATCACCCGAAGAGCTGTCGGAACTACTGACCGACTGCGGATTGGAAGTTGAAGGTATGGAAAAATGGCAATCGGTAAAAGGTGGCCTTGAAGGAATTGTTATTGGAGAAGTGAAAACCTGCGAAAAGCATCCCAATGCAGATAAACTCAGTATCACAACCGTAGATGTGGGTGGAGATCATTTTCTGCCCATTGTTTGTGGTGCTCCTAATGTAGCTGCCGGGCAAAAGGTTATTGTGGCAACCGTGGGTGCAATACTCTACAACGGGGATGACTTTTTTGAAATTAAAAAAGCAAAACTCAGAGGGGAGCCTTCCGAGGGAATGATATGTGCCGAGGATGAAATCGGAATGGGTACATCCCATGATGGTATCATGGTTTTAAATCCTGAGGTTAAAGTTGGAACCCCTGCCAAAGATTATTTTAATCTTGAAGAAGATTTTGTTTT
Organism: Bacteroidales bacterium; assembly: GCA_041393255.1. Classification (GTDB taxonomy): domain Bacteria; phylum Bacteroidota; class Bacteroidia; order Bacteroidales; family JAADJA01; genus JAADJA01. The sequence continues at coordinate 112,801 of JAWKKM010000022.1, read as the reverse complement.
TGAAATCGGACTAACCCCCAACCGCACCGATGCCATGTCGCATATTGGTGTTGCCAGGGATATTAAGGCCGTTTTGGATTCTAAAGATTTTATTGAAAATTCAAACCTGAAGCGGAAACTGTTACTTCCGGCATTGGATAATTTTAAGGTTGACAACCACGATCTGGATATTGATGTTGTTGTTGAAGATCCCATTGCTTGTCCGCGATACACAGGACTAACCGTATCAGGAATTGAGGTAAAAGATTCACCGGATTGGTTAAAAAACAGATTGGAATCTATTGGGCTTAGGCCAATCAATAACATTGTAGACATTACCAATTATGTACTCCACGAAACCGGCCAGCCATTGCATGCGTTTGACGCTGATGAGATTTCAGGGAATAAGGTAATTGTTAAAAAACTTGCGGAAGGGACCCCTTTCACCACACTTGATGAAATTGAAAGAAAATTAAGCGGGAATGATCTGATGATCTGCAACGCCAAAGAAGGTATGTGCATTGGCGGTGTTTTTGGTGGTATTAAATCGGGCGTTACCGAAAAAACCAACAACATTTTTCTCGAAAGCGCTTATTTTGATTCAGTCCATATTCGAAAAACATCCCGATACCATGACTTGCAAACGGATGCTTCTTTCCGTTTTGAACGCGGCGTTGATCCTGATATTACAGTTAATGCGTTAAAAAGGGCGGCCATGCTGATCAAAGACATAGCGGGAGGTAAAATTTCGTCAGAGATCAAGGATGTTTACCCAATCCCCTTTGAGAAAAGAATCGTAGATGTTTCGTGGCATAATATAGACAGGCTGATTGGGAAATCACTTGGTAAAGATGTTATTATGAACATATTGGTTTCCCTCGAATTTAAAATACTGGAAGAACAAACGAATGGCCTGAAAATAAGCGTACCCAATTACAGGGTTGAAGTTACCCGCGAGGCAGATGTTATTGAAGAAATACTTCGAATATACGGTTACAACAACATTGAAATCCCTTCGAATCAGAATTCCTCTGTTTCGTATGGTTTGCATCCTGATCCTGAAAACACCCTCAGCCTCATTATGCGGCAATTATCCGGCAGTGGATTCAGGGAGATCATGAATAACTCCTTAACAAAGTCGGCCTATTTTGAGAACACCAGGGATTTTTCGGAACACGAATCGGTGAATATTCTGAACCCATTAAGCCGTGATTTGAATGTCATGCGCCGGTCGCTTTTATTTGGAGGCCTTGAAACCATTTTATACAATTTCAACCGGAAAAACTTCGATTTAAAGCTTTACGAATTTGGAAAGGTTTATACCCTGTTAAACAAAAAGGAAACCGACATTTTAAAACGGTACCGCGAAGAAAACCGGCTTGCTATTTTTATCACCGGAAGAAAAGACAAAGAAAGCTGGTATACCGATGACAAAGCAACTGACTACAATCTGTTGAAAGCATTTATTGAAAATATTTTAAAGCGCCTGGGGATCAATATGAGAACCTTAAGCTTTAAAACTGCAGACAAAGCGTATTTTTCGGAAGGGCTTACTTACTTTAACAACGAAAGCCCGCTTTTTGAAATTGGGGCCATTTCGAAAAGCATGCTCACAAAGTTTGACATCGGACAGCCTGTTTATTTTGCTGATCTTGACTGGGACAAAATTTTTGACTTGTGTCAAAAAAACAAGGTTCAGTATAAGCCCATTCCAAAATTCCCGGAAGTAAGGCGCGACCTGGCATTGTTGCTTGATAAAGCATCAGCTTTGCTGAAATAGAAAAAAATTGCATATGAAATAGATAGAAAACATTTGAAAGAAGTAAATCTTTTTGATGTATATGAAGGCAAAAACATTGAAGCGGGAAAGAAATCCTATGCAGTAAGTTTTCTATTGATCGATGAAGAAAAACATTGACAGACAATGTAATCGATAAGATCATGAAAAAGCCTTTATGGATACTTATAAAAGAGAATTGGGGGCAGTAATTCGGTAAGGTTTTTTTAAAAAGAATTTCGATTCTTTTTATTTCTTCAAAAACTAAAATTGTCAATCAAGATGTCAAGAGTTAAATTTGTACTCATCATTTGAAATGTAAAGGAAATAAAAGAAGGGCTAAATTTGTTCAGGAGTTCCATGCTTCTTCTGTTTTGACATATTAAACATACAGTGATTATTAATATCAAGCACTTCAGTAAATTTTTAGCAGTAATAAAAACTGATTAAAAATTTAATCATCGTTGCCGGTATCGTCAGTATTCTGATGCTCCTATTGAGTTTTACCACACTTCCTTTTTGGGGCTACTACTGGCTGGGGACATCCGCCGGGGAAGATGATATAAATCCGGAATTCATTGTTGTTATGGGGGTAGTGGCATGCCGGGCAAATCGGGCTTGATCAGGTCCTATTATGCTTATCGGGCAAGTGAGCATTTTCCCAATTCCAAAGTAATTATCTCACTTCCAGGCGAGACGGATGATGAATTCAGCTCGGTAAATTTAATGAAAAAAGAATTGGCTTTGCGGGGAATTTCTGAAGAAAGGATTTATCTTGAACCGGAAGGAAAAAATACCCGGGACCAGGTTTTGGAAATAAAAAAAATGGTTTCTGTTTCCAATTTACCCCTGTTAATAGTAACTTCGCCCGAGCATATGCGTAGAGCAATAATGGCTTTTGAGAAAGCCGGTTTCTCGAAGATCGGAGGATTGCCTGCTTTTGATAATGCCAATGAAGCCGATTTGTTTTTTGATGACAAAGACTTAGGGGAAAAGAACAGGTTTTTACCTGATATTGGTGAGAACATCCAAATCAGGTATCAATTCTGGAAACACCTGAATATGAAATATTATTTATAAGAGAAATTACAGCCATGGCTTATTATAGGCTCAAAGGCTGGATTTGACAAACGGAAAAACACAAAATAAAATTCAACGAAATGGAAACAAAATTTGCAATAAGTCCAACAGGGGAAAAGTTTCCATTCCTTTAAAAGGAGATTATGACAAAGAATACCAAAGAATTAAAAAATTAGCTAAAAAGGCAAAAGAAGAGGGTAAAGAGATCGTGGTGGTTATGGGCCTTGGATTTGTAGGTGTTGTAATGGCAGCCATCGTAGCTGATACCAAAGATGAAAAAGGTAATTATACAAAATATGTAATTGGTTACCAACGCCCGAGTGTTAGAAGTTTTTGGAAAATCCCGGTCATCAACAAAGGTATTTCCCTGTAAAAGCGGAAGACCCTGAAGTGGAAGAACTGATCCACAGGACAGTAAACGAGAAAAAAACTTTCGTAGCTACCTATAACCCTGATTGCCTCAACCTCGCTGATGTTGTTGTGGTTGATGTTCAATGCGATTATGCAAAACAGGATTTGGGCAATATGCGTACCGGCGAAACCGATATGGCCGCTCTTGAGGCTTCGATGAAAACCATCGGGGAAAACATCCCGCCACACGCCCTTACTCTTATTGAAACAACGGTAGCACCCGGAACAACGGAGTTTGTAGCCTGGCCAATCCTTAAAAAGCTTTTGCAAAAAGAGGGCTGAAAGAAACACCCCTTTTATCTCATAGTTTCGAACGGGTCATGCCCGGCAAAGAATATGTTTCCTCCATCCGTGATTTCTGGAGGGTTTGTTCCGGTTGCAACCAGGAAGCACGGGACAAGGTGGAAAAATTCCTGCATGAAGTACTGAATACAAAAAAATTCCCGCTAACAGTGATGGATCGCCCCATCGAATCGGAAACAACCAAGATCGTTGAGAATTCCTACCGTGCTACCATATTGGCCTTTATGAACGAATGGAGTTTGTTCGCCGAACGAAATGGTGTTGACCTCATCAAGGTGATAAAAGCCATTAAGATGAGGCCTACCCACAGCAATATGATTTTCCCCGGGCCGGGAATCGGTGGATACTGCCTTCCTAAAGACGGTGGGCTTGGATATTGGGCATACCGCCATATACTGGGTTTTGAGGATGGCGATGATGTGTTCCGCATCACCCCTACGGCCATTGACATCAATGATACCCGTGGTTTGCATGTTGCCGAACTCACCCGCGATGCACTGCGAAACATGGGCCGATACATTGCAGGCTCCGAAGTTTTGCTATGTGGTGCAAGTTACCGCGAGGATGTAGGAGATACCCGTTACAGCGGAAGTGAAATGGTCGTTCGTAAACTTACTGAAATGGGTGCCGATACACGTGTTCACGATCCCTATGTTGACAACTGGTATGAATTTGAAAACCAGGATGACAATCCGGACGAATCCTGGGCAAGGTTTTTCAGGAACCAGGACCAGCTAAAAGAAACCATAATTCTGAAAGATTTACCGAAAGCCCTGGAAGGTGTGGAAGCTTTAATTCTGGCTGTTCCTCATAAACAATACCGGGACCTGAAACCGGAAGACATCGTAAAATGGGCGGGCGGGCCGATTGCCATAATTGATGCTTTTGGAATATTACCCGATGATAAAATTAAAAGTATTTTGAACTGGGTTGTGAAGTCAAAGCTTTGGGCCGTGGACATATTCAGCGATTAAAAAAAGAAGTCAGAAACAATAAATAACTTCATTCTCTTATAAAAAACGCATCTTCATTTTACAAGGAGGTGCGTTTTTTTTATTCCTCAAGGATAATAAGACCTTTAACAATAATTAAAACATTTTTGCAGTTTTTTAAGTAATTTTGCATTAAAACTGACAATTTAAGACAATGGATGTTCAGGCAATAAAACAACGGTTCGGAATTATTGGCACCTCACCCCTGCTCGACAGGGCAATAGATATAGCAAGCCAGGTAGCACCAACCGACCTTACTGTTTTGATCTCAGGTGAAAGTGGAGTTGGTAAAGAGGTTTTTCCAAAAATAATTCATCGCCTTAGTGCACGAAAACACGGGCCCTATATCGCTGTAAACTGTGGGGCTATCCCAGAAGGAACGATTGATTCGGAATTGTTCGGGCATGAGAAGGCTCGTTTACAGGTGCTCACGAAGCCCGGAAAGGTTATTTTGAAGTTGCTAATGGCGGAACCATTTTCCTTGATGAGGTTGCTGAGTTGCCACTCTCCACACAAGTGAGGCTGCTCCGGGTGCTCGAGTCAGGCGAATTTATGAAGGTTGGATCTTCCAAAGTGATTAAAACCGATGTCAGGGTGGTTGCAGCTACCAACGTAAACCTTCCCGAAGCCATTGGCCATGGAAGGTTCAGAGAAGATTTGTATTATCGTTTAAATACGGTTCCGATTTACGTTCCATCGCTTCGGGAAAGAAAAGAAGACATTCATTTATTGTTCCGGAAATTTGCTTTCGATTTTGCCGAAAAATACCGCATGCCGGCCCTTAACCTTACGAATGATGCGGTAAAGGTTTTGATTAATTATCGATGGCAGGGGAACGTGAGGCAATTGAAAAATATTACCGAACAAATATCCATCATTGAAAACATTCGCGACATTGATGCTCATATCCTGGCAAAATACCTGCCCCACAGCCAAAGCAGGGATCTACCGGTACTTTATAAAAAGGAAGATAAAAACGCTGATATTTCAGAAAGGGATTTGCTTTATAAAGTGTTGTTTGACATGAAAAAGGATATCAACGATTTGAAAAATATTGTCGGAGAAATCCTTCAAAATGAAGATGTGACCAGCAACATACAAAAGAACAACGCAAAGCTGATTCAAAAACTTTATAATAATATTGATGAAGTTGGCCACCAGATGGATGAAGTTGAAATCCACCTTCTGGATGAAGAACATTTGGAAGAGCCCATACAGGAATCCGAGATTGTTGAGGAATCCTTATCACTTCAGGAAAAAGAGATTGACCTGATAAAAAAGGCACTTATCCGTCATAATGGCAAACGAAAAAATGCCGCAAAGGATTTGGGGATTTCTGAACGGACGCTTTACCGCAAAATTAAGGAATACGACATCATTTAGTTTTAAAAATGGAAAAAAGGATCATTGCTTTACAAACCCATTTTTTATTCTTCTCCCTGATTCTATTGGGGGGATGTTCAATGAATTATTCCTTTACAGGTGCTTCCATTTCGCCGGAGGTAAAAACGATCAATATTAAGTATTTTCCAAACAATGCTTCGTTGGTAGAACCCACTTTAAGTCAAAAACTAACGGACGCTCTCCGTGATAAATTTGCATCCGAAACCAATTTAATTATTGTGAATGAAGGGGGCGATTTGATTTTGGAGGGCTCGATCACACAATACAGGACCACCCCGGTTGCAATCCAGGAGATGACCAGCCTGCACTTAACCGGCTGACTATTGCCGTAGACGTTACTTACATAAATACAAAAGATGAAACCTTAAGTTTTGAATCCCCTCCTGCTTTCACACGGTATGATGATTATGCAAGCGATAGCCAACTATCATCTGTGCAGGACGAATTAATTGACAATATTATTGAAATGTTGGTTGTTGACATTTTTAATAAAGCTGTTGTTAACTGGTAAAATGGCTATGAAACCAAAAACATTTGAATGCTTACAATTTGATAAATGAACCGACAGCAGTTTATCGCTTATATTAAATCTCCAGAAAGGTTAAATGCAGAAAGTGCCCAAACCTTACAAATGCTGGCAAAGGAATATCCCTATTGCCAAACGGTTGATATTTTATATGCCCTGAACCTTTACAAAGAAAACAACTTCAAATATACAGATCAGTTAAAAATTGCCGCGGCCTATGCCACCGACCGCAAAGTTTTAAAACATTTGATAAACGCTTTGAAGGAGGAAAACAAAGCACATTCTCTATTTGATCATAAAGAACGGATTGAAGATACGGAAATAAAAAACAGAGCGCTAAAACTATCTGAACAGAAAGAAGAAAACCTATTTGCGTTGCTGAATCAACTGAAAGAAGAGGTAACGGCATTTATCATCCAGGCCAAATATAAAGAAGATAAGCCCTATGCATTATCTCCTTTTTCAAAACTGGCTGAAGAATTGGAAAGCCTGCTGCAAAAATCGGTCAGTACAATACCAGAGGAGCACATCCCAATCAATCAGACCATTGTTACTGAATATCGCCTGGAGCCTATTGAAGAAATTTTACCGGAGAATAACAATAGCATCAGTAACCTGGAACTCATTGATAAATTTATTGAAAACGAGCCTCAGATTGCCCCTTTGCCAAAATCGGGTTTTTTCGACCCTGTTGACTATGCCAATCAAAGCCTGGTTGATAAAGAAGACATTGTTTCCGAAACACTTGCTAACATTTACTACCAACAAGGAAACCTTTCGAAGGCAATAAATATTTATAAGAAATTATGTTTGGTCAATCCGGAAAAAAGTACTTACTTTGCAGCCCAAATTGAAAAAATACAAAAAGAGATTAAATAATCTGATAATTAATACATAAAGAAAATGGGAGCTTATATAGTTGTTGCAAGTTTGATAATCCTCGCTTGTGTGTTGTTAACGTTAATTGTTTTGGTTCAAAGTTCAAAAGGGGGAGGATTGGCCTCGAATTTCTCTTCCTCAAATCAGTTTATGGGTGTTAGAAAAACTGCCGACTTTCTTGAGAAATCAACCTGGACCCTAGCAATTGCATTGCTGGTGCTGAGTTTGTTTTCAATTTTCATTATTCCAAGAGGTGGAACGATACAAACCGAAAATACAGAGATACAGGAAATGATTAATGACCTGCCTGCTCCGGTTGATTTTGCACCTCCTCCAACTGACAATCAAACAAGCGAAGAGGAATAGTCAAAAACCGGAAAAAACTTAAAATGTCAGAATGTCACAATATTCTGACATTTTTTTTGTGGTCATGGTTGGGCATTTTCAACCTATGAATTAAAAACCAATCTGCTGAAAAATTTCTTCATTCCTTTATTTACAGCTATTTCAGCATATTCAAATTTCGTCTTTTTAGGATTACTCAGAATTGAAGGATCAAATATGCGATGCGAAAATTGATTTGGCATAAATTGTGTCAGAGGCGAATTACTCAAATGAATATTATAAATTATTAAAACTAACATAGTATGGCAAAAGTTAACATTAAACCATTAGCAGATCGCGTTTTTAATTGAACCTGCAACGGCAGAAGAAAAAACAGCAGGTGGAATTATCATTCCTGACACTGCAAAAGAAAAACCACAAAGAGGAACCATCGTGGCTGTAGGACTGGGAACAACTGATCAGAAAATGACAGTTAAAGTTGGAAATACAGTTTTATATGGTAAATATTCAGGAACCGAGATTTCTTTCGAAGGCAGGGATTACCTGATCATGAAAGAGTCAGACATTTACGCAATTATTTAATTTATAACATTAAGCAAATAATTAAAAACAATAAAAAAATGGCAAAAGACATTATTTTCGATCTCAAAGCGAGAGAAGCCTTAAAATCCGGCGTTGACCAATTATCAAATGCTGTAAAGGTAACTTTAGGACCAAAAGGTCGCAACGTAATTATTGACAAATCATTTGGCGCACCTGCCATCACTAAGGATGGTGTGACTGTAGCAAAGAAATTGAATTGGCTGATACCATTGAAAACATGGGAGCACAAATGGTGAAGGAAGTGGCTTCGAAAACCAACGACCTTGCCGGTGATTGGAACAACTACAGCAACCGTCCTAAGGCACAATCTATTGTATCAACCGGTTTAAAATGTAACCGCAGGTGCAAACCCAATGGATTTAAAAAGAGGAATTGATAAAGCTGTTATTCAAGTGATCAGTTCTTTAAAATCACAAACAAAACAAATTAACGACAATGGTGAAAAAGTAGAACAAGTTGCTACCATTTCTGCAAATAACGACAGTACCATAGGAAACTTTATTGCTGAGGCCATGGCCAAAGTGAAAAAGGATGGTGTTATTACCATTGAAGAAGCAAAAGGTATTGAAACTTACGTTGATGTTGTTGAGGGTATGCAATTCGACAGGGGTTATATTTCTCCTTATTTTGTAACAGATACTGAAAAAATGGAAGCTGTTTACGAAAACCCGTATATTCTGCTGCACGATAAAAAAAGATTTCGGTGATGAAAGACCTGCTTCCTGTATTGGAAAAGGTTGCTCAAACAGGCCGTCCATTATTGATTATTGCCGAAGATGTTGAAACAGAAGCTTTAGCGACCCTTGTTGTCAATAAATTAAGAGGTGGATTAAAAGTTGTTGCTGTTAAAGCTCCCGGATTTGGTGACAGAAGAAAAGAAATGCTGGAAGACGTTGCGATCCTTACCGGTGGAACAGTAATTTCGGAAGAAAAAGGATACAAGCTGGAAGATACTACACTGGAAGATTTGGGTGTTGCTGAAAAAATCAGTATCGACAAAGAAAACACAACCATTGTAAGTGGTAAAGGAAAAAAAGAAGATATCCAGGGAAGGATCAACCAGATTCGTGCTCAGATTGAAACTACCACTTCTGATTATGATAAGGAAAAATTACAGGAGAGATTGGCTAAATTAGCCGGTGGTGTTGCTGTTATTTATGTTGGTGCTGCTAGCGAAGTTGAAATGAAAGAGAAAAAAGATCGTTTTGATGATGCTTTAAATGCAACCAGGGCTGCTATTGAGGAAGGAATTATTCCTGGTGGTGGTGTTGCCTATTTGAGGGCTATTTCTTCATTGGACAAATTAAAAGGAGAAAATGAAGATGAGGAAACCGGTATTCAGATCATTCGCCGGGCACTTGAAGAACCGATGCGTCAAATCGTTGAAAACGCTGGTTTGGAAGGATCTGTTGTTGTACAGAAAGTGAAAGAAGGTAAAGGTGATTTTGGTTATAATGCCAGAACCGACAAATATGAGAACCTGATTAAATCGGGTGTTATTGATCCTACCAAAGTAGTTCGTATTGCACTTGAAAATGCAAGCTCAATTGCAGGTATGTTATTGACTACCGAATGTGTTGTTGCTGAACATAAAGAAGAGAATGCAGGCTCTGCAATGCCTCCAATGCCTCCGGGCGGAATGGGCGGAATGGGTGGAATGTACTAAAAACAATATATCATCCGAATTTATATTGCCCTGACAAGTTTACTTCGTCAGGGTTTTTATATTTTTGCAGGTAAGAATTCCAATATTTAATCGTTTAGAAATAAATCTTCTGAAATAATTGAAAATATAAAAATGATAAAACTGACTTTTCTATTAAGTATTTTGGGCATTACCGCCTTCGCCCAAACGCCAAGTTCTAAATTCCCAATTGATGAAGAAACAGGCCTGATCTCGTACAAAGAAGTGGTGGAGGAAGAAGGGACAAAACAGGAGTTTTTTAACCGGGCCATTGGCTGGGTGAATGAGTTTTATACCAATCCGGTGGATGTTACTAAAACCCGCGACCCACAGACCGGCCTGATAAAAGGGATACACCGGTTTAAAATAAAAAACACGGATGAAGAGGGAAATGAAACGGATGCGGGAGTGATCCAATACAACTTTACCCTGGAACTTAAAGAGGGGAGGTACCGATATACTTTAACAGAATTTGTTTTGCGGCAGGCCTCGAAGATCCCTGTTGAGAAATGGCTGGATAAAAAAGACCCTCAGTACAACCCTTCATGGAACAGTTACCTGAAGCAGGTGGAAGAATTTGCTGAAAGCTGGATTGCGAGCCTGAAAGAAGGGATGATGCCGAAAGTGGAAAAATCGGATGATGATTGGTAGGGGGAGCTGTCCGGAGTTTGAAGTTTCAAGTTCTTGGGATTATACTAATCAAATTTATTTGTGTTGATCTTTTCAATGAATGCTTTCAATTTTTCTTTATCCGCTGACTTTAGCATTTCTTCAATTTTTTCACTTTTTGTTCGGTAGGAAAATGAATTGGTACAAAAGGGGTCGGTATAGGGTTTGGGCATATCTCTTTTTAAACGCTGAAAATGGTTAACGTACCCTCCCCGATCAAGCGCATACACACCCGATTCATGCATTTTTATATTGGGGCCGCAGGCATTTACACCATAGCTTGTGAACTGATTGGTATCGCAATAACCCGTATACCCATTGATTGCTGACTGCATCAATACTGTATCTCCTTTTCCCAGCGGAAAATAGGAATGAATAACGGAATCAACACGAATGAAATAAGTTGAAATGAAAAACCTGCATTCAGGGTATTTATTGATAAAATCTACTACAGTTCCCATAATAATAGCATCCTGGGTTACAAGATAATGGGCTAATGAAAAAGGAATCCCAAATTGCTCTTCATACTTTTCGGAGGAGGATGCATAGGTGGTTAGCAAATTAAATAACAGGGCTGTGTCAATTTGGGCAATGTCGTATATTTTAGGGTAAGGGTAATGGCCATTGTAATAAATCTCTCTGATGGGTTTATACAGATCAAACAGCTTTTTACTGTATGCTTCTGAGGCCAGGCTGTCATCGTATGTCCAGGGTATAGTATCGGAGGCAAACCAGCTTGAATACTTTTCGCATAAATTTTGATAATCAAATGCTTCCTGGGATGATACTTGCTGATAGTAAATAAAAATAATACAAATGATGCAATATATTCTCATTGATACAGGGTTACAAAATCCTTTAAATTATGACAAATATATGAACAATCTTATAATACATGCCTTTAGACAGATTTCATATACAGAAAGTTTTGCTAAACCCTGAAATGAAAAAGCCCGGCTTCGTTAAATCGGAACTCAGCCAGGCTTTAAAATCCAAGGTCGTTATGAATTAATTATGCGCTTCTTCTTCAACTTGTTCGGGTTTCTCAACCATTTCTTTCTTTATTGACGGACGTTTTGAAACAATGGTCATCTCATCAATGAGGCGGGTTGCTCCGGCATATTTGTCAATAATGAAAAGGACATAACGGATATCCACATTGATGGTGCGTTGAATTTCGGGTTCGAAAACGATGTCGCCGCTCATGGCTTCCCAGTTGCCATCGAATGCCAGGCCGATCAATTCGCCATTGGCATTGATGACAGGACTTCCGGAGTTACCACCAGTTATATCGTGGTTGGTGAGGAAGCAGACTTTCATGACATCGCCTTCGCCATATTTACCAAAATCCTTATTGTTATATAATTCCTTCAGTTTATCAGGAACAACAAACTCCCAATTGGTGGGGTCTTCTTTTTCCATGATGCCTTTCATGGTGGTGAAATAATCGTAATGAACAGCATCGGCCGGATAATAATCGAGTACCTGACCATACGTTAATCGCATGGTAAAATTGGCATCGGGATAGAATTTTTTATTGGGTTGCATTTCTCGTAAACCTGCTATGAACAGACGGTTTCCTTTGTCCAATAAATCATAAGCTTCGATGGATTCAGGATAAATCTGATCATAGTAGAAATTGTTGAATTCTTTAGCGGTTGTGTATGCGAGGTCTTTTTCAATCTTTTTGGCAGAGGGATTATCAAGAAATTCGTTTACTTTTTCAGGAGAAGTCATAAAAGAAGTTTCGAAGACTTTTTGTGCAAATGCATCAAAATCATTTTTGTACTTTGAAGCAATTGTTTGTAAATAGGGGGGCTGCTGGCCGACAGGGACATTTTTATAGAACATCGCAAGCATGGCTGCCAGTAGATTTTGATCGGTTGATGCATTGTAATCTTTGAAATAGCCGGGTGCTTTCCCTTTAATGGAAGCTATGAGTTTGTCAACATTTTCCTGGTCAACTTCTTTTTCTCCGAAGGCTTTTTTCAAATCGGAAAAGGCGGAAGCATAATTCAGGATTTCACTTCCCCGACGGATGGCTTCGCTATAATAGACCGATGCCAGTTCAAATTCGCTCATTTTGGCATAAGCCTTTTCGATGTAAGATAAGGCTTCACCGTATTTCTTTTTCCGGTCATCACTTGCATTGACCCAGGTTGTAAACTCATTCTCAAGGGCCACTTTCTTATCGTATACCTTCAGGCGTTTCAGGCCTTTGGTTTGACCGATGTAATACTTCCAGTAATTGGCTGTACGGGCATACTTAGAAGCATACTTGATCCTGACAGCAGGATCGGCCTGCATATCTTCCATCATGATCTTAAGTTTTACATCACGGATATCAACAACGGTTTGGTTGTGAATGTCAATTGCCATTTTTACTCCGTAGGAGGTCAGGTAGCGTTCAGTACTTCCAGGATAACCGAGGATCATAGAAAAGTCGCCTTCTTTAACACCGGCAACAGAAACCGGCAAATGGTGTTTTGGTTTCAACGGAATATTGTCTTCAGCATATTCAGCAGGATTACCATCTTTATCGGTATAAACCCTGAACATGGAGAAGTCGCCTGTATGACGGGGCCACATCCAGTTATCGGTATCGGCACCAAATTTACCTATTGATGAAGGGGGTGCACCTACAAGGCGAACATCCTCATAAACTTCGTAAACAAAAAGATAATACTCGTTACCTTCGAAAAAACTACGCACCTGGCATTTGAAATGAGAATCACCCCTTGCTTCGTCTTCAATCTCTTTGGCAATGGCTTTCACTTTTTCATATCTTTCATCCTCGGTCAAATCGTCTGATACGTCAGCTAATACCCGGTCGGTAACATCTTCAATCCTTTCAAGGAAAGTTACCGTTAATCCGGGATTTGTCAATTCTTCCTCAAAACTGCCTGCCCAAAAACCATCGGTAAGATAATCGTGCTCAACTGAAGAATGTTCCTGTATTTGTCCATATCCACAATGGTGGTTGGTCAGCAACAATCCCTGATCGGAAATAATTTCACCGGTACATCCCCTGCCAAAAATAACGATGGCATCTTTCAAACTTGAATTGTTGATGCTGTAAATCTCCTCAGCAGTTAATTGCAACCCCATTTTTTGCATATCCACATAATTGAGCCGCTCAATAAAAAGGGGCAGCCACATTCCTTCGTCGGCTTTTGCCAATGGCTGCAGCCCGATCAATAATATCAAAAAACTTAAAATTTTAATTTTCATACTTTTTACTTTTATAATTAATAACCGATTTTTTTAACAATGAGCAAATGAGTGAATAGGTGAATAAGTGAAAATGTAAATACTGAAAAAAACATCCGTTTACTTATCAGATAAAACCCTTATATTCCTATATCTTAGCATTCTCCATAAGATTCCTTCGCACAATCATTTTTTCATTTATGCATTATTCGCTAAACAAATTCTTCTCCTTTTTCAATTTTGACAGTATTTACAATCTCACGGATGTTTTGCTCGTCCTGCTTTTTGCAAATCAACAATACACCCTCATCTTCAGCAACAATATAATCATCCAAACCTTGGAGCACAACCAATTTGTCGTTGGGCATGTTGACAATGCAATTTTCTGAATTAAACGTCAACACGTTTTTTCCGACAATCGCATTATTGTTTTTATCCTTATCCCTGATATCGAACAAGGAGCCCCATGTACCCAGATCGGACCAACCAAAGTCGGAAGCCAGGACATACACATTATCTGCCTTTTCCATCACGCCATAGTCAATGGAAATATTTTTACAAACGGTAAAGGTTTTATTTATGAAATCCTGTTCTTCAGTTGTTCCATACTTACCTGAACCCATGGCAAATAAAGACCCCACTTCAGGCAAATGCTTTTCGAATGCGGTAAGGATACTCTTTAAGGACCAGACAAATAATCCCGAATTCCAAAGAAAGTCACCGCTATCCAAAAAAGTTTGGGCAAGATCCAAATTTGGCTTTTCGGTAAAGGTTTTTACTTTTCTCAGCCGCTTATCCGCTGGATAAGGATTGTCGTCACAGAACTGAATGTATCCATAACCGGTATCGGGTCTTGATGGGGTAATTCCCAGGGTGAGTAACCAATCATTATTGGCAGCCGCATTTAAAGCAGAAAGGATCACATCTGTAAAAACATCTTCCTTTAAAATGATGTGGTCGGAAGGGGCAACAACTAAGTTTGCATCCGGGTTCGTTTCTTTAATTTTATAAGCAGCATATGCGATTGCCGGAGCTGTGTTGCGTCGCATCGGTTCGCATAAAACCTGGTTTTCGGTAATTCCGTCAAGTTCGCTTTAATATCAATTCCTTGTAAATCTCATTGGTAACGATATAGATATTTTCTTTAGGACATGTTTTAAGGAATCGTTCAAATGTTTGCTGGATAAGGGTTTTTCCCGTTCCCAGAATATCAATAAATTGCTTTGGCCTGGATGTTTTGCTCATGGGCCAGAAACGGGCTCCAATTCCTCCCGCCATGATAATACAGAAGTTATTTTTGTTCATTAGAGGTTATTTAGTGATGTTCATATTTTGGGTGCAAAGATATAAAAAGAGGACAAAGTAAAAGGTTATATGTTAATTGTTATCAGTCAATGGTAAAATCATTTCGAGTGTTTTTCTCCGTTTTATTTTTCCATTTTCCGTTTCCGGGAACGAATTAAGATAAAATATTTCTTTTGGCCTTTCGTATTTTTCTTTTACTACGCTGTTGATTATTCCAGAAAAACCGGTTTGACTGTTTTTCACCCCTTCCACAATAAGAACAACCTTTTGTCCCAGTTTTTCATCGGGAATACCGGCAATGATAAAACGGCCCGGAATATAGCCGGACAGCACTTGTTCAACTTTCTCCGGGGACATTTTTATCCCTCCACTATTTATTATATTATCAAACCTTCCAATATACTCAAACTTATTTTCCGCCTTCAAATTAACAATATCGTTTGTGATGATTTTATTTGGGGCTAAATGAGCGGCTGAAATAACCAGGCAATCCCGGTTGTCTTTTTCAAACTTCACACCGGGCAATGCTTTATAACAATCATCTGAGTCCCTGCCATTCATTTTTAAAAGGGCAACATGGGTCAGGGTCTCCGTCATCCCATAAGTATGATAGGTGTTGTTTTCCAAATTTTTGATTTGATCAAACAACAACTGATTAACCTCGCCCCCGCCAATTATTAAGTTTCTAATTTTATTTAGTTTTTGAAACCCATCGTTGAAATTTAAAACAGCGTGAACCTGCATGGGAGTCATGGCTGCAAAATCAAAAGCTTTATTCAAATCCTTCAACGGATTCCCGGAGGGCTCAACCGGAATCAGGTTCAGCTCCAAAACAAAAGCCCGGACCACCATCATTTTGCCTGCAATAAATTCAACAGGAAGGCAAAGCAAGGCTTTATCATTTTTTTGAAGATTGAAAAAATCACCGGTCAACTGAGCACTTTTGACCATCTTTTCTTTTTCAACCTTCATCCATTTCGAGTCTCCTGTTGAACCGGATGTTTTAATGCTGATAAAATGTGTCCCGGAAATCCAATCCAATATGAACTTAAATAAATCTGATTCCCACCTGGATAGTGACTTTTTGGAAGTTTGATTTTCAACAAATGCCATGAGTTCCCCTTTCGGAATAGTCAATTCCTGAAATGGTTAAGTGCTTATAGGGTTGGATATCCATTAAATAAAATCTTGCAAATGCCAGTTATTTGACGGGTTAAAATACAATTTCCCTTTATCTATTTCCAATGGAGAATCAAAATTATTGGCATAAAGTTGGCCAGTTCCCAACCCTTGCGGCATAGGATTATTAAGTGTATAAGTCCACTGAGCAATGGCATTCAGGCCAATATTGGATTCAAGGGCAGAAGTAATCCACCAGCCAACATTATTTTTCCCAGCCAACTCAATCCATTCCTCTGAGGCCTTAAATCCACCAATCAGGCTTGGCTTTAAAATGATGTATTGAGGCTTAATGATCTCCAGTAATTTAGCTTTTTTGTCAATTCGATTTATTCCAATCAACTCTTCGTCCAAGGCAATGGGTAAAGGTGTCTTTTCACAAAGCTTTGCCATTGTTTCCCATTGTCCTTGCCTGACAGGCTGCTCGATGGAATGAAGATCAAGGTCAGAAAGTTGTTTCAGTTTATCCAATGCTTCATCAGAAGAAAAAGCTCCATTCGCATCCACCCGAATTTCCATATCCGAAACGGAAAACTCTTTTCGTATACTTTTGATGAGTTCAATTTCCTTATTGAAATCGATGGCTCCTATTTTCAATTTAATGCAATTAAATCCGGATTCTATTTTTTCATGAATCTGCTTTTTCATAAAATCAAAGGTTCCCATCCAAACCAAACCATTGATCGGAATGGAGTCATCTCCGCATGTAAATCCTGAGGGGAATAGCAATCGTTTACCCGGGTTACCAGTTTCTCCAACAACCCCTAAATCCATCAACGCCATTTCCAATCCAAAACGGATGGAGGGAAAGTCCAGAAGTTCGCTTGTCAAATAATCCTTGTGGCTTTGAATATTATTACAGACTTCGCTGATCTTTGCTTCATAACCTGTATGATCATCCATGCTCAATCCTTTGAGAAGCCCGGACTCACCGATACCAATGGTTTTCGGATGAGTATCGTCGCAAACAAAAATGAACCATGAATCTTTATGGGTTAATACGCCTCGAGAAGTCCCGCCGGGTTGCTTGAAATTAAGCATATATTTCTTATAACTGGCTTTCAACATAGATCAGAAGAGAAGGCCAATTCCAAATGCCAATGAAAACAATAAACTCGTAATTGCCAGTTTTTTTAAATAGGGATCCAATTCTTCGGGTATGGTGTTTTTAAATACAACTGCCACATTGATCCATAACAAAGGTATGGTGAGCAAAAACAGCATCTGGAAAGGAGAATGGTAATTTAATAACATATAGGTCAGTCCTGAAACCACTGATCCCAATAACAGGAACAAATGATACCAGCGAGCTTTTTCAATACCCATCTTAACCACCAATGTATTTTTCCCTGAAACTTCATCATTTATCCGATCACGCATATTGTTTAAATTCAAGACCCCGGTACTAAGGAAACCCAATGCCGATGCCGGCAACAAAAGCTCCCACTTAAATGTATGAGTATTTAGAAAATAGGTTCCGATAACTCCAACCAATCCGAAAAAAAGAAATACAAATAAATCACCGAAACCGGAATAGCCATAGGGATTGTCACCAATGGTATACTTTACAGCAGCGGCTATAGCACCCAATCCAACTACAATAAAGACAATCACTGCAGAAATAGTGATTCCTTTTGTTCCTTCATAAATGAGCCATAAACCACTTATTAGTGATAATATCATAAACAGAATCACAACCCCTTTCATCTTTTTGGGTTTGATTTTCCCACTTTGAACAGCACGTTCCGGCCCAACCCTTTTTTCGCTATCAACACCATGCTTAGAATCACCATAGTCGTTGGCAAGGTTAGATAATATTTGAAGGAATAAAGTAGTGACAGCAGCAAGTATACAAACCTTCCAATTGATAATTCCATCATAATAGGCGATGAAACTACCCAATGCCACACTTGATAATGCCAGTGGCAAGGTTCGTAAACGAAATGCTTGTATCCAGTGTTTAAGATTCAAAACCTGCGTTATTTAACTGCAAATTACGGGAATTTTGGGAATTTTTTAAAATCCGGGTCACGTTTTTCCAGAAATGCATTCTTGCCCTCCTGAGCTTCATCCATCATGTAAAACATCAACGTGGCATTTCCGGCCAGTTCCTGGATTCCCGCCTGCCCATCCAACTCGGCATTCAAACCCATTTTGATCATCCGCAAGGCCATTGGGCTTCTTTTCATCATGATCTGACACCATTGAACGGTTGTATCTTCAAGCTGATCAAGTGTAACTACTTTGTTAACCATTCCCATCTTCTCGGCCTCTTCCGCTGAATACTGCAAATTCAGAAACCAAATCTCACGGGCTTTTTTCTGCCCAACATGTCTGGCAAGATAAGAGGAACCAAACCCGGCATCAAAACTTCCTACTTTGGGCCCGGTTTGCCCGAAGATTGCATTTTCAGAAGCAATGGTCAAATCACACATTACATGAAGAACATGACCGCCACCAATGGCATATCCATTCACCATGGCGATAACAGGTTTGGGCATAGATCGGATTTGCTTCTGAACTTCCAACACATTCAATCGGGGAATACCATCCTTATCCATGTAGCCCCCTTTACTTTTATAGTTCTGATCGCCACCGCTGCAAAATGCCTTATCGCCAACTCCTGTCAGGATAATGGTATAGATGTCCTGATTCTCGCGACAAAGCTTTAAAGCATCGCCAATTTCAAAAACAGTAGTTGGCCGAAACGCATTATATACCTTGGGCCGGTTTATACTGATTTTAGCAATACCTCCCCAGAATTCGAACAATATGTCTTCGTATTTCTTAAGTGCTTTCCAATCTCTTTTAGCTTCCATTATTTTCATTTATAGACGAACAGCAAAGGTCGTAAAATGTTTAATTCGAAAGCTTTGATCTTTGAAAAAATTGCAGAATCCAAAGTATTCAGACGATAAGTATTGATTTATCAATTCATAAATTACTTCTTATTTGAAGAGTTTACATCACTTTTCAATCCTGCCCTCAAGATTCCAATAAGGAGTGTAATTGAAGAAACAATGAATGCCGGAATAAAAGATGATTTGGGTTCAAATTGATCGGGACTGATATTTCCCCAAATGAAAAAATAAAGGTTGACAACAAAACCAGTAAGAATGCTTGCAATTGCAATTTTTCGATATTTATAAACTTCGTTTTTAAGTAATGCCAGAAATGTAATTGGCACGAATATCACAATGGTGGCAATGCCCACAACCATCAAATCGACTATTTTAGGAAATGCCAGTGCCATTCCTAAAGCAATCAAACCAAAAACGACAGCCGCTAACCTGATTTCTTGGTGAATATGTTTATTATCCGAAAGGGATTTCGTCTTTCTCCAGCCAGCAAAATCGCGCACTGCTGAAATGGATACAAGGTTCAGAAAACTATCTCCTGAAGACATTAAGGCCGACATCAACCCCACCACTACAAACCCAAGGACAAAAGGCGTGCTATGCCGCTCCAGGAAAAGATAGGTCACATCTTTGGGTTCAATTCCATCACCCACAACCAACCTCATAGCCATCCCAACCAAAGGAAAAATGATATAAAAGGGAAGCATTCCCATGCCGGAGATAATGCTAACTTTTTTAGCTGTTCTCCCATCTTTGGCTGCCAGGATACGTTGCCATAAATCCATCCTTATCAATACGGAAGGGGAAAGAAATAACGGAAGCGCGATCAGGAATGCCATTCCATAGAAGGTTCCGTTAAGCATCTTGTCAGGCAATTCTCTCAGGCGCTCCAAACCATCCGTATCCGAATAAATTCCGGGTATAAAAATGATTATGATCATAAACACAATGATTATGAATTGGATAAGATCGGTTATTATCACTCCCGACAATCCGGCAAAAGCAGTATAGGCAATAACAACAACACAAGAAATAATGGCTGCAGGGAGGTAATCAATGGTAAAGGCAAATTTTAACAATGCTGCCATAGCGACAAATTGTGCCGACAACAAGAAAAAGAAAATGAAAATATTGATCCCGCTGACTGCACTGGAAAACAAACGCGCAAATTGAGGATCATCAACACTTGTAAATTTTCTGTTTAAAAATTGAGGAAAAGAATATAATTTATGCTCTCTGCCAACCTGGTTCA
The DNA here is from genome assembly GCA_041393255.1 of Bacteroidales bacterium. Classification (GTDB taxonomy): domain Bacteria; phylum Bacteroidota; class Bacteroidia; order Bacteroidales; family JAADJA01; genus JAADJA01. Next base: position 92,345 of record JAWKKM010000022.1, on the reverse strand, counting down.
TTTTTCCTGCAAACAGTGATAAAATAAAGAAACCAATCACATAGGCAATACCAATTCCGACAGCGGCAAAACCTGATTCGTAACCCATTGCCATCAAGCCAATGGAAGTGCCGCCACCCACAAAAGTGGCAAGGGTTGTTGCTACAAGTGGAAATGTTTTTGTATCCCGGTTGTTGACCAGGTAGTTTTCAAGATCAGAGGATTTAACATGGCGGGTCGTGAGGTAAACAATTACCAGCATGTAAATTACAATCCAGAAGATAAGCCAGGCCATTGATGAAATATTTAGTTGCAACAAAACTTTCACAAAGATAAAAGTTCTGAATTGCTGGAATATTTTTAAGTAAACGTGAATTTTGCCGGTTAACCGAAAAATGATAAAGTATTATCATTTCAATCATACAATTTCAAGAACTCAAACGAATTTCCACACTTGCTCAGATATTTTTCAAAATCAGCATAGGAAATCACCAGCGAAGCTGTATTGATGTTTGGGTGAAAACTTATGGATTCAGATTTTTTCAGGTTTTCATCCAGAAAAACATGTACATGGTTATCTTTATCGTTAATCAGCCCAAATGGGGTAACCGATCCGGGAGTTACCCCCAAATATTTCATCATCCTTTTAGGAGAGGCAAAAGTCAGCTTTCCTTGTTTTAGCCTCTTTTCAAGATCGTGGATATCAAGGGCCTGTGTATGTTCAAGGATGACAAGGTAATGACGATTGCCTTTATGATTCCTGAAAAAGATATTTTTACAATGGGTTGCAACCAGGTCTTTCCAATACTCTTTGGCCTGCTCAATTGTTGGTGCAGGTGGATGTTCGTAATATTCAAAAGGAATGTTTAATTCATCAAGAGTTTTATACAATTCGGGTTGTCCGTTCATAGCTTCGGTATTAATTCATCGCCAAATATAAAAAAAGTCCCGCTAATGCGGGACTTAAATGAACCTAACTTCAACCTGAAAATATGCTATAAAGCACCCTCATCATAAGCTTTTTCACCATGGAGCGAGTCATCGAGACCCAACTCTTCTTCCGCTTCGGAAACTTTTACCGGAGTGATGGCATTTATTATTATCAGCATTAAATAAGTAAACAAGAAAGCATACGCAGCAGCAACAACAACAGCAACAAGTTCTTTCATAAAGAATGCCACATCGCCTTCAATCAAACCGGATTGTCCACCGACGGCCTCCACAGCAAATACACCAAGCAGGATTGTTCCCAGGGTCCCGCCGATTCCGTGAACACCCCAAACATCCAGTGCATCGTCCCAGCCCAGTTTGTTTTTGAAATGAACGGCTATATAACAAATGGCCCCTGCAGAAATACCAATAATAATGGCCGCCCACAGCGGAACAAATCCTGCTGCCGGAGTAATGGTTGCAAGCCCTGCTACAGCACCTGTCAGCAATCCGACAAATTTAGGTTTGCGATCTCTTGACCATTCAATGATCATCCATGTAATGGCTGCAAAAGAGGCTGCCACATCCGTATTTAAAAATGCCAGGGTTGTAATGGCATCTACATCCAATTCGCTACCTGCATTAAATCCATACCAGCCAAACCATAGTAAACCCGTGCCAATAGCTACCAAAGGAATACTGTTAGGTGGAGAGGCTGTATCACGGCGTTTCCCAACATAGAATACCGAAGCCAGAGCAGCAAAACCTGCTGTTGCATGAACCACGATTCCTCCTGCAAAATCTTTTACACCCCAGTCAGCCAAAAATCCACCACCCCAAATCATGTGTACAAAAGGATAGTAAACAAACAATTGCCAAACGACAAGGAATATCAAATATGCCTTGAAAGTTACCCTATTCACAAAAGCCCCTGTTATAAGCGCCGGAGTGATAATGGCAAACATCATCTGGTAAGCCACAAAAATATACATGGGGTATTTCCCGTTATCGAAAGCTGCATCGAAGGGCATACCATTCAAAAAAGCAAGATTGAGGTTCCCGATTATTCCGCCTTCACCACCACTAAAGCATAATGAAAAGCCAACGGCTACCCACATAATAGTTGTTATACCCAATGAAACAAAGGTTTGGATCATGATACCCAAAATGTTTCTTTTTCCTGCCAAACCGCCATAGAAAAATGCAAGGCCTGGTGTCATCAGCATGACCAGGCTGGTGCACAGAATCATAAATGTTGTTGCTCCGCTATCGAACATAATTTTTTCTCCTTAATTATTAAGTTTATAATCTTGTTATAGTGAAATCCCAAATACAAAGAATATGTTTTCCTGTTGTGGATTGGTGATCAGGGATACATTTACTGGCAATGCAAATTTTTCTGTTATCTGTATCTCTCTGCCGGCTGTAAGGCCAATATTGACAATTCCAGAATACGGGCCATAATACCCTGTTTCTCCTTTGTCTCCGTCAGGGTTTGTTGGCGTTCCGCCAAGGAAGAAATCAAAGCTTGTATTACCTATGGAAGTTGAATATCCAAGTTCAATATAAGTAGAATACTGCAACTTATTATCCGCTTTTCTTGCATCTGCACCTGCAAAATTCGTTGCGATCATCAGGCTTACAGGTATTTTATCGGTTCCGTTGAATTTCAGGGTTCCTTCAAAAACATGTCCTGTAGAGTTTGTGTTGTAATCAAAATACTTATTGTTCGCAATGGTGTCGTTCGGAAAGAAATAGTCTGTTACCATAACACTGAACATATCGTTGGCAAATGTGTAAGAAAGGTATAAATCTACTTCCTGAAAATTCGCATTGTTTGTGGAAAAAGAGCCCCATGCTCCCAAAGCCAATCCGGCATAACCCAACTCCATTGAAGGTTGAATGGCCGGTGAATTACCAAAATCCGCTCCACGCCATACATAGCGGCTTACAATATCTCCGCCGGGGTCAAGTGTTAGTTTATTTTGGCCCATTGCAGATTGAAATGACCCTGAAGCCATGAACGCAATCAGAATAATCACATAAAAAGTTAGTCGTCTCATCATGTTATTTTGCTTTATAATTAATGAGACAAAGGTTTACATATCATCTTTGGGATTCAATGGTTTAAACCCCTAAATTGATTCAGTGGAAAAATGAAAATAAACTAAGTGATTTACTTAAAAATTGGGTAAAGTCTAAATTTCGATAATATTATTCTTGATGGCGAATTTAATGAGTTCTACGGTAGATTTCAATTCCAGCTTGTGCATGATATGGTTTTTATGCGACTCAACGGTTCGGCAGCTAATAAAAAGCTTATCGGCAATTTCTTTGTTGCTTTTCCCTTCGGCAAAAAGTTTTAGAATTTCAAGTTCCCGCTTTGACAGGGCGCTTTCAGTCAGTCTCTCATCTGTATTGGCTTTGGCCTTTTTGATATAACTCTTTAAGATGATATTGGAAACCTGTTCACTGAAATAATCCTTGCCGGCAGCGACTTCATGAATAGCATTGATCAATTCAGTTGGATTGGTGTTTTTGGGAAGGTACGACATGGCCCCGGCTTTCACCGCATTAAAAATAAAATCTTCATTCAAGTGCATCGAAAGGATGATCACTTTAATATTGGGATATTCTTCGGATAATTTTTTAGTTATTTCAATTCCTGAGATATCGGGCAGACTGATATCTAGCACTGCGATGTCAGGTTGCTCTATTTTCAAAATGCTGAAAAATTCTTTTGCTGAAGATGCCTCATTGATCACCGCAATTTCATCTGTATTGATCAGGGCTTTTATTCCATCCCTTACGATGGCATGATCGTCAACAAGAATCACTTTTATTTTATCCATTTGCTTTTGTTTTAACAGGGATTTCTATGTCAATCTGTGTACCTTTTCCGGCTTGCGACTGAATATCAAATTTCCCATTTAGCAGCCTGATGCGCTCACGCATATTCGGAATGCCATTTCCTGTGGGTTTTAAAAGCTGGGAAATATTCCATCCTTTTCCATTATCCGATATCTTCAGAATTATATTTTTTTCCTTTCTGGAAAGAAAAACTTCGGCAACTGAGGCTTCAGCATGTTTTACAATGTTGTTTAAAGCTTCCTGCATCACCCTGAAAAGGTAAATCGAAATCCGGTTATCCAAATCATTAAATTTTCCTTCATAAATACAATTCAGGTCAATATTGGTATTTTCCGATATTTCTTCACAAATATTCTTGAGCGCCGTTACCAGGCCGAATTCATTCAATACGGCCGGCATCAAATCATTGGAAATTCGCCTTATCTCATTGATTGATCGATCAAAAGATGTTTTTACATCTTTTATTGTTTTATTAATGGCACAAACATCTTTTCCTTTGATGGTTTCCAATTTTAATTTCAGGGCGATCAGCGATTGGCCTAGCCCGTCATGCAATTCGCGTGACAAACGCTGGCGCTCCAGTTCCTGCCCGTCAATCATGGCTGTAATCCGTTTATTGCGTTCATCCATCAACTGTGCATCTTTTTCCCTTAGGCTTGTTGCCATCCCATTAAACGAATTGGTAAGAAGCCCGATCTCATCATTTGTAACATCGGGAAGGGTTACATCAAGGTTTCCACTTTTAATATTTGCTGTGGCATCTGTCAACTTTATGAGTGGTAGTGTTATCCGTTTTGAAAAAATGAAAGAAATTATGAAGACGATAAATGCTACAAGAATGGTTATTATCAGAATATTGTTCCGGATAGAATAAATGGATTTTGTGGCTTCTCTATAATCAATCTCGGCAAGTATAACCCATTCGAGCCCCGGCACATTGAGCTTTACTGTATGAGCTAGTACCTTAATCCCTCTGTAATCATCAATTACGGACGTTCCGGTTATGTTATTAAAGGCGCTTTCTACCCCATCCGTTGAAACCCGGGTATTCATGATTGAATTCTCCTGAAACCGTGATGTACTGCGCATGAGTTTATCCGGCCCTACCAAATAAGATTCACCCGATAATCCAAGCCCGTCGTTAGGATTTTGTTCCAGCATAATTGAATTGATGGCTTCCAATGAGATTTCAATTACAACCTTACCAATGGCATTCGTAGAATCATCCAATGGCCCGGATATAAACATTCGGGATTTTTTGTCTTGTGGATCAATACTATAATCATGAATATAATATTGGTTGGAAAACTTTGTTTCTGTGTAAATCTTACTAACTGGATCCTCCGGATGTAAATGAAGGATGGCAAATCTTAATGAATCGGGGCTGTGAAAATTATAGAAAGCTGTTCGTCCATTTTTAATCTTGATAAAAATTTTTTCATAATATCCGCCATCACGCATGTGTTCAAAAAGAAATCTAATGGAATTTGGAGCTTTTTTGAGTGAAATCCAACCTTCTCCTGAAAAATTATTTATATCGGCCAAATGGGTAAAAAGTGAAAGTTCACTAATCCGATCGTTAAAAAATTGTTCAATTTGATTTTTCTTCACCACCCTGACTGATGTAAGCTGGTCAAAAGTTCGGCTGAGCAATGCATTTTTTGAAGTATAAAAAGAGTAAGTACTTACAATAGCAATAGCAGTAACACCAATTATTACAAAATACAAAACGATCTTATCTGACAGGGACTTTATGCGCATCCTTAACGAAAAGTGCCAAAAGTAAAAATAATAAAGAAATTAAAACAACGACCTCTCACTAAAACTTTTGTATTTCATCCGATTCAAATATTTGAAATGTTGTACTATTTTCCAGGGCAGTACCCATCATCCCCTTTGCCACCTGTTTGGCTTCAATTCCTTTGTATTTTTTAAGTTTACCAATAAAAAGGGGATTGATAGCCTTGTAAACCATAATCGCTGATTTTTCTCCGGCACGGTTTTCATTTCGGTTTCCCATTAAAAGAGATGGCCTGAAAATAAACAAATGAGGATGGTTAAGTTTTTGAAGAGCAAACTCCATTTCACCTTTTACACGGCTGTAAAAAATCTTAGATTTCGCATTTGCCCCCAGAGAACTTACAACCAGAAATTTTTCAGCATTCCACTCTTTTGCTTTTTGTCCAAGAGCCAACACATAATCATAATCCACTTTCCGAAAATTCTCTTTGGTTTTAGCCTTTTTAATGGTTGTTCCCAGGGTACAGAAAACATGGTCAATAGACGGATTGATTTTAAATTGATCCAGCTTATCAAAATCAATTTTATGTTCAATTATTATTGGTGAGTTCAATTCCAATGGTCGTCGAACCAAAACATGAATCTCCTGATATGCTCCAGAATCAATCAATAGCTTTATTAACTCCGACCCAATTAATCCAGTAGCTCCGGCAATAAGTGCTGTTTTCATAAATTATCTTTCTTTTTGAACCACGGATTCCTCAGATTATCGCAGATTAGATTTTTTCTGTGTAAATCTCTGTTATCTGTGGTGTACTATTTTCTGCATTAAAAATAATTAATAATTTTATAGTCAATTCTAAAATGTAATGAACAGGCAAAGGTTAATTATTCTTCTGGTTCTTGTATTCATTGTTCCCATTGGATTTTTTACTAAGTTCTATTCAGGGCCGGCGGAGGAATGGATAAACAATTCTGCTGGCGGCTTCTTATATGAGATTTTTTGGTGCCTGGTTGTTTTCTTCATATTTCCTACAATTAAACCCATCAGAATTGCAGCAGGTGTTTTTTTTGTCACCTGTTTTTTAGAATTTCTGCAACTATGGCATCCCTTTTTTCTGGAGACAATCAGAAATACCTTTATCGGCCGTACAATACTGGGCAGCTCATTTAATTGGTTTGATTTTCCCTACTACATTGTCGGTTCTGCATTGGGATATTATATCATGCAATTGATAGTGAAAATCAGCATAACTAATCCTGAAACATTAAATTCAAAATAGTTTCCCGGTCATCATCCGATAATACAAGATGAGCACCATTCACTTTATTCCTCATCATTGTTGCGAGAAGTTCATCCTTATCTTCAGGCAATATTCCAGCTTCATTCAGTCGAACCGGACTTCCCAGTGAAATAAAAAATTCTTCAAGTTTGATGATGGTATCGCCTGGGTTATCAACACCAAAAACTGCTTGCCCCAATTCGGCTATCCGTTCCGGTATCCGGTCTTTCATTAGTTTCAGCCAGGCAGGATAAGCAATGGAAAGGGTCACACCATGTGGTGTGTCAAATAACACTGAAATCGTATGCCCAATATCATGAACACCCCAGTCGCCTGATTCTCGTCCATACATTGTTAAACCATTTAAGGCATTGGTAGCAGCATACATGATCTTGGCCCGCAAATCATAATCCTGAAGACTGTTCAAAAGCCGGGGCCCATATTCAATAGCCTCTTTAATAACAGCATAAACAAACCGGTCAGACAAGGTGGCCTCTCCTTTTCCAAAATAGTTTTCCAAGGCATGTGCAACCAGATCCACAATACCGTAAGCCGTATAATCTTTTGGAACCGAATAGGTAAACTGTGGATCAAGAAAAGAATGTTTAGGATACATATTTGGATACCCAATGCCCAACTTCTTTTTTGCCTGGTCGCTCTGCAAAACAGCAAATGGGTTCATTTCCGTACCTGTTGCAGCCAAAGTAAGAATACAAATAACAGGAATGGCTTTTTGAGGCTTAACCATTTTAATCATGATCCGCCAGGCCGAAGTATCCTCCGGAATTGTCACTGCCATTACTTTGGCCGAATCAATTACACTTCCGCCACCCACCGCAACAATTACATCAATACCTTTTTCCCGTCCAAGTTCAGCAGCCTTGTTTACATCTTCCACAATGGGATTGGGCTTAATCCCAGCAAATTCCGTAACCTCGGCATTGATATTATTTAACTGCGCCATTACAGCATCATAAATCCCATTTGATTTGATTGAACCTTTACCATATACAAGAAGGACCTTCCTGCCATATTTTGAAACAACTTTTCCAAGGCCATTTATAACATCTCTGCCAAAATGCAGAACAGTTGGGTTGTCAATTTTGAAGTTTACCATAGGTTGTTATTAAATTTTATATTGAGGATAAAAATAGAAATTCTTTTTTTTATATTTTCGCTGATTATGTAAGTTGCCAGAAATCTTACAGCAAAATTCCAATTAATCTTAGTTGTATATGAGGATCGAAAAAATTCAGTTTTTAGCCATTTTGTTATTAATGCAATTTTTTGTTTCATTTTCTCAAAATGAACTGCCCCGGGATAAAGGGAAGAATTTTACAACCGAACTAAGCTTTGGCCCTGTGCAGGATTTCTCAACAGGTGAAGGTGCTTTTATGGCCGTTGATTCAATTTCATCAGAAAAAATGGTCTTTGTTTATCGCGATTGGGAGAATTCTGGGTTTGGAACAGCCGTTATTGGGACAATAAATGACATGGAAATGACATTTAGCAATCCCTGTGTTTTTGCATCTGGAAATATTTATTTACCCAAAGTAAAAACTGTTAATGACTCAGTTTTTCTTGTGATCTATCGTGACATGAACCAATCGGGAAAAGGTTTTATTGTAAAAGGAATAATTGAAAATGAAAACATTGTTTTTGACTCTCCTTTACTTTTTTGTGAGGCCATGATTTCTACAACTTCCATAATCTTAATGAATGACGCTGATTTTATTATCGCCTATAAGGACAACGGAAACAATGGTTACGGAACATTAAAACCGGGAAGCTTGATTAATGGCATTGTTGAATTGAATGATAATATTGTTTTTAATGAAGCGACTTCTTTCGAAAATGTTTTAACCTGTTTCAATGATTCTACTTTTATTATCACTTATCGCGATATGGGCAACAACGAAAGGGGAACTGTTAAAATCGGGACCATTTCCAATGGAAGTATTGATTTAAGTGAACCGTTTATTTTTTCCGGATTAGCTGCTATTGATATTTCAGTAGAAGCATTAAGTAGTTCAACTTTTATTGTGTCCTATAAAAGTGCGGGAAATACCGGTGTTGCAATTCTTGGACACTTAGAGGGCGGCCAGGTAACATTTTCAGGCTTCTCTCCTTTTAGTGGCACTGCAAATGTATCCGGGACATCAGTAGTCGCATTATCTGATTCATTGGCTGTTATTTCTTATTCTGATGAAGGCAATAATGGTGCAGGCAATTCAATTGTGGCCAATATTATCAATGATACTATTTTGTTTGATGAACCTGTTGTATTTAATAATGCAGGCTCGTTTACAACTTATGGAATCAGAATTAGCGATTCAACTTTTGTATTGGCTTTCAGGAATGAAGGTAATAGTTTTTTTGGCTCGGCAGTTATTGGAAAAGTGATAGTTGACCAAACAACCGATATTCACTTTTATTCCGCATCAAATTCAATCAGGGTATTTCCAAATCCAACCAATGGGATACTTGCGATTGAAGGAAATAAAGTTATTAAAATTGATATTTTGAATATTGAAGGACAAACTATTGAATCCCTAAAGACATCTACAAAAAAACAATAGTTGATTTAAGCCAATTAAGAAGAGGTTTATACTTTATAAAGACCACAACGAAAAATGAAACTAACATCAGTAAGATTATATTGGATTAACTTTGATTTTTCAAGAGTTTGTAAAAATAATTAATATTACGAATCAGGTGTTTGCAATAGAGTCTTTGACCATACTGCTCATGGAATTTGTTAAAAAAAATTTGCGACATTTTAAAATTCTGTTCGCTTGTATTGTGTTTATGTTTGCCTTAAATGTGAAAGCAATATCACAGAATCAAACTAATGATACTAGCCAGGCTTTCTATTATTGCATAAAAGCAAATGATTTTTCATTGAACCGCAATTTCGATAGTGCAGCTTTTAACTATAATAAAGCAGCACAAATATACAAGGAAGCAAAAGTTTGGGACAGATATGTACAAACTATGAATATAATGAGCGAGCAATACTGGAAGGTTGGTCGATATGATGAAGCCAATGAAATTGTAAAGCCGGTACTTAAAATTGCAGAAGAAAAATTTGGACCCAAGGCCCTTGAAACAGCTATGTGTTATGATAACCTTGGCGATATTGCCGGAATTAGACAACAGCTTGATGAATCCGTTGCTTATTATGAGAAAGAACTTGCAATAATTAAGAATATTTATGGGGAAAACCACCCAAAGGTTGCTTCGGTGTATAAGTGTATTGGACTATCATATTATTATGCTGGTGATTATTATAAAAGTATTGAGATTTTAAAGCATGCTGAATCGAACTTAAAAAATGGCATAATTTCCGATGGTATTCTACTTGCTAAAATATATACCAATATAGGGAGTGCTTATCGTTTCTTAACTCTTTATCCAGAATCATCCGATTATTATCAGAAAGCGATCATCCTTTATTTAGAAAATGGATATACTGATTATTTCCTGATCGCTTTTATTTACCAGGCTTTGGGCAATAATTTTGCTGAAATGCAAAAAACTGAAATGGCTATTGTATTTTATCACCAAGCTCTGGATTTAATGGACAAACACGTTGAAGGTAATTCCCTGGCCATGGCAAGTATTTATGAGCGAGTCGGAAATTCATATACCAGTCTTAATGATGAATTGGGAATACAGGAATTTAATGGAAAGAATCCCGTGGTAACAGGCCTTAATTTCGACAATAAAGCTTTCCAGATCAGAAAGGCCGCCTTACCCGAAGATCATCCTACAATTGGCACCAGTTTGGTTAATTGTGGTGTTTCATATTTATATTTGAAGGAATACGATTCTGCTTTTCTATATTTGAGAAGGGCCGAAAAAATATTTGATAAACATGGTGATGTATATGCTGATAAGCTAGCCGTTTGTTATAATAACCTTGCAGGCGTTTACAACCGCTTTCAACAATATGATTCTGCGGAATATTATTTTAGGAAATCTCTTAATCTTCATTTAAGAGTAAACGGCAAATACTTCTCAAGCACAGTAATGGCATATAATCAACTAAGTCAGGCATTGTTCAATCAAGGGAAATACGACAGTGCATTGTTTTATAATCAGAAGTCGTTACAAGCGAACATAAAGTCTTTTGATGAAGATAACCCTTATATTAACCCGGCCATAGATACAAGTATTTCATATCTCTTTTTAAAGGGATCATTGGCTTTGAAAACAAATATTTTAATTAAAATTTATGAAACCCGGAGTTATGACATACTTGATTTACAAGCTGCCCTCCAAACGCTTGAAGTTGCTGTTGAAGCAGCCAATATTGAAATTAACAAGCAGTCTTTTGAAAGCGGGAAATTGTATTATTCCAAAGTGGCTTATGATGTTCACTCCAAAGCCATTTCTTTATGTTTAAAGTTGAATGAAATAACCAGTGAATCATCATACCTGGATAGAGCCTTTGTTCATTCAGAGCAAAACAGAGCTTTTATAATGAAAGAAGCAATATTAAACTCCTATGCCCTGAACCAGGCAACGGAATCTAATAAAGGCAATACTGGTGTACAAAAAATGAAATCTCAATTGACCATCATTGAAAAAAAGCTTACGGATGAATTTAATAAAAATGGATTAGATTATATTGACCACATTAATGAGCTTCAGAGCAAACTCATATCCTCAACTGTTCAATTGGATAGTGCTTCAGGAATTGTCAATCCTGAAAAATCCAATGATGAAGATAAAAACCTCAAGTTTCCAGTTTATGATTTTACTTCCGTTAAAGAGGTGTCAAAAGTGTTACCGGATGAAAATTCCACACTTATCGAATACTTTATGGGCGATTCAACGCTATATGTTTTTATGATCACAAATAAGGACTTTATTGTGAAAGCCATTCATTTCGACAGTACATTGTTTGAATTGATCGGGGATTTTAAAAAAAGTATTGAAGACAGGGATTTTATTTCAAACCAACCTGAACAGGCATTTGAATTATACGGTAATAGTTCATACCAACTTTATCAAATATTGTTTCCGCAAATCGTGCAATCTGCAATGGGAAATGAAACAAGACTTTATATTGTTCCTGATGGTATTCTGAACTATATTTCTTTTGATGCTTTACTTGTTGAGAAACCTGATTCTGGTTCTTTTGGGTATTCAGCACTAAGTTACCTGATAAACAAATATCCGATCACTTATTCTTATTCAGCATCTTTCTTAAATGTTCATTTTGAACATCATAATACCAATGCGTTTTATGGAGGCTTTGCGCCACTATATGCCACTAACGAACTTGCATCAGCACCTGAGCTGGAATCCTTTGCTGAATTTAGGGGCAACCCTGCCTTATTAAAAGAAAACAGGAATGAGGTGAAAGCCGTGGCCAATCTTTTGAATGGGGATGTTTTCCTGAATGAAATGGCTGGAGAGGGAGCATTTAAAAATACGGCAGAAAAATATAATATTCTTCATTTTGCAATGCATGCACTGGTGAATAACGCTGACCCACTTTATTCTAAACTTATTTTTAGTCAAACCAACAATACGCTTGAAGATGACTATTTAAATGCTTACGAAATCTATGGATTAAATCTAAATTCGAGTCTTGCCGTATTAAGTGCCTGCAATACGGGTTTTGGGATAATCAAGGAAGGGGAAGGCCCAATGAGCTTATCCAGAGCTTTTATGTATGCAGGAGTTCCTTCTGTAGTTTCTACTTTCTGGCCAGCCCATGACAAGGCTTCTAAAGATATTATGATTGACTTTTTTAGTGGCATTAAAAACAAACTTCCACTGGATGAAGCCTTGCGAAACAGTAAACTTAATTACCTTAAAAATGCTGACCCGCAATTTGCACACCCTTATTTTTGGGCAAACTTCATGTTGATTGGCGATAACAATCCGGTGCTGGAAATTAAGCAATGGTATCAAAGCCAATGGATTTACCTGGGAGTCATTGGCTGTATTCTGTTGATAAGTCTGATTTGGTTTGTAAAAAAAGGATTGTTTAACCCATCAGGTTATCTTTTGATTTTATAATCAATATGCTTCCGACAAAACTACTTTCGCTTTCTCCTGAAAGCTCCACCCATTGTCAACTATTTTCTGAAAATAAACTTTTGCCTTTTCTGGCTGGCCGCTTTCGTATAGAGCCAGGCCTAGGAACCAGTTCGATTGTTGCTCAAAGCGGTTTGAATTTAGTAAGCCTTCAAATATATCAATGGATTTTGATATGCCGGCTTCTTCTTTTGTGCTAAGCAAACTCAATCCAAAGTAGAATTTTGATTCCTCATCGTTTTCATTTGCTTTTACAACTTCACCAAACAATTCGGCCGCCTGCTTAAATTGCTTTTCTGAGAAATACATATGGGCGCTTAACTTCATATCCTTGTCATTAGTTTCACTGTTTCGGAAAACATAGGGTGAAGAATAATTCAGGTTTTCGGCTATCAATAGAGTATCCGGTTTTTTATTCGTTTTCAACAATAGAAAACCTCCAACAACAATGGCAATGATAATGATAGCAGCAACAGCTTTTACCCAGGCTGAGTGAAAGTTAATAGTTTTAGGGCTTTCAACAGGATGTTTTTTCTGAAGTTCATTGATGTTGTTTTCAATCCTCTTTTTCTCAAAGGTTTGGGTAACAACTTTCATGAATTCATGATGCAGGCTTTCATTGTTTTCAAGCTCCTTTTCAAAGGCTGTTTTTTCTTCAGTCTCCATCTCCCCATTAAGATAGCGGCATATTTGATTATATGTGTTTTTTGAGTTATTACTCATTCTTGTTATCATTATAAAGTTCCATGAATTTATTCCTGCCCCGGCTCAATTCCGTTTTTACGATCTCCGGTTTTGTATCATACTCACTGGCAATCTCCTTCAGGCTAACCCCTTCCATATGGTGCAAAATAAGATATTCCCGGTATTTCGGTGGAAGTTTTTGCATGGTTTCCCAGATGCGTTCAACTGCCTTCTCCGAAAGCTGAATATCCGGTTCTGGCTCGGGCTCCAATCCTGTCAGGTTTTCAATTTTTGGATTTTTTTTATTCTTTTTCATTTCGTCAAAAAGGTTGTTTTCAAACACCTTTCTTAAATACGCATGTACATTCCTGATCAGGGTTTGATTAAAGACCGCATCCACAAATTTCATAAATGCTTCCGCAAAAATATCTTCAAAACCATCAGGTGTTATTCCCAGCCGGGCCGCCTTCCGAAAACATTGCTGTTTATTTTTAAGGTAAATAAAAACAATCGCTTTGTCGCGTTCCTCCTGTTTGCCTTTCAGCAATTCAAGCAGCTGTTCTGTATTGTATTTTTTATCACCCTTAAAAGCCACTCGTATTTATCTTGACTGAATATTACTTTTTGGTAAACAGTAAAAATAAATTATTTAATCACAATCAGCAATTTATTTTTCAAATAAAATTTCCTGGAGGGTTTGGGTTTTTGGAGAACATGGGAAATATGGGTATAAGGGAAATCAAGGGGCAGAAACCAACTCACCTTATTCATGAAAAAATATTTTTCAAAAAAACCTTGAGAGGGGTGTTTACCAAAACGAAAATATCAGTCTTATATAAGCAAATACTTTATAGTTGACAAAATGCAAATGTAACATCTTCGCCGGGCCGGGTAGCAAAACTGATTGGTTTTGCCCGGTTGGGTGAAGGTTTGAATTTATTAAAAATAAAAAACAAAAATATCATGATGAGGAAAATTACTTTATTTATTTCGGCATTTTTATTACTAGCCTTTAACATTTTACCATTAGGCTTTCAAGCACAATCATTTGAAGAAGTTCAGAAGTTACTTGCTTCTGATGGTGAAAGTGGTGACCAATTTGGTAAATCGGTAAGCACTTCTGGTAATTATTCAATAGTGGGAGCTACATATGATTATCATAATGGGGGCTATAAAGGTTCAGCATATATTTTTCACTATAGTGAAAGTACTTGGCAGCAACAGGCTAAACTCACCGCATCTGATGGTGTAGAATATGACGAGTTTGGTGTTTCAGTTAGTATATCAGGCGATTATGCAATTGTGGGGACTTTTCATGATTACAACACTGGCTCTATTTGCGGTTCTGCTTATATTTATTATAACAATTCTGGTATATGGCAACAACAAGCAATATTAAACGCTTCCGATGGTGCACCAAGTGATTATTTCGGTAGATCAGTCAGTATTTCTGGCAATTACATCATAGTAGGAGCTTGTGGTGATGATGACTATGGATATGAATCTGGTTCTGCTTATGTTTTTTATAATAATGCTGGTATATGGGAGCAACAAGCAAAACTAACTGCCTCTGATGGTGAATCAAGTGAATATTTTGGCTTAACAGTCAGCATCTCGGGAAATTTTGCAATTGTAGGGGCTTTTCAAGATGACGAAAATGGCCCTATTTCCGGTTCCGCTTATATTTTTCATAACAATTCCGGTATATGGCAACAACAAACAAAACTCACTGCTTCCGATGCTGCAGCATTGAATTATTTTGGCTATTCAGTTTGCATATCTGGAAATTATGCCATTGTGGGAGCTTACGGTGATGACGATAACGGCTCGTATTCCGGCTCCGCATATGTATTTTATAATAATTTGGGTATTTGGGAGCAACAAGCAAAACTAACTGCCTTTGATGGTGAAACTAATGATTATTTCGGCTTATCAGTCAGCATCTCAGGTGATTATGCAATTGTGGGGGCTAATGGAGATGACGACAATGGCTCATCTTCCGGTTCCACTTATGTTTTTCATAACAATTCCGGTACTTGGCAGCAATTAAATAAGCTTACTACTTCTGATGGTGCAGCTTATGATTTTTTTGGCAAATCAGTTTGTATCTCAGACGATTTTGCAATTATGGGAGCTGTTGGTGATGACAATAATGGCTCGGCATATATTTTTGGCCCTTCCCAATTCCAAAGTGATAGTCTTAATCTCACAGCCTTCCTTCAAGGCCCCTACAACGGCTCTGAAATGAACACCGATCTCAATCCTGAACCTATTCCTTTATCCCAACCATACGACGATCCTTTAAAATGGGACTACCAGGGAACGGAAAGTGTAGCTACCATCCCAAATGCAGATGTGGTTGACTGGGTTTTGGTAGAATTAAGGGAAACCTCTGGGGATGCCTCAACCGCTTTGCCTGATTCCATGATTTCCCAACAAGCTGCCTTTATTTTAAAAGATGGTTCTGTTGTTGGATTGGACGGAGCAAGCCCGCTTTATTTTGATAATGAAATAAGCGACAATTTATATGTGGTGGTTTATCATCGTAATCATTTACCCATTATGTCCTCCGGACCGTTAATAGCGGCTAAAGGAGATTATAGCTGGGATTTTACAACAGGTGTAGGACAGGCATATGGTACTGATGCTCTTGTTGATTTGGGTGGAGGTGTTTATGGGATGATTGGGGGAGATGGCAACTCCAATGGCCAAATTGAATATTATGATAAAGATTCAGTCTGGACAGCAGAAGCCGGAAATGCTGCTTACCTTTTTGGAGATTTTTCACTGGACAAACAAGCTGACAATATTGATAAAAATGATCTTTGGGAACCTAACTTGGATGTGATAAATCAAGTGCCAGGAAGCCAGTGTGAACCACAGCCAGATATTGCTAATGCAGGTCCTGATACAGATTGGGAATGTGATTGGGGAGCTACCTTATCAGCGAATAGCCCTGTAAATGGAAATGGAGAATGGACAATAGTTCATGGAGTTAACGGTTTCTTTGATAATATAAATGATCCCGGAACGGTTTTTTATGGTGACGTGGGAAATACTTA
Organism: Bacteroidales bacterium; assembly: GCA_041393255.1. Classification (GTDB taxonomy): domain Bacteria; phylum Bacteroidota; class Bacteroidia; order Bacteroidales; family JAADJA01; genus JAADJA01. Next base: position 75,742 of record JAWKKM010000022.1, on the reverse strand, counting down.
TAAATTAAAATGGACAATATCATCACCATGTGCAAGCTCACATGATTTTGTTAATGTGGAATTTGCTCCAGATCCAACGCAAGCATATGCAGGTCCTGACCAATTGGATGTTCCTGGAACTCAAACCATATTAGAAGCTAATTTTCCGACACTAGGTGTGGGTGAAGAAGGATATTGGGAAATTATTACTGGAGAAGGGGGAAGCTTTGAGGATGAATTTAATCCTACTTCAATATTTTATGGTGTTCCGGAAAATACCTACGAATTAAGATGGACAATATGGAATGTATGTTACTCATCTGAAGATTATGTTAATATTAGTTTTGCTGAATCATTTGTATGGGAAGAAGTTTTAAATCCTATAACAGGAAGAACATGGATGGATCGCAACCTGGGTGCTACTCGAGCCTGCGTTAAGCAGTGATGATGAAGAAGCTTATGGTGATTTATACCAGTGGGGACGTTATGCAGAAGGGCATGAAAGTAGAGGAAGTGATACAACATTTAATAAAGCAACAACTGCTTTACCAAATGGAGGTAATTATTGGGACGGGCTTTTTATTGTAACGGGAAGTATTATTGATCCTGAAGGCTGGTTAGTTCCGCAAAACGACTCATTATGGCAAGGCATTGGAGGTATAAACAATCCATGTCCACCCGGTTTTCGTATACCAACATCATCAGAGTGGAATGAAGAGCGCAATAGTTGGTCAAGTAATAATTCACTTGGTGCTTTTAATTCACCTTTAAAACTGACTTCAAGTGGCTTTCGTTTTCGTTTTAATGGTTCTATTTATGCTGTTGGCGGCGATGGTTACTATTGGAGTAGTACTTTAATTAATTCTGAGGCACGTTATTTATACTTTTATGGTAATAGTGCATATATTGATCAAGGAAATCATGCAAATGGTTGTACTGTTCGGTGCATCAAAGAGGAATCAGCTTCAAACCATCCACCAGACCAATCCTCAAACCCATCCCCCCAAAATGGCGCTACAAATATTTCAACTGATACAACTCTGTCTTGGTCTTGTTCTGATCCAGATGGGGATGACCTAACTTATAATATCTACTTTGGAACAGAAGTCAATCCTCCATTAATAGAGGTGAATTATGTAGATACTTTCTATAATCCAGGTACACTATTAAATGACACAACTTATTTCTGGAAAATTGTTGCTTATGATACACCCGGGGATTCAACTGCTGGGGATATCTGGAGTTTTAGTACAATAGAACAATCCTCTTGGTCCTGTGGTGATCCATTTATTGATGATCGTGATGGACAAAGCTATAATACAGTCCAAATAGGAACTCAATGTTGGATGGCTGAGAATTTAAATATTGGAATATTGCTTACAGGTTTTAATAATCAAACTGATAATGGAGTAATTGAAAAATATTGTTATAGTGGTTATGAATTTAATTGTGATGACTATGGTGGTTTATATCAATGGAATGAGATGATGGAATATATAACGTTAGAGGGGTCGCAAGGTATTTGTCCTTTTGGGTGGTATGTTCCAACAGATGAAGAATGGAAACAATTGGAAGGAGAAGTTGATAGTCAATATAATTATCCTGATCCAGAATGGAATACAATCGGTTCAAGAGGATTTGATGCAGGAATTAATCTTAAATCATCAAGTGGTTGGTATTCTTCAGGAAATGGTACCAATTTATATAATTTCACAGGATTGCCAGGTGGATACCGAAGCACAAGTTTTTCATTTTATAATTTGGAAAAATTTGGTCATTTCTGGACATCAAATGAAGATGATAGTTCAAATGCGTTTTATAGGAATTTGAATTATTCAAGTAACAGTGTATGGAGATACTATACTCCAAAAGGAACAAGTTACAGTGTCCGCTGCATCAAAGATGAATAAAGCCAAAAGCCTGCCATGCCATTCAGCCGGGCATCACAATATGAAAACCAATTGAGAATTTCACCAAACTTTAAACCTGCCGGGAAATATCCTGGCAGGTTTTGTTTTTGATCTCCAACAATAAATTCAGTAAAAATTATTAGTGTTGTTTGGGTACAACATAAATGTTTTATATTTGCAGTATCAATACAACATAATAAATTTGTTATTGTTGAATGTATAAAACAGTTGTTATGCAAAATCTAATAAATTACTCTTCGGCACGAATAAATAGTGTATTAACAAAATTTGTCAGGTATTTAACAAAAGAAATAGAATGGGACGACCGGCTGATAGGGATTACAGGTGCTGGGGAACAGGGAAAACAACATTGATGTTGCAACACATAAAAAACACTTTCGGTGCATCCGGCGATACGTTGTATGTTTCTTTGGACGATTATTATTTTACCCAACACCGTCTATTTGACCTGGCTGAAAAGTTTTATATGAATGGAGGTTTGCATCTTTTTATTGATGAAGTACATAAATATCCGTCATGGTCAATTGACATTAAGAATATTTATGATATTTTCCCTGAATTAAAAATAGTTTTTTCCGGTTCATCGGCTTTACAATTGCATAAAGCGACAGGAGACCTAAGCCGCAGGGCAGCCATGTATCATTTACATGAATTATCATTTCGGGAGTACCTTAACCTTACACTTAAAACAAATTTTGAATCAATTTTAATAAGCGATATTTTAAGTAACCATCAAAAACTGGCTGGAGATATTGTTAAAAACATAAGGATAACAGCATTGTTTAAAAATTATTTGCAGAACGGGGCGTACCCATTTTTTACAGAAGCGAAAGGCCAATACTACGATAGGTTAATAAACACTGTAAATACAATTATTGAAAACGATTTACCAGCGATAGAAAATATAAACTATCAATCGGTACATAAATTACGAAAACTGATTTCTCTAATTGCTGATAGTGTCCCGTTTAAAATCAATATTTCTGAATTAAGCCGAAAATCAGGGCTAAGCCGCGATGTTCTAATACGATTGCTTGATCTATTAGACCGGGCAAGCCTCATTACCAATATAAGGCAAAAGGGGGCTCCTACCGGTCATTTAACCAAACCGGATAAAATTTACTTAAACAATACAACACTTTTACATGCTCTTAACACAAATCAACAAGTCTCATCAGGTACCATAAGGGAAACTTTTTTTATGAATCAATTGATGCAGAAACATCAGCTTCACTCAGTTAAGATAGGTGATTTTCTTGTTGATGGTAAGTACATTTTTGAAATTGGTGGTAAAAATAAAACCAGTAATCAAATTGCAGGTTTGTCCAATGCTTATATTGCTGCCGATGATATTGAGTATGGTTATAATAATACTATCCCGCTTTGGTTGTTTGGTTTTTTGTATTAAATGACCTTGATTTTATAAACACGTTGGAATATTTGGCTATTTATTTCCCTGCCTCATCCCTCGCATACAAATCCGCCATTGTATTTTCAAAATGCTGTGAGTGGGCTTTGATGTATTTGAATTCAAGGTATTTGTTTTGGGACAGTTTATCAAATTTCTTCCAGTGGTTGATGTTTTTCACTTTCTCTCCATTGGCTGTGTGCCAATCATTTAATTTCCAGTTGATGATCCATTCGGTAAGTCCTTTACGAACATACTGGCTGTCGGTACAAATCCGGACTTCTGTTTCACCATACAACAGCTCGAGGCCTTTTATGGCTGCCTCCAGTTCAATAAGGCTGCTACTGGTTTGGGTGGTTTTAAAGGTTTTCAATTCGTAATCTCCTTTTCTGGATTTAATGATCACAGCAAAACCACCTGCTTGTTGTTTTTGGAGATAACTTCCGTCAATATATAATTCAACGATTCCTGCTTTTTCATTTTCCTTTGCCAGGATTGTTTTTTTCCCATCCCGATTATCCAACACCAAAATTTTGGACAGATCATTAAAGGCTGCCACATCTTTCCCATCCCAAATGGAAAAATTTAGCTTGAATCCTTTAAAATAGGTTTCAGGCCTTTTTACGTGTAATAGTTTCCGGAATTGGTATTCATGTTTTTTCAGAAAATCCGATAGTGAATTATCTTCTGTAAATATCAATTCCTTTTTCTGGTAATCAAACGAGATGATCGTTGATCCTGCTGACCTGGAAATTTCAATCATAAACTTTCCATGGGTTTCGTTTAAAATTGACATTTGCAAAAGATGCATTTTCATGGTAAAAGTTCTATCCCAACAAAGTTACTGCAATATTTACTTCTCGTGCTGATTAAAACTCAGCTTTACTTAACTTTGCACTCAACTAACACACAGATCATGATATCCCTAAAAAACACACTCGAAGAAATTAACTCAACCAGCAAGAACACCCTCATCGAACAACTGGGTATCGAATACCTGGAAGTTAAGGAAAGTTATGTAAAAGCCAAAATGCCGGTTGACAATCGAACCAAACAACCTTTTGATTATTTGCATGGAGGCGCCAGCATAGCCCTGGCCGAAACCATTGCCAGCCTGGGTTCAGCAGTTTTAGTTGATTTGGAAAAAAATGAAGTAAGGGGAGCCGCTGTAACGGCCAATCATATCGGTGCTGTTCAGCGGGGTTTTGTGTATGCTGAAGCAAAGCTGATTCACAGAGGTTCGATAACCCATGTTTGGGATATTGAAATAAAAGACCAGGGAGGATACCGGGTTTCGGTTTGCAGGATAACGGTTATTGTTATTCCGAAGAAAAGTCAGAAAGTCAAAGCATCAAATGCAAAATAATCAAGAAAGAAAGTGGGAAACAAACTGATACAACTGATTAATCTATGTTTGGATAAAAACATTCCATTTGTTTCTTTCAGGTTGCCTGGTGAATCAGATATAAAAACCTGGATACAACTTTCCGGGAAATTCAATTTTTTTGAGCAGTTCAACGAAGTTGCCAATAAGGCGGGTTTTGTATATGCACCCTTCCATCGCAAAACAAATTTCCCCATTGTTTTTTTTGAACCTGAACTGGTTTTTGAAAATGAAGATTTTGAAGATTCCCTGATCCCGGAAATTTCAGAAAAGGCCCCCATGTATCCGGAATACAAGTTTGAACTTCCGGTTTCAATAAACAAGAACGAATACCTTGAACAATCCGAAACTTTCATTCGTTCATTTAATAAGGATTTTACAAAAGCTGTTTTATCGCGGGCACAGATTGAAAACAAACCCGAGAACTTTGATGCCGGGAGCTTTTTTATAAATCTTCAAAAAGCCTATCCAAATGCTTTTTGCCACCTGATCAATATTCCGGGTACCGGATGCTGGACAGGTGCTTCACCGGAAACCTTGCTTAGAATTGATGATACGAATGCTCAAACCATTTCTTTAGCCGGCACCCAGCCCTTCCAGGAAAAGAATATTCGCTGGCAAGAGAAAGAATTGGAAGAACAACAAATCGTTACAGATTATATTGAAAGGGTATTTAAAAAGTTGGAAATCAAAAATTACAAAAAAGAAAAAGTTCAAAACCTTCAGGCAGGAAATGCCGTTCATTTGGCAACCACATTTAGTTTTGACAAATCAATTGTTGAAAATCAATTGGGGCAATTTATTTCCGAATTGCATCCAACTCCGGCTGTTTGTGGTTTGCCTAAAGAAAAAGCGCTGGATTTAATCCTTCAAACTGAAAAGCACAATAGGGAATATTACGCCGGGTTTTGTGGGCCTATAAATCATGAAGACAAAACCAACCTCTTTGTAAATCTACGGTGTATGAAAATTCTACCTGATAAACTGGCCCTTTTTGTCGGCGGTGGGCTCACCGCAAAATCAGATGCTTTGAAAGAGTGGGAAGAAACATCATTAAAAGCAAACACTTTAATGAATATTTTATAAAATTCCCGACCTTTGCGATGAATCAAAAATTCGAATGACATCAGATAAAAAAAGTGTAGCAGTTTTAGCAAAGATTTTTGTTGGAAAAGGGTTGAATGACATCGTCATCTCCCCTGGTTCCCGCAATGCACCCATTATCATCGCATTTGCGCAGCACCCTTTAATAAAGGCCATTCGTATTGTTGATGAGCGGAGCGCTGCTTTTTTTGCACTGGGCATGGCACAACAAAAAAAGCAAACTGTAGCCATTGCCTGTACCTCTGGAACAGCAGCTTTGAATTATGCCCCCGCAATTGCCGAGGCTTATTATCAAAAAGTTCCATTACTGGTTTTAACAGCAGACCGTCCGGAAGGTATGATTGACCAGGGTGACGGACAGACTATTCGGCAGAAAAATGTTTTTGCCAATTATATCAAAAAGAGTTTTGAATTGCCCGAAGAGTTGAATACAGAAGATGAACTTATGAAGGCTGGGGCAATCATCAATGAGGCGATTAACTTAAGCATGTATCCTGATTGTGGACCGGTTCATATCAACCTCCCTTTTAACGAACCCATTTATAATCAAGTTGAGGATTTGTCATTTGATGTTTCAATTTCTGGCCCTGAAAAGATAACTTTGGGATTTTCTGATGCAGCGATTGAAGATTTTGCAAAACGATGGAATCAATATGGCAAAAAGCTATTGATTGCAGGAATGATGGATCACAACCCCAAGTTGCAAAGAGTGCTTAAAAAGATCGCCAATGATCCTTCAGTTGTAATGCTTACCGAAACCACTTCCAATTTAAAAGACGATTGCTCATGCCCTTGTATTGATAAAGTCGTCAATACCATTTCTGATGATGAAGCAGAACATTTTAAACCGGAGTTGCTGGTTACATTTGGCGGGCCTGTAATATCAAAAATGGTGAAAACCTTTATTCGAAAAAACAAACCGATTGAACATTGGAATATCGACCCGGTTGATTTTAACATGAATTCATACCAATGCCTGACTGATGGAATATCAATGGATCCTTTAAGTTTTTTTGAAAGACTTTTTCCTTTGGTTCAACCTAAGGAAAGTATTTACGCTGAAATATGGGCCGACCGGGATCAACGTTCAGAAATTAGGCATGATGACTTCTTAAAAAAATGTGATTATTCCGACTTAAAAGTATTTGAAACGCTTTTGAAAAACATTCCGGAAGGAAGTGATTTGCAGATGGGCAATAGTACCCCTGTTCGATATGTACAATTATTCAAGCCGGTCAGAAAGTTTTCGTATTATTCAAACCGCGGTACAAGCGGCATAGATGGTACCGTTTCAACAGCTGCCGGTGCCTGTCATTCCAGTAAGAAACCTACTACTTTAATTGTTGGTGACCTGGGCTTCTTTTACGATTCAAATGCATTAATGAATAATTATCTGCATAAAAACCTAAGGATCATCATCATAAACAATTCAGGAGGGGGCATATTCCGGTTTATTCCCGGCCCTGATACAACATCTCAATTGGAAGATTTTTTCGAAGTCAATCATAAATGGAAGGCAGAATACATTGCTAAAAATTTTGATGTCCCTTATTACTATGCCTGTAATCACAAGGAATTGGAAGATGCCCTTCCCCACTTTTACAAACCTCAAAAAAATAACAGGCCAGCCATCCTCGAGATTAAAACTCCCAATAAAAAAAATGCCGGGATTCTGAGAGGTTATTTTAGCTTTCTAAAAAGGTAAAAATGAACTATCTCGCAGCAGAACTAACGAGGTATCTCAATGGAACAATTCTTTTTCATTACGCATCAAGATGATTCGGGTAATAAAACCTTGAGATCCCTCAACTATCGCTCGGGATCAGCTCGGCTAAATGATTTTGAAAAGCAAAATCATAGTCTCACTGACTAAAATTCCATCAACGATTCATGAACTCCTTTATGGATTTCATACCAATAATCCATAGCGGCTGATTTTTTATCTTTATTAAAATAATCAAGCCAATAATTCAATTCTTCTCCTTCTGCATTAAGGACTTCCTTCTGTCGTTTGATAAAAGAATAAACCAATTCAATATTTCGCTCCGATTCCCAAAAAACAGAGGCATTCCTTGAATTGATCCGGCTGGCAGTAATGGAAATATTTTTCAGGAATTTCTCCTTTAATCCAAACAATTCCCCAATGATATCCGGCATCATTTCTTCGGCCCAGTTCCGGTGAAACCGGCAAAAACCCAAATTATCCAGGATCAATTCCTTGTTCAGTCGTTTCGCATTGAGATGGCCCAATTCGCGTGGCGGAATAAACTCATTGCCATAATTCATGTAATATTTCCCCATAATGGGCATGGGAGATAATACACCCGGTGTCCAGTATTGATTTGGAACCATCCATCCTTTGCGCCCAAAAGAAGTAAAAACGAAATAGTTCAATAGATTGACCCCTTTCTTTCGCGAAAGGCGTCGTCCAAACTTTCTTGCACCTTCACTTAAATCAAGTAGACCCTTTTTAAAGATAATAGCATCCAGAATCTCGACTGCAATTTGTGCATTGTGCTCCGAATCCAATACCACATCAAAATCCGATAAATTAAATTTGGGATATCTGCTGACACCTAATTCATCAGGATTTAATAGCTTTCTATCAAGGCATTCCATCAACCAACTGATCACACCACCCACTGAAATAGCATCAAAACCATACATATCCGCATGGTGATTTACCCGTTCCGCAGCCCGTTGATCAAAAATTCCACTTAATGGACCCATGGTCTGATACGGTTCATAATCCTTTTTAAAATGATCATTCATCTTTTTGCAGACAGCCACACAAGGCTCCCCGCAATTGAATTGCTGCTTTTTTGAAATGGTCTCCTCATTAAACTGTTTTAAATAATGGTTGGTGATGAAGTTTTTATGCATCTCCAACCGCTTCTCTTCCGGCCAGTCAAAGGATTTATAGTTAAATGCAATTACACGCCCGCCAAGAGTTGCATAATTTACACCAAAGGTACCACCCGTTTCAAAATTGGGGTCGAAACGGTACTTGGTGGTTGCTTCAATATCTTTGGCGGCCATTTTCTTTTGGTACTTATCATGGAACCATTCATCAGCTACTTTCCGATCTCTAAAATCTTCGTCGATATATGTACCGCCATATATTACTGCTGCTATATTGTGTTCTTGCAGCATTTTTGATCCGAAGCCTCCCCTGCCTGCCCAGGTATCTACATTGGAAATTATTCCCCTCTTAATAGGAGCTGAACCAATTGCACCAAAATCAGTGGAGGCAGATGAAGGCCCGCATGCTAAAATACGAGGTGTATTGGAATACTTATTGCCAAATAACTGGTAGGCATGTTCCATCATACCATAGGTTCCTTTGCGACCAGCATCCCAAATCTTCCATAAATCAACCGCTTCAAGCTTGACTTCGATTTCTTCTCCATGTTCCCTGTTCAAATAAAGAATTGATGGTGCTGGAGCCTTTCCGATAATGGAGAACATATTGATCCCCAAATTGTCAAAAACCAATGCTGCCCCTCCCATCGAAGATACATAAAAACCGCCCCAGCAGGGAGAAAAACCATTTACAATCAATCGATTGGAACCCGGGAAGATTGACCCTGCCAATAAGCCAACACCTACATTCAGGCTATTATGTTTTCCTGCCAGGTGTAATCCAAGGTCGACCGGACCCCAAAAATCGCCCAGCTTGTAGCGATTGATCCTGTAAAAAGACGAGCTTGCTTCGATCATCAAAACCTTCAATGTTGTATCCATAAGTCAATATTATTACCGGATGAATAATTCCCATCTATAAAACTCAAAACCCTTTCGATTGTTAAAAATAAGAATAACTATTCATTTTCATGGAAGGAATAAAGGTAATTGTTAATTAAATCCTCTTTCAGAAACCTAACAATAAACTGTTAATCAGTTAATACTAAATCCTGAATTTGATTTTTAATAATAATATTTGAAATTACCCGTTTTCAATAAACATAAAATCATACCCTATACAACAGGTTTTACGCTGTAGAAATCTTTAATCTTACGAAATGAGAGGAACAATCATCTGTATCTTGATCTGCCTGTATTTTGCTTTATCAGTAAATGCTCAAGGAGATTATACTTATACCGTTCTTGTAAAAGGTAATAACGGATCTGGCTTAGTTGGAGTGAAGGTCTGGTTGAAAGAAAAAAACAGCGGACAGAAGATCATTAAATATACCAACTCACAGGGCACCGTGATTTTCAAAGTGCCGGTTGGATACTGGTCGCTAAACCTGAACGGCTTACCCAATTATGACGAAGTTGAATTAAAGGGTAATGAGTTTGGCAAACGATCCATCTCCCTCTCCTACGACAAAGAAACCAATGATGATGAAGCCCGGATCGCAGAATTGCGGCCCGGTGTACCGCTATATGAAATTATCCAAAAGGAAGTCAATAATTCCATACCTGCTTCCGATAGTTGTATTGTTGTGGTTAAACTTCGCGACCTGAACAACAGGCCTGTCCGAAATACAGATGTGAGCCTTGTTGGAGTTGATATTGGTATCCTCCTTAAAGGCGAGACAGACTACACTGGTTTGGCTAGGTTTTATGTTCCCAAAGGTATCCGCTATGCCATTGATGTGGATGGAATCAAAAACTTCGCTTTTACACAGCTATTAAAACGAGCCGGAGTCCAGACGATCACACTGGAATATGAACCGACAAAAATTACCGAAAACAATATCAATGACACCATTACCCAAATATTGACAAAACCCTTTAAACCAACCTCTGCCCGCTCGTTGGCCGAGATATTTGTATGGGATCCAAATGGTGATCCCTATCCGCAGGAACCTGTCTTTCTCACAAACATAACAACCAACGAAACGTATCTCGCCAAAACCGATGATGAAGGGAAAGCTATTTTTTTGTTGCCGAATGGGTTCAAATACATGTTGCATTTCCTTTATAAAAAAGATGTAGATGTATTGAATTTAACCACAACACATGGGACTCATTCCCTACAATACAAGGTTAAATACATACCTGAACCCAAACTGGAACATCCGGAAGATTTCATTCCAAAACCGGAAGAGCTCTTTCTTAAGGAATTTGAAAATTTCATTGTTAAACAATTCCCCGACCCCAAAGAAAAGAAAGTGGGCTTATTCCTGAATTGGGGTAATAACAAGGTCAATGAAAAATCAAAAGAAGCGGTTTTGGAAATTGGCTTTTCTACTACTTCCGATCCATCATTTATAAAGAATAAAACCGAAATAAATGTGGCCTTTGTTATGGATATTAGCGGTTCGATGGCAGGATACAACCGGATAGAATCGTTGAAGGAATCCATGCTTAAGTTCATCGATAAACTGGCGCCCAACGACAATATTTGCATTATCCTCTTCAATGAAGAATCCTATCTCATTAGCCCGCTGCAACCCAAAGGAGATGGAATTGCATTAAAATTGGTCATCTCAGATATTGAAGCCGGGGGGTTTACGAATATTTATAAAGGCATGGTGATGGGATACGAAGAACTATTAAAGCATTTTGACAAAAACAAAATCAATAAATTAATTCTGCTCACAGATGGCTATGGGGAAACCGAACCCAGTATCGTAATCAATAAATCCACAGAGTATAATGGAATGGGACTGGGATTGTCAGCGATTGGAGTGGGCGAAGATTATAATTATTCCCTTTTATCCCTTTTGGCAGAAGAGAGCAACGGGTTGATGTGTCATGCAGGTTTGTCGGAAGATATTTATCCTGCTTTTGAAAAACAACTTTCAAGCCTCATCTACCCCATTGGCAGCGATGCAAAACTCGAAGTTTATTACAACAACAAAATACATTTTGATCAATTGTACGGTTTTCCTGTAAAAGATATAGAAAACAACAAAGCCACCATCGAAATCGGTAACCTCTATATGGGTATGAATAAAATAGCCCTGGCTCACTTTATCCTCAACAAACCAGACCCAACCATTGAGGATTTCCCGGTTCGCATTGTATTGAGTTATTTCGACCCGGAAACACTAAAACGGGTAGAAATTGACAACAGTGTTCAATTGGATTGGGAAGAATATACCGGGGAAATAAAACTATTGGTTGACAATCAGGAAAAGAAACTGTATGCTATCGCTGTGATGAACCAATCCATTAAAGTGATGGCCGAAGCTTTTGCCGCCGGGGATATCGAAAAAGCCAGAAATGCATTATTGAGGGCACGGGAACAGGTAAAAGACATCTATCCCAAAGCGGAAGATAAGGATATACTTGAGCTTGTTGCCAAAATGGAAGATTATGCAATTTCGATTGATAATTATATCAGGAATAATAAATCGCTTAATCATTAATAATTAGTTTTCTTTTGCCCATTATTATTGCAAACTTTATCATTTATTCGTTCCGGTTTGAAAATTTCTATTTGACTTTTCTTTCCTGATTATTTATCTTTGTTTTTCAAGATTAACTAACCCACTTATTACAGGCCTTTTTTTGAGAATACAACGTTATAGAAAACAGCTAAATGGCCATAAAAACACATTCATAACTTAACAAAACAGGAGGATATGAAATGAAAAAAACAACTATTATTGCAGTATTGGTTTGTATTTTGATCATTCCAATTAAATCACAGGTCATACTTTCCGATTTCCTTGTAAACAATCCGGCTCAGAATACACTTGGCATAGGTCCAACTGCCATTGCCGTTGCCGACAATGGAAATTTTGCCATCGCCTGGCAAGATTGGAATGAATATGGAATTCCGGTTCCGGCAATGCCCCGGGTTGCGGTTCAAATGTTTTCTTCAAACGCTTCAACCATAGGGCCTCTCAATTTATTCAATGGTGAATCACGTTCAGCAATTATTTATCTGGATGATTACCTGACCGGGAATATCGATTTGGAATTTACACCCAATGGATCATTACTGGTTGGAGTACAACATGAAGGGCTTTATGATAGTTTTACAACATGGGTATGGTCGTGGGAAGCTGGAATAGGCGGAATATCACCCACAGGACAAATTATTGACTTGCTGCCGGGCACCGGTGTCATTATGTGGATTTGGGCCAACGACCTGGTGGATAATGGAAACCTTCGAATGGATGTAATGCCCAATGGAAACTTTTTGGGTACACTCAACGGACCTTCCTACGATACAGATTACAGTGCTGTGCTCATTCAACAGTTTGATGCCAATGCCAACTATGTTGGAAATTACTGGACCCCACATCCTGACGATCCGGGGCCTAACGCAAATCATATTTATCCGGATATTGCAACAAACGGAAATCTTCATCTCGTTGTCTGGCAGGATGGCCGTCAGGATGCATACCTGATATTACAGCCCAGTTTTATTCAATTCAGCACCCATTGGAGGAAACCAAATGGTTAACCTGGTGATCCTGCTCAAACGTTGAATCTGTTTCCAAGTGTTGCAATGAATGCAGCCGGAAACAGTGTTATTGTATGGGTAGATAGCAGGCAAGGCCCGAACGGCGAGCCTCTTCGGCCAACGTTATAATTCATCCGGACAAGCGTGGGTGCAAATTTTCAAATCAGTACCGGTCAGGGTGCTTTTCCGCCTTACCTCAGGCCTGAAGTCTGGGGATGATGGAAGTTTTATGGTTGTCTGGACGGATAGCATACCTTTTATATTGCAAGCAATCAGGCATTTCGCAAGATCTCGCCAATTTGATAACATTGGAATCCAACAGGAACTCCGTTTGTATTGCCCAATCAGGATATTCAATCAGGATATGCCAGCATTGCAACAAATGGAGCCAGCTATTATTGCTCCTGGCTGGATGTTAGGATCGATAATATTACACCCAATGTATTTGCCAAAGTTATTGGAAACCTGAATAGTGATGTGGAGCCAATATCAGAAGCAGGAATTCCGGCAAGCTGTCAACTAATGCAAAACTATCCCAATCCTGTTAAAACGAATACAACCATTCAGTTTGTCATTCCTTATACCGCACAGGTTAAATTGAAGGTATTTGATATTTGTGGAAATGAAGTTGCCACACTAACTGATGAGAAATTGCAACCCGGAAAGTACCAATTTCTCTTTGATGGTAATGATTTGGTTGGTGGAGTTTATTTTTACAGAATGGAAGCAATCAGTATTTCTGGAAATTCTTCAGTGTATTTTACAGAAACTGGTAAATTCATTTGCAGAAATGAGCCATTATTACTTTTTTATGACAAACTTCCTCCAACAAAATTGGTTATTCTAATAACATAAATTCCCAGTAACTTTTTTTAGATAACCGTTAACTGATTTTATATTGACTTTTTCCTTATCATTGCTTACTTTTGCATACTACATAAATCTGAAACAATGAATGCAGATAATGTTTTCCAAAAACCATTTTGCACCCTGAATTTTTAATTGAATTTTTAATAAATCCATTATAAACCCTTAATAAAATAATGATTATGAAACGAATCGTTTTAATTCAGGCAATGGCTGTATGTTTCAGTCTTCAAGTTTTGGCCAATGGTGTTTGCATAAAAAATGCAACGGAAGGAATCTATTTTAAACTCTTATCCAGTGACGTCCAGGTGAATGTATACAATCAGGTAGCCATTCTGACAACTACTCAAGTGTTTTTGAATACCACAGGTGCCTTAGCAAACATTAAATATGGTTTCCCTCTTTATGAAGATGCCAGCCCGACAAATTTCAGGTGGAATGTAAACGGAATCTGGAATACGGCAATTTTTTCGCCATCTCCGCAAGACACAACATTACCCGGAGGAAGTAATCCGGATCCAGATCTAATGGAATTTTTAGGAGACACTCCCATGTTTTTTACTGTTCCGGATACTATTATGCAGGATTCCTTAATCATTGTTGAATTGACCTATGTTCAACTATTGCCATACGATTTCAATGTGGTAAACTTCAATTATCCCAACGATTATTCTCTTATACAAAGTGATATTCTGGATTTTCAGAAACTTCACCTGACATTGGAGTCGGAACGGACCATTGAAAACATTCAACTGATCAGCCACGATAATGCCTCCATTACGAATACCGGCAATTTTGCTGAAGTAGTTTTTCAGACTTATGAAACTGTGGCAAACACAGATTACTTTTTGCAATACCAACTCAATTCAGAAGAACTGGGCTTGTTCAGTTTCAGTACATTCCTACCCGATTCTGCCAACGATTGTGATGATCTGGGAAATGGGTTTATGGCATTTGTTGTTGAACCCGACCCAAATGACTCCCTTGAGATTTTACAAAAAGTTTTCACTTTGATTGTGGACCGTTCGGGAAGTATGTCTGGCAATAAAATAGTCCAGGCAAGGGATGCCGCTAGCTTCATTGTTAACCATTTGAATGAAGGCGATTATTTCAATATTGTGGATTTTTCGTCGAATGTCAGTGCTTTCGCTGATGACCATGTACCCTTTAATTCAACAACACAGTCTCAAGCCTTAAACTATATTTCAAACTTTCAGGCAAATGGATCAACCAATATTTCAGGGGCTTTTACCACAGCTATTTCCGATTTTGCCAACAATGATACCACGGTTGCAAATATCATCATCTTTTTTACTGACGGACTGCCAACGGCAGGAATTACATCAACAGATGGGATATTGGATCATATTCAAAGCCAGTTAAACTACAATGAAGTAAATTATTTAATGATTCATGCTTTTGGTATAGGTGATGATGTCAATCAGCAGTTGTTATCTTTAATTGCTTCTCAAAACAATGGTTTATCTGAGTTTTTATTGGATTCAGAATTAGAAGACATGATTACCACTTTCTATTTGAGGATTAGACATCCGGTCTTGTTAAATACCGAAATGACCTTTGACCCTCCTTTGATTTTTGAAACGTATCCAAATCCCCTGCCTAATCTGTATATGGGCCAGCAATTGATCGTGACCGGGAGATTTGATGAAGCGGAACCGGTTACTGCATTCTTTGAAGGAGAAGCATTTGGCCAGTCACAAACCTATAGTTATGGTTTAAACCTTGCAGACACACTGGTTGAAAGTAATTATTTCCTGACGAAAATCTGGGCAAAAATGAGGATTGAACATTTATATGTCGAATATTTCAATTACCCACCTAATTCTGCTGAAGCAGAAGAGATAAAAGAAGAGATTGTAAGTATCAGTATTTGTTACAATGTGCTCAGCCCATTTACCAGCTTTACCGGTGGTGGAGGTGGAATGACCAGTATTGAATTCGATGAATTATCATTTGAGCAAGAAAATCAACTGAATACATATAATTATCCTGAACCGTTTACGAATGTAACAGAGATACATTTAAAGGTTCACTCCATTTATTATGGAATTGCCACCATCAATATTTACGACTTGTTTGGACGCCTGATCCATGTGATTGAAATGCATATTGCCGGGCCAGGCAATTACAGTGAAAATTGGAATGGAACAAATCGATCTGGAAATACCATGCCAGCCGGACATTACTTCTATACTATTTCTTATAACGGACTTTTAGAGAAAGGCAGGATGGTAAAATATTAAACCGGCTTAACTCATTTCTAAAGGAGCTGCAAAATAGCTCCTTTTTTGTCAGTTTTCCGGTTTAGGGCCTATTCATATTCAGCAATATGATGGTTTTACTATAATTGATCAATCCCCAATCCGGGCTTAGATGAAGGATATAAAAATCCATCTTTTAATATGACAGCTCCTTCTGCAGGATCGCCAATCAAATCAAGATGTCCATCCAGGTCGGCATAGATTACGTTTGGCCGGCTAAGTGCAAAGGCAAGCCCGGCAGAAATGCCCAAAGCCGATTCATCCATACAGCCAACCATAGCTTCGAGACCTGCTGAACGGGCAACTGAATTGATGTGCATCGCTTCGGAAACACCCCCAACTTTCATGATTTTGATGTTGATCATATCCGCCTGATTACGGCGGGCAATGTTAAATACATCACGCAAGCTTTGCAGGCTTTCATCAGCCATAATTGGAATGGTGGTTTTAGTGGTGACCTGTGCCATTTTATCAAGTTCATCGTAAGGTGTAGGTTGTTCCAAAAGTTCTACCCTCACGTTTTGAGTCTCTTTCACAAAGCGAATGGACTCATCAACAGAATAGCCCTGGTTGGCATCAAAGCGGATTTCGATGGATTTTCCAACAGCATCACGGGTTTTTACCAGCCTTTCTATATCTTCATCCACATTAATCCCACCTTTAATTTTAAGCACTTTAAAACCCTGACGGATAAAATCTTTTGCATTCTCAACCGTTTCGGCCACCGGCATGATTCCGATAGTGATGCTTGTTTTCATCCGGTCGCGGAAGCCTCCTAGCAGTTTGTACAATGGAATATCTGCCTTTTTAGCCATGATATCCCAAAGGGCGGAATCCACCATAGCCTGTGTTGCCGGATAATTTTTCAATTCAGGTTTTAGCTTTTCGATCAAGAAGGAAAGTCTTAAAGGGTCTGCATTTTTAAGCAATGGTTCAACCACATGGGCTGTTTTCTCTAAAACATCCTTTTCGGTCTCCCCGGTAACTTCAGGTGCAGGAGCACCACAACCAATTCCTACAATACCAAAGTTTGTCTTTAATCTAATAAAGACATTTATGGCTGAGTCAAATGTATCATAAGCAATGGTGTAAGGCACCGCCAGTTTCATTTTGACTTTCCAAAATTCAATTCCTGTAATTCTCATCTTTTCAAGGTGCTGCTAATTCGCAAATGTTATCCTTTTCAAACAATCGTGTAAGTTTCAATTTAGTAACCTTTTTGAAATATTTCATCCAATGTAAGCCGTTTTAAATCTTCAACTAATACCACCAGGTGAGCAATCATCATTTCCCAAATTTTCTCCCCTTTTTCAGCCGTGGCTTTGGTTGGGTCTCCCATTACTCCGGTTTCTGAGAATTTTTTGGTATAGGCATACCATGGAATTCCCCGAACAGATGAGAAATTCAAATACTGTGTAGTGAAGTGGGGAATATCTGATTTTGCCAAATCCATTTTAACCAGATTTGGTCTTGTGGCCAGGCAAGTGCTGGTCTCTGTTTCACCGGCATGAACATCATTATTTGTTTCTGTAATTTTTTCAATATCATAGTCCGAAGTCTCCCCAGTATCCACGCATGTAAATATTCTCGCATCCTGGTTTATCATTTGAGCGGCATATTGTAAAGTTGGTTTATTGTCTCCATGTCCATTAATAATAATGAGCTTTTTAATTCCATTCCGGGCAAGGCTTATTCCCACCTCATATACCAATTTTGATAATGCATCATTGGAGATGCTTATTGTCCCTCTAAAATCATTGTGATGATAGGAGACACCGTATGGAATTAATGGTAAAACCAAAGGCTTTGGCTCACTACAGGCTTCAGCTACCCGTTTGGCCAGGTAATCAGCATCAAAGGAATCAACATCCAGGGGTAAATGAGGCCCATGTTGTTCAATGGCACCAACAGGCAAAATGGCGACATCCATCGTATTTAATTTTTCCTCCGCTTCAGGCCAGGTAAGTTCTGCCCATAGATATTTTGACTGAATACTCTGTTCTCCGTCAGAAACAAAATTTTCAACTACATCCGGATCGTGTTCAAAAGGATAATAAACTTCAGTCATGGGATTATTCATCACATCAAAATTTTCCCAATTACCGCCTTTCTTGAGCACAGCTCCATCAGAATAGGGTAAAAAGATGTTGTAAATTTTCTTTCTTAAATCAGTAGGTATGGCGTTAATCGGAGACCGCTCATTATCGAAACGAAGCTTTAAGGTTTCGGGATTACCTTTGAGGATTCCTTCCTTTTTGATTAGCCCTTTTTCTTTCAACATAAAATAAAGCTGGCTGGCATCTTCTCCAATTTGTTTAACGTTTTTATTTTCCAGCTCTTTCAGGCAATGTTCAATCTGATCCTGAGAAAAACCACAACGAGTAGCATCTTCATCAACAGCTTTCAATATTCCAACGATCCTTCTGCATTTTTCACATTTACCACAAGGATAAATCCGTTCTTCCTTTTGATGGCTTGCATGGCAGGAAACCTGATGTTGTTGTATTTCGGGAAATCTCTTCGTCAGTATCTTTTGAATAAGCAATTCTGAAATTGGCCTCAATACCGAAAACTGGCTGATGGCCCAACCTTTTTTCAGGTAAAAGCGGCTCATGGCTTCATCAAAATAGTTGCTTTGATCGTAATATCCTGAATAGTGAGTAATACCCTTAAAATTGCTCTTTTGGGTAGAATCGTATTCATCACCGATAAGCAATCTGCTGATGCCCCTTTTTTTCATTAATGGCAATACGCCAAACAAAAAAACAGCTACAGTCCAAAGGCGAATAGGGTAATCATCTGCCCGAATCGTATTAAAATCCTTACGGATAAACGACAAATTCCGCAACATCCAATTGAATAAGCGATCGCTATTGGTCCAAACTCTGGCAGTATTTGGAACATTCTTTTTAAAATGCCGGAAGGTATTTAAAGCTGTAAACCAATGCCTTCCTGACTCATTTACAAAAATGGGATGGGTTTCTTTTCCAATCTCATTGATTACACCATAACTCAACAAACTGTCTTTCCCTCCACTTGATAATATACAGTGTTTAAGTTTATCCGTCTCCCAGTAATTCCATTTTACTTTTTTTACCGACCCTATGCTTTCAAACACAACTTGAGCCCTTGTGTATTTTTTCTGTTTGATCGTTGGGAGATTATTTACATCACCCAAAAGAAATGGATTGGGATGCAATAATTTTACTACATAAATCTCGCGGGAAGTAATTTCCATCATGTCCAAAATGAACCGTTTATCAGTGTTATCAAATAAACCAAGGAATCGGATTTTTTTGCAAAACAATCCATAATTAAAAGCCACCTGAGAGCCAATAAGCGATGCCAGGTTCTGATGGGAACCGTCATCCAGATCAAATACTTCTTCTTCGTATTTATACTCTAGATTAAATGTTGAGGTCTGATTTCCAATCACCACGGTATAGGACATAGAAAGTTTATCGGGCTTAAGCTCCACGGGCCCAACAATCAACTCATCTATAACTTCGAGTATAGCTAATGGATCCGTATTTATATTCGTTTTATCCATGAGATTTTAAAATTATTTCTTGAGATATGGGATCAATGCAGTAACCAACTTTTCAGGACCATGAATTAAAACATCGGTAGTAGGTAATCCTGTTTCCTTTTCTATTTTGTTACAAACTTCATCAATGTGTTCCGGTTTAAGATCCTCGTGATTTACCGTAATAGCTACCACTTTCTTTCCTGAAAGCACTTCAATTGCCTGAATCTGATGATCAATGGAGTGCAATGTATAACCGGGAAATCCATCATACTCAAGCCGAGCCGGTGCATGTTGAAGAATAACGATATCTGGCCGTCCCGCAGCCAACAATTCAAAACCCCCGGGATAAGCCGGGTTCATCAAACTTCCTTGTCCTTCCAATACAATCACATCGGGTTTTTCATTTACCCAACATGAATAAACAGCGTGTTCAATTTCACCGGAAACAAAATCGTTAATCACAGAATCCAAAACCATGCTGTATTTAGCCCCCTGAAGCCACGCTGTTTGGCCGGTTCCAATCAACTCTGCCGTATACCCTTCTTTTCTGAATTCATGAACAATTTTCCAAGCGGTTGTCCGTTTTCCAACTGCTGAGTCGGTACCCAAAACGGCTATTTTTAAGGCTTTCACCTTTTCAATATTCCCTGTAAAAAAATGCAGGTCTTTTACGGAAGCTGGTTTCCTGATGTCATGAATATGAACCTTAGCTTTTTTAGCCAGTTCTATTATTTCGGGATCATCCGAGAGGTAATCATGCAATCCTGAATCAACACTCAATCCCATTTTGATGGCAGTTTTAACATCCTCCCGGGCGGCTTTGTCCAATCTTCCTCCATCAGGAGCCAGCCCCACAACAAAATGGGAGAGTTTATTTTTTGGATCAAGTTTCATCGCTTCCTCTAATGAACCAACGATGGGAATACCATTATTCTTGCCATCCAAGGCCATACCTGCATCCTGTCCGGCATAACGGGAGTCGATGATGGACTGAATTTCATACCGTTCTGTAAAACGGACTAATCCATGCGCTGTTTTACCATTGGTGGTATTATATGCACCCTGACAATATACGGTTGTAATTTTTTTTTCTGATGGTTTCATGTTTATCTTCTTGCTGTTAGCACAGCAACATACCTATCGTTTATCAATTCTTTTTTTTCATGCATTTCAAGCAATGCAATTAAGCCTGAGGTAGAAGCCGGAAGTATTCTGTAACCTTCTTTTTTCAATAAAAAGGTACTCATTTCGCGCATTTTTTTATCACTAATGTGATGTGCTTCTCCGTCGGATTGCCTGATGGCATAAAGCGCCTCATTACCATCAAAGCTATGCCAGTTTATGAGGGGTTCATTGATGGCGGTTTCTTTGATTACTTTAGGATCTATGTCTACGCAAGTATCCAACCCGGCGCGAAAAGAGGCAATGATAGGATTTTTAAATGCAGCAGAACCGGCAACAAACCTGGGGATCCTGGAAGTTTTTCCTCGTTTGTAAAGGCTAATAAAACCCCTGAATATTCCTGCGAGTAATGTTCCATTGGATACGGGTGCTGCAATGTATTTGGGTGCATCCCGCAAATGATCATAGATTTCATTGGCTATTTCAGCATATGCAGAAATTTGTAAAGAGGTATTTGCACCTCCGGGATTGGCATCATACCATTCATTTTGGGCAGCAAGTTTGCTCGATTCCGTAACAGTATCCTCATAAGAACCCGGGAGCCGGATGATTTCTGCATCAAAATTTTGCATTTCCTTAATGCGTTCAGTATGGTAGGATTCCGGAATGAAAATTTTACAAGCCAACCCGGCCAGGTTTGCCGCATAGGCAACAGCTACGCCATAGTTACCGCAAGTCGCCAGGCTAATGATGTCGTAATTTCGCCTGAAAGCATCATGGACCTGGGCAAATGCAATTCTATCCTTTTGTGTACCCGATGGATTTTCTCCCTCATATTTAATGTAAAGCTGGCGAATATTAAATTCGCGCTCAAGGTTACGTGCCCGATGGAGTGAAGTGTCGCCAACTTCCATACTCATTATATCTTCAAAAGACTCTATTCTGTCGACAACGGATAAGGTAGGATCTTTTACCATATCACTCAGGATTTGCACCTCTTTTGTGATTTTTATTTCAGCCGATTTTACGCCATCAAGTAAGTTCATCATTTTCCTTTAATCTACATCTGGTTAGCCAGCCAATTTGAGCATTATTCAGTTTGTATTTGAACATTACAAATATACATTGATTTTAAATCTGTAAGCAATAAATAATAATTTGTATTTTGTTTTATATTAACAACTTAGAAGAATCAAGTACGATTAATTTTTCATTATATCGAGAATATATTTATTTTAGTTAATTTGTATTTGCAATTTGTTTTATGACGACTTTTGCCCGCATTTTTTTAATTAATAATTATATGAAATGAGCATAAATAAATTTAATCAATTACATACCCATAGGAATGATTAAATTTTTTATGTGAATTCCTGAATGTGCAGAAATTTTTTATTTCTTCATTTTCAGTCAAATAAAAAATTTTAAACAGATGAAAAAAAGAAATTTGTTTTTGGTTTGTTTATTCATGTTGGCAGGAGTTACAGCTTGTACACAAAACCATAATTCCTCCGGGCCTGATTATGATCAATTGCCGTTAAATATTTCCGATGTAAAACCGCTTCGGGATTTGATTGATGTTTCATTGCAAAATAAATTAATTGATGAATTAAACAAAAACAAAAAATGGAAACGTTTGATGGATCAGAAAAAAATGGCCGTTGGCCTAGTAGATCTGCGCGATCCGTCGAATGTAAAATATGCCAGGGTTAATGGCAATGTAATGATGTATGCTGCCAGCCTTCCTAAAATTGCCATACTTTTGGCTGCAGAGGATGCAATAGAAAAGGGTGAACTGGAGGAAACGGATGAAATCAAAAGTGATTTGAGGTTAATGATCAGCAGATCTGATAATGCAGCCTCAACACGTATGATCGACAGGCTTGGTTATGAAAAAATTGAACAGGTGCTGACAGATCCCAGGTATGAATTGTATGATGAAGATTATGGTGGTGGTTTGTGGGTTGGTAAAAGATATGCCAAGTATGGCGAACGCTATCCTGATCCATTAAAAGGCCTGAGCCATGCGGCAACGGTTTCCCAGGTTTGCAGGTATTACTATTTACTGGCATACGGCAAACTTGTGAGTTTTGAACGCTCCAAAATTATTCTTGATATGATGGTGAGCCCTGAGTTACACCACAAATTTGTAAATACCCTTGACCAGGTAGCACCAAAAGCAAAATTGTTCAGGAAATCAGGAACATGGAAAAATTTTCATACCGATTCCGTCCTTGTATGGGGGCCAGAGTGGAGAAGGTATATTCTTGTTGCATTGATTGAAGATCCGGATGGTGAAAAAATATGCAGGGAACTTGTTAGACAAGTTGAAAAAGTTTTACAAAACCAGGGCTAAATTATTTTCATATTCAATCATCTTGTTTCTTTTATTAAATTAGTAGCTATTTAGTTTACTAAAATGGAAATCAATAATAAATATCTTGTGCATTTACTCCGAAATGTATTTGATATTCGGGAAGGTGAATACCGGAAAGCCATCCTGATGCAATTGAATATTTTTATTATTATATCCACTTTATTGATTGTCAAACCTGCTGTAAATGGTATGTTCCTGGCCAAATTGGGTGCAGAAAACCTTCCCAACGCATTTGTTTTGGTCGCCATTTTTGCCGGTCTTGTCTCTTTGCTATATTCCCGGGTCTTATCACGTATGGCTTTAAACACCATAATGATTCGCACGCTGATCATATCCACTATTAGCCTTATGGTTTTTGGAATTCTGCTAAGGTTAAATTTTCTAGAGGGGTGGGTGCTCTACATATTTTATATTTGGGTAGCTATATTTGCTGTGCTCTCAGCATCACAATTTTGGATACTGGCTAATATTGTATTCAATCCCAGGGAAGCAAAACGCCTTTTCGGGTTTATTGGAGCCGGAGCCATTGCCGGGGGAATATTCGGAGGCTACCTGACATCAATCATTGCTGAATTGATCAGTAGTGAAAACCTGCTGTTTGTTGCTGCCGCCATGTTGGTCTTCTGCATACCAATTACACAGCAAATTTGGAAAAAAGAGGTTTTAGAAACACAGACCAAATTTCAACGAAAAAAAAGGATTAGGGGATTTGATTCCAATCCATTTGCCCTGATCAGGAAATCGAAACACCTCACTTACCTTGCAGCCATAATCGGGATCAGCGTTATTGTTGCCAAATTGGTTGATTACCAGTTTAGCGCTATTTCTTCGTTAAAAATTCCCGATGCAGATGACCTGACATCTTTTTTCGGATTTTGGTTTTCAACCTTCAATGTCATTTCATTAATTATTCAGTTATTCATTACACGAAGGGTTGTTGGTGTTTTTGGTGTGGGAACTTCTCTCTTCTTTCTACCTGTCGGAATTATGATTGGGGCCTTCCTTGTATTAATCTTTCCTGAATTATGGGCGGTGATCATATTAAAATTAATTGATGGAAGTCTCAAACAATCGGTAAATAAATCGGCTACAGAATTAATGGTACTGCCCATTCCGCTTGAAATTAAAAACCAGACAAAAAGTTTTATTGACGTATTTGTCGATAGTGCTGCCACCGGAATCAGTGGTTTAATTCTTATTTTCCTTGTAACCGGATTAGATCTCTCAACCCGTTTTATAAGCTTAATGATCCTGGTCTTTTTCTTTTTGTGGATTTATTTTGCCCGCAAAATCCGTCTTGAATATATTCGGTCATTTAAACTAAAAATTGACCAGGTAAAGGAAAATCGGGTAAAAAAAGATGAAATGGATTTGTCAAAAGAATCGGTTTTGAATGGTTTAAAGAAAGTTTTACGACAAGGAACTGAAAAACAAATCATCTTTGTATTGCGCAAAATAAAGGAAATGCCGGATGATAGGTTATTTGCTGAAGTCCCTGTTTTGTTGGATCATCCATCAGCACTTATTCGCTCAGAAACGTTGCAGTGTTTGTACTATTATAAAAATCAACGTTTTGTAGAAAAGGTAATGACCATGATCAAAGATCCGGACCAGCAGGTCAAAACCTCCGCTTTTGATTATCTTATAGAACATACGCCTGAAAACCTGGTAGACCTGCTTTCAAAATATTTGAAGGATAAAGATTACAGGGTCCGTGGTGCAGCACTTGTCAGTCTTGCAATGGAAACACGCGATAATCCTGCTCTTAAAAGTAAATTTGACCTTGAGGGCAGAATAGACAAAAAGATAAGCAGTCTGTCAGGTTTGAAAGATACGGAAGAAATCAAATTCAGGAAAATCATTATTCTTAAAACCATCGCCCAGGCTAACCTACCGGCTCATTATTCAATGATTCATGAATTGATGAAAGATGAGGACCAGCAGGTTGTTATGCAAGCAATTGTATCAGCTGGGAATACTTTAAGTCCTGAATTTATAGAACCGATATCCAATTTTCTCGCCATTGAAAAATACAGACAGTCTGCAAAACAAGCTCTGCTTAACTATGGCCCAGGCCTTGTTGAGAAACTTGAGGAAGTTATTAACGACGATGCCTGGGAGGAGGCCCTGCTTCATCATATTCCATCCATTCTCAGCCAAATCGGTACACAGCAATCCGTTGAATTGCTTTTTTCATTGCTTGATCATAGCGATATTGGTATGCGTATGGAAGCGCTACGTTCATTAAATATATTGCAAACGAATCATTCCCATCTTCGATTTCATCAAAAAGCTGTCATCAGAAGGATATTGGATGAAGCTCATTTGTATCTTGAAACGCTGACAGCTTTGTATTCGCAGACAACTGTCAAGGGAATTGAAGAAAGAAACCTTAGTTCTGAATCACAGGAAAAATTACTGGAAGCAAGAAAAAGCCTGATCGTTTTGTTGGAAAGACGATTGGATGGGAACCTGGAGCGGATATTCAGACTGCTAGGCTTAAAATATCCTTTTGAGGATATCCTGAATATTTATCAGGGAATTCAAAGTAAAAAACCCGATATGCGAATTAATGCTCTTGAATTTTTGGATAATCTATTAGAAACTAACTTAAAAAGGGTCCTGATTCCTATAGTTGAAACCGCCTTGCTTGATTCCGTTTCGGAGGAAGCCATTAAAAATCTGAACATTAAAATTCCTGATGAGTTTCACTGTCTTTCATTATTGTTGAATGGCAAGGATTTGAAAATCAGTTTGGCAGCACTTTATTTAATGGGCCAGATAAAAGATGGGAAATATATTCCCCTGGTTTCCGGATTTGTAAACCATGAAAATCCCAAAATTAAAAAGTTTGCACAGCTGGCATTGGATGAAATGAGAAAATAATAATCATTTTTTTCTGATTACCTTATCAATTTGGGAAGCCAGGGCAAAGTGATCATTCGCAGAGTTTTTTCTCAACACATTTGACATCAAAGTTACCATATAGATTGTGCCATCAGGTTGTTCAATAACAGCAACAGAATTCATGTAGTTATTTACATTGCCATGATACTTTTTGCATTCAAAGCCTTCTTCCGGTTTGCATTTATATAAGCTTCCCGATTTAAAGTATACAGCTGCATTTGTAAGGGCAGTGGAGGCTGCATAACGAATGCGTCGATCAGTGGCGTACATTAATCGTTTTATTTCAAGACTCGATTCAGGATCAATAATTTTACCTCTTTCCATAGCGATAAGATATTTCATCAAACCATAAGGGCTTGCAATAGTACCACCGGCTCCAGGAACAATGGTTTTTGCATCCCGGGTAAACATGCTGCCCAGTTTAAATTCTTCTGTGGTAATACCAATATTCCTTAAAGGTTCATCTACTATTGCGACTGCCATTTTTGTCAGTTCTGATTTTGGTGTTTTACTAAAAAATTCTGCTTCTTCTTCTGTTGTAGGAGGATAGTTATCTCCAAAAGCATGCATAAGCAAGGCTTCTTTCCAAACAATGCTTGCTGCAGCATTGTTGCTGGCTGAAATCATATGGTCAGCCCATTCGTAAAGTGAACAGGTATCGCTTTCTTTTACCACCGCTTTGTGGAATTTTTGTGTTTCTAAATTATAAAATGGCACAGTGTGTTCGTCGTAATTGGCCCACTTTCCAGCCCTGACTTTTCTGCTTCTCATCAGTTCCTGCCGAAGTTCAAAAGAATCGGGATATAGCTTTTGCAATTCATTAAACAAGCCTGCAATGACAGCAAGTTTGGCAACACTGCCAGGCATCAATCCTTTTTTTTCCTGCCTTTTGGCATACCTGATCGGTTTGCCGGGAGTAATGTCCAAAATACAAAGAGAATAGCTTTCATGCATATTGGGGAAAAGTGCATCGATTGATTTCTGTAATATTGGATCAACAACAGGGAAATTATCCAGGCTGTCTCCTTTTGCATTCATTAAATTCAAATGAATGTCTTTTATCGATTTTTGAGCGCCCAATACTGGTTTGGTGTCTTTAATGACATCCATCATAATTAATTGTAATCTAACCAATCTGCGTATGCCGGAGATATAATATCCATCGTAGGGGTAACTATATGATTCGAATTGCATGGTAATTCCCAACAATATGAATAAAATCAATTTTAACTTTTTCATAAAACTTTAAAGTGAAGTGTTTAAATTTATCAATTTTTCAAATGGGATATTGGGTGTAATAGAGTTAAGGTATTCGGTTTTTTTGGCATTTTTATTTTCAACAAATGGACGAATTTGAAACAACCAGATTTTATTCTCCTTAAATCCAAGTTCAATATCGTATACCTCTTCTGATTTTGTATCTGATATTCTATCCATTTCCCTTTTTATCTTTTCGGCAATTTCCCTTAACTGATTCAGATTACGTTCACTAAGGATAGGTTTTTCAAAACTGGCAAATTTTCTTTCTGTTCCCCCTTTTGAAGGAAGTTTATTATAATAGGGCTCTCTTGCAGGAGACAATAATACATTTTCACCGCTGGCTTTTAATAAATAGGATTCAGCAGCCTGGCCTTCAACGGCACCTCCGGCTCCGCGACTGAATGCTATGGTGAGATCACTCTCATTTCCTGTTGAGATCCCTTTAGTGATTAATACACCTGAATAATCAACATCCACACTTGGTATAACAAGAATTGAGGGGTACACATTTTCAGGATTTAGCAAAAACCGTTGCCGCCATTTATAACTTCGCTCGGAATAAGGAGATGCCCAAACATCTTTAATACCCTGCAGTATTTTCTCCTTTTCAACCACGTTGAAAATTGTAAGGTTTAAACCGGCACCTGTAAAATCTTTCAAGTCCTCCATATTGGTGTCGCTTCGCAGGAATACCGGAATATCACCCATGTTTTTCCCCAGAATTTCAGAAAATGACTTTCCAAGGTCAGCAATAAACTCAGGTTTAAGGGAAATGGATTTAATATCGTTCCTTAAAACTTCAAGCTCTTTTAAAACGAAAGCCTCAATTTCCTCTTCGGATTTTCCCTGAGATTGCATTTTGCCTGCAGCCTCAAAAGTATTGTAAAGGAATTCCCAATAGCTAAGATTTTTTCCAGGAATCATTTGCGTCATATGTTCTTTGAATATACCAAATGGAATTACGAAACCCTCAACAACATGCTCAGGAAACATTTGCTTCAATTGACCCAGGTTGGCTGCTTTGGGCCCACATAAAATACCGGAATGATTTTTATTTACTTCACGAAGATTTAATATTTTGGACTCTTTCAGATTCATTCGCTCAACAGGTACCTTTACTTTCTCATCCTTTCTTTTTTTTGATTCAAATAGTTTTTTTTCATCAGTTGTCATTTGTTCGGCTGGCTTCATAATCACAGTTCCTTTATTGGAAACAGCATAAAATACCTTTTCACCATTGTATTTCTTCAACTGCTCCAAATTACCAGCTGAAATTACAGCATTGGGAATTCCCAAATTACGGGCCAGTAGTTGTACATGTGAAACCATATTTCCTTCGGTGACAGTAGCAATTCCTGCAACCGGTTTTAAATCAGCAGGGGGGTGGTTGAATATGTAAATTTTATCTGCGGAAACAATTGTGTTTTCTGTAATCTCGTTCATTACAACAAGCTCTCCTAAGGCATATCCCGGATTAATTCCACGAATATGACTTTGTCCAGGAATATTCATCACTTTGTTTGAAAGATCAGCTTCTTTAGAAATGAATTCGCCCAATTCACTGACACAATTCCCCAGGTAAAGCAAGGATGATGATCTCACCCGGTCATCGTTAAATCCATATACTAGAGGTTCAAATCCTCCGAACAAATCCATTACATCTTTGTAAACACCTCTCTGCATACCGGCACTCCATTCAACCATTCGCCTTGAAATTTCCAATATGGTATTCAATTTCTCAAGAGAGATGGTAGTTGCTTGCGGTGTTTCCAGATCATATTTGATTTTTTCCCATTCCCACATTTCAAGATGACCGGTTCCTGCGGCTGTCATTCCCAGGTAATGGGTTTTTGCAAGGATATCCTGCAGGCTCTTATTTTCCCATGATTTTATTTCCCTGAACATAATTTCTTCCAGCTTTAATGAAATATCAATTAATGCCAGCCTTGCTTCAATTTTCTGAATTTTTGAGATATTTTCTCGGATTGAAAATATTAGTTCAGAAATTTTAATAATCCTTTCATCAGCTGCTTTAGCATTGTAATGATTGATAAAATTCTGGATTGATTTAGCTATTTCAGATTCTCCCGGGATTTTTTTTAGGTATTTGTTCAATGAACTCAAATCAGCAGGTTTAAATACAATTTCCATGTTTTCAATCAGCTCGTCTATCTTTTTAAATTGACCAGGAGATAACTTATTTCTGTTTTCATCCCTGAACTTAATCACCGATTGGATATCGGTTGCCTCTGGCTGACCATGTATCTTAATCCTGATATTAAGAAATGCAGGTATACTGTCTGATAATTCCTTGGATAAAGAGCGCACAAGTAAAGTTCTGCTGTCAGCACCATGGTGAGGGATGTCTTTGACTGCTTCACGTATCAAATAGAAATTCTGCTTCAGTTCCTCATCATCTTGAAGCAACCAATCAAAAAAAGCGATTCCCCAGTTTTCCTCATCTTCTGCCTGGAAAGCTCCCCGATAATATTGTGCTTTTCTCAATATCCAGCCATTGTCAATTCTCATCAGGTATTTTTCAAGCTGATATTGTTTCAATCGGGAATGATAATTTGGTTCGTCCCAAAATTCATCGAAACTGGTTGTGGAAAGTATTTGGCCCAGGTAAATGTGATTGGATTTTGCCAGGGCTTCAACTTCATCTTTATACCGGGCTCGCTGAACACCTGGTTCAGGGCATCTTTCCTGTGGAGGTTTGGTCGTCCCGTCTTTACAAAACCATCGAATATCTTTATATGGCCCCCTGGGATCCTTTTTATATTGTTCAACCATGTTTTTCACCTGACTGGTTTCAACTTTTTGTGCTATTACCAAAGTTGACCCCAGCAAAATCAGAATCAGAATTGAAATCTTGTTCATTAATGTTTTGTTTTTGAAAACTTGAAATTTTTATTTCCCAGGCTTAATCGCGACATTAAAGTCAGGAGCTTCAACAAGTTGAAAAGTTGCGGAGGCTAATTTAATTTCGCTGCCTTCTGATTCAACAGCCGAGAGAATTTTTGTAAATAGTTCATCCTTAGTGGTTCTGCGACGTTTAAAGTTCACAACATAGCGTATTGTATATTCAACCCAATTATCATTGGCAATTAGCGTTACCAGCGGTTTTGTTTGTGCATCTTCAATCATAAATTTAGAAACAATGTGTTTCCATGTTTCTGCAGATTGGGCAGTTTCATTTGATGTTACTTCTTGGGTTATGGTCAAAAAGAGCTCCCTGGCTTTTTTATAGTTTGAACCAAATTGCACCGGAATTTTAATTTCATCCCAAAGAAAGGGAAAATCGGCTGAATAATTAAATACAGGTTCTTTAAAAACAAAACTATTAGCGATGCGAACGATCCGTCCATTGTACAGATCTCCATCTACCCACTGACCTGTTTCCATGAGTGTTGTGCGAAGTACATTGACATCTATAACATCCCCTTTTATACCTCCTAGTTGTACCCGGTCGCCTGTTTTATAGAACCCGGCAAATAGTATTGCCAACCAACCGGCCACACTTGCAATAACTTCCTGTAGAGCAAAAGCAATACCAGCTCCGGCAACCCCCAAAGCAACAGTTAAACCCCCAAGCTTATCGCTGAATACAACGGTTATCATTAGGATAATGAGAAAGTAACCGGTAAAATCAAGTAACTTTCTTGTTCGGTAACGATTGTCGGTGCTTTTAATAGGCCCTGCAATTTTCCGTTTTAGAACTTTCATTATCGTCCAGATAATTGCAGCACCAATGATAATGGCTACAAGTTTTCCAATTGTTGAATCATATAGCCAGGTGTTAACAAATTCTTCCATTTCTATTTTTTAGTTCAAATAAAGAAACCTATCAAAATTAGTCCTTTTATTGATAATTAATTACAAATGTTTATAGTTTTATAATCCAATAAAATTATCTTTATTGATTAATTTTAAAGATTTATTGATGAAAAGAAGTGGTTTTGATTTTTCTGTACAATTTTTAGGAGCTGCCGGAACAGTCACGGGATCTAAATACCTGGTTACTTACCATGGCTATAATGTAATGATCGACTGTGGATTGTTTCAGGGTTTAAAGAATCTGAGGGAATTGAACTGGATGGAGTTGCCTTTCCCTGCGCACAAAATTGACGCAGTAATATTAACTCACGGCCATCTTGACCATGTCGGTTATCTTCCCCGATTGGTGAATCAGGGATTTAAAGGATCAATATATTGTACGTATCCCACAGAGGACCTGGCAGAACTCATTTTGACCGATAGTGCCAAAATTCAGGAGGAGGATGCTGAACATGCTAACAAAATGGGATATTCAAAACACAGTCCGGCCATGCCGCTCTATAACCTGAAAGATGTTGAAAAAACGTTACCTCATTTGAAAGCAGAAGAATTGGATCAATTTATATCCTTAACTAAAGACATACGGTTTCGCTTCAGGAGAAATGCACACATCCCAGGGGCCTCCTTTGTTGAAATGGACATTGATGGAAAAAGATTTGTTTTTTCGGGAGACCTGGGACGGCCCAACGACCCCATGCTCCTGCCTCCTGACAAGCCCGGGAAAGCTGATTTTATTATTGTAGAATCTACCTATGGTGACCGTCTCCATCCAGCAGAATCAACCGAGGAAGTGCTGCTGAAAATCATTACAAAAAGCCTTGGAAACAATGGGCCACTCATTGTACCAAGCTTTACAGTTGACCGGGCTCAGGACTTCATGTACGTCATTTGGAAACTGAAACAGGAAAACAAGATACCGGATATTCCTGTCTATCTCGACAGCCCGATGGGAACGGATGTGAGCAAATTATTTTTGAAATATCCCGACTGGCTCAAACTTGAACCCAATGTATTTAAAGATGTTTTTCAAAGCACGCGGATGGTACATTCTATTGAAGAAACAAGGCATCTTGCCAAAAACGACCACACAAAAATCATCATAGCCGGAAGTGGGATGATGAACGGAGGCAGGGTTTTGCATTATCTTGAATCGCACCTTAATAATCCAAAAGCAACTATTGTTATTCCCGGATACCAGGCTGCCGGAACCCGGGGACGAATGATCAGTGAAGGGACAACTGAAATTAAATTACACGGACACTATTTTAAAGTAAGAGCTACGGTTGAACACATACACACTATGTCGTCGCATGCCGACCAAAGTGAAATTCTGGATTGGATGTCAGAAATAGACAACATGCCAACAAAAGTTTTCATTGTTCACGGAGAACCTCATGCTGCTCAGGTTTTGAGAGTGAAGATCAAGGATCATTTTGGCTGGAATTGCACAGTACCTCAATTACTTGAGAAGGTTGACCTGCATAGGGCATAATCCCTTTTAGAATATTTTATCTCAAAAAGCAATTCAAACAATTTTCAATAGTTTTGCACCGCTAAATTTTATTGCCGGTTTTAATTCCCGGGAATAAATTCAAACATTTAGTGAACAATTGGATTCGCTTCCCGTTGTTCAGGGTTATAATAAAATTGAAGATGATTAAAACTGACAATCTGTTATATCTGGTTAAAGGCATTCGTGAGTTAACCGAATCAACCTACGTGGTTTCAATGGAGCGAAACGGGCTGGAATTTAAAGCAGGACAAAACCTGAACCTGGGGCTTCATAACGATCCCGAGAGAAGAGATTATTCCATTTATAGCGGAGAACATGATAAGGACCTGGAAATCCTTGTTAAAGAGGTCAAAGAAGGCCTCGTTTCTAAAAAACTAAAATGGCTCAATAAAGGCGACCAGCTTGATATGGATGGCCCATTTGGTTTTTTTACGATAAAGGAAGAAGATTTAAAAACAAAAAAATTCCTGTTCATTGCCAGCGGAACAGGCATAGCACCTTTTCACAGCATGGCAAAGAGTTTTCCTGGCCTGGATTATAAAATTATTCATGGAGTACGCTTTAGCTCTGAAACATACGATAAACAAGATTACCCAAAAGAACGTTATTTTTCATGTGTTACAGGCGATAAGAATGGGAATTTTCACGGTCGGGTAACCGATTATTTAAAACAAAATCCAGTTGATGATAAAACACTTTGCTACTTCTGTGGAAACGTAAATATGATTTACGACGCCTTTGATGTGCTCAAAGAGCAAGGTGTACCATCAGGAAATTTACATGCGGAAGTTTATTTTTAAAGTAAAAATGTCAAACAAAGAATAATCAAAGTAAAAAGTAAAACAAATGAGCAAATCTGATTTAGAGGAACGACTGATAAAATTTGCTGTATTTGATTATTGAAATTGCAGAAGGGCTTCCGCATTCCCTTGCAGGGAAACATTTAGCTGGACAAATGTTATGATCAGGTACATCACCTGCATTGAATTATGGCGAAGCGACAAGTGCTGAATCAAGAAAAGATTTCGTTCATAAGCTAAAAATTGTCCTTAAAGAATTAAAAGAAACGAGAGTTGCATTGAAAATATTAACATTAGGGAAACTCTATTCTAACAAGGACAAGTTGGAGTATGCAAATAAAGAGAGTAATGAGCTTATCGCAATTTATATAACCATTGTAAATACGGCACTTACAAATATTAAGACGAAATAAGCACATTTAAAATTTAACTTTGATTATTCGATACTTGTAATTTATCATGAAATACCATATACTCACACTTGGCTGCCAGATGAATATGTCGGACACGGAACGGACCAAGCCCGTGATCGAACAGATGGGCTATGAATGGACCGATAACGAAGACGAAGCCAGCCTGGTGGGAATTTTAGCCTGCTCCGTCCGGCAAAAAGCCATTGATAAAGTTTATTCACGTATCCACAAATGGAATAAACGAAAGAACAAGGAAAACCTGCTCACGTTTGTTACCGGCTGTATCCTCCCTTCTGATAAAGACCGCTTCCTGAAATTATTTGACATTGTTTTTCCGATGAGTGAGTTGCAGGAACTGCCTGAAATGATCAACCAATATGGAATTGTTACACCTGTAAGTTTAAAATCCAGCCGGAATGAAGAACCAATTTATCAAAACCCAAGAATAAAAGAGCTTAAGGAAAAAGCGAGTGCGTTGAAACTTAATGAACATATGTCGGATTTCTGGCATATCAACCCGCACTACGAATCGGACTTCGAAGCTTTTGTTCCCATTCAAAACGGTTGCGATAAATTCTGTACCTTTTGTGCTGTTCCCTACACCCGTGGCCGCGAAGTGTCAAGGCCTTCAACAGAGATTTTGGCCGAAGTTCAAAATTTGATTGATAAGGACTATAAAACGATTACTTTACTCGGACAGAATGTAAATTCCTATGGGCTGGATAAAAAAGGAGAAGAAATTAGCTTTCCACAATTACTTCGGCAAATTGGGGAATTGGGCAAAAAATCCGGAAAGGAATTCTGGGTCTACTTTACATCCCCCCATCCTCGGGATATGACCGATGAGGTTATTGAAGTAATAGCAGAATATCCAAACCTTGGGAAACAAATTCATTTACCTATCCAATCAGGCGATGATAAACTGTTGATTAAAATGAACCGAAAACACTCGGTTGAAAAATACAGCCATATTGTTGACACCATCCGAAAATTAATCCCACAGGCAACTTTGTTTACCGATATCATTGTCGGGTTTACGGGCGAAACCGATGAGCAGTTCGAAAATACCCGGCAAATAATGAATCGCTTCAACTACAACATGGCCTATATTGCCCAGTATTCACAACGTCCCGGTGCAGTGAGTTCACGATGGGTGGATGACATACCAAAAGAGGTCAAAAAAGAACGATACCATACTTTGACACAAGATTTAATGAAGACCAGTTATGCCTATAATAAAAGCATGATTGGGAAAACATTTCGTGTATTGGCTAGAGGGATAGAACGAAAAGGGGAGTTTCTTTCAGGTTTGACGGAAGGAAAAATCAATGTCCGAATTTTTTCTTCTGATAAAAATTTGATTGGAAAAATTGTGGATGTAAAAATAATGTCCGCAACTGAATTTTCGGTCGCCGGAGAATTGATTTAGAATATTGAAAATCAATAAGCATGAAGAAAAAGATCGCATTTAAAACTTTGGGCTGTCGGCTGAACCAGTACGAAACGGATTCGGTAGCCTCAAATTTCATAAAGGAAGGGTATGAAATTGTGGATTTCAATGAAACAGCTGATGCTTATATTATCAACACCTGCACGGTGACAAACCAGAGCGATCACAAATCAAGACAAACCATAAGCCAGGCTTCACGCAAAAATGAAGATGCCATATTGGTGGTAACCGGGTGCATGGCAAACAATTATAAAGAGAAACTCGAACAAAACGAACACATTACTTATACCGTTGAAAACGACCGGAAAGGGTCAATCTTTAACCTCC
The DNA here is from genome assembly GCA_041393255.1 of Bacteroidales bacterium. Lineage (GTDB taxonomy): Bacteria > Bacteroidota > Bacteroidia > Bacteroidales > JAADJA01 > JAADJA01. The sequence continues at coordinate 39,883 of JAWKKM010000022.1, read as the reverse complement.
TGGATGGACACTTTAATGGTGAAATTATTACCCCGGAAAATCTTAAACAAGATCGCTTTAATTTTTCTTCAGCTGAAAAAAACATCCGGACCCGGAGCATGATCAAAATCCAGGATGGTTGCGATAACTTTTGCACCTTTTGTATTGTGCCACACGTGAGAGGCCGGGCCATCAGCAGATCATGGGAAGACATTAAGGCGAACATTGAAGAAGTGCTCGGGTTTGGATATAAGGAAATTGTACTTACGGGAGTTAACATCGGCCGTTACGAACATAATGGAATCAATTTTGAAGATCTGGTTGAGAAAGTATTGGAAATTCCTGGCAACTTTAGAGTGAGAATTTCAAGTATTGAGCCGGAGGGATTTGGTGAAAAATTATTTGGTTTGTTTTCCAATCCGAAATTAATGCCCCACTTGCATATGTGTTTACAAAGCGGTTCGGATAGAATTTTGCTAAAAATGAGACGTCAATATACAGTTGGCGATTTTAAAACTATGGTAGATAAAATCAGGTCACGGATTCCGGATTTTAATTTTACAACCGATATCATGGTAGGATTCCCTGATGAAACAGAGGAGGATTTTCAGGAAACCTGCAAGGCAATTAACGAAATAGGATTTACCCACATCCATACTTTTAAGTATTCTATCAGAAAAGGAACCCGGGCTGAAAGGATGCCAAATCAACTACCCGAAAAAAATAAAATCCAAAGGAGTGCTATCATACGGGATTTGGGTGAGGAGAACAAACGAAAATACCGCAGTTCATTTATCGGGAAAACACAAACCGTTTTGGTTGAAAAAATTAATAGCAGAGGAATCGCTGCCGGTTATGGAGAAAACTATATACCTGTTGAGTTTAAAGCAGATACAGATACACGATTGAAAGATTTTAAAAAAGTTGAGATAATTGGCATTGCAGATACAGAAGATCCTTGTATTTTAGCTTCCCCAATAAAAAAATAGTAAAATGGAAATTACCGGAAAAATCATACAACTTCTACCCGAAGAAACTGGAGAAGGAAGAAATGGCACCTGGAAAAAACAGAGTTTTATCCTTGAAACTCAGGAACAGTACCCGAAAAAAGTCTGCATTACCGTTTGGGGAGATAAATTGAATTTGCAAAGTTTTGGCGAAAACGAAATGGTTACTGCCAGTATCAACATTGAAAGCCGCGAATACAACAATCGCTGGTATACCGATGTGAAAGCATGGAGATTGATAAAAGCCGGGCAACAAGGATCATCAGCACCTCCACCTGACTTTAGCAACATACCTCCCGAAACGGAACCGCCTCTTGAATTGGAGCAGGGGCCGATAAACGACTTGCCTTTTTAAGACTTTATTCTGTCTTTATAAGTTTAGTAATAAGCCTGCTGTTATTAGCTTCAACTTTACAAAAGTAGATTCCCGGAAGCAAATCCAGGTAATTGAAGCGGGCATTGTAATGGCCGGACGGTTTATCAATAGATTGTTCAAGCTGGACAATCTGCTGGCCCATTATGTTAATAATTGAAATATTAATATCTGAATTTTCTTCTAAGGTGTATTCAATTGTAAACCCTTTTTGAAATGGATTTGGAGCAATATTAACATAGCCGATAATGCCACTTGAAGTACTTTCCGGAACCTGGGTTGAAATAGCAGGAATTGTTCCAAAATAGGGTTGGATATTTTGCCCGGTAATGACCAGGTCCACAATTCCCGGTTGCTGAAATGGCTCAAACAATTCTACCACCGCAAGGCCGGCTTCATTTGAAAGAGCCGCCCCATGCAATTCTCCATTGATTGACAAAGCAATATATAAATAGGGTTCAGTTGTTATCTGAAAACTTGTTGCTCCAATTGGTATGAATGAAGCATGGCTGACTTCCGGCAATTCAGGTTGAGGCAAATAAATGGTAGTGGACGGATCACCCATTAAATGATAAACCTCCCAATAATAATTTTCCGCAGACGAACCCGATTGCGCTACGGCAAGGTTGCCCGCTACCTGAAGCTGACCCTGGGTAACATACCATTCATCCAAAGGCTCATTATGGTCATGAAACCAACTATCGTAAAATCCTAAATGGTCAGGATCATAAACCGGTCCTGAACTGATATTTTTAAAGCCTACAGCCCACCAAAAATCCTCATCCCAATAGGTGCTGTTAGAAGCCCCGACAAAACTCAGGGCGCCTTTGTTTTCAGCCCTGACAGCTTGCTCAGCCATGCAGTTCATATTAAACATTGCTGCACTGCAACAATTACCGACTACCAGCGGATACTTTTGACTGTTTGTTAACTGGAAAACATGGCCAATGGTAAATGGAGGATCAATGAAGCCAAAAGAGCCTGCAATGCCCTGTATAGTTAAAATAGGATATACCATTGTTAAACTTCTCTAAGATCAGATCAGAATAATTTTGACCGGAAGGCTCAGGCTGAGGATACACAAAAGCAGATATCCCATGCTCTTCATTTATGTACATCTCTGCCGCATAACTAATCTGACCATTTCCCCAAATGGTATCCAGTCCATTGGCTACACCAGCCACCAATAAGGCCGAATCAAGAAACTCGGGTGAAGGGAATTCATATTTCTCGTATTCGATGGTTTTATTGATTTGAGGTAGTAATTCTGAAACATCATTAGCAGAAAAACGCCCGTAAAAACAATCCGGAAACATATCACCTGTATATTCAGCATAGTAAAGATCGGCAGGGTGAAAACCAAAAACACCATCAAAAGATGGAATTTGACCAACATCACCAACCAAAAGAATAAAGGATTGCGGATGATAACCTTGAGGTGGGTCATTATACAAACTTTCCAAATAGGCTTTTATAGAAGTTGTGGTGTTGCCCACTAACGGATCATTGGTGTAAGCTTCAACAACCCTGTATCCTTTTTTTGATTTCCATTCAACAAAAGGCTCTAAACTACTCTCAAACATTGGGTCAGCAACAATCACATAGGTAATGGGAGCATTGGTAATAAGCTCATCAACCGGAATCGGTTTATGGTTTAATACAGATGAATAAATACTTTCAATATAAGGTGAGAAAAGATTTTTTTTCTGCATTTCGGTGAGCATTATATCCCCATTTTTAAAAGCTATTTCAATTTCCAAATCATCAAAAACCTGCAATTTATTAAGCACTGGATTATACTTTACCGGAGCTATTTCAAGTCGGGCAATGCGAACTCCCCTCATATTTCCAAGAATTTCGACACGTACCAGATCCTGGCCATAAAATTGATTGGTGGAATACAATTCTTCATCCTTAACAAAATTGACAACCTGTTGATCAAATTCTTTTGACACTGGCCCTCGGGCCGGGATGACAACACCTGAGATGCCAAACTCAGTTAAATCAATTTCTTTTGCTGAGCTACCTGAAAACTTTATTTCAATTTCAGCATCAAGAGGGATTTCAATTAATGTTTTAAAAACCGGCAGTTCCGGTTCACCTGGAATCATTGATTTGCCGTAGTCTCCCAGGGATAATTTGGTAAAATTCCCATACTCATATTTAACAATGCTATATTCAATTTCACCGATTGTATTTTTAAGCTTTAAAACAGAATATGAGTTTTCAAGAACCTGAAGTTGTGTTTTTTTGGTTGGATTTATTTTGATGTCTCCGGCAAAAAGTGAAAATCCAATAAGAACCAATAGAAAAGCGGAATATGTATTTTTCATTTTTTAAGTATTAAAATGCATCACTGAATCCCTGATACCCCTTGTCTGGCTGTTACAAAAATAAAAAAAAATTATCATTCGGCCCATTTGGTGCGAATGAAAATATAAACGCCCGAACCAGGCCGGGCGTTTACAATAAATAATTTCGAGAAGGAAGAATTATCCTTTTATGGCTTTCACTCCGGGCAATTCTTTGCCTTCAATGTATTCAAGCATCGCTCCACCACCCGTAGATACATAGCTTACTTTATCTTTCAGGTTGTATTTGTTGATTGCAGCGACAGAATCTCCACCTCCAATTAAAGAAAATGCACCTTTTTCAGTAGCTCGGGCAACGGATTCAGCAATTGCTTTTGTACCGGCTGCAAAATTTTCCATTTCAAAAACACCCATTGGGCCATTCCAGAGGATGGTATTTGAATTTTCGATGACTTCGCAAAATTGCTTGATCGTCTCCGGCCCAATATCAAGGCCCATCCAGTTTTCAGGAATTGTATTTACATCCGAAACTTTACGATAGGCATTGTTGTCAAATTTATCGGCAATAACCGTATCAACCGGAAGGTAAAGGTTTACCCCAAGATCTTTTGCACCTTCAATGGTATTTAATGCCAATTCAAGAAGGTCGTCTTCCACGAGCGATTTACCCACATCACCTCCCAGTGCATGGATAAAGGTAAACATCATTCCACCTCCTATTACCAGGTTATCAACCTTGCTCAATAGGTTATTGATAATTTCTATTTTACCACTGACCTTGGCACCACCTAAAATAGCCGTAAATGGCTTTTTTGATTCATGCAAAACTTTGTCAATGCTTTTTACCTCATTTTCCATAATGTAACCAAACATTTTGTTTTCAGGGAAAAATTTGGCAATAATGGCTGTTGAAGCATGTGCTCTGTGAGCTGTTCCAAAAGCATCGTTCATGTAAACATCTCCGAGAGATGCCAGTTTTTCCGCAAAAGCTTCATCGCCTTTGGTTTCTTCTTTATAAAACCGCAGGTTTTCGAGCAATAAAACCTCTCCGGGAAGAAGGCCTGATGCAAGCTCATTTGCAGAGCTTCCGATACAGTCATCAGCAAAATGAACCTGAGTATTCAATTGCTTTGACAAATAGGGGACGAGGTGTTTGAGTGAAAATTTATTTTCCGGCCCTTCTTTTGGCCTTCCCAGGTGCGACATTAAAATGACTGAACCTCCACCCGACAGTATTTTTTTTATGGTTGGGATGGCCGCATCTATCCGAGTTGAATCGGTGATCTCAAAATGCTCGTTCAAGGGGACATTAAAATCAACCCTGATCAACACTTTATTATTCTTAAAATCAAAACTCTCAATCGTTTTCATCAATCTCTAAAATTTAATTAATCGTTAATAATCTGTTTTTTCTAAAAACCCTGTTACCGTGTAGGTTATATGGTCATTACCATTGGCTGCATTTTTAACATCATTGTAATAAACAATTTCATGAACCACAGGTTCGGTATAGTCATCATAGCCCTTCATGGATGCATGAAACACTGCATAATCACCATCATAATTAAAATTATATCCAAGGTATTTCACTACCCAACCATCGGAATTGGTCGACATTTGGTATTGAAAAACTCCCTTTACCTCTCCACCTGTATATTTTCGAGTATCAACGTAAACTAACTCTCCCGGCAGGGGAATTGAAACTGAATCATGAACCTGTATCTCAAAAGTAAAATCTACTGAAATTTTTTCTGTATCCACAGGTTCCTCATTGCTACAATCGGCTGCAACCAAAACAATGAACAATCCTGCGATGGTAATTGGTTTTAAAAGAGCTTTAAAAATTTTCATCCATTCAGGAATTAATTGTTATTGAATTGTCAAAATTACTTAAAAAAATAGTTTTAAAATTTAATTCGTTAATTTTGCCAGTATAAGATCAAAATCGACTTATGATAGAATATAAAGGTACCATAAAATCGAAACTACCCAAACAAGAGACTTCTATTTTTGCTGTGATGTCAGCGCTTTCGAACGAACACAATGCCATCAACCTTTCACAGGGATTTCCTGATTTCGCGATATCCCAAAAAATGATCGAACTTGTTTATAAATACATGAAAAAGGGCTATAATCAATATGCTCCGATGCAGGGGGTAAAAGAGCTGAGGGAACAAATAGCCTTAAAGGCAGAAACAATGTACGGAGCTAAGTACGACCCCGACAAAGAGATCAATATTACTGCCGGTGCTACACAGGCGCTGTATTCTGCTATTTCTGCCATTGTGAACGACCAGGATGAAGTAATTGTTTTCGAGCCGGCTTATGATGCTTATATTCCTGTTATAAAACTCAATGGCGGCCTTGTGAAATATGTTGAATTAAAAACTTCCCGATTATCACATCGACTGGCAGAGGTTCGAAAGTTGATTACTAACCGTACGCGAAACGATCATCATCAATTCGCTACACAAATTCTACGGGAAGTATATTGAAACCGGAAGATTTGGAAAATCTGGAGAAACTAACAGAAGCACCGATATCATTGTTTTGAGCGATGAGGTTTACGAACATTTAATATTCGACAGGCAAAAGCACGAAAGTGTTTGCCGTTACCCGGAACTGGCCAGTCGTTCTTTTGTTGTGGGCTCGTTTGGAAAAACCTTTCATGCCACCGGCTGGAAAGTAGGCTTTGTATTGGGCCTCGCAAAACTGACGGAAGAGTTCAGAAAGGTTCATCAGTTTGTTACAGGTCAACACACCCATTCAAATGGCCTTTGCCGAATACCTGAAAGATAAAACCAATTATGAAGATCTGGGTTTCTTTTACCAGAGGAAGCGAGATTATTTTGTTGATTTGATCAAAACTTCCCGTTTTAAAATTATCCCATCGCATGGCACCTATTTCCAGTTGCTTGACTTTAGTGCGATAACCGACGAACCGGAAATTGATTTCGCCCAGCGAATGACACGCGAATACAAACTTGCTTCTATTCCTGTTTCGGTGTTTTACCAAAAAAATATGGATAATAAGGTGTTGCGTTTTTGCTTTTGCCAAAAAAGAAGAAACACTTGAAAAAGCGGCTGGAAATCCTATGCAAGATTTAAACGTTGCCCCATTCAGACGAATTTGGTTTGGGAGAACCCCAAACAGAATTTGAAAAACTTTGAAGAAAAGTTGCAGAACCTTTCTATTTCAACGGATTCGATTGTTCTGCCCGAGATGTTTTCAACCGGTTTCACAATGAATGTGAAAAAATATGCTGAAGCTCTGATGGCTTCGTCACCTGGTTAAGAGAAATGGCCCGCCTGAAAAAAAACAGTAATTACAGGCAGCATCTTAATTGAGGATAAAGGAAAATATTACAATCGTATGGTTTGATGAATCCAGATGGGACTTAGAAAATATGACAAGCGACACCTTCTTCAGTATGGCCAATGAGCATAAAACGATGACCCAGGGCATAGAACGAAAAATTGTTGAGCCTCAATGGTTGGAAAATAAATTTGCAGGTTTGTTATGATTTACGCTTTCCGGTTTGGTCGAAAAACAGTTACGAGAATGGAACCCATGCATACGATGTCCTGATTTATGCTGCTAACTGGCCGGAAGTCCGAAGCCATGCCTACAAATCGCTACTGCTGGCCAGGGCCATCGAAAACCAGGCCTATGTTATATGGGTAAACCGGGTGGGTGAAGATGGAAATAAAATAAAACATTCGGGTGATACAATGATTGTTGACCCATACGGTAAAATAATTCAACAGGCAAAACCTTTTAAGGAAGAAAGCCTTTTTGTAACCCTCTCCTATTCGAAACTCACAGATTTCCGATCAAAATTTAAGGTGGGTTTGGATTGGGATAATTACTCAATAAGTTATTTGTAGTTTCATATTTTTCACAAATTAACCTCTAAGATATTTATACAATACTTTTCAGAATAATAAACAATTGTTGCTTAATTAAAATTTATAACTTTATTTCGCACAAAGTTTATAACGATAACAAGATATGAACATTATTATTGCCGGCGACGGAGAAGTTGGTTTCCACCTGGCTAAAATGCTGCAGGAAGAAAATCACGATATTACAATCGTTGACCCGCATGAAGATTTGTTGAAACTGGTGGAGTCACATTCCGATTTGCTAACCATAACCGGGGATTCCACTGATCCCAAGATATTGCGTGAAGCCCGTGTCAATAAAGCTGACTTACTTATATCCGTTTTGCATGATCAACAGACAAATTTATTGACTGCAAGCATTGGGAAACAATTGGGTGCAAGACGAACCATAGCAAGGGTAAGCGACCCTGAATTTCTTCGAAAAGAAAATAGAGAATTGTTCAGTAAACTTGGAGTTGATGAAATCGTGAGCCCGGAAAACATTGCTGCCAATGATATATCTGATTTGTTAAAGCAGGCAGCTGCAACAGAAACATTCAAATTCTCGCATGGGCGCTTGTCACTGTTTCTTTTAAGATTAGATCAAAATGCTCCGGTTATCAATAAAACATTAAATGAAATTGCCCATGAATATCCGGGATTGAATTTCAGGGCTATTGCCGTTCTCCGAAATTCAAAATCCTTTATCCCTGCCGGAAATGATCAATTCAAAGAAGGTGATTTGGCCTATGTGATCACAAAGCCCGAAGGCATTATAAATTTATTGAAACTGGGGGGCAAACAGCACTTCGAAATTAATAACATCATGATTGTGGGGGGCGGTAGAATTGGCAGAAGAACTGCGAAAATGCTTCCCAGAAGCATGAATATTAAGCTCATCGAAAAGGATAAAGCCCGCTGTGAAAGCCTTGTAAATGAATTCGAAAAAACCCTGATAATCAACGGCGATGCAAGAAATATGGATTTGCTGGAGGATGAAGGAATAAAAGAAATGGATGCTTTTATTGCCGTTACCAACAATTCCGAAACAAATATTCTTACGTGTCTTCACGCACAACATTTGGGAGCAAAAAAAACCATAGCACTGGTCGAAAACATTGATTACATTGACATTGCACAAAAAATTGGAATTGATACCATCATCAATAAAAAGTTGATCACAGCAGGATACATTGCACGTTTTACGCATGGGCCTGAAGTAACTAGGCTTAAATGCCTGAGCGGGATTGATGCTGAAGTTTTTGAATTCATTGCACAAAAGAATTCCCCTGTAACGAAGAAAAAAATAAAAGACTTAAATACACCGGAAGGGTCGATTTTTGGAGGTGTTATCAGAGATAAAGAATCCATTATTGCTGTGGGCGATTTTCAGATAATGGAAAACGATAAGGTAGTTGTACTTTGCTATCCTAAAGCAATTTCGAAAGTAGAAAAAATGTTTAAACCCAAATCCTTTATTTTAGGATAACATATGTCGAAGATTAACTTTAAAATCATACTGAACATTATCGGGTTTCTGCTGATCATTGAAGGATTGTTCATGTTCCTGGGAATTCCTTTTTCTTACTATTACTGCGAAAGCAAGTGTCATAGCCTGATTGTAAGCGGGCTGATAACTTCTGTAAGCGGCGCCATCTTATGGTTCTATACCCGCAATGCCCGCAAAAACATCGGAAGACGCGAAGGTTACCTGATCGTTTCATTATCCTGGATCGTGATTTCCTTGTTCGGATCCTTACCCTATATCATCAGTGGCGCCATACCCAATTTGACAGACGCTTTTTTTGAAACAGTTTCAGGATTTACCACTACAGGCGCATCCATACTTACTGACATTGAGTCGGTACCCAAAGGAATCTTATTTTGGAGAAGCACTACTCACTGGATTGGCGGCATGGGAATTATCGTGTTGTCTATTGCTGTCCTACCCCTGTTGGGTATTGGAGGGATGCAACTTTTTGTAGCAGAAATGCCAGGGATAACACCCGACAAACTTCATCCCCGGATCACGGATACGGCCAAGCGTTTGTGGATGATCTATATTTCATTTACGTTTTTAGAAACAATACTTTTAATAGTTGGAGGAATGTCACTGTTTGATGCCCTAAACCATTCATTCGCAACCATGGCTACCGGTGGGTTTTCAACACAAAATGCCAGCGTTGCCAACAATTCCGCATTCATACAATACATTATAATTGTGTTTATGTTTCTGGCGGGAACCAATTTCACCCTCCATTATTTTGCTTTGCACTTAAAGTTCAGAAATATTCTGAAAAATGAAGAGTTTCGATACTATTTGTTTTTTAGTGTTTTGATAACACTGTTGATAACGATCATTTGGATGTTTTATGGCAGCCACGGCTCGCTGGAAAAAACCTTTAGGGATTCGCTTTTCCAGGTAGTTTCAATAACAACAACAACCGGTTTTGTATCCTCTGATTACCTGCTTTGGCCGGGTTTTTTGTGGTTTTTAATTTTCCTTCTAATGTTTATTGGTGGAAGTGCAGGTTCGACAGCAGGAGGAATAAAGGTTGCCAGGCATATTCTTTTATTAAAAAACAGTGCTGTCGAACTTAAACGATCCATACATCCACAGGCAGTAATACCAGTAAAATTCAACGGCAGGGCTGTGCCACAAGACATCATTTTTAAAGTGATGGCTTTTTTCCTGATTTATATAACCATCTTTTTTGCCGGTACATTTTTTATGGTGTTGGTTGGGCTGGATTTTGAATCAGCTATTGGTTCTACAATTGCCACTCTTGGAAACATTGGCCCCGGAATAGGACATGTGGGGCCGGTTGACAATTATTCCTGGATACCGGATATTGGAAAATGGTTCCTCACTTTTCTTATGCTTTTGGGAAGGCTAGAATTGTTTACTATCCTCTTGATCTTCTCCGGTTCCTTCTGGAAAAAGTAAAGGCGATTTTACGAAGCAATTACCTTTTCAATCTCCCTCATAATCATTTGTGTAGCCCCTTTATTATCCAATACAGTAAAGGCGATTTTACGAAGCAATTACCTTTTCAATCTCCCTCATAATCATTTGTGTAGCCCCTTTATTATCCAATACATATTTTTTACACACCGATGAAGAGGATTGCAAAGAATCCTCATCTGAAAACAGGTTTTCAAGCTGATCGATTAAGCCCTGTTCATTTGCAACTGTATAAGCTCCCTTCTTTTCAACCAGGTCAACAGCTTCCTTAAACCGAAGGTAATTGGGGGCCAAAAAATGGGTTTTCCAAATGTAGCTGCTTCCAAGGTATTGTGAATGCCTTTGCCAAATCCTCCTCCTATTAATGCAACATCACAATATGGGTATAAGCCTGACAAAAAACCCATTCCATCTATAATCAGAACATTGGCTGAACCTGCATTTTGATCGGTAGCTTCCGAATATTTAATTGTATTAAAATCACTAAACTCACTAAGGAGGGATTTTATTCTGTCGGAATGAATTTCATGGGGGCAAGGATGTTTCAATGTACCATCAAAATGAATCATTAATTGCTTTAGCAATTCTTCGATCCTTTGGCCAGGTACTACCACCGAGAAGAACCTTAAATCCAGCAGAAAACTTTTCGACAAGCGGAAAGGTTCAACTGTTTGGGAAATCTCAAAAACCCTATCGAATCTGGTATCCCCACTCAGGATAACCTTATCAATTCCAATGGAGCGCAAAGGCTTTCTGATTTTGAATCCTGGCACAAAAAAATGTGTGATCAATTTCAGTTTTATTCTGAACCATCCTCCATAGGGTTTGAAAAATGTTGATCCTTCCTGAAAATTGCAGAAATCACAAATATAGGAATGTTCTTTGAAAGAGTGTATCCAAGAGTTAAACCAAAACTCGTATTTAATAAATATGGCTAGTTTGGGATTTGTAATTTGAACGAACTTTCTGGCATTTGATCTTGAATCAATAGGAAGGTAATAAAACATAATCGCCCCAGGTTTTTCTTATTTCATAACCTGAGGGTGAAAAAATGTGAGCAATATTTTATATTGTGGATATTCTTTTCGAAAAGCCTCTATAACGGGCCTCCCCTGCTCAAATTCTCCCCAGTGATGTTGTATGAACCATACGACACTTTCACTATTTTTAAAATCATCTGACAACCGTTTAAATAGGCTCTTCCGCCCTTTTACCCAAAGCCGGGCTTTGTCATTAAACAGGGCAGCAATTCTGATCAACCCATGATAAAGAAAAATGACAATATGGTAAAAAAGGGACATCAAATTGTGGTGGATATGCTGATAAAAAATTAATAATAGTAATATTTCTGAGGCAGTCTTTTAAATATGGGAATAAACCATGCTGCTTTGATACCTATCATTGAGTCAAAACGATTCAAAATTTCATCCGGTTTCCCAGTATCAAAATTAACATCCCTTAACGGGGCTGTCCATGCCTGATTAAACTCAACTCCCAAATAAAAATTCCACAAATGACTATTGCTTAAAAACAGATAACCAAGTTGCTCGCTAATGCCAAATCCACCCGTAAGCCTGTCGTATCCTTTTTTATAATCATCCATCAATTGAGGAGCAGAATTATCGGCTACCTCTATCCTGATCTTGTGTTGAAAATAACCCAGGCTACCCATAATAACAAACCCTGAATTTGGATTGGGGCTTAGAACCGGAATAAGTTTGCCGAACCTTGCTGAAACATAATAACCACGCTCATAGGTATGAAAACTGGCATATGTTCCGGCCATACTGATAATGTTGCCATCTTCCGTTTTAATATTTTCCATTATCTGATCGGAAATTTTTACATCCTGGCCAAACAGGTAGGTATATTCAATTCCAACAATCCAGTTTTTGTCCGTTTTCCATTGAAAACCACCTCCAATACTTGAAGAATTGCCGTACCTTTCAGCCAAATCACCACCTGGAAACTGGTACATATAGGTAATATAAAACATGGGTATGCTCATGGATGTATCCGAAACACTCGGTTGTGCCCACAAAGTAACGGCTAATAAGATTCCTGACAAAGACAAGAAGATCTTCATAACGATGCAATTATAAGATGGCAAATATATAAAAACTAATTTGTCTGAGTTGGTTAATCATTCTTATGTATTTTTATTGTGATTTTCTAAAGGATTTGTAAATGATTTTTAAAGCTGTTTTGAACTTTTTTTTTAGTGTTGGGATTGTTTTTCTGATGTTTTTTTCGAATCAAACATTCTCGCAAGATGATGACGCAAGCTGGTGGAATAGTGTTCAGGATTGGGATGGTGTTACACCCTGGCAAAGCTATATAATTTATTCCCCCTCTTATATGGGCATCAATGCTTTGCCAGTTCCATTCTCTCAAAAGGGAAGAATTAAAGACAGATACGAATTGGAGGTAAAATTTGAAAGCCATTTTAGTCCGGGAGATAAAACACAAAACCTGTTTTTGAGCCTCTATCTTCCGCTCGTTAAGGATTTTATTGCGTTTGAGTTTTACGGAGTACCGGTTGAAAATTATAAAATGACTGAAGAAACCGTTATCGAAAGACGAGGCAGAAACAGGTCAGGTAAAGGTTATGCAGCCGGCGATCTTTATTTTAGTTCAATTATTCAGATTATCAAGAACCGTGGGTTTCCGGATTTGGCTTTTCGAATGGCTTGCAAAACTGCATCCGGCTCCAGATTAAGCGATGCAAGATATACGGATGCCCCCGGATACTTTTTCGATTTGTCTGTTGGCAAAGATTATATTTTATTTGAAACCCAAGAAATTCGAATTCGTCCACACGCCACAATTGGGTTCAACTCATGGCAAATGAACCTTCCCAATAACCGGCAAAACGATGCGGTAATGGTTGGCCTGGGAATTGATCTTCATGTGAAATCTTTTATCCTTTCAAACAGTATTGATGGTTACCTGGGATATTTTGGGAACGAAAAAGTTATCGTTGGTAACCCGAATGACCCTGTACCTTTCAAAGACAGGCCAATGGTCTATCGTCTTGATTTCACGAAAGGAATGAAAAGGGCAGATTTGGCCTTGGGGTACCAGGCAGGCCTTCATGATTTTTCTTATCAGACAATTAATTTTTCATTAATTTTTCATTTAGAAAATCACAACTGTCCGGATAAGATAGAATGATTATTCCAGATTGTTTGAGATATATCATCCCTGCGGGACTTAATGGATTCTGGGTTTACATTTTTTTACCAATATGCAGCCCCGTTAGGGGCTTTCCGGTCAGGGACAAAATATTTTTAGGAAGGATTATTCATTAAGGCCCATAGGGACGAAACATGATTTTTATCGGACAAAAGTGTTAGAAATTTTCAATAACAACAATAATTCAATCCTATTTTTTTTCTATTGTTAATTAATTAACAATATTTTTCAAAAACTTTGTTTCTTACAATAATTAAGTATCTTTGCGCCCTCAAAATGGTCGTAAAATTTAATATAAACTGAATCCAGTTTTCATAAAGTTATGAGTAAAGAAGTAAAAAATATTGGATTGATCGGGGCAGGAGCCTGGGGTAAAAACCACCTTAAAAACCTCTATAATCTTGGCAGGCTAAATTGTGTTTTGGAAACCTCAAAAAAAATTCAAGAACAACGGCAAGCTGAATATCCAGAAGTGGACTTCCTTGAAAGCCTTGATGAACTTTTGAACCGGAAAGAAGTTGAAGGAGTCGTTATTGCAGCTCCGGCAGAATTGCATTACACACTTACAAAGCAATGTCTTTTGGCCGGTAAAGATGTGCTGGTTGAAAAACCATTGGCACTTACCGTTAAGGAAGGAAAGGAGCTTGTAGATATTGCCCGCGACAATAAACGCATACTCATGGTGGGTCATATTTTACAGTATCATTCAGCTGTAGTTGAGCTAAAGAAAATGATTGACAACGGGGAGTTGGGCAGGATCCGGTACATTTACTCCAACCGCCTAAACATTGGAAAACTGAGGACTGAGGAAAACGTACTCTGGAGTTTTGCCCCACATGATATTTCGCTGATAATTATGTTCATGAACGGCGAGTTCCCACTAAAGGTTGAGGCACATGGAGGATCGTATTTAAGCCCCGATATTTATGACACAACCTTAACAACTATTGAATTTAAAAACGGAGTTAAAGGCCATGTTTTTGTTAGCTGGCTTCATCCTTTTAAAGAGCAAAAACTGGTTGTGGTTGGCTCTGAAAAAATGGTTGTATTTGATGATATCAGCAAAGAAAAACTGTTTATTTACCCACACAAGATCAAATGGGAAAAAGGAACAATTCCTGTGGCTGAAAAAAGTGATTTCATAACAATTGACATAGAATTAAAACAACCGCTGGAAGAAGAACTCAAACATTTTATTGATTGTATTAAAACAAGACAAACCCCAAAAACAGATGGCATTGAAGGCCTTACAGTTTTAAAGGTTTTAGAAGAAGCTCAAAGTAAATTATAATTTTAAACTCGTTACTAAATTAATGGAAAAAAAGTATTTCGTGCACGAAAGTGCCTATGTGGATGACAACGTATTTCTTGATGAAGGAACAAAAGTCTGGCATTTTTCACATGTTCAAAGTGGCACAAGAATAGGGAAAAACTGCTCATTGGGCCAAAATGTTAATGTTGGAAATAATGTTACCATTGGAAACAATGTAAAGATCCAGAACAACGTATCTGTTTATGAAGGCGTAGAGCTTGAAGATTTTGTTTTTTGCGGTCCTTCCATGGTATTCACTAACATATTGAATCCAAGAAGTGAATTTCCTCAAAGAGGATCTGAGTTTTATCTCAAAACGTTGGTCAAAAAGAGTGCATCCCCGGTGCAAACTCTACCATCGCTTGTGGGCACAACATTGGCAAATATGCATTTGTTGGTGCCGGATCAACAGTAACTAAAGATGTACCGGACTACGCATTGGTAGTCGGAAATCCTGCAAGGTTATTAAGCTGGGTTTGCGCCTGTGGCAACAGGTTGAACATGACAACAGATGAAGGTTCCAGCGAAACTGACAAATGTACCAAATGTGGCAGGAATACACTAAAATGGAATTATTGTAGAACAAGTTAAATAAGACAAAATGCAATTTATTGATTTAAAAGCACAACAAGACAGGATCAAAGATAAAATTGATGCTAATATCCAGAAAGTACTGGCTCATGGAAGTTATGTGATGGGGCCGGAAGTTAAACAATTGGAAAGCATGCTTGCCGATTATGCAGGAGTAAAACATGCAGTAGGATGTGCCAGTGGAACCGATGCGCTGTTAATGCCTTTAATGGCTTACGATATTAAACCCGGTGATGCAATTTTTACTGTTTCTTTTACTTTTATTGCAACCGCTGAAGTTATTCAATTGTTAGGAGCTACTCCCATTTTTATCGATATAAATTCTGATACATTTAATATGGATGTTTCACAATTGGAAGATGCCATAATTAAAGTTAAAAAAGAAGGCAAATTGACTCCAAAAGGAATTATACCTGTAGATTTGTTTGGACAGCCTGCTGACTATGATGAGATTAATGAAATTGCAAAAAAACACGGACTATTTGTTTTAGAAGACGCCGCGCAGGGTTTTGGGGGTGTATATAAGGGTAAAAGAGCATGTTCTTTGGCCGAAGTAGCCGGTACAAGTTTTTTCCCTGCTAAGCCTCTGGGTACTTACGGTGATGGAGGTATGATATTTACTGATAGTGATGAGATGAACGACAAATTGAATTCCATTCGTGTTCATGGTAAGGGTGGAGATAAATATGACAACATCCGTATTGGTATCAATGGCAGGCTCGACACTTTGATGGCAGCTATTCTTTTGCCAAAAGCTGAAATTTTTCAAGAGGAAATTGAACTTAGACAAAAAGTTGCTAAACGATACAGTGAAATGCTAAAGGACATAGTTACTGTTCCTTTTGTTAAAGATCACAATACAAGTGCCTGGGCCCAATATACCCTGGTTCATCCTGACAGAGATAGGGTTTTAGCCGGATTAAAAGAAGATGGAATTCCATCGGCTGTCTATTATCCAAAACCGTTGCACATGCAAACTGCATTTGATCACCTGGGGTATAAACCAGAAGATTTACCGGTAAGCTACAAAATGTCAGGTGAAGTTTTTTCAATTCCAATGCATCCCTATTTATCAGAAAGTGATCAGGATAAAATTGTGGAGAGCATCAGAAAACACGCTTAAATATTCATAATTAGTTCAACAAAAAATTCCTCACAATGTTAAAAGAACCTGGTGAGGAATTTTTTTAAAATATAAAAACAGTTTAACAAATGAGTATCTATCAAAAATTAATAAACAAAGAAGCAAAATTATCATTGATTGGTTTGGGATATGTTGGATTGCCCATTGCCCTTGAATTTGGTAAAAAAATATCAGTTATTGGATTTGACATCAGCAAAGAACGGGTTGACATGATGAAAGCCAAAAAGGATCCAAGTGATGAATTGGATGCATCTGCCTTTGATAATTGTGATATCACTTTTACTACAAACGCAAGTGACTTAAAAAATGCTTCATTTCACATTGTCGCTGTCCCAACTCCGATTGATAACCATAACATGCCGGACTTAACTCCTTTGATTTCAGCCACAAAAACGGTTGGTAAGATTTTAAAAAAGGGAGATTATGTGGTTTATGAATCAACCGTGTATCCCGGAGCTACAGAAGAGGATTGTATCCCTTTGCTCGAAGAACTTTCGGGTTTGAAGTTCAATGAAGACTTCAAGGTTGGTTATTCACCAGAACGAATCAACCCGGGGGATAAGGTAAATACTTTATCATCGGTTGTTAAAATTGTATCCGGGTGTGATGAAGAATCTCTTGATAATATTGCCAAAACCTATGAGCTGGTAGTGAAAGCAGGAGTTCACAGGGCGCCGAATATGAAAGTTGCAGAAGCAGCAAAGGTAATTGAAAACACCCAACGCGATGTCAATATTGCCTTTATGAATGAACTTTCCATTATCTTTAGCAGAATGGGCATCAATACATTCGATGTTTTGGAAGCTGCCGGAACCAAATGGAATTTTCTAAAATTCTATCCCGGTTTGGTAGGAGGACATTGCATTGGGGTAGATCCTTACTATCTTGCATACAAAGCCAAAGAATTCAGGTACCATCCTCAGATCATCAATTCAGGCAGGTTTGTAAACGACTCAATGGGTTTTTACATTGCCAAGCAATTGGTAAAATTACTGATCAACAAAGGAAAGAAAATATTAAATTCGAAAGTTTTGGTTATGGGTATGACCTTTAAGGAAAATGTCAGTGACCTTCGAAATTCCAAAGTTGTTGACCTTATAAATGAATTAAAAACCTATGGTGTTACTGTTGAAGTTACCGATCCTTTTGCTGCATCAAAAGAGGTAAAGA
Organism: Bacteroidales bacterium; assembly: GCA_041393255.1. Lineage (GTDB taxonomy): Bacteria > Bacteroidota > Bacteroidia > Bacteroidales > JAADJA01 > JAADJA01. The sequence continues at coordinate 21,950 of JAWKKM010000022.1, read as the reverse complement.
AGGAATATGGTTTTGAATTGGTTGATGATATTGCTGACGATTATAATGCCGTAGTTGTTGCCGTATCTCATAATAATTACCTTAACCTGGATGAAAGCTACTTCAAGTCAATTACTTCTAAAAAAGCCATTCTGGTTGATGTAAAAGGCTTGTATAGAAATAAAATAAAAGAGCTTACTTACTGGAGCCTTTAATTATTAGGAAAATGAAAATCATTGTAACTGGTGGAACCGGCTATATTGGTTCACACACAGTTGTGGAATTGCAACAAAGTGGATTTGAAGTAATTATTATCGACAATCTATCCAACTCTTACGAAAGTGTTGTTGATAATATTGAACAGATTACCGGTATTCGTCCTGGTTTTGAAAAAATTGAACTGACTGATGAAAAAAAGACTATCGATTTTTTTTCAGGCCACAATAATGTTTCAGGTATTATTCATTTTGCTGCTTTGAAAGCAGTTGGTGAATCAGTTGAAAAGCCATTGGAGTATTATCACAATAATATTCTATCCCTGCTAAATGTATTAAAAGGGATGAAAAAAAACACTATTCCAAACCTTGTTTTTTCTTCATCATGCACGGTATATGGCCAGCCTGAAGAACTTCCGGTTACAGAGCGTGCCCCTATTCAAAAGGCGCTTTCACCCTATGGGCACACAAAACAAATAGCTGAGGAGATTATTGAAAACACCTGCAAGGCTGAACAAATTCAAAGTATCTTGTTAAGGTATTTCAATCCTATTGGCGCCCATGAATCAGCAAAAATTGGTGAACTTCCCATTGGAGTTCCCAATAACCTGGTCCCATTTATTACACAAACCGCAATTGGAAAAAGAGCAGCCTTAAAGGTTTTTGGCACAGACTACAACACACCTGATGGAAGCGCCATCAGGGATTATATTCATGTGGTTGACCTGGCCAGGGCACATGTGATTGCTTTGAACAGATTATTATATAATAAGAATAAGGAAAAACTTGAAATATTTAATCTAGGCACAGGCAATGGCTTTTCAGTATTTGATGTCATTAAATCATTTGAAAAGATCTCAGGAATAAAATTAAATTATAAATTTGCAGAAAGGCGCGAAGGAGATATTGAAAAAGTTTGGGCAGACACAACTTATGCAAATTCAGAATTGGGTTGGAAGGCAGAAAAAAATCTTGATGAGATGATGAGTTCTGCGTGGGAATGGGAAAAGACCTTGCTATTGAATGAAACCATCTAACCATTGTCAACTTAAATATGAAAAAAATTTTAATTACAGGTGGTGCAGGATTTATAGGATCACATGTAGTAAGACTTTTCGTTAATAAATATCCTAACATACAAATTATCAACCTGGATAAACTTACCTATGCAGGGAACCTTGAGAACTTGAAAGACATTGAAAACAAACCCAACTATAGTTTCACAAAAGGAGACATTGTCGACGACCAATTCATTCAAAAACTTTTTGAAACCCATCAATTTGATGGTGTTGTGCACCTTGCAGCTGAATCTCATGTCGACCGATCTATTTCCAATCCCACTGAATTTATTTATACAAACATAGTTGGGACAGTGAATTTGCTAAATGCAGCAAAATACATTTGGAAAGACAATATGGAAGGAAAAAGATTTTATCATATTTCTACAGATGAGGTTTATGGTTCATTGGGCAATGAGGGTAAGTTTACAGAAACAACTCCGTATGATCCACACAGTCCCTATTCTGCTTCCAAAGCAAGCTCCGACCACTTAGTAAGAGCCTATCATGATACTTTTGGCTTACCTGTGGTAATTACAAATTGCTCTAACAATTATGGCCCCAATCAGTTTCCAGAGAAACTTTTACCCCTTTTTATTCATAATATTAAGAACAATAAAACTCTTCCAGTTTACGGAAAAGGCGAAAATGTTCGAGACTGGTTGTATGTGATAGATCATGCAGTTGCTATCGACATTGTATTTTTTGAAGGTAGGATTGGAGAAACTTATAATATTGGAGGAAATAATGAATGGACCAATATTGACCTTATCAGAAAATTGTGTGAAATTATGGACACAAAACTGGCAAGACCCACGGGAGCATCTGAGAAACTGATAACCTATGTTAAAGACCGGGCAGGCCACGATTTAAGATATGCCATTGATTCAACCAAGTTGCAAAACGAACTTGGCTGGAAACCATCCCTTCAATTTGAAGAGGGCCTTGAGAAAACAGTTGACTGGTACCTTAGCAACAGCGAATGGCTCAAAAATGTCACTTCAGGTGATTATCAAAAATATTATGAAAAACAATACCATCAAAGGTAGGCAAAGGCTATCTATATTGTCGCACTTTTCGTTTCGACTTCAGTACTGACTTTTTTCACCAATCCTTGCAGCACATTTCCAGGTCCGACTTCTGTAAAAACAGTGGCGCCGTCTGCTATCATGTTTTTGACTGTTTGAGTCCATCGTACAGGGGATGTTAATTGGGCTATCAGGTTATGCTTTATTTCATCAGGGCTGGAAACAGCTTTTGCATTTACATTTTGGTAAACAGGGCATATAGGTACATTAAAATTGGTGATATTGATTGCCTGAGCCAATTCAACCCTGGCAGGCTCCATTAAAGGTGAATGAAAGGCACCTCCCACTTTTAATGGTAAGGCCCTTCTTGCTCCAGCCTCTTTAAGTTTTTCACAAGCAATATCAATTCCTTTTATTGAGCCGGAAATAACCAATTGACCAGGACTGTTATAATTAGCCGGAACAACAATTTCATTAATTGAAGCAAGAACCTCTTCCACCTTTTCATCTTCAAGCCCGATAATTGCAGCCATCGTTGAAGGTTCAATATCACAGGCTTTCTGCATAGCCATGGCTCTTGCATATACAAGCTTTAACCCGTCTTCAAAAGAAAGACAACCATTGGCAACAAGAGAAGAAAATTCACCTAAAGAATGACCTGCGACCATATCCGGTTTAAAGTTATCTCCCAATGACTTGGAAAGAATTACCGAATGTAGAAAAATTGCCGGTTGGGTCACTTTGGTTTGCCGGAGTTCCTCTTCTGTTCCATTGAACATCATTTCCGAAATGGGAAAATTTAAAATATCGTTGGCATGTTCAAATAATTCTTTGGCTAACGGAATATTGTCGTAAAGATCTTTGCCCATTCCTACAAACTGTGCTCCTTGGCCAGGAAAAACATATGCTTTCATAATAATACCAGATTAAGTTGCCGCAAAAATAATGAATTAAAAATATTTTCCAATTTAGGAAAATACATTACTTTTGCCGCTTGTTAAAAACCAGGGAGTTCAAATTAAGTTTTACTGATGCGAAAAAAACATATAGGTTTTAAGATATTAACAGGAATAATCTTTCTGATCCTTGCCCTTTCTTCATGCGTACCGATGAAAAAGCAAGTGTACCTTCAAACATCTGAAGATACTTCTAAAACAGAATATCTGAATAAACAATTAATTGATTATAAACTCAGGCCAGCCAATAATTTATACATTAAAGTTATTAGTCTGGAGCAGGATGTTTCGGATTTTTTTAATATGGGATTGAGTCAATCAGGAAATGTTTATTATGATGCTGCTATATATTTGAATAGCTATTCCGTAGATGACTCTGGATTTGTTGAAATGCCTTTTCTTGGGGAGATCTATGTTAAAGATTTGACAATAGAAGAAGTTAAAGTAAGAATTCAGGAGCAAGTTAATAAATACCTAAACAAAACGATGGTAATCGTAAAATTGGTAAACTACAATGTTTCCATTGTTGGTGAAGTATATAAGCCGGGGCAATACAAAGTCTATCAGGACAAAATCAATATTTTTGAAGTATTAAGTTTGGCAGGAGACTTAACAACATTTGCGAAAAGAGATGATATAATATTAGTACGCAAAAACGAAAAAGGATCTAAAATGTATCATATAAATTTATTGAAGGATGATATTTTGGAATCTGATTACTATTATATTATGCCTGATGATATTATATATATCAAGCCTGTAAAAGGGAGAAATTTTGCGTTTAACGCATTTCCATACACCCTTGTCATTTCTTCAATTTCATTAATGCTTGCCTTAATTGCCATATTTAAATAATAATCGAAGTGGAAAATACTCAAGACTTACAACAAATTCAGCAAGAAGAATCTTTTGATTATAAAGCACTATTTTTCAAACTTTACAGATATTGGTATTTCTTTGTTTTGACAGTATTTATTGCTTTGTTAATTGCCTTTTTGTTTAACAAGTATACCAAGCCAATTTTTGAAGTTCACACCACCGTACTTATAAAAGATGACAGGTCATCTCAGGATGCTCAGGCATTGATGGGTTTTGGGTTTGCCGGTAATCAGCAAAACGTCGAAAATGAAATTGGAAAACTCCAATCATATACATTAGTAAATCAGGTTGTTCGGGAATTAGATATGGGCATTTCCTATTACCAGGAAGATAATTTCATAACGAGTGAGTTGTATAAAAATTCTCCCTTCAAGGTTGTTTTCGACACATTGCATTACCAGCCTATCAATGTAAAATTTAAGCTTTCGATATTATCAGAAAACAGCTATACCCTTGAAGCCGAAGGAAAAGATGTTAAATTATATAATTTTCAAACTTTCGAGGTATTCGATGGTGAACAACTGGATATCAGCACGAACATTAGCTTAGATAGCACATTGAATTTCGAACAGTTTATTGAAAGTAATAGTTTTCGCTTTAAAATTGTTCTAACAAATTTATACCGTACATCTACCCACAATGATAAAAGTTTTTTCTTTGTATTCAACGATATTGATAACCTTACTAAGCAATTTCAGTCTTTTGAAATAGAACCCATTAAAGAAGAGTCATCCATCCTAAAAATAACACAAAAGGGAAATAATGTTATAAAGGCTGTTGATTTTTTAAATAAGCTGACGGAAGTTTATTTACGACAAAATCTGGAACAAAAAAACCGTGTTGCAGAAAACACAATTTTATTTATTGATAATCAGCTAATGGATATTACTGATTCCTTAAATTTTGCTGAACAAAATTTGCAGGACTTCAGAACATCAAGGCAGGTTATGGATTTGGACTTTCAGGCAGCACAGGTTTTTAATCAGTTGAAAGAACTGGAAACCGAAAAAGCTCATTTGAACCTCAAGGCAATTTATTACAATACCTTAAAGTCATATATTGAACAAAACAAAGACGTTGAAAATGTGCTGATTATTCCATCATCAATGGGAATAGAAGATCCTTTAATTGCTCAATTAACTTCTGAGCTTTCAAAATTATACACTGAAAAAGAGGAAAAGTTGTATTTTTCTAAACCTTCGAACCCTGGAATTAAAACACTGGATATTAAAATTGAATCTACCGAAATTGCCATATTGGAGAGTATTAGTAATATTATTACAACATCAAACCTTACCATAAAAGATATTAATTTAAGAATTAAAGATCTTGAGGATAAAATTAAACAACTCCCTGAAAATCAACGGAAATTATTAGGCATTGAAAGAAAGTTTAAATTGAGCAATGAAATGTATAATTATTTGCAGGAAAAACGTTCTGAAGCTCAAATTACAAAAGCATCCAATGAACCCGATAATGAAGTCATTGATATTGCCAGGGACTTAGGAGGAGCAGCTGTTTTTCCCAAAAAGAGCCTCAATTACATGATTGCCATAATTCTTGGGCTTATTCTACCTGTGATTTACATTATCGGAAAGGACTATTTCAACGACAAAATCATTGAGCGTAAAGATGTTGAAAACATAACTAAATTTCCAATCATCGGCCATATTATTCACAGTAATAAAGATACTCAGGCAGTTGTTGCTGAATCACCAAAATCATCAATTTCAGAATCCTTCCGATCTGTTCGTACCAATTTACAGTTCTTGTCAAAAGGGAAAGAGAAACAAACGGTTCTTATTACCTCGGATATGGTAAGTGCCGGAAAAACCTTTACAGCCATTAACCTTGCGTCCATATTTGCTTTGTATGGGAAGAAAACCTTGTTAATGGGTTTTGACTTAAGAAAACCAAAGATTTATAAAGATTTTGGACTTTCCAATACAGAAGGTATTAGTTCATATCTTATCAACAAGAGTACGATAGAAGACATCATTCAGGTATCGCCAATTGATAACCTGGATATCATTATGGCAGGACCGGTTCCTCCCAACCCGTCAGAACTGATTGCATCGTCAAAAACAGATGTGCTATTTGAGAAGCTTCATGAAGTATATGATTTCATTATTATTGATACTCCTCCAGTTGGTTTGGTTACCGACGCTTTTCTTTTGATGAAATATACCGATGCGAACCTGTTTATTGTTAGACAGAATTACACCAATAAAAAAGTATTTGCATCCATTATGAGTGACATTGAAAAACGAGGTATGGGAAATGTCAGCATTTTAATCAATGATGTAAAATTGACTAAAAACTCCTATGGGTATGGATATGGGTACGGATATGGGTATGGATATGGGTACGGATATGGATACGGGTACGGATATGGGTATGGATACGGATATTATTCTGATGACAAAGAAGAAGATAAAGATTCTACAGTAAAAAGGATTTTCTCAAATACATAAGCCTTTTTTCTTTACCAGAAACCAGGGATTCAACATGGTTTCCCTGTTATAAGTCATTTCCTTTTGAGTATCATAGTTTATTAAGCTTCCACCGGAATATTTAACAATAGCATGTCCGGCAGCTATATCCCACTCCATGGTTGGTGCAAAACGGGGATATTCATCTGCCTCTCCCTCAGCAACCATACATATCTTTAGCGAGCTACCCTTTGATAACACTTCTATTTGTGAATGGTGTTTTTTTAGTTCATCAATATAATCCTCAGTCTCTTTTGTCATATGGGATTTGCTTCCCACAACCTTATATGTTCTGTTGGTGAATTCCAATGGAAGGATAGATCCCTTTTTCAGCAATTCTTTTAAATCAAATGATCCACTATCGGCAGCAATGTTTTCAACTTTAAGTGATCCAGTAATTTCCGAAGCAAAATACAGGCACCTCCGAACCGGGACATATATTACCCCCAGGGCTGGAATACCATTTTCTATCAGGGCTATATTCACCGTAAACTCACCGTTCCGCTTAACAAATTCTTTCGTGCCATCAAGTGGGTCAACAATCCAAAGGATATCCCATTCCTTTCTTTCCTGATAAGGGATTGATTTTCCTTCTTCGCTTAATATCGGAATACCAGTTTTTAGCAGAAAACTCTGTATAACTTCATTTGATTTTAAATCAGCAATCGTCAATGGAGAATGGTCCTCTTTATACTTTACATCAAAAGTGTTTTGGTAGATCTCACAAATTTTCTTTCCGGCAACAATTGTCGCATTAATTGAAATTTCCAGTAACTTATTCAAATTCAATTCTTCCATTTATCTAAAAAATGTAATAAAAATATAAAATAAAAACCGTAGTCAACATATAAATAACGGTAAGCGGAAGGCCGATTTTCATATAATTTTTGAATGAATAGCCCCCGGGCCCATAAACCATAAGGTTTGTTTGATATCCAATGGGTGTAATGAAATTGGCGGCTGCCGCAAAGGCAACGATTAAAATAAAAGGAGTTGTAGGCAACCCCAAATTTATTGCTGCCGTTACCGAAATAGGAAAAATGATCGCTGCAGCGGCTTTGTTGGTAATATAGGATGCTAAGAAATTTGTGATAAGAAACAAGCCAAATAACAAACCCACTGCACCAAAAGGTTTAAAAACAGTTATAATAAACTCTGCAATAATGTCTGCCATACCTGTCTTGATCATTGCACTTCCAACGGCAAGGGACAATACAATAATCAATGCAAGATTATAATCTATGCTTTTGGGAATGTCTTTCGGAGAAGCTATCTTCAGGACCTGAATAATTATCATTAAAATTAATAGTGCCATAAACAGAGAAATAAATCCAAGCGCTGAAACCGTTATTGCAGCTAATAGCCCACCCAACAATGCAACACTTTTATACATTTCAAGGTTACGGAATTCCCTTACTTTAGAGATAAGATAAAACTCATTGGTGTCATTTGATCTTTTGTCAAAATCATCACCGGCTAACAGCAACAACACATCACCGGCTTTGAGCTTAACATCTCCAATCTTTCCGGAAATCCGCTCTCCATTTCTATGAATAGCAAGAATTGCAGCATCATATTTGCCTCTGAAACCAGTTTCCCGGACGTTTTTTGAAATAAGGGCAGAATTGTAAGAAACTACAATCTCAAGCACTTGTGTACGTGATCTTTTAGTAAACATCCCTACTTGGGTAAGGACAAGGCCCAGATCAGTATTGATCATTTCTGCTATTGTTTCTGTATCACCTGCAAAAACCAAAATATCTCCTTCCCGCAAAACGACAGTTGGAGAAACAGCAGATAAACGCTGAAACTGCCGGGAGATTTCCACAATAAATAAACCTTTAAGATTTCTTAAACCAGCCTCTTCAATGGTTTTTCCAATAATTCTGAGTTTGTCCGAATTTGTGCTTCCACAAGGTATTCTCTTGATTTTAATGAGAAATCACTAATTGCATCTGCCTTTGCAGGCAGCAAACGATCACTAAAAAATACAAATAAACAAAACCCAAAACAATCACGGAACCACCCACGAGCGTAAAATCAAATAACCCCAAGGTTTCAATCCCGGAATAATGGTAGGATCGGTAACCAGCCCATTCACAATTAAGTTCGTTGAAGTTCCGATAAGGGTAGCACACCCACCCAGGATGGTTGCATAAGAAAGGGTATCAGCAATTTGCTCGGAGCAACATTGTTTCGCTTGCCCCAACTATGAACATAAGGCATCATGATTGCGACAAGTGGAGTATTGTTCAAAAAGCAGAAAATCCGGCAACAGTAATAATCATTTTTGATAGAAATCCATGATAGGTATTGGTGTTTCGGAAAACCGGTTAAAAGCCAATCAATGATGTCCGTTTTTCTGATTATATCTCCGATAAGCAGCAAAAGAATTATTACAGCAACTTGCTCATTTGCCATCCCGCTTAATATCTCTTTTGGTGCAAGGATGCCAAAAATACCCAAAACGATAACCCCAATCAGAAATGTAAAAGCAGGCCCAACAATCTCAGTATATAGAGATACTATAATGAACAAAAGCACTATTGAAATTACGATCAGATCCAAGTATTTCTTAGTTAAGTAAAGATAATATAAACCATCATTCCATCATTCAAGAAAACAGGAACATTGTATTGGGCTATTTATTACCTTAATATTTATAAAAAACTCTAATTTTGCCGACAAATTTAATAAAATCAGGTTGATAGTAAATCAATGAAAAATCAAAACAATATATATCCCGTATTTGATAAAATTCTAAAACGAGCAGATAAGGAAAATTTGTTAAAGCAACGCTCTAAAGTAATTTGGATGACTGGACTGTCAGGTGCTGGTAAAACCACCATTGCCAAACACCTGGATGAGGAATTGTACAAGCTCGGATATGTTGCCCAAATATTGGATGGCGATAACATTCGTTCTGGAATCAATAGCAACCTCTCCTTTTCTGCAGAGGACCGTTATGAAAATATCCGAAGAATAGCGGAAGTATCGAAATTGTTCATTAATTGTGGCATTATTATTATCAATAGTTTTATTAGTCCAACGGAAGAGATCCGCCAAATGGCAATGAACATCATTGGCAAGGAAAATTTCATTGAGGTATATGTAAATGCTCCAATTGAAGTCTGTGAAAAAAGAGACCTAAAAGGCTTATATGCAAAGGCACGAAGAGGAGAAATCAAGAATTTTACAGGAATCGACTCCCCATTTGAATTCCCGGAAGGAACTGACATTGAGGTAAAAACAGATGTACAAACAGTGGAAGAATCTGTAAAACAAATCTTGGATAGTATATTGCCTCAAATTAAATTCAATCCGGAATCATAAAAACTGATTTCAAACAATATTTAAACAGTATGGATAAATTAAAAAAATATAACCTTAACCATCTCCGTGAACTGGAATCAGAATCAATATTTATTATGCGCGAAGTGGCTGCTCAATTTGAGAACCCCGCATTGCTGTTTTCAGGAGGCAAGGATTCAATTGTTATGGTCCACCTTGCAAGAAAAGCGTTTTGGCCAGCCAAAATTCCATTTCCCCTTTTTCATATTGACACAGGACATAACTTTGAGGAAACCATTACCTTCAGGGATGAACTGGTTAAAAAAATTGGCGCTCAACTAATTGTTGGCTCTGTTCAGGAAGCTATTGACAATGGCAGGGTTGTAGAAGAAAAGGGGTTTGATGCCAGCAGAAACTTATTGCAAACAGTAACTCTTCTCGATGCCATTGAAAAAAATAAAATTGATGCTGCCCTGGGCGGTGGCCGGCGAGATGAGGAAAAAGCCCGTGCTAAAGAACGATTTTTCTCACATCGTGACGAATTTGGCCAATGGGACCCCAAAAACCAAAGGCCTGAGCTATGGAATATTTTTAATGGAAAGAAAAACATGGGTGAACATTTCAGGGTTTTTCCATTGAGCAACTGGACTGAAATGGATATCTGGCAATACATTTATCTGGAAAATATCGAAATTCCAAGTTTGTATTTCACTCATGAAAGATGCTTTTTACCGCGATGGTGTTTTGTTAGCTGATGCACCATTTATGAAGAAAGGGACAGCAGGAAGTGAAGACTATAAGGGTTCGCTGCAGAACGATTGGAGATATTTCCTGTACAGGATTAACGTTATCCACAAATGATAACCTTGAAGACATCATTCAGGAAATTGCAGCCACCTGAGTAACAGAAAGGGGCGGACGTGCAGATGATAAAAAAGAAGTGAATCAGCCATGTGGAAGACAGGAAGAAAGAAGGGTATTTTTAATAAATTTTTAAAGATTGGATTTTAAATAACATTCAAATAGAATTCAATTATTGTATTTTAATATTGAACTAATCAGAAAAGAGATAATGGACAATGAATAAAGACTTTTCAAGTAAAGCATACCTGATATGGAGCTCTTCTGATTTACTACTGCAGGAAGTGTTGATGATGGAAAAAGCACATTGATTGGCCGGTTGCTTTACGATAGTAAATCCATTTTTGAAGATCAATTAGAAGTTCGTACAGCGAGCCAGTATTAAAAAGGTAATGAGCAAATAGACCTTTGCCTTGACCGACGGATTACGCAGAAAGGGAGCAGGGAATAACAATTGATGTGGCCTACTGGTATTTTGCAACACCCAAAAGAAAATTCATCATAGCAGATACTCTTGCCATGTACAATACACAAGAAATATGGTTAATAAGCTTCAACTGCCAATGCAGCACTGATTTTGATTGATGCTGAAACGGTGTAACGGAGCAAACCTATCGCCATTCTTTATTTCTTCTTTATTGCAAATCCCGCATTTAATCGTTTGTGTCAATAAAATGACCTTGTTGATTATAAAGAAGAAGTCTATGAAGAAATCAAAGAAAGGTTCAAAGAATTTGCAGCAAAACTTGATGTAAAGGATATTCGATTTGTACCTATCAGTGCTTTAAAAGGAGATAATGTCGTAGAGCATTCAATTAAATACATGTCGTAAGTACGAAGGAGGAACTCTTCGCTATATACTTGAGAATATTCATGTGGGAAGCGACCTCAATCACATTGATCCACGGTTTCCGGTACAATATGTAGTTCGGCCCCAAACCGATGAGTTTCATGATTACAGGGGTTATGCCGGACGAATATCCGGTGGCGTTTTCAGAAAAGGGAGACAAGGTAGTGGTTTTACCTCGGGATTTGTAACAACCATTGAATCAATTGATCTGTTTGGAGAAGAATATGATGAAGTTTTTCCACCCATGTCAGTTACATTTAGGGTTAACCGACGACCTGGAGATAAGTCGTGGCGATATGATCAAAAGAAAATAACCTTTCCTGAAGTAAGTCAGAATATTGATGTTATGATGTGTTGATGAACGAAAAGCCTTTGGTTCCCGGAACTAAATACAATGTAAAACACACCACAAAAGATGTTAAGTGCATGGTTAAGAGCATTAAATACAAAATTGACGTCAACACCCTTAACCGGGTGGATGATGGAAATGATTTGAAAATGAATGAAATTGCCCGCGTTTCTTTAAGAATGACCAAGCCATTGTTTTTCGACAGCTATCGTAAAAACCGTCAAACAGGTAGCCTGATCCTGATTGATGAAGGCACAAACAATACGGCAGGTGTCGGCATGATTGCCTAACAATATTTAAAAAGCTTCATCCATGCCAAATGTGGACTTTATGAAGTGGTATGCCATTTATACCAAATCGAGGAATGAGAAAAAAGGTTTATGACCAATTAACCACATCTGGTTTTGAATGCTATCTTCCGGCTTCAAAAACATTAAAACAATGGAGCGATAGAAAAATGGGTCGAATAGCTTTATTTCGGTCTTACCTTTTTGTACACATTGACCAATCACACTATTACGATGTATTAAACATCCCGTGTTGTCAGATACATTACGTTTGAAGGTAAAGCTGTACCCGTTCCCCCCATTGCAAATCGAAGCCATTACAATTCATAAATGCGGAAGATGATTTATCAGAAAACATTTCAAATTTTAATGTCGGTGATAAAATAGAAATTTATAAAGGACAGTTTAAAGGATTAACAGGAAGCCTTGTTGAGATCCGGGGAAAACAAAAAGTCAAAGTAGAAATTGAGGCCATTGGACAATCTATTTTTCTTACAATACCCAAGTCACATCTCAGAATTATTTCATCTTCAAAATAATTACAATTAAGCAAAAAGAACAATTTATTGAACTTTTAAAAAAATCGAACGTAAAATGTTTGTTTTTTACAAATATTGAGTAGTTTTGTTACTCGTTTTCAATTTATGTTAGACACATTAATTACATCAAAGACCAGGATCAAGTTGTTGCTTAAGTTCTTTCTTAACAGCAATTCACGGTCGTACCTGCGTAATCTAGAAAGCGAATTTCAGGAGTCCACAAACTCTATCCGACTTGAACTGAATAAATTTGAAAAGGCCGGATTATTAAAAACAGAGATTGACGGCAATAAAAAGTATTTCCGCGCCAACATCGATCACCCATTATATAATGACATTAACAGCATCTTACTCAAACACATTGGGCTGGATGAAGTCATCGAAAGGGTTGTAAAAAAGTTGGGCAACCTTGACAAGGTTTTTGTTGCAGGCGAATTTGCCAAGGGCAATGATAACGGTATCATTGATCTTGTATTTGTAAGTGAGGAAATCAATAAGGAATTTCTGGTTAAGCTTGTTGAAAAAACCGAAAGCATGATCAAAAGAAAGATACGGTACATTGTTTTCAACAAGGAGGAATTTGACATTTACAAAGAAAAATTAAATAATTCAGAGATATTGTTGCTCTGGAAATCGGAGGAATGATATTTTAGCAGATTGGTTGCATACTATTTTATATAAGTTGCAACTATTTAATAATAAGGCATTAACAGTTCAGGACAGGGTTTCTTTCTGTGACTGAAGAGGCGAAGCTGTATCAACCCAAACTCAATATTGATTAAACAAACAACTCAGAAAAATGAAAGGAAAAATACTTGTAACAGGCGCAGCCGGCTTTATTGGTTTTCATTTGACTAAAAAATTATTGGAAGAAGGTTATGAAGTCGTAGGTCTTGATAACATAAACGATTATTATGATATAAACCTGAAATACGGAAGGCTAAAGGAGTTGGGAATTGAAAAAGACAGCATAAAGCATAATCAACTGGTGAATAGTAGAAAATTTGACAAGCTAAAATTTTACCAGATATCACCTGTGGAGGATAAGGGTGAGATCTATCCATTGTTCCAATCCGAAAAAATTCAACCGGGTAGTGAATCTTGCAGGCTCAGGCCAGGTCCGGTATTCCCTCGAAAATCCACACCTATGGCTGAGAGCAACATCAATGGATTTTTAAACATTCTGGAAGCCTGTCGTTATAATGAAGTCCGAGCCTTATGGTTTATGCCAGTAGTTCCAGCGTGTATGGACTGAACGAAAAAATGCCCTTTTCCACCACCGATAATGTTGACCACCCTATAAGCATTTATGCGGCATCTAAAAAAAGCAATGAATTGATGGCCCACACTTACAGCTACCTGTTTAATTTACCCACTACCGGTTTGCGGTTTTTTACGGTCTACGGTCCCCATGGGGCAGGCCCGATATGGCACTGTTTTTATTTACCAAGGCCATTCTCAAAAGGAGAGCCTATACAAGTGTTTAACAATGGGGACATGCTGCGTGATTTTACCTACGTGGATGACATTGTGGAAGGGATAAAAAAGTATTGTTTTAAATCACCGGAAAAACAGCCCGGCTGGTCCGGCGAATCTCCAAACCCTCCTCTTCAAAAGCACCTATAAAATTTATAATATCGGTAACAATAACCCGGTTAAATTACTTGATTTTATGAGAAGCAATTGAAGCTAATTTAGGGTAAAAGCTAAAAAAGAAATGCTGCCTCTACAGCCTGGAGATGTTCCTGCTACTTATGCGGATGTGACTGGATTGATTGAGGGATTTCGATTTATAAACCGGATACGCACTTCAAAGAAGGGATTCGGAGATTTGTAGAATGGTATCAGTCCTATTATAAGTAAAGAATCCAGATAAATATTGCAACGTTTTATTTTACTTCAATCAAATATAAAAATCAAATATGTTTTCTTGTTTGGAATTAAATAAAGTATTTTTAAAAATGATCAATAATATTTTTAGATTCAATAAATAAATTTCCCGAAAGAAATGCCTTTTATATCAGGGATAAATTCTATACTTATGCACAGTTGGGACAGGAAATATCAAACCTTAAAATGTCCTGATTCCTCATTTACCTGGCATTGTGCCAAAACACATCGGAGTAATGATACATGAGGACTTTGCTTCATATTCAACTTGTATAAGTGTTTTATTGCTGGGCTATGGCTATGTACCAATTAATCCATTAAAGCCCTCTCGAACGCAATTTGGAAATCATACAGCAGGCAGATGTTAAGTTAGTGCTGTCAAGTAATGAGAAAGATAAAAGTAACTTTCAGCGCAAAGAGTGATTTACATGTGTTGTCTATACAGGACAATTAGCAAATGTAGATTTGAATTTAACTTTTCCCGAAACAAGTAGGTGTTGATCCGGCATATATTATTTTTACTTCTGGAAGTACGGGAAAACCCAAAGGCGCTCCTATAAGCCAAGGAAATCTGAACGCATTTCTCGATTCGGTTTGGAACCTGGAATGGAAAATTGATGAACATGACCGGTTTTTACAAATGTCCAGCATGACATTTGACATGTCAATACTTACTTTTATTATCCCTCTTTGCGTTGGCGCTTGTATTTATACCGTACCTGAAGAGGAGATTAAATATTTGTATGGCTATAGACTTATGGAAGAACATGATATAAAGGCTTTTGTGCGGTTGTTCCTTCAACATTATCCTGGCCCAAAACCATATTTCGGCGAAATAGAATTGCCATCGATTAGGTATTCCTTGGTTTGTGGTGAGGCATTTCCAATAGAACTGGCTGATCAGTGGACGAATTGCGTACCCAATGCAAATATTATAAATATATACGGACCCACTGAGGCAACTGTTTTACACATTCTTTTGATTATAGTAATACGACGAGCAACAACTCCTATAATGGGGTGATGGCACTCGGCAGCCTGGTGAAAAATATGGAATACCTTATTTTAGATGAAAACGGAAATGAAGTTGGCTTGAATGAAAAAGAGGAAGGCTTTTGTATTTCCGGAAAACAGGCGACTAGTGGATATTTAAAAAATCCCGAAAAAAAATCAATCCAGTTTCTTTTTAAGGAAGGTTGATGGAGATGAAAAGATTTTTTACAGAGACCCAGGAGATATTGTTTTTTGTTGATGGTAACAATTGTTTTTATTATGCAGGCCGAATAGACCAACAGGTTAAAATTCAAGGGCATCGGGTCGAACTTGGAGAAATTGAAAAACATGCCCGTGACATAACAAATTCAGAAAACACAATTGCTGTTGCACATATAAATGAATTCGGCAATTATCAAATTCATTTGTTTACCGAAAATGAAGAAATTAAATACGATGATTTAGTACAGGGATTGAAATCGAAATTGCCTTACTATATGATTCCGTCGAATATTACTTATTTAAAAAAACTGCCATTGAACGCCAATGGCAAAATTGATAGGGTTGCATTAAAGAAAATGGTGGAATGATAATGGCCTATATTTCTTTGGGAATATTATTTTTGCAGAAAATAATTCACTAATATGAGCGAAGAACTTGAGATTCTAAAAGAATTCCCTTTAAAAACACAGATGCCAATTGCATGGGTTGATATGGATATTTATAATCATGTTAACAATGCGAATTACTTCAAATATTTTGAAGAAGGAAAGATCAGGTATTTTGAAAAAATTGGTTTATACCAACAATACAAATTAAAAAATCTGGCGGGGGTTCTTTCAAAGGCTTCATGTAATTATATTATACCACTCACTTATCCCGATACAATAACTGTTGGGACCAGGGTTGTTGAAATACTAAAGGATAGTATCCAAATGGAACAATATATTTCCACGCCCAAAATGGGATTATCTGCTTTTGGAGAATTTGAAGTTGTGATATATGATTTCAATCATTCCAAAAAAATTGAAATCCCAGATTCAATCAGGGAAGAAATTGAAAAATTTGAAAATAAAACATTTTAAGTACTTCTAATTTATACATCTTCAAAAAGTACCTATAAACAAATTATTTATAATCATGGAAAAAGAACAAGTTAATACCATTGTAAAAAGCAGCATTTCTGATTATTTAAAAGTCATTAAAAATATTGACCTGGAATTAGTAGATGATACTCGTTTAATTGGTGGAGAAAACAACATAGAGTCAATTGATCTGGTGAGCATAATTTTGGATGTTGAAGAAGCCTTCAGAGTGCACGAAAAAGACATTTCGCTGACTTCTGAAAAGGCAATGTCAATTAAAAACAGTCCTTTTAGAACTGTATCGGCATTAGTTGATTTCATATATGATCAAATTAACGAAAACCATGAATAATACAAACAAAGTAATACTTATTACTGGGTCAAGAAAAGGGATAGGGAGATTCCTTTCAGAATACTATCTGGATCAGGGCCATTATGTTGTGGGTTGCTCAAAGACCGAATCTGATTTAGTGAATGAAAATTATGACCATTTTGTCCTGGATGTAGCAGATGAAGCGGCTGTTAAAAAAATGCTTAGTGTTATCCTGAAGAAATATAACCGTATTGATATACTGCTCAATAATGCAGGCATCGCCTCTATGAACCATACTTTTTTAACACCTTACAGTGTGGTTGAAAAGATTTTTCGAACCAATGTGTTTGGTTCTTTTTTGTTTTCAAAAGAAGTAGGTAAAATAATGGCAAGGGCAAAATATGGAAGGATCGTCAATTTCTCCACTGTTGCCGTTCCCATCAGGTTGGAAGGCGAAGCAATTTATGCTGCCTCTAAAGCTGCGGTCGAATCCTTCACAAGGATATTGGCAAAAGAATTCGGGCAATATGGAATAACCTGCAATGCTGTTGGCCCCTCTCCCATAAAAACAGACTTGATAAAGAATGTAGATGAAAAAAAGATTGATAAATTAATTGGTCAACAAGCAATAAAGACATTCCCTGAATTGTCAGATATTGCAAATATTGTTGATTTTTTTATTGCTGAGAAAAGCAACTTAATCACAGGTCAAATTATTTATTTAGGAGGAATTAGCTAATATGTATTTAGATTACTTTTTTACCCAATTTGAAAAAAACAGTGAAAAAACTGCAATCATTTGGCGAGATCAGTTTTTTTCGTATCAATGGTTGATTGATAAAACTGCTGAAGCCAAAAAATACTTACAGGAAAACAGTATTTTACCTGGTCAAATAGTTGCATTGCGGGCTGATTTTAATCCCTATTCAATCGCATTTTTCCTGGCCCTGGTTGATAACAACAACATACTCGTTCCGATTAGTTATTCGGTAAAAACCATTGATGAGTTTTACGAAATAGCCGAAGTGCAAGCAGAAATTTCATTTACAGGTAAAGATTTCACTTTAAGAAAAATCGAAAACCAAGTTAGTCATAGCCTATTAACAGGCTTGATAGATAAAAACAGGCCCGGATTAATTGTCTTTTCTTCAGGGTCAACAGGAAAAAGCAAGGCCGCTGTTCACGATTTTGTACCCCTGCTGGAGAAATTCAAAGTTTCCAGGATGACCCTTAAAACTTTAACTTTTCTCCTTTTCGATCATTTGGGTGGTATTAATACCATGTTTTATATTTTATCCAATTCCGGTACAATTGTTACCCCATTAGACCGGTCGCCTGATAGTATCTGCGATGCAATTGAAAAATACAAAGTTGAACTTCTGCCAACTTCACCGAGTTTCATTAACTATTTGTTAATGACCAGGGTTTATGAAAAATACGATATTTCATCTTTGAAAATGGTTTCATACGGCACTGAAGCTATGCCGGAAGCAACATTGAAAAGATTTAATGCACTATACCCATCAATTACGTTGAGACAAACTTATGGCTTATCGGAGTTGGGGGTGATGAGAACAAAATCAAAATCCAATGACTCGCTTTGGGTTAAGGTTGGCGGAGAAGATTACGCAACAAAAATTGTAAACGATATACTCTATATCAAAGCCAAAACAGCTATGCTCGGCTACCTAAACGCCCCCTCTCCTTTCGATGAGGAAGGTTGGTTTAATACACAGGACAAAGTGATTGTGGATGGTGATTGGATAAAAATATTAGGGAGAGAAACAGATATTATCAATGTTGGAGGACAGAAAGTTTATCCGGCTGAAGTTGAATCTGCATTACTTGAAATGGATAATATTGAAGATGCCTATGTCGCTGGAAAATCAAATCCAATTCTTGGAAATATTGTTGTAGCCAAAATTCTTTTAAACCAGGATGAACCGGTTTCAGATTTAAAACGAAGAATTCGCTCGTATTGCTCGTCAAGATTGGAGGGGTATAAGATTCCAATGGAAATAGAAATCATTCAAAAGCACAATATTTCGGACAGATTTAAAAAAATCAGATGATGGAAACCTATATGAGTTCAGAACAAGTACTGGATGAATTGGATTTACTAAGTGAGAAAATTACTGAAAACCTGATCACTAATTATTACTGGAATAGTTTTAACTCTAATGAACTTATTGTTTTTAAAGGAATAAATACTCTGGTCATTTTAGACAAAGAAATTGATTTTTACCGGACATACTACTTTTCAGATAATTATGGTTCCGTTGAAAAAATCCTGAATTCAATTGAAGAAAAAACATTGGTTCTGGAGTATTTGGCGAAAGAAAAATCTGCCGAAGCAATTGAAATGTTCAATAAAGCAGGCTTTAATGAATTCTCTGTGCATCATAAAATAGTTAATAAAACACTTCCAAAATTCAAAATTAACCAGGAACTGCATTATGCCACGAGTGCTGATGTGCCGGAAATTTACGAATCACTATTCAATAACTTTGTCAGGTATAGTGATCATTTGCCAACAATAGAGTTTCTTGAAAATGCTGCCCTGAATAAAAATATTATTCTGTACAAAGAAAATGATAAAATTATAGCATATATCATATTTGAAATTAAGGGAGGAACAAGTTATTTCGGCTTTTGGTTCAGCTCTCAGAAAGAGAATCCTTTGATCGGCATTAACCTGATGGTCAACCTTTATGGCCTTTTGAACAGTAAAAATATAAAAATGGCTTATGGTTGGGTAAAAGACGATAACTATAAAGTCATTGACATTCATAAAAAGTTTGGGTTCTATTTTGAGGGGTTGACAAATTACATCTATTTAAAAAATCCACAAGGCCAATAAGTTAATTCCGGAAATCTCACATTCTGATCAACTAAGATTCACAATGGGTTGCTTTAGCCATTTACCATGCAAAAGGAATACAAAACACTAAATAGATTCCCGATAAATATAATAATTCAAGTACCCTGGATTGACATTGATATTTATGGCAGGGTAAACGAATCCAACTATTTCAGGTATTTTGATGCAACACGGATCAAGTACTTTGAGGAAAATAGGATTTACGAACATTACCATTCCTCCGGCCTTGCAGGTGTTGTTTCAAGGTTTCTTGCAATTATCTAATTCCGGTTACCTATCCCGACAAGTTACAACTTGGTGCAAAAGTGTTGGAGGTCAATAAAAAATTCATACGGATGGAGCATTCAGTCAACAATTCAAATAATGAATTGGCAGTTCTTGGCGAATCTGAAATTGTTATTTTTGACCATAAAAATGCCAGGAAAGCCGATGTGCCAGAGTCATTGATTCAAAGTATTGAACAATTTGAAAACAGAAAATTTTTACAATAAGCACTTCTTGAGTTTAAATTCATAGAATTAACAAATATTTAAAACAAATAACGTTATGGATAAACAGGAAATTTTATAGCAAGTAAATGAGATTTTTAGGGAAGTATTTCAGAATCCTTCGATTCAAATAACAGCCGACTCTGATGCCTCCGAAATAGATGAATGGGATTCATTAAATCACGCCACCTATTTCAAAAGTTGAAAAACATTTTAATATCCGATTCAGGCTTTCAGAAATGATGAACTTTAAAAATGTTGGTAATATGTGTGATGCAATTGAAAAAAATAAATGTATAGAGTAAGGCTTTAGTTCTGAAATGCTTTAATTCGCTTATTTTTAGCCTTTCTTGCATTTGTAATAGTTGTCTATTATTTACTGCCAAGCAATTCTGTAAGACAGTTTTTTTAATCGTTGCCGGTGGGTTTTTCCTATTGCAGGCGAATATACTCTCGGTTGTCATTATCTCAATTGTAGGTGTTTTTAACTATTTCATCGGAATTGAGATAGATAAAAACCAGGAGACAAAAAAAGGGAAATTGCTTTTTCTACTGGGAATAATACTTAATGTTGGCAATCTTGTTTTTTTCAAATATTACAATTTCCTAAATGAAAATATAGGTGTACTATTTAATGTGTTTAATTTGGAAAATCCAATACCCTACGTAAATATTATCCTACCCCTGGGTATTTCATTTTATACCTTTTCTGTTCTGGGATATTTAATTGACATTAGGCTGGGGAATATTAAACCTGAAAAGAAATTCCTTTCTTTTTTAAACTATGTTTTCTTTTTCTCAAAACTATTGGCGGGGCCAATTGAAAGGGCTCAGCACTTTTTGGGTCAAACCCATGAGAAAATAAAGCTTAGCTGGGTTAATTTTTCAATTGGAGGAAAATTGATTATTTGGGGGTTTTTTCAGAAACTGGTAATCGCTGACAGGATCAGTATATATGTTGATACGATATATGGCAATGCTGAAGTACATTCCGGAATAACCATTACGGTCTGTTTGGTTCTGTACACATTCCAGATATATGCTGACTTTTCAGGATATACTGACATTGCCAGGGGAATTGCAAGAATGCTTGGATATGATTTGATGGAAAACTTTCGAAGGCCGCTTTTGGCACACTCTATAGCAGAGTTTTGGAGAAGGTGGCACATTTCACTCTCCTCCTGGGTAAACGACTATATTTACACACCCCTTTCCCTGAATTTGAGAGGCTATGGTATAACAGGGACTATCATTGCGCTTTTTATTAGTTTTTTTATCGTAGGTATATGGCATGGAGCACTTTGGGCATTTGTTATATTTGGCCTATTACAAGGCATTATACTTACAATCGAAGTTTTGACACAAAAAAAACGAAAATTGTTTTTCAGCCGGTTACCTAAAAAACTGATTTTTACTTTAGGGGTTGTCGTCACTTTTTCGATCATGTCAATATCACTCATTTTATTTCGTGCACCTACTATGGAATCCGCGTTAACAATTTTTGAAAGAATATTTG
>JAWKKM010000021.1:0-117052 GCA_041393255.1 Bacteroidales bacterium | reverse complement strand
TCCGTTGAAGTATAAATACCAGGCTAGTATTTTTGTGGCAGAGGATGACAGGAGCAGGCTTCGTGGCTTTGCATTGTTTCTGTACATGCCCGACCTTCAGTTTTGTTACCTCGATTACATTGCAGCTTCGCCCGGTAAAACTTCGGGAGGTGTTGGCGGGGCATTGTACGACCGGGTGCGCGAAGAAGCAGAAGCCCTGGGCGCCATCGGGGTCTTTTTCGAATGCCTTCCTGATGATCCGAAACTGTGCCGCGACGAAGCGACTGTTTTACAGAATAAAAAACGGCTTGCATTCTATGAGCGATATGGCGCACGGCCTATCATCAATACAAGTTATGAATCAACTGTTACGCCCGAAGATGACTGTCCGCCCTACCTCGTTTTTGACGGACTAGGTGTAAATGGTCATTTGTCTGCTGAACAGGTCAGAAAAATCATGCGGGCAATACTGGAAAGGAAATATGGTGATTATTGCCCGGAAGATTACATTAAAAGAGTGGTTGACAGCGTTCAGGATGACCCGGTTCAATTGAGGCCATTCAGGTATATCAAACAAACAAATACGGAATTGTTCAGGACAACACTTCCTGAAAAGAAAAAGATATTCTGGGTGATCAACGACAGGCATTCTATTCATCATGTGCGCGAAATCGGCTATGTTGAATCACCTGTAAGGATCGAAAGCATTAGAAAGGAGCTGGTTAAAACAGGATTGTTCAGGCTTGGAAAGGTATTGGAATTTAACGAAAAACATATACTGAAGATCCACGATCACGGTTATGTGAATTATTTTAAGCGTGTTTGTAAAAACCTTCCTCCGGGTAAATCGGTTTATCCCTATGTTTTTCCTATTCGCAACGGAGCCCGGCCTCCCAAGGAACTTTCGGTCAGGGCCGGTTATTATTGTATCGATACCTTTACACCACTTAACCAGAATGCTTATCTCGCCGCACGATGGGGTGTAAACAGCGCACTTACAGCAGCGGATGAAGTACTGGAAGGAACCCGGCTGGCCTATGTGCTGACACGGCCTCCCGGGCATCATGCCGAACGCACTGTTTTTGGTGGGTTTTGCTATTTCAACAACAATGCCATCGCTGCCGAGTATTTAAGTGGTTTCGGGAAGGTGGCCATACTGGATATTGATTATCACCACGGCAACGGACAACAACAAATTTTTTACGGCAGGCCCGATGTGCTGACTATTTCAATTCACGGACATCCTTCATTTGCCTATCCTTATTTCAGCGGATTTAAGGAAGAGGAGGGCGAAGGCGAGGGTGTGGGTTGCAACATCAACTTTCCGCTTCCCGAAAAACTGGATGGGATGGCATACCGCAAAATTCTTGCGAAAGCCTTGTCTGCCATCCATAAATTCAAACAGTATTACCTGATTGTTGCTTTGGGCCTAGACACAGCCAAGGATGACCCGACATGCACCTGGTCCTTGTCAGCAAAGGACTTTGAAGAAAACGGGCGCATGATCGGACAAATGAAATGGCCCACACTGGTTATACAGGAGGGCGGTTATAAAAACCGCAGCCTGGGAACCAATGCTAAATTCTTTTTCAATGGTTTGTACAAAGGGCACAACGGGATAAAATGATCCACTAAGGGTTAAAAAGAATCGATCCCGCCCCTGCCCTACCCTGGCGCGAGTCTGAAGCAGAGGCCTTAGCGTTGAGACTTGTGCCTTGACTATCAACCGCCATTAATTCAATAATTCTACTTCAATAACCCTTTCATACCAGCATAATCAATGCACTGCTTCGGTTATAAGGCTTCCGGCAGCATTTGCAAAACCGTGCACTACCGGATTATTAGGCAGGTAATCAGACTTTTGTTCTATCTTTATATTATTGTCCAATTCAATGGGATGATTTCCATGCTGCCAAAACTGGTATTTCTCATTTTATTATTGGCTTGCCCTTTTTCCTTGAAAATTCCAATCATCCACTCTTTTCTGCTTTCAGAAGAATTGGCCTTTATTTCGTTAATAATTCTTAGTGACGTAAATTTCTTTATATCATGAAATATCTCCTCCAGTTTATAGGTTCCGCTTTTTCTTACGACTAAATGAACATGATTGGTCATCAGCACCCATGCATAAGCGACTAAACTTTGTTTCTTTTACTCCAGTTTAGGCTATCAGCAAAAATCTCCCGGTAAACATCCCGGGTAAACACATCAACCCACCCTACTACTGCAAATGTTACAAAGTACATTCCCTCCGGATTTTTAAACTTATGCTTCAGGCTCATTTTACAAAAACAATCATATTTAAAAGGATTATAGAAGGCACGAGCCCCACCCTTTAGGCCTGGCTTCAGACTCGCGCCAGTTAAGTAGTAAATTATTATGGACGGACGGACACACTTGTCTATGGACAGGCAGTCAATTTCTTTTGACGAATAGAAAGTTGCCATAGAGGGATAGTAAATTGCTTTGGAGGGCAGTTAATTGCTTTGGAGGGATAGATAGTTGACGTAGCCAGATGGGCACAAGTTACAAACTTGCGCCAGATTGGGTTTAAAGAGTGATAACACAGAATTACAGCCCAGGCACGAGTGACATGCGCACTGCTTTAGCTTGAACACTCGCCAAGAAAGAGTTGAAAATGCAGTTTTAGATGCGCCAGGTGACCAGAAACGCTTGCGAGATTGAGTAAATGAAATAAAATAAATTCCCTCTGGATTCGCGAATTTATAGGTTCTGCTCATTTTTATGCTTGTAGCTTGCTTATGCTTGCAAAGTTAAAAACTTTGCTTATATATTCCCACAAGTCATATTGTGGAACACTTGCGGGTGCGGGGTCTTGATTTCCTTTATGTTTAATTTACTATTCATTTCTCTTGAAGACCTAAATGAGGCCATGTGCTTTAGGTGCTGTTAGTAGCTGCTTTTTCTTAAATCTTTATTATCTTTTTAATTAACTTTTTATCTTTTGTTTTAATTTTCAGGATATAGATTCCTTGTTTCATGCATGTTAACTGTCTTTATCAACTGAGTTTTATTAATTAGATCATTAATCTTCTCAGTGAATTTAGTTATGCCATTTAAGTCACAAATTTCTAAATAGACTCAAATTGAGGTTTAATTTCTATCGAAAAATTGTCAGCGAATGGATTTGGATATATGTTAATTATTGGATTGTCTAATTCATCGATACCAAATTCACTCTTTATTGTTAGAATTAATGTGTCTGATTCAATACAAGGACCGTCTATCACTTCTACCCATATAGGGAAAGTCCTCACTCCATATTGACTTGCGATAATTGTTAGTTTATTTGAAGTGGAACCATTAAACCATAAATATGAATCATATTCATCTGGTATTGCAAGGACAATTGTGTCAGATTCCCTTATGGTTGTATCGGAGCCAAGTTCAATCTCTAATCCAGGATGTATTCCAACATTTATAGTATCATATATCCAACAACCTCTTTCATCTGAGCAGGAAACATAATAAGTTCCAGTTTCATTTACCATAAATGAATATTGATCAGTTATACTATCATTCCAACTGTAATGTTGGTATCCAATAGGAGCATTTATTAAATATTGTATACATGCAATTGTATCAGAACCTAGAAATAATGTCTCAGGTTCGTTTCGAGTTAGTTTTGTAAAATATCCTTTTCCATTCGTCGATATCAAAGTATCCTGTCCGAAAATTATTTGTCCGAGAAAATCTCCACCTATAACAGGATTTTTACAATTATCTAATATAAAGCTAAATGATTTGATATGATTTGTTGACGTTGTGGACTGAATATTAACTAATTCTCCATATGCATCAAGTTCTCCAATCACAACTTGTTTTTTACTGCCAAGATCTAAAATTGTATCTCCAATCTGAAAAGTATTATAGCAAGTACCGGTAAATAATAGATTTTCTTCGTCAAGATTAATTCTCATCCAATTGACAGGCAAATTATTTGCAACAGGAATTGTGTTATACCATACTGGGTTTAATAAAGTATCATACTTAATTAGTAGTTTCCACTCCTGACCGTCCGGAACAATTAAAGTGTCAGAATTAAGAATTAATGTATCCTGAAATTGTCCTAAAATATATGGTTCATTTAAATCATTTATTTCAAAATCATAATTCCAAAAGTCTGTACTTAAGAACTGGGATTCAATTAGGTCACCATTTTGGTCAAATGATATAATAAATCGTGCATAAAGTAGATCTCCAAGTGGTGGTATAAACAATGTGTCTCCATCTATAACAAGATTATTCCATGCTCTGCCAAAAAAATGAACTAGTCCATTATCCGATTTTTTCACCTTAAATCCACTGGTTCCTACATCAGTGCTATGTATTTCCCTATGCCAAATTAGATTTCCATCCGTATCCAATTTCACTAATGAAAGGCCATTATTATGTTCAAAATAAACAGAGTCATGATCAAAAAAGTGAACCATTCCTGAAGCCTCATGCTCACTGCCAATATATATGTTGTTATCATCTGAAATCTGCAATCCAATAATTCTATCTCCAACATAGTTATAGATTAATCCTGACCAAAGAATATCATTGTGTTGATTCATTTTAATTAAAATATTATCTGCATTCCATGGGTGTGATGTTAGATGGGGATAAAATGTCGAATCATGCAAAAATAATTGATATCTAAAGCTTGTGGCAATGTATAAATTTAAGGAATCATCACTGACAATAAATGGTCCCTGGATAAATTCGTTTGGAACAGAATGAATGTTGAGAGCCTCAATAAAGCTACCTCTTGAACTATATTTGGCTATTACATAATCCCAATCAGCATAACTTGTTTGATGACTGAATGAAGTATCTGGGAGGAATACTGAATCTCGGTATTGAACTGAACAATAAATATTGTTTAAAAAATCTGTTGACAAAACATTTATTGTACTTCCATAATTTGGGCTCCCTGTAGATTCTTGTCCCCATTCCCAATTCCACTGGCCAAATATAAGATTTGTTTGAAAAATCAATAGCCATATTAAAAAATACTTGATTGAATTAGAAATAATTTTCATTCCTTGACTTTTTTAAAGTTGCTACCAACGGTTCAGTATAAGCGTAGTGCGGGTTTCAAGGCACTTTACTTTCAATTTACACCGATGTTTATTTAAAGCTAATTCGTTAATTTTTAGCACTTCAGCCCGCATTACGTTTATACAATGTTGTGGTGCGTTTTTAGTTATTAAACTCTTCGTCAGTTTCTATCAACATTTTTTCGAGTTTGTTGAGTTGATTTCCCAAACTATCAAGGAAAATTTCCGCATCATCATTACCTAAAAGATTATTTTCAGTCCACCATTGATTGAATCGAAGTAAGATATAATCAATCATTTTTAATGTTTCTAAAAAGCCAATTGGTAAATTTTCATTATATCTTAAATTCAATTCTTCCCGTATCTTTTCAATAGATTCTTTAACTCCAGAAATGCCTATCTCCCCCTGAAAACTTCTCTCTTTATCTCTAATTCCACGATGAATTAGTTGTATATATCTGCCGAAACTAAAAGTCAGTTCTTTAAGTTTCAGATTTTTATGTTCTCCTTTTTTCATTTCAATCTTTTTTTTAATATCATCCAGAACTGTCAAAAGAACTCTATTTACAAAATCAGATTGTCTGGGAATAAAAGCCTTTAAATCCACTTCGATTCTTCGAAAACTTGGTGTATATCCTGCATAAATAAATCTATATTTTGACGTTGCACCTTTTTGGATAAAATAGAATTCAGTTTTATTTCTATTAGTTGGATGTCCTGCAATGTCGTTTCTAACGTCTCTTATCTTTTTGTCAAAAGAAAATAAGTCGAAAAACTCTGTTAGTTTTATTTTGTCATTTATCACGCATTTATACAGATGATATAGCCCATCTTGTTGGAGAAAAAATGATTGAAGCAATCCATAAATTAATAATGTACTCCTTCCTTGCTTTCCATCTGATTTAGCAAATTCGAATTCTTCTATTGCAATTTGGCTATCTTCAATTAGGTCGATTGAAGTAAATGTTTGGTTATATTTTAATTCATTTGGTATGTTGTAGAAGTTATGATACAATGGCTCGTGAATTGCCCTATCCAAATTATTACATAAATCTATAATGGTATTCTCCATATTCACCAATAATTTTTTCATTCAAATGCACCACAACGGTTGGTACATGTTGTCGGGGCGGATTTCGGAGAGCGTTCCTGTCCGAAGGACACGGAACTGCGAAACGAGAATCCGCAGTTGGCGTACCACCGAACCCCGCCCTGCAATATGTACCGTGTTATGGCACGTATTTTAATTTTTTATTGTCCATGATATGCAATTTAAAGCACCGTCATGTTTAATTATTTCACTCATATTTATTTTAATAATTTTTCCATCTGAATAGTCGGTGAAGTAGTTTTTCATTTGCTTTAGCACCAAGTCATCTTCGTCAATCCCAAATGTTGGAAGTAGTATTACATTTTGTGTTTGAAGAAAATTTAAATACCCCCAACTATTTTCATTTTGTATGTTTAACTCCATTTTTTTCCACGAAAGTCCGTTTTTGTCAAGTTCTCCGAAAAGTTTGTTATTAAATTCTTTATCGTACTCGTCAAAGTATTTTGGTATTAAAACAGAATTTTCATCTATAAATCGAATCATTCCATCGGCGTGTCCATACTGCTCTTTTTTGTCCCAAGGAATTAATACAATTTTTTCAATTTCAAATAAATTTTTAAGCTTATCAATCAGTTTTTCTTTTGTGTAAAAATCTTTATTTTCTACGACGATTTTATCTGTTAAAATCACACAGTCTTTTGATTTTATGACATTTCCACCATCAATTATTAAATCAGTTTTTACGGTTTTTAATCCAATAGATTCACATATAATATCTGGATATGATTTTAGTTTTCTGTATTTTTTTGCTTGTAAATAATCCGGGTCGTACCGATACTCAATGAATTTATTTTCTGAAACTTGGATTGGCATAAAATCTCTTGCCCAAATATCATTTGTATTTGGAAGAAATTTAGGTTCAATTCCTTTTGATTTTAATGCTTCAATAATTTGATTGCATGTTTTTGGGAAATCCTTTTTTAATTTCTCTGAAAAGTAAATTGTATTTGTTTCAAAGTCAGAAATCATTTTAGTCTATTTTTCCAAATTTTATTTATTGTCTCTCCGATTTGCAAAAATTCTGATTCTGTAAATTCATCTGTTTTCGCGTTGTTGCACCAATAACAAGCCATAACGCAATTTTTTGGAGAGTATTCAAAATTTGAGTTTAGCCTATCAATTTCAAGTGTCCAACCGCGAAATGATTTTTTATTTAGTTTGAGATTTTCTCCTAATTTTTCAATTTCGGATTTTGTTATTTTACAATAATGACACTTTTCAATATTTAATAATTCAATGAATTCCAATTCTGAAAATTTTGAGTTGAATTGTTCAACGTATTTGTTCTCGCAAGTTTTCAATAGTCCAGAATTCATTGTTTCTAAATCTTTGATTTTTCCCTCAATGACTTTTATTGAAATTCCATTTATTTGATAATCCTCAAATTGTTGCCAATATTCTGATGTGTATTTTTTTACTAAACCATCTGTAATTTCAAATTTCTCAAAATCGTCAATGGAAAATTCTTCCTTGGAATTTATTGCAAGATGAAAAATGAATAAGTTCTTTTTTGTTTTAAAACTATCCTTTGATTTACTTCTATATTTTGCTTTTAGTTCATTGTCCATTTCTTGGGTTTAATATGTGCCATAACGGTTGGCGGTATGGTTAGTTGCCGATTTCGAAGCACTTTCCTATCAAGTTACAACTACTTTTGATACGAACTGTACCGCTCGAATACCTACTGCACCGGCAATTAACTATACCGCGTGTTGTGCGTTCGGCTTTTATTTTTTTCATCTTCCTATTGTAAATTGAAGCAAAGTTACTAATTTTGCAGTCAATTATTTAGATTTTTTTCATTATGTATTACAGCAGACCTTGGACGACTATCTAAGTGATAGACAGTCCCAAATAAATTTCCCATAATCTTTTTGGCAAGACAAACAGTCTATGTTTTAGTGTGTCGTCATTTTTAATGAAGGCATTGCTTTGTCATAGTTGCTCTGTCAGGTAATACTGTCTTTCACATCGCTACGATTTGAATTCAAGTATTCACCTGTAAGAAGTCATAATGAATAAAAATAAATTACCTGTAAGATTTACGGGTCAGCACTTTACAATTGACAAAGTGCTAATTGAAGATGCAATTAAACAATCAAGAATTAATCAAAACGATAAGGTCTTAGATATTGGTGCAGGAAAAGGATTTCTAACTGTACATCTACTACAAAAGGCAAAATTAGTCATTGCGATTGAGAATGATTTTGAGTTAATAACATATCTAAAACACAAGTTTAAACAAACTCAAAACATTCAAGTTTTTGGATGTGATTTCAGAAATTATAAAATTCCTAATTTTTCGTTTAAGGTTGTTTCTAATATACCATTTGGTATAACATCAGAAATTTTAAAAATATTGATGTTTGAAAATATGGAAAATTTTCAGGGCGGTTCAATTTTCCTGCAATTAGAACCTGCTAAAAAGTTATTTGCAGACAAAATCTTCAATCCTTACACTATCCTATATCATACATTTTATAGTTTGAAGATAGTTTACGAAATAAATCCTAATAGTTTTATACCTCCTCCAACTGTTAAGTCTGCTTTTCTTAAAATTGAACGAAAACCTTTACATATTGATTTTAATCAGAAAGTCAAATATTTAAATTTCCTATCCTTTCTGTTACAAAAACCTAATTTATCTGTCAGAACGGCTTTAAAATTAATATTCAGAAAAAGTCAGGTTAATGAGATTTCCGAAAAATTTGGAATTAATTTGAACTTAAAAATCGTGAATCTATCTCCAAGTCAATGGGAAGAATGTTTTATTGAAATGCTGAAAGTTGTTCCTGAAAAGTTCCACCCTTCATAATCAATTCTTTTTTGTCAGGGAGTATTTCCATCGTGGGTGTCTTCTTTTTAGCTGACGCACAACGGATTGGCGGTATGTTTTTGTTGCCGATTTCGAAGCACTGTCCTGTCAAGTTACACGAAAGTTTATTAGATGTAGAAACGCTGAAACCCGCACTATCTCGGCAATAAAATATACCGCCTGTTGTGCGTACGGCTTTTATTTTTTTCATTTTTTTTTGCAAATTAAAACAAAGTTACTAATTTTGCATTCAAAAAACGGCTACAGTTGCTTTTAGTGATCTGAGTGCTTAGTAGTTTGGCCAATTGTTCGTTACCTTTTTGGCACCGCCAAATTAATTCAAAGAATTTAAATTACCAAATATAATTCAGAGTTTGAAGCTGTCAAAACATCATACATCATATATCCCATTTCAAATATCATATTTCAATATCCCTATTTCAAATATCCAAAGTTTCCGAATACCTGAACGAACAATTTCCTATTTGCTTTTTCACAAATTCACTTATTTACCTTGACAGCACGTTTCAAAATGTCATTCCCAATTCCACAATCCAGGCATTTCTTTTTATTGCAGTATTCGTTGGTTAAAAAATCAAGGCTTGTGTATAGAAGGCAGTCTGGACGTTCATCCCAAGTAATTTCCAACGACTGATGATGGCATTGGATTCACCGGGTATCTGGTCTAAGAATTTTAAGGAACGGTCAACGATCTTTGGGTTGTTTCGAGTGGTGCCGTAAACAAAAAGAAAGGGGATAATGGTATTGATGATGATCAGGTTAATGGCGCTTTTGCCAAGTTCCTTTTTCTTTTTCGCAGAGGGTTTATCAAATATGTAGTGTGCCTGCCAATACTCCGAAACACCAACATTAAAATCTGCCGTTAGCTGATCGAGCGTTTCCGTCTGCAGTATTTTGGAAAAGAGGTGTGAAGATTTAAACACCAGATCGGCAAATTGAGCCAGCCGGATGGTTGGAAAATTGACCGGCCTTAAGCGCAACAACCGCCAGAGGTGAATATCAATGGGTTTCAGGTTGTATTTCTTACTCAGAAATTGGTATTCTTTCAAAAGCTTTTCAGGATATTCATCGTTAAACTTTCCGGATAAAAGCCCTGCCTGTCCGAAAAGCATGGCTTCGATCTGGAGCTTGTTTTCTTTATGCCTGCCAAGGTATTTCAAGGGCAGTGATTTCGCCAACAATTCAAAAGGGACTGAATTGACCTTAAAACCAAAGTTACGGCACAGAAACTGGTAAAAAGTCTCCTCCCAGTTATTTCCATTGCAGGCATATTGCTTTTCAATTTCGGCTGCTTTGTGTTCGAGCCGTTCGACCAATACCCGGTCAATCCAGTTATTGATAACAAAACGGTTGACCTGATAAAGCACCTTCTCGCAGGGAATCCAGTTGAGGTTGGTTATAAAATCAAGGTATTTGGCATAGAGGGCCTCGGGAAAATGATCTTTTAACTCAAACACAGGGATTTCCTTGCCGTCTTTTCTTTTGATGGAAATATCATTCTCGTAAACCACATGCAGAATGATGTTATCGTAAGCATCGTCCTTTTGGTGTTCGTGCCTGATCCAGTCGGATGATTTTACGTGGATTTCTATATTGCCGGCCCACAGGGTCTCCCCTATCCTTATTTTAGCAAGAAAGAAATCAGGGTCTGCATCGGTATTTATTGATCCGGGATTGATCACATGAAAGCTTTCGCCCGATGATAGCGGAATATTTTTATCGTACAGGCTGAATTTCCACAGGTAGCTCAGAAACTCTTCGGTCATGGTAAAAAATTTGCTTAAAGATATAAAAATTATTGCCGCGAATGTGAGAAATACAAATTTGTTGGTAATGGGAATAAAGATCATGCTGAATAACTTTAAATCTTACATAGCGGGCACTGGAAAACCGGGAGCCAGGAGCTTTGGAAATTTATATCGTTTTCTGTTCGAGGTGCATGGTTTCGATTTTTGTCAGGGATCCTTATTAAACAACTAATTTAGTTTGTTAAAAATGAGGCCGGCCACGCCGAATAATTAAAAAAGCAACATTGGTTGTAACAATTGGTTTTTCAATTAGTCATATTTACATAACAACCGGTTTAGACTATGATTCGCAATTATTTCATTTATGCCATCAGAAACCTTGTCAGACAAAAGGGTTTCTCCATCATTAATATTGCAGGACTAGCTATTGGCATGGCAATCGCAATTTTAATTTACATTTGGGTCCAGCACGAATTGAGCTACGATAAGTTCAATACTAAATACGAAAGGCTGTTTCGCCTTGTACAAACACAACATTATGCATCAGGCCCCCTAACCACAACCTGCATGCCCGGGCCAATTGCAAAAGACATCAGGGACGAAATACCGGAAATTAAAAACTCCTTTATGTTTTATTCCATGACAATGACGGTGAATTATGGCAATAAGGTATTTACAGAGGAGGTTCGGCTGGCAGATCCGGAATTGTTTGAGATGTTTGACTTTGATTTTATCGAGGGAAGCCCCAGTCATGTATTTGAAGAATTAAAGTCCATCGTTATCACAGAGAAAATGGCAAAAAAGCTATTTGAGAGTGAAGATCCAATGGGTAAAATCATCACCCTAAATAATGACCTTGAATTTAAAGTTACCGGAGTCATCGAAGAAATCCCTGAAAATTCATCCTTTCGATTTGACATCTGTTTCCCCTTCAGGAACATAGAAGAGATGGGACAATCCATTGATGAATACGGCTGGAACTCGTATTATGTATACATTGAACTAATGGAAAACGCAAGTTATCCGGATGTAAACAAAAAGATCAATAAGTTTCTTGAAAACAAAGGCCGTGAAAGAAGCCTTGCCGAAGGAAATGATGATTATGACAGCGATATTGACCTGTTTCTTTTCCCTCTGGAGAAAATCCACCTGTATTCGTACAGGGATGGCCGGGGAGATATACAGTTCATCTACATTTTTTCAGCAATTGCAATATTTATCATTCTGATTGCCTGCATCAACTTCATGAACCTTGCAACCGCCCGATCGGCTAAACGGGCAAAGGAAATTTCCATCCGCAAATCCGTTGGTGCTGATCGCTCAAACCTTATCCGCCAGTTCCTGGGTGAATCCTTGATGATCTCATTTTGTGCCATGCTAATAGCCATTGTTCTTGTGTCAGTATTACTTCCCTGGTTTAGCCTCCTGGTCGGAAAAGAGTTGGTTTTTGATTTCTCAGATGTAAGCCTTTGGTTATTGTTGATAGGCACAACCCTTATTATTGGCGTACTGGCAGGAAGCTATCCTGCATTTTACCTCTCTGCATTTAATCCGGCAAAGGCTATGCGTAATGGAATCAATAAAGGAAAAGGTAATTTTTACTTCAGAAGGTCCCTCGTGGTTTTTCAATTTGTTTTATCTGTTGGACTGATTATCAGCACCATTGTTGTTAAGCGACAGCTCAATTACCTGCACAACAATAAGCTTGGCATGGACTTGAATGATGTAAGCCTGATGACACTCAGGGGAAATGCATTTGAGAAATATGATGTTTTAAAAAACGATTTGCTGAGTAACCCAAATGTTCTTAATGTTAGCCGGGCTAACTCAATTCCATTTTATATAGGCAGCAACAGCGGCGGAATAGAATGGGAAGGTAAAAATACGGAAGACGACATTATTGTTGGATTTACATTTGCCGATGAAAACTATATTGAAACCATGGGAATGCAAATGAGGGATGGCCGCTTCTTCGCGGGAGAAATTCAATCCGATACATCGGCAGTGGTGATAAATGAAACGGCCGCAAAAGCTTTTGGCCTTGAAAACCCGGTTGGTAAATGGTTATCGTGGGGTGATGGTGAAGCCAACAGGTATCACATCATTGGTGTTGTAAAAGATTTTCACCACTTACCCATGCAGCAGGGTATTGACCTGATGACGATGTACTATGCTCCCCAAAACTGCCGGTTAATGCTTGTTAAAACAAGGGCCGGAAAGTATGCTCAGGTAAAAGATGAACTGGAGACAATATGGACAAGCAATGCTCCGGGTTTTCCGTACGAGCCTAAATTGCTTAAGGAATTATATGAGAACGCTTACACCGATGAAGCCAGGCTGATTCGGATTATTGGTTATTTTGCCATACTGGCTATTTTCATTTCGTGCCTTGGGCTTTTTGCCATGTCAACCTATATGGCTGAGCAACGCACCAAGGAGATAGGCATTCGGAAAATCCTGGGGGCAAGTACTTCCGGAATAGTTTCCCTGATCTCCCGCGAATTTATAATTTGGGTACTCATCGCCAACCTGATAGCCTGGCCTGTTGCATGGTTTGCCATGAAGGATTGGCTTGACGGCTATGTATATCATACCCAAATAAGCCCTGACATTTTTGGTATGGCTTTGCTTATTTCGATCGTTATTGCTTTACTGACAATAACCTATCAATCCCTTTCAACAGCTGCCAAAAAACCGGTAGAAGCCATCAAATATGAATAGATTAACACGGCCTTAACGTCTCTTAACAATTTTTAACACACCTAAAATCAGGTTCTTTCGTTATTCTATTGATAATCCTGAAACCATGACGGAATACCAACAGGAAATAACGAAAAACCGGTATGCCCAAAAAGAAACTTTTGGCAAGCAAAAACGGATATTATTCATTTTCGCTTTCATTCTTCTATTTCTGATGGTGGGTTTAACATACCATGAGTGGATAATCCGCACCGGCCAGTTGCTCTTTCATTATTGTAAATGGTGTTGGTCAATTGTATATGAAATTGCATAAATCTATCCCGAAAAAATGGCCTTAATTAGTTTTGTACAATGGTTAAACAATTCATTGTTTTCATTGTTTTAAAATTAAATTACTGATCAAATTAAATTGCGAGCAATAAAGATGTTACAAAATGTATATCTTTGCTTTGTTATTTAGAAATTAAATTAGTGTTAACCAAATAAATATTAAAAATGGGAGTATTAGTAGGTAAAAAAGCGCCTTTGTTTGAAGCGGATGCAGTTGTAAACGGAGGTGAATTTGTTGAAAAATTTTCATTGGAACAGTTCATTGGCAAAAAACATGTAATTTTCTTCTTTTATCCTTTGGATTTTACTTTTGTTTGTCCAACAGAGATATTGGCTTTCCAAAAGAAAATGGACGAATTTGAGAAACGAGATGTAGCGGTTGTTGGTTGTTCTGTTGATTCCAAGTTTTCGCATTGGGCCTGGCTCAACACAGAATTAAAAGACGGTGGAATCAAAGGTAAAATTCCCATTGGTATCCGATCTTTCAAAACCATTTCAGAAAATTACGATGTACTGGCAGGTGAATATGATTACGATGAGGAAGACGATCAGTCAATATTTGATGGAGAACCTGTTGCATACAGAGGGTTGTTTTAATTGACAAGCAAGGTGTAGTCCGTCATCAGGTTATTAACGACCTTCCGCTTGGAAGAAGTGTTGATGAAGCCATCAGAATGGTAGATGCACTTCAGTATTTTGAAGAGCATGGTGAAGTTTGTCCCGCCGACTGGCATCCGGGTGATGATGCGATGCAGGCAACTGCCGATGGTGTAGCAAATTATCTTGCAAATCACTAATGCTTTAATAAGCACAAAATATAAGGTTGGTTCGTTGGAGCCAACCTTTTTACTTTAACAATGAAACATTTCCCTTATCAATGATTGCCTCGCCGGTTGAATAAGTGATTTTTGCCATCCATGTATAAACTTCAATCGGACAAGCCTCTCCTGAATTATGGAATCGGCCGTTCCAGTAATTCTCCGCATCATTGGTTTTAAAAACTTCATTTCCCCACCTGTCAAACAAGGTTAATTCAAATTGACGCAAATCGGTACCCAACCCATAGATTTTAAATTCATCATTCATACCATCTCCATTGGGTGAGAATGCAGTAGGTGCATAAATCCGATAATGGACCTCCACGAAAACACTCCCTGCTGATTTGCACATGTTTCCGTCGGTAACCTCTACCGTATAGATTCCCCCTCCGAGTGGATCAATATCTTCGGTTATTTCACCGGTTGACCATAAATATTCATAGGGTAAAGTTCCTCCCGTAACGGTGAGGTCAATTGAACCAAGACTGATATTTCCATTTATGGCCTCCAGGTCTAAAATGATGGGTTCGGGTTGGGCAATCGTAATTTCGTTGCTTGCATTACAACCCAGATCATCAATTACATTCAACGTGTATTTACCTGCACTAAGGGTATCAATATCTTGCTTTCCTTGCGAAAAGAGTTGTTCATTCATCATCCAGACGAAATCATCATATACTCCGGTTCCTCCAATCAGGTTGGCAACATTAATTTTTCCGGTACTATCATTATAACAAATCAAATCGGTTCCTTCCAACTCAAACTCGATCTGGGCCAACTCAACAATGGTTATGGTATCATATACCTCAGGGCACGAGTGATGATCGGTTACAATAACTGAATAAACACCGGCTGGTAAATTCATCAAGTCAGGTTCATTGCTGCCGTTCGACCAGGAATAGGAATAAGGTTGCGTACCCCCCTCAACGGCAATGTCGATAGTTCCTGTTTGTTCTGCAAAGCAGGTTTCCTTTACGACATGTTCAATAGTAAGGGAGTCAGGCTGAGTTATCATCACTGTATCATTGGAAACACAATTCTCTACATCCTTGAAAAGATATACATAATTACCTGCAGGCAATTCATAAATATCTTTCGTTTCGGCATACAGGTTTCCGTCTTTATACCATTCGTACTGAATGGGATCTGTTCCGACTTCAACATTTATCTCAATCCATCCATCGGAATAACCGTAACAACTAACAAGCGAAGTGTCAATATCGAGCTTAAGATAGCATCCTACATATATATCATCACTTTTATAGCATCCCGGGCCCTCGTTATAAAAAACAGTAAGGCAGTAATCACCTTGTTCAACAGCCAAATAGCATGAATCGGTTCCCACAACCTCACCTGTATTGCAATTTTTCCATTCGTATAAAGAATTGTTGTTACCATTAAAATTTGTTGAACAAAGCAAAATTGTATCCCCTTCCAGCATTTTCTGATCCTCGCCAAGACTATAGTTCAATGTTTGATCATAAAAAACCCATCCATTGTTGCTATTGTTGACATCAAGACTGAACTGGCCGGCATCAAATACCGCACCTCCTTCTGCCCGGATGCTTGTCATTTCAATGAAATTGCCATAAACCGAACCCGATTCTTTAAAAATTACTGCCTGGTTTGCACCGGAAGATTGTAAATAAATTGATTCGCAATTATTGCCGACAATATGCAATGAATCAACTATGGTTTGAACACTGTCGTTTTGAAGAATATAGGTATGGCCCGGTGAGAATGTAAGTGTATCAAAAGAATTGTTTCTGAATATATTACCATCATCCTCAAACAAAACAGCTTTATAAATTCCTCGCCCTTCAATCAACCCAAAAGAAGCAAAACGCACCATGGATGCCGTGTCATGTCCATAAACATATCCATTGGAGTTAAAAAATAAACTGTCAATACTGTAAACATTCACTTCTTCGGAAAATGAGGCATTGATTTTCCCATTCCCGTCAAATATAACCTTATGAGCCCAGGCACTACCACCGTTACCAACCAAAGCACCTTCGCTATTGAAAGTTACTGTATTAAACAAAGTAGAATCCGCAGACTCTGTCAGCAAGATTTGTCCGGGAACTTCATAGAAATAAAATCCACATTAAGATAGGTGTGTAGAACCCATTATTTTGATCAAAAAATACCTGTTTCAAGTATTATGCTTGATGTGTTTTCCATTACGGTAAAGTTGTTGCCATGAACGTGCCATCCATCATACAAGTAAATTGTAGAGTTATTCAAATTAAGAACCCGTTCATTCGTCACAGGTGATTGAAAACTATGGTAAACAATATCCTGCCCATCTGTACATATTATAATGGAACCATTGTAGAAATAAATAATATTATCAGTGTCCGGCGAAGCACCCAGATCCGGGGTTATCTATTAAAGTCCATTCACCACCTATTCCACTTCAAAAAAGACATTGTTACTCGTATTGTGAAACTTTACACCATCTGTTTGAATGGTTTCTTCGGAATCAATGATCCAAAATAAACAGACCCGGGAACGTAAAATTCATTTCAGGATTCATCCTATGGATTCATAAATCCTCAGGGATGCACCGCTATAATCCTCAAAAATTCAGATATAATTTGCATCGACCAATCCAGACGCGAAAGAAGTACTGTTCTGCTGAATACTAACTGTTTGTTCCAGTGCTGAAAACTATTTTCGTCAAATATCACACACATCAAATGGAGTTGGGATGCAAGTTATTCCACCAGGGTCGCCACTGATAGTATCCCAATGCATGGATCGTTCCACTGCCTTCATCATTAACCCAATACAACTTTCCCGCCGATACTGGAGATTGTGTCCTGTTCCAATGGTTGCTCCAGATCGATTGAGTTTTGAGCTATGAAAGAAGCGCCTGGATACATTGATATCGGTGATAGCAGTATAATTTAACCATAAGGTCATTGTTTGAATAATATCGGCCTCGAATGCCATTGGTTTTGATTGAAATGACATTAGCCCATCAAGCAACGCCGGACGGATGTAAATATCGAAATGAACAGTTTGATTACTACCTGTGGCAATGGTATAGTTACCGTGGGAGTACATGAAACGGTGCATTGAATGAATTAAGGGCCTATCAATATAAGCATTGTTGTTATAGGTTACTTTTCGGAAAGCACCATAAATATCCGAAAAAAGTATTGTGTCGGGCTGATCCTCTATCATCAGAAAAATAACGTCATTAAACTGAATGGTATCGCCACCACTATATTGAGTTCGACACAAACACCACAAATAATGGAGTTATTTAGCATTAATGTAAAATTCAAATTATCTACACTCCAGGCCGGATAGGATTGTTGCTTGAATTTGCAAAAGGGATGATCCTAAATTCAGAATACGGTTATAGGCGGAATCAGAATGAAAGGTAGCACATGAAATATAATTGTCATTAGCAAAGTTCCTTTATAATACTTATTGCACCCTCTGTATACAGTTCTTGTCATTTAATGATTGTGATCCGCCATTTCCAATAAAATACAGATCCTTTAAAATTTCTTATTGCTGCAGTGATGTGCTTTCCTCCCAGCGAATCCCTAAAATCACAAAATACTGTCAGCCATTATTCATATACTCAGAAACTCAAGTGAACCATGAATTGATAAACGGGTAGTTGCAATTCCGTTTTTAAAAATGGGGGCCTCGTGTTCTGACCACTCTCAAGGCTATTGCATCTAACCTCAGCCAAGCCAACGATCACAGTATCATTTCCATCAAAAGAAGCATTGTTAAATATATAATATCGTGGTAAAAATCGGTACGCAATCGCAATCCTCATTAACCGGAGTGGAGGTCCAGTGAGGCGGTATCGTCTGTTTCAAAGAGTTTATCCAATACATTTCCTTGCTATCAGCACTTATATTGCATCCTGAATTGCCCCCTTTATCGACGATGGAATGCCAGGTATTGAAAGCATAACCCGAATCTGAATTAGCTTCAATGGAACGCAATGAAATTGAACAGAAATATTAATATCAGCATTGTTATGAACGATCTTTGCAGTCGTCGAAGCCCCGCCTCCAAAATATTAATCCTGCACAACCCCTGGCATGCAGACCACCATAAATGACTTGAGTACTCCCTCCCTGAAACACATAATCACAATCGGCATGCAAATAAACATTCTCAAAAGAATTATTTCCCAGAATAGTGGCACTATTTCTAAAAACAACCCTATTGTAACTTAAACCTCCACCATCAAATATATTGGTCGACACAAAACTATTTTGAATAAATTCGATTACCGATTCATCTTTAATGAAATACAAATTATTACTTACCTGCCAAACGCCGTTCAACCCATGTATTCGAATGACAGATTCATCCAGTTTCAGGGCTTTGCTGTTTGAGGTGGTAGAATAGAATGACCCGCATGAAATCATATATCCCAAAGTGTTTAAGGAACCGTTGTTGAAGTAAATGCTTTTTGTTCCAACATCAAGGTCGCCGGATAAACTCCAGATACCCATACCCTCAAAATATATATTTGAATTTAAAGTAACGCCAGCACTTTGAATAGATTGATCAAAGCCTGTCCCATCCAAATAAATATCACCATAATAGGTAACATTGACAAGGGGGGAAAAAATGATGGAACTAAAAATATGAATATCCATGCTTCCGCTGAGTATGGGTTGGTTGGTTGCACCACTCCAGTCCATCCTAAAACAAAACGCCTCTACATCAATTGTTACTGTTTGATTATTGGAAGTAAATGAACTTGCATTAAAAAAGACGTTATCATCCTGACCGGGAATGCCTCCGTTCGCGGAAACCCAATGTGTTTCATCCGACCAGTTGCCTGTACCGCCGACCCATATATAATCATCTCCTTGCCCAATGATAAACAAAGGAAAAAGGATAATAATTATTATAAATGTTATTTTTTCAATAAATCTCCTTGTCATTATGCAATTTTATCTGCTGCCAACAAATACGAATCTATATCGTAGTGTATGGCAAAAAAGACTAACCATTTGATTTAGTCAGATAAACAGTATCATAATTCTAAAATGCCTGAAAATATTTACTATTACGGCTTTTACAATAATTGATTAGTGACCTGATGCAAATATTGATACCCTTGCATTTATTGTGCTTCAAAAATATAAAAAAACACTTTACACTGTATCATTAAAGTATTATTACTTTTCTACAACATCACGTGAATAGCATAATTTGTTAAATTTGGCGATTCTCAATAATAACAGTTTGAAGAAAAATCTATGACAGGCAATACTCATACATTGAAGGATAACCTTGCATTCAGGTGGGGAATGCTATTATTGGTAGCATTCGTACAGGCAGCCAATTATTATTTTTACGATGCAATTTCACCACTGAAAAGAACACTTGAAGAAAATTTTCATTTCACCAACACCGACTTTGGATTATTTGTTTCAGCATATTCCATTCCCAATATATTTTTATTGATGTGCATATGGGGCGGAATTATACTGGATAAATTGGGCATCCGCCGGACCGGCTTTTTATTTATTTTCCTGATGGCAGGCGGGGCATTGCTTACCGCTTATGGGGCCTGCCAGTACTATACGAATGGCGGATTTGGAAATGCATTTATGAGTTCTTTCCTTCCCAAATATTCGCCCGAATTGAAAATGATGTTGTTGGGACGATTCCTTTTTGGGCTCGGGGCCGAAACAAGTATTGTTGTCGTAAGTAAAATTATTGTTAAATGGTTTAAGGGGAAGGAGCTGGCAATGGCTTTTGGGTTTAAGATTGGGATTGCAAGGGCCGGTTCCTGGGCTGCATTTTATTTCTCACCCATTATTGCCGCAAATGCATCCTCATGGAATATGGCCATTTGGTTTGCTGCAATTTTAATGCTCATTGCTTTGCTGGCCTTTTTGATCTATACCCTATTTGACTTAAGACTGGACAGGCAAACGGAGCAAACCGGCTTATTGAGTGACGATGAACGATTTCACCCAAAGGATCTGGTGAAGCTTTTAACCAACCGTTCCTTTTTATTTGTTACATTGTTATGCATGACATTTTATTCTGCTGTGTTTCCTTTTCAATCATTTTCACCCGATTTTTTCTTAAATAAATTTGGGTTTACCCAGGAAATAAGCGGAAAAATTGCTTCCCTCCTATCGGTAGGGACAACACTCTTCACCCCTTTGGTGGGGCTGTTCGTTGACAAACGGGGCCGGAGTGCCAGTTTGATGATTTTGGGCTCCTTACTGATCGTCATTGTTCATCTATCTTTTGCCTTTACCATGATATCGCCCATTCCTTTAATGGTGGTTCTCGGTATTGCTTTTTCGCTGGTACCCGCTGCTATGTGGCCTTCGATTGCTAAAATTGTAGATGAAAAAAGAATTGGTACTGCTTACGGAACAATGTTCGCCATTCAAAATCTGGGGTTATGGGCATTTCCTTTACTGATAGGAATTGTTCTCGACAGCACAAATCCGGGGATAACACCCGACCTGGTTGCCGGTGGTAGTGCTTCCTACGATTACACATACGCCATATTAATGCTTGCATTTTTAGGTATACTCGGCCTTCTTTTTGCTATTCTGCTTAAACGAGAAGATAAAAAATCTGGATATGGCCTTGAACTGCCCTCCAATGTTTAACCATTATTGAGATGTATTTTGTAAGGATTCCCAAAATAGCGAAACTTATATATAAGAATATGATCTGGGATATCCCTGTCAGGGATAAAACGATTTTTCTCACTTTTGACGATGGCCCTGAAAGGTTTTCCACCCCTGCAATTTTAGAAATATTAAAAAAGTACGATGCAAATGCTACCTTTTTTTGCACGGGTAAAAAAGCAAAGGAAAACCCCGAACTTCTAAATCAAATAATCAGCGCTGGGCACACTCTTGGAAACCATTCGTACAGTCATCTGAAGATGGAGTCGAAGGGTACAGATACCTTTATTCAGGACATCAACAAATTCAGAAATATTTTTGACAGTGAATTATTCAGGCCACCTTACGGGAAAATTACCAGAAAGCAAATAAACATTTTAAAAGACAACTATAAAATCATCATGTGGTCAGTAATTCCGGGAGATTTTGACAGGAAGGTTTCGAAGGAACGAATGTTGAAACGATCCATCAAATATACCAAACAGGGATCCATCATCGTTTTTCATGACAATTCAAAAACCATTGAAAAGGTAGAATATGCATTGCCCCGTTTTCTTGACCATTTTATCAATAAAGGATTTGCTTTTAAATCGCTTTCAACATCTCTATTCCCGTAATTTTACCATTTTTGCAATTCAAAAAATTGACCTTGAGAAAATTGATTAAAATAGGAAATGTAATACTCATTGCTACAACTTGTTTTGTTTTGACATTTTGTGCAAATCCGGTATCCCCGACAGGTGGGCCTCAGGACACAAAACCTCCCAAAATGCTGAGTGCAAGCCCGCCGC
Organism: Bacteroidales bacterium; assembly: GCA_041393255.1. Lineage (GTDB taxonomy): Bacteria > Bacteroidota > Bacteroidia > Bacteroidales > JAADJA01 > JAADJA01. Next base: position 95,020 of record JAWKKM010000021.1, on the reverse strand, counting down.
TTTTTACCCGAAACTTCAGCGAAAAAAAGGTCCGAATTTATTTCGATGAATATGTGGAAGTCAAGGACCTGAGCAACCAGCTTATTGTATCACCTCCCATGAAGAAAAACCCTGAGGTTAAAATCAAGGGAAAATCAATAATTATTGAATTTGATGAGGAATTGCTTGCTGAAACTACTTACAATATTTTTTTTGGCAACTCCATTGTTGACATCACCGAAGGCAACCCCCTCAGCAATTTTCAATACATTTTTTCTACTGGCAATATCCTCGATTCGCTTTCGATAAAAGGAAATATTTACAATGCTTTTGACAATTCCGCTCCTGAAATTACAAATGTAATGTTGTATCTTGATAACAACGATACTCTTGTTTTCGACTCCCTTCCTTACTTTATTAAGCCTTACTTCATGACCAAAACAAATGAAAACGGCGATTTTACTTTAAATAACCTTCCGGGAAAAAATTCAAATTATTTGCTTTGCATGATGTAAACGGGAACCTTATTTACGACCAGCCCAATGAACAAATTGCTTTTATTGATAGCCTTGTTGAGCCCTATTTTATTGAAGCTGTAGTTGCTGATAGCTTAAGAAATGACACAATGCTAAATGATTCGAGTTCCACCATCAACAACATCGTTATCAATCCAACAGAAGGCCTGTCTCAAATAAAGAATTTTGAAATGGCCTTATTCCAGGAAATTGATTCCCTGCAGCGATTTATGAAAGCAATTGTAGCCAAGGAGAATCAAATCAATTTTGTTTTTAAAATACCAACTTCCAATGCCCAAATCCGGGCATTGGATTTGAACCCTGATGCTAACTGGTTTAGAAGAGAGATGAATGAAACCAGGGATACATTGATCTATTGGCTGCGTGATGTTGATAAAGATTCGTTAGAATTTGAAATCAGTGATAACAACTCCGTTCTTGATACAATCAATATGTCAATTCTGAAAAGGGTTACGGGTCGGAAAGAAAAGAAAGACACAGCAGAATTCAAAGCCCTGATTATAAGGTCCGGGCTTAAAGGGAAAACGTGTGAACTTAGCAAACCGATCGACTTTACTTTTGGGTATCCTGTTGAAAAATTTGATTTCTCAAAAATTCAATTGCTTGAACATGATTCAATACCTGTGGAGGCAGGCTATGCTTTTTCGGATAGTATCAACAGAAAGCTTTCGGTTGATTATAAATGGCAGGAATCAGCGAAATACAAATTGATCATTCCGGATAGCTTATTCTTTGATATTCATGGCCAGTCAAACGACACATTGGTTGTTCAGTTTACAGCCAAATCGCTGGATAGTTATGGAAATTTGTACATCAATATTACATTATTGAATCCGGGAAGTAATCATATCATTCAATTGATTAAGAAGGATCAGGTTATCCAGGAAAAAGCACTAATGGAAGATGGCCTGGTTCGCTTCGAATATATAAACCCGGGTGATTACAACGTGAAGGTAATTTACGATGATAACCATAACGGTATTTGGGATACAGGGGATTACATATACAATATCCAACCCGAAAGGGTAGATTTCTTTCCAGTTACTATAACCATTAGGGGCAATTGGGACATGGAAGAAGATTGGGAATTGTAAGAAGAAAAAATTCCTGAATTAGCGCAGAGCGGCAATCAATAATTCAATATTCTGATAAGGCAATGTGAAGTACTCGCCAATATAGGGTTTCGTTAATGTTCCATTAAATAAGTAAACACCTTGAAGCATTCCATAATCCACTTTAAGGATGCTTTCAATGCCACCCATATCACCAATTTTCAATAAAATTGGGGTTAAAAAATTGCTTAGAGCGTAAGAGGCTGTATGCGGCACCTTCGAAGCAATATTCGGAACACAATAATGCGTGACATCATATTTTTTAAAAACGGGGTCTTTATGATTGGTAATTTTCGAAGTTTCAAAACATCCACCCCATTAATGCTTACATCAATCATTACAGTTCCGCCTTTCATCTGCTTTACCATTTCTTCAGTAACAATACAAGGCGACATTCCTTCGCTTGAATGAATAGCCCCAATAACCACATCTGCTGTTTTTAATGCTTTGATCAAAACCTTTGGCTGAATTATGGAAGTAAAAACCCGGGAGTTGATCGCATTTGCAAACGCCTTAAGCGGTAAATTGAATTATCAAAGACCTTCACAATTGCACCCAGCCCCAATGCAGCCCGTGCAGCATTTTCAGCCACCGTGCCTGAGCCGATAATAACAACCTCGGTTGGGGAAATCCCGGGAAACCCTCCAAAGAGGTTGCCCTTTCCATACTCATTGTTGGCCAGATATTCAGCAGCAATAAATATGGAAGCTGTGCCGGCAATTTCACTCATTGCCCTGATAACAGGAAATGAGCCCGTTTTATCCTGAATAAATTCATACCCAAGCATGGTCATTTTCCGGTTCATCAATTTTTCGAAATATTCCCTTGAACGGCCTGATGTATGAACAGACGAAATCACAGTCTGGTGAGACTTTAGCAATTCAATTTCCTTAATTGAAAGGGGTGCAACCTTAATGATAATATCGCTTTTATAAACTTCATCCGCACCGTATACAATTTGCCCTCCCACTTCGCTGAATTCATGATCGGGAAACTGGGCAGCTTTGCCGGCATCCGACTCAATAACAACTTTATGCCCATTGGCCACAAGCAAACCAACCGACTGAGGCACTAAGGGAATCCTCGATTCCTGATAAGACATTTCGCGGGGGACGCCAATGGTCAGGCTACTATGCCGTGCGTTAAAGTCAAGAATTTCTTCCTGTGGCATTAATTTTCCCCCTTCAGAGAATTTAATAAATCCGTTTTGCTCAGTATTCATAGGATGATGTGCTTCTTTTGCAGGGCTAAAAATAGTAAAGATTCCTTTAAGTTGCAATAGAATTCTTCAGGAATGAATTCTTATGAAAGCATAATTAAAACAATGAACACAGAATTCAGTAAAATGCAACCATGAAATATAAATACCGATCAATAATAAATTCTGCGAAGCTCACTGTCAGTTTCCGTATCTATGTTCACCCGAATCGTGCCATCCGGCAAATATTCTTCAACCTTTTCCGGCCATTCGATAAAGCAATAGGAATCACCGTAAAAGTAGTCCTCATAACCAATATCAAAAAATTCTTCAATTGACTTCAGCCGATACAGGTCGAAGTGAAAAACTTCGGCATCGCCATTGGTTTTATAAACATTTATGATAGCAAAGGTGGGGCTCGTTACAACATCTTTTACCCCCAAAAAATCACATATGCTTTTAATAAAAGTGGTTTTCCCCGCTCCCATCTCTCCATCGAAGGCAAACACCCTGGAATCAGGGTACTTTTCAATCAGCAATTTTGCAGCCTCTTTTAACTCACTGATACTTTTGCAATCAAAGCAATCCATGGCGGTTTTAAGTTTCAAATTGGATTCTGAAATAACTCTCGACAAATACAAAATTACTACTTTGCCTGCAATTCAATATAGGGAATTAGCATTTCCTCCATCGAAATACCCCCATGCTGAAATGTATTACGATAATAATTTACGTAATAGTTAAAATTATTCGGGTATGCGAAAAAGTCATTTCGTTTGCAAAAAATATACGAAGAACTAACATTTAATTTAGGCAAATAAATATCATCGGGGTTTCGGACTTCATAAACATCCTTTCGGTTATACTGAAGTGCTTTTCCAGTTTTATAGCGTAAATTGGTATTTGTATTTCGATCACCAATTACTTTAACAGGATCGCTTACTTTAACAGAACCATGATCCGTTGTCAAAATTACATTTGCTTTCTTTTCTGCAATAAATTCAAAAATCTCTTTTAACGGAGAATGCTCAAACCATAAGCAATGTGAGTGACCGGTATGCCGATTCATTGTCAGCCAACTCCCTGATGATCTCCATCTCTGTCCTTGCATGAGAGAGCATATCAACAAAAATTGTAAACAATAACATTCAAATCGTTTCCCATCAAATTGGGTAGATTTTCAAGAAGTTTCGGCCAACACTCGCTCTCAAAACCTTTTGTATAACTGAACTCAATATTCTTACCATACCGCTTTAAATATTCACCAAGCAATTTTATCCTCAAATTGATTTTTGGTTTCATCCACATCTTCTCCCGTCCAGTACTGAGGGTATTTTTTTTCAATCTCTGCCGGCATCAATCCTGAAAACATTGCATTTCGGGCATACTGTGTTACAGTTGGAATAATGCTGTAAAAAACATCGTCTGACTTAATCCGGTAATATTCTTCGATAATGGGCTGAATAAATTTCCATTGGTCATAACGCAGATTATCAATCAGTATCAGGAACAACGGCCTGCCTTATGACAATTTTAGGAAACAACCTGTCCTTAAAAATCGTATGCGACAACTGAGGGCGCTCATCCTGCCTTCCATTAATCCAATCATAGTAATTTCTTTCAATGAACTTAGCAAAAACCTGGTTGGCTTCGTGCTTCTGCATATTAAGGATTTCCTTTATGCTGCTGTCATTTGATTTTTCAAGCTCCAGTTCCCATCTTACCAATCGCTTATAAACATCCACCCATTCAGCATGATCAAGACTGCCGGAAATTTGCATTCCTAACCTACTAAAAGCCTGCTGATACTGCGATGTTGTTTTCTCACTCACCAGCTCTTTTTATTATCAAGGTTCTTTTTAATGGTAAGAAGAATCTGATTTGGATTTACCGGCTTAATCAGGTAATCCGCGATATTAGAGCCAATAGCCTCCTCCATAATTCTTTCTTCTTCACTTTTTGTGATCATGACAATGGGCAGGCTTTTGATACTCAACTTTAATTGTTCCAAGGTTTCAATACCACTCATTCCGGGCATTTGCTCATCAAGAAACATGATGTCATAAGGTTTGGTCCGACCATATCAATGGCTTCAGATCCATTGTTGGAAGTATCAACATCATATCCCTTCTGTTCCAGAAAAATTATATGTGGTTTTAGCAAATCAATCTCGTCAACAACCCAAAGAATTTTAATTTTTTGCATACATCAGATAATTATAAATGATTTATCTTCTATTTCTATGAATAAGTAAAAACAGGATTGGCCTTTCTTATACTTAAACAAAACAATTACAATATTAACGCTTTCCGATAACAATGCGGTGTTAAAAAATGGTAAAAATTATATCATATAAAGATAGCCATAAATAGTTGGAAAGAAAATCAGAACCAAAACTGCTGCCTTATTGAGGCTTCAATGTTTAATAATGGAATAAATTGCTTTTTATTGTTCACCAATAAAAAAATCGCAAACCCTGTTTCCACTACATCATCTCTTAATTTTGCATTAATCATTGAATGATAGAGATTGAAGAAAGAGTTTTCACATTTCGAAAATGGGCTTTTCTTAAATTATTTGGTTTTAGTTGTTCTTTCATCTCAGTTTTCAAAGAGCATATTTTTAGAAGCAGGTATTAAAATATTCTGGTGGTAAAAATACAACGGTAGATAAGCAAAAGCATAGCAGAATTTGCTATAAAAAAATGGCGGAATTCTGCTATAAAACCATTGTATCTTACTATTAATATGGACGCGAGCTCTGTAAAAAAAGGAATTGTTAATAACTTCTTACTTATCACTAAATTTGCAAAAAAAACAATCTTGAACAAAAAAGCAGTAAATAAGCGAAAAATCATCAATGATCCTGTATATGGATTTATTAATATCCCCAACGAAACCTTGTTTGATATCATTGAGGATCCCTATTTCCAAAGATTACGCAGGATCAAGCAATTGGGATTAACCCATTTAGTTTATCCGGGTGCTCTGCATACCCGCTTCCATCATTCTTTGGGCGCTATGCATCTTATGCAACAGGCAATTGGGGTTCTGAAGCGTATATGGTCACAAAATATCAATGGAGGAAGAACAGGGGGCACTTATTGCAATTCTGCTGCATGATATTTGTCATGGGCCTTTTTCACATGCATTGGAACATTCACTTGTCAAGCAGACAAGCCATGAATGACATTTCCAAGTTATTCATGTTAAAACTCAACGAATTATTCAATTATCGCCTCTGACAACAGGTATTGATATTTTTTGCATAAATACCCTAAGGTTTTCTTGTCCCAATTGGTTTCGGGACAGTTGGATATTGACAGGCTTTGATTATTTAAAAAGGATAGTTTTTTCACAGGCGTATCAGAAGGTGTTATAGGAATCCGAGTGGATCATCAAAATGCTGGATATTGTTGACGACAATCTTGTTGTTGAAGCCAAAGGTATTTATTCCCTCGAGAAATTTATTGTTGCCCGCCGGATTATGTACTGGCAGGTCTATCTTCATAAAACGGTACTCTCTGCCGAAAGCATGCTCATAAAGGCACTTGAAAGAGCCAAGTTCCTGGTAAAAAACGGGATTAAACTTTTTGCAACAGAACCCTTGTTGTTTTTTCTATCAAAAGATGTAACTATCAGAGATTTTGTTGCCCATAAAGAGATCCTGGAGATGTTTTCAAGGATGGATGATTTCGATATTTTAACCTCAATAAAATCATGGGCAAACCAGGAGGATAAAATATTGGCCACTCTGTGTAATGGCATTGTGAACCGTCATCTTTTCAGATGCGAAATTCAAAGGGAGCCTTTTGATTATTTCTACCTTGAAGAGATTAAAAACAAGATTGCAGTTACATATGACCTGAAAGACGAAGAAATTACCTATTTTTTCATTGATGATACGACTTCAAATTACGCTTACAAAACGGAATCTGAAAACATAAATATCAAAACCAAATCGGGCAAAGTCATTGATATTATTGAAGCATCTGATCAATTGGATATTCCTGTTTTATCGAAAGCCGTTACCAAACATTTTATTTGCTATCCGAAAGTTGTTAATAACTGATTAAAATAACGAAATCGGGTTTATTTGGTTTTATATAATTTTGGCAACTATAACACACATAAAATTAGACACATGGAGTTTTCAGCGAAACAAATCGCAGAGGTAATCGAAGGAAAAGTAGTGGGAAATCCTGAAATCAGGATCAATTATGATTCAAAAATTGAAGAGGGGAAAAAAGGGACACTCACCTTTTTAGCCAACCCGAAATATACACAATATATTTACACAACGGAAGCTTCCATTGTTATTGTTAACGACGATTTTGTTCCGGAAAAAGATATACAACCAACCCTGATTAAAGTTGCAGATGCTTACCTGGCATTTGCACAACTTTTGAATATGTACAACCAGATAAAACTAAACAAAACCGGAATTTCGGAGAAAGCACATATATCACCCACAGCCCGGATTGGAAAAAATGTTTATATCGGCGAGTTTGCCGTCATTGGTGATGGAGTTGAAATTGGTGACAATTCAAAAATTTACCCTCAGGTATGGTTAGGAGATAATGCTGTTATTGGTAACGAAACGACCCTCTTTTCCGGAGTAAAAATTTATTCTGACAATATTATCGGCAATCATTGCATTGTGCATGCCGGTGCTGTTATTGGGAGCGATGGGTTTGGCTTTGCCCCCCAGGCGGATGAAAACTATATGAAAGTTGCACAAATTGGAAATGTTATCATCGAAGACTATGTTGAGATTGGGGCCAATACTACCATTGACCGCGCAACACTTGGATCTACAATCATTCGACAAGGCGCTAAACTTGACAACCTGATTCAGGTTGCACACAATGTTGAGATCGGAAATAATACAGTCATTGCAGCACAAACTGGGATTTCGGGATCAACCAAGATTGGTAAAAACTGCATGCTGGGTGGGCAAGTTGGGTTGATAGGACACCTAACCATCGCAGATGACACTAAAATTGCTTCTCAATCAGGCATCCAGAAGAGCGTTAAAAAAAGTGGGGAGATACTTCAGGGCTCACCGGCCTTTGACATCTCCAAATACCGAAAAGCATATATTCATTTTCGCAATCTGGATGAAATTAAATCCAGGCTTGACGAAACAGCAAAAAAACTCGAAGAAAAAAAAGATAGTCAATAGCAGTAAACATCTACTCTTATTTCTGATTTTGTTGTAGTTCCAAGTGGCTGACCATTGATAAATAATTGGTTAATAGTTTTTTACTCTTTTCCTATTTATTTCTTGAAATATATTTATATTTGCGCGCTAATTATGGGAGAACAACAAAGAACTATCGCAAAACCTGTAACCATCTCAGGCACCGGACTTCATACGGGAGTGGAAGTTAACGTTACATTTCTTCCGGCCGCTGAAAATTCAGGAATCCACTTCAAACGTATTGATCTCGAAGAAGGCGTGTTGATAAAAGCAGACTGTGACCACGTGGTTGATACTAACCGTGGTACGACCATCGGAATGAACGGGTCAACCGTAAGTACCATTGAACATATCATGGCAGCTTTAACCGGAATGAAAATTGACAACCTGCTTATTGAAATTGACAATTTTGAAACTCCGATCAAAGACGGAAGTTCCCGTTTTTTCACGGAAGCCCTTTTGGAGGCCGGGATACTGGAACAGGATGCGGAAAAGGAACATTTTAAACTTGATAAAGTCCTGACCTATTATGATCAGGAAAATCAGGCTGAATTAATGGCAATCCCTGCCGATGAGTTTAAGGTATCGGTAATGATTGATTTCAACACAGAAGTGCTTTCGACTCAAAATGCAAGGCTTGAACGGATTGAAGACTTCAACACCGAAATAGCCAATTGCCGGACATTTGTATTTTTGCACGAATTGGAGTACCTGCTCAACAACAACCTTATAAAGGGTGGAGACCTGAGCAATGCCATTGTTTTTGTAAACCGTGTTATATCCCAGGAGGAACTTGACCGCCTTGCAAAGCTATTTAACAAACCGGCTGTTAAAGTGTTAAGAAAAGGCATCCTAAACAATGTTGACCTTTACTTTGAGAATGAACCGGCGCGCCATAAACTTCTTGATGTAGTTGGAGATTTATCTCTGGCAGGGATGTCACTTAAAGCACACATAATCGCACGAAAACCCGGACATGCTGCCAATGTGGCTTTTGCCAAAATTATTAAACAATATATCCAAGAGAAAAAAATGAACAGGTTCAAACCTCCATTTGACTTAGAACAAACTCCCATTTATGATATAAATGGTATAAAGAAACTGTTGCCCCACCGCCCGCCCTTTCTTTTGATAGACAAAATCATTGATATGGATGATGAACATGTGATCGGGGTAAAGAACGTAACAATGAATGAAGATTTCTTCGTTGGGCATTTCCCTGATGAACCGGTTATGCCGGGCGTTTTACAAATTGAAGCCATGGCGCAGACAGGGGGAATATTTACGTTGAACCGGTATGATGATCCGGAAAACTACGTAACTTATTTTCTAAAAATTGATAATGTAAAATTCAGGAATAAAGTAGTACCCGGTGATACACTGGTATTTGTTTGCAAGCTGCTTTCTCCAATTCGTCGTGGTTTATGCCATATGCAAGGCTACGGTTATGTAGGCTCCAAAATAGTTATCCAGGCAGAAATGCTTGCCCAACTTTCCAAAAAAAACAATAGTTAATTATCCTAAACGATCTGAAATGAATCAACCTTTAGCATATGTGCACCCACAAGCAAGAATAGCAAAAAATGCTGTTATTGAACCTTTTGTAAATATTGAACGCAATGTTGAAATTGGAGAAGGTACATGGATAGGTTCCAATGTAACCATCATGGAAGGAGTCAGGATTGGCAACAACTGTAAGATTTTCCCGGGAGCGGTTATCGGAGCCATCCCACAGGATTTGAAATATGCCGGTGAAGACACAACCGTTGAGATCGGCGACAATACAACCATCCGTGAATTTGTTACCATAAACCGGGGTACGGTTGCCAGCTGGAAAACGGTTATCGGCAAGAACTGCCTTCTGATGGCTTATGTTCATATTGCACACGACTGTTTTATTGGTAATAATGTTATCCTTGGCAATGCTGTAAATCTGGCCGGACACATTGATATTGGCGACTGGGCCATACTTGGGGGTATATGCGCTGTTCATCAATTTGTTAAGATTGGTGGCCACACTTACGTGGGAGGTGGCTCATTGGTCAGGAAAGATGTCCCTCCTTATACCAAAGCTGCTCGTGAACCTATTTCTTATGCAGGGATCAATTCAATCGGTTTAAGAAGAAGGGGATTTACCAACGAGAAAATAAATGAAATACAGGATATTTACCGAATTCTCTACATTAAAGGTTATAACATCAGCCAGGCGGTAAGATACATTGAAGCCAACATGAAACCCACCCCTGAGAGGGATGAAATCCTGGCCTTTATTTCCAATTCCACACGTGGAGTAATGCGTGGTTATGGAAGGTTGCCTGGAAATTCTCAATAATTAACCTACCGTATACAATTTGAATCTGCCCGGAGCTTTTTCATGCGTTGGCAATCAGGCAAGAATATTTGATTGCAGTATGGCTGCATGATCCAATGGATCTTGTATAAAAAAAATCATTGACCGGTATTTTTGGTTAAAATAACATATACCGGAAAATGGTCGCTATAGCCACCAAGGTATTTTTTCCCACCATAAGTGCGATTTGGGTATCCTTCATAGGCTCCGCCCTTCTGCTTTAAAAAGTCTTCATTAAAAATTTCTGCTTTGGCAAATTTAAATTCTGAATCTTCCCCATGCAGTATTCCACTCGAAACAATGATCATATCAAACAAATTCCACTCCCCTTTAAATTTCAGTGTTCCTTCACCGTTGCTATAAATCTGATGCATGGGGTTGAACAGGTCGCCCTCTGCCAACTTTCGCGGATCGTGTTTTGCCCCCAAATGCTCAATTATGCTCTCGTTAACCGGATCGTCATTCATGTCGCCCATGACCAAAATATTTGCATTAACATCAAGGGCAACCAAAGAATCAACAATGTATCGGGATAGATCACCGGCAGCATTTCTTTTTGGGCGGCTCTGCTCTTCCCCTCCTCTGCGCGATGGCCAATGATTGACAAGGATGTGATATAGCTCGTCTTCAAGGTATCCCGAAACAACCAGTTGATCCCTTGAAAGAAAGGCGCTGTCATCAGCGAGGGTCAATTTATAGGTTTTGCTGTTAGTAACCCTAAAATACCGGGGATTATATAACAACCCTACATCTATCCCACGTTCATCAGGTGAATCATAATGAACGATCTGATAATTTCTACCCTTAATAGAAGGTTGCCGAACCAAATCATCCAAAACACCGCGGTTTTCAACTTCACAAACACCAAGTAAGGCAAGGCCATCAGGAACTGTATCTGTTGCCATTTTCGAAATTACAAAAGCAAGGTTAACCAGTTTATCATGGTATCGCGAAGAAGTCCATTGCTTTTCGCTTTCGGGCGTAAACTCTTCACTTAACAACAAACCAACATCATTGATTGTGTCGAAAAGATTTTCAAGGTTATAAAATCCAATAGCAACAGCCTGTGGCCTCATTTGCTGCTTTGAAAAATAACAAACAGAAAAAACCAAAAGCATCAAGGCCAATAGCAATACAATAATATGTTTCTTTTTCATCGTTTATTTTTTTGAAGTGGCTAAAATAATTAAAAGAACGAATCAAATGAGGAAATGAAGTTTATCCAAAAAATTCAAACAGAATAATAAAAAACACCTTAAACTTTCTTTCGAAAACATATACCCTGTATAATGCACCGGAAAAAGTTATAAACAAATGAAAACCAGTATCAAATTTCATTTGTTATTCTAGGCAATTAAGTTGTAAATTTGCATGGAAATTATTTTATTTACAGATATCACAATCATTAAAATTATCTAAATAAATTAAAAAAATTATGAAGAATCTTTTACTCTTATCAGGACTGTTTTTTACTGTTCTTTCTATTTCTGCTCAAACAGACTTATTTTTCTCAGAATACATAGAAGGCAGTGGCAATAACAAAGGCGTTGAAATTTACAATCCAACAGATCAAGCCATTGATCTGAGTGTATTATTACGTACTACGTTTTAGCAACGGAAACTCAATTTTTACATCCGGCGGTGCAACTCATTTGGTGGGAACCTGCAACCTTATCAGACCCATGTTCTTGTAAATGGGCAAACCACCAGCACCCCAACATCGCCGGCTTGCAGCCCCGAAATACAAGCATTGCTGATCAGTTAGACCATGATTATCCGGCGCCTACGTACATGAATGGAAACGATGCCATAGCTTTGGTAAAAACCCCAATGGGAAGCTCAAATGCTGACATGTCGAATGTTACACCTGTTGACCTTATCGGCGAAATCGGACAAGGTAGTGCCATTTCTGCTGAAACAGGCTGGTCGTATGTTCAGGATTCAACGTTAACCTATAACGACCCAAATGGTGATCCTGTTACAGGCAGGGTTATCAATTATATCGTTCAAAAATATGCAGATGATGGAACAACCTATGGCCCCTTTTGGATGTCATGGACTTCCGACCATTCTCTCGTCAGAAAGCCTGATGTTATACAGGGTGTTTTAACAAACCCAAGCCCCTTTATTGTGAATATGCAATGGGATACTGTACCGGCGCAAATAGATACTTCAGGGTATTATTCTTACAAAGATATCTGGGATAACCTGGGAACCCACAAATGTGTGGCTGATCCAAATTACCAGGCTATAAATGAGTTTTCATCCACTGTATTAATGAATATATATCCGAATCCGTGACTACAGATCAGTTTACCATAACGGCGGATGAAACAATCAATTTTATCCAAATCTTTGATTTGATGGGTAAAGAAGTTTACAATAAAGCATTTTCATCAGCTCAAAAAGAAGCCGAAATTGGTATTGACCAAGGTTTTAACGGTATATATTTCGTAAAGGCAACATTCTCGAACAACGAGAACACGACTCAAAAAATTCTCATCAGGTAGTTTGACTACTTAGCTCAAAAAAAACACCTGTTGATGAACCCACCTCATTTCAGGTGTTTTTTGACTTATAATTTTTTTGATATGAAACATTTCATTATAATTCTCACCCTGTTTTTTACATGTACTGTTTCCGTTTTTGCACAAAAACAAACTATAAGCGGAGTGGTCAAGGATTCCTTCCTGGGAGAAACTGTTGTTGGAGCCAACGTAGTAATTAAAGGTACATTCACTGGCGCTGTTACAGACATTGATGGCAAGTTTACCCTCCAATTGGAAAAAGGCAGTTATACACTCGAAGTTTCCTATGTTGGATACGTAAGCGCTTCACAGGATATAACAGTAACTGACAAACCTGTAAACCTTGTATTCAACCTGGAAACCATTACACTTGATGAAATTTCCATTATAGGTGATGTTGCCCGTACAAGAGAAACCCCTGTTGCATTTACGACGCTTCTACCAACTAAAATTGAAGAACAATTATCAGGACAGGACATCCCTTTATTGTTAAACAAAACACCCGGCGTTTATGCCACAGCCCAAGGTGGTGGAGACGGAGATGCACGGATAACCATACGAGGGTTTAGTCAGCGAAACGTTGCCGTAATGATTGATGGAATACCGGTGAATGATATGGAAAACGGATGGGTATACTGGTCCAATTGGTTTGGGCTTGCGGCAGTAACCAGAAGCATACAAGTTCAACGTGGACTTGGAGCTCCAAACTGCACTCCCTTCAGTTGGAGGTACCATGAACATTTTAACTAAGGGTATAGAAAACAAACGTTCTTTAAGCATTGAACAATCCGTTGATAATAATGGAAAACTGCAAACCAACCTGGGTTTCACCTCCGGGCAGCTAAACAACGGATGGAGTTTCACATTGGCAGGTGCTTATAAAACTGGAAACGGATGGGTTGACCAAACCGATGTAAAAGCCTGGTTCTTTTTTGGGAAAATTGACAAAAAGTGGGGTAACCATATTACAAGCCTTACCGGTTTCGGTGCACCCCAAACACATGCACAGCGAAGTTACAAACGATCCATAGCGGCATACGATACAAGCTATGCAAAAGAGCAGGGTGTTTCCTCTTCCGAGTTTCCGGTTATTAATAACCGGGGAATAGCCTATAGCCAGCATTGGGGATACATTGAGCGAGATGCAGAACAATGGAATAGCGATTATTCTGCCCGGATAATTGACACGAATGCTGATAGAGAGGTTCTTAATGAAAAGGTGAACACGTACTTTAAGCCTCAGTTTAGCATCCGTGATTCATGGAATATAAACGATCGGTTTGTGCTATCCAATACTTTTTATGTCTCCATCGGAAACGGCGGCGGACAGGGAACAAGATTCAGTTTAAAAACACGAACTTACTGACCCCTGATGAAGTGCAAAAACAACCCGGAAAATACAGCCAGGATCAAGTAGGGCAAATTGACTGGCAAAGTTTGTACAATCAAAATACTAAACCCACAAATACGGGATTTGGATATACCCTTCCCATAGATTCTGCCTACAACGATGAGAACTTTACTACTCTTCCAATTATCTTGTACAAAGCAACAATAACCACCGATGGTATGGGCTGCTATCAACCTTTAATTATGAAGTTAATGACAACATTGATTGGTCAGGAGGGATTGATTTAAGATCATATAAAGCAGAGCATTATATGGAAATTACCGATTTGCTGGGAGGTGATTATGCCATAGATGAGAATGACAAACGCAATGATTACACTTGAATCCACAGTTAGCTGTTAAACATGTTGGTGACAAAGTTTATTACTATGATGATGGGTTGGTTAATTGGGCTGGCCTTTTCACACAGGTTGAATACAGAACTGGGAACTTCAAATCATTCGTTAATCTCACAGGATCATTAAGTGGATATAAAAAAATTGACTATTTTGGGAATAATGAATCCGATTGGAAATACAAACCAGGATTCACTGTGAAAGCAGGAGCAAATTACAATTTGAGTGAACATAGTAATGTATTTATTAATTTGGGCCTCTTATCCAAAACAAGAGACTTTAGATATTACTTCAGGGCTATACTGCTAATTTCCTTCCTGACTCCATTACCAAAAACGAGCCTTGTTAAAGCGATTGAATTAGGTTATTCATACGTCAGCAAGAAGTTTTCGGCCAATGTCAATACCTACTATACCAAATGGGAAAACAAACCAACAAATCAGGTAAGAACCAAATACAATGAAGAAAATTGCTACGGTGATATTCCGGGGATGGATGCACTTCATATGGGGATTGAGCTTGCATTTTATTTATAAGATCCTTCGCAATATGGACTTTCAGGGATTGATTTCTTTGGGCAACTGGGTTTGGGATAAGAAAATTGAAAACCTTCAAATGTATTATACCGATACAAACCTTCCGGCTTACGTTTTTAGTTTTGATGCAACCGGAATTCATGTGGGTGATGCCGCTCAAAGCCAATTGGGTGCAAGCCTCAGATACGAACCAATTAAGGGATTATACATTGAAGGTGGAGGAACTTACTTCAACAGGTACTATGCTGATTTCAACGCTGAAGAATCAACTGATGATCTCGGAAATCCTGTTGAATCATGGAGAATTCCTGCCTATTTTCTAATGGACTTTCATTCAGGTTACCGGTTTAAGTTCAAATCCATGGATAAAGTGGCTTTTACCATAAAGTTCGATATGCTAAACGCCCTGAATTCAATGTATATTACCGATGCTAAAAACAACGACACCTATATTCAACAACCCTACAATACTTTTGATGCCCGGTCTGCTGCTGTTTTCATGGGTGCACCCCGTCAATTCAGGGTTTCGCTTAAGCTTGTATTTTAATTATTACTTAATTATATTTTTATGAAAAATTCTTTAATTCTTACTGCTTTACTACTCAGTGTTTCACTGTTAAGCCAATCTCAAAATACCATCCTAGAGGCACGCCAAATGCCCATAGGATCAGAGGTCACTGTTACAGGAATCGCAACCAATGGATCTGAACTTGGAATTATTCGTTATTTCCAGGATGAAACTGCAGGAATTGCTGCATACGGTGGGGTTATGGACACCGTAAACAGAGGCGACAACATTACTGTAACCGGAATATTGAAAATCTACAACCAATTGCTGGAAATAGACCCCATTACCAATGTAGTTATAAACTCAACCGGAAACCCTGTGCCAACTCCCATCCTCTTGACTCCGGATCAAATATCGGAGCAATACGAAGCAAGGCTGGCAAAAATAAATAATGTTGAATTCATTGATGCAGGGCAAACTTTTACAGGGAATAACTTATACGAGTTTTCGGCAAGTGGCCAAACGGGTTTTATTTATGTTAAAAATGGCCAGGATTTGGTTGGTTCAATTATTCCTTCCGGCGAGGTCAACCTGACAGCTATTTGTTCACAATTCCACTACAGCAATCCCAATGCCGGTTATCAGTTATTACCCCGTGATTTAAATGACATTAGCCTGACCAGCTCAATTTATTTAACAAGTACCCTGATCAACAATAATTTCACAAAAACTACGCTTGACTTTACCTGGAGTACTAATATTGCAGGGACAACGGAAATATTTTATGGAGAAACAGAAGGAACTGTTACAACAAATCATATTTCATTGGGTGGGAGCAATACAAATCACAATATTTATCTGGCTGATTTAAGCCCCGGCGAAATTACCTGGGTGCAAGCGTTCTCAGTAAGTGGATCAGATACAGCTAAATCGGCTATCTCATCGTTTGCAACAATTTCGAATTCAAGCGGAGAAATTATTTCCTATTTCAATAGTCCGGTTGATGTGTCCTATTCCAACGGGGTTGATGCAATATACCTTGATGAAACAATCGATGACACGCTCATCAAATACATTGAAAGAGCGAAATATACGATTGACTTCACCATCTATAATTTTAATAATGCCGGTATCAGTAATATAAGCAATGCCTTGATCGCAGCAGCCAACAATGGAGTCAGGGTGCGAGTGATTGGATGTGGTACAACTGACAACCAGGGAATTAACGAACTAATGGGTACTGCTGTCCATGTTCTTATTGGCCCTAACGGATCACAACGGACCGGAATTATGCACAACAAATTCATTGTTTTCGATGCCCAGTCGAATGACCCCAATGACCCCTTGGTATGGACAGGAGCCACAAACTTTACGGACGGGCAAATCAATCTTGATGCGAACAATGTAATCATTGTGCAGGATCAAAGCCTTGCCCGAACATACGAAATTGAATTCGAGGAGATGTGGGGTTCAAACGGAGATGAACCCAATCCCGCAAATGCCCTGTTCGGATCAGCTAAACGAAACAATACTCCGCATGAATTTATGATTGGCGGAAAATATGTGGAATGCTATTTCAGCCCTTCCGATGGCGTAAATAACAAAATAGTTGATGTGATCAACACGGCTGATAACGACCTTAGCATTTCAACCATGCTTATGACGCGTATTTTTATGGCCGAAGCAATTGCAGAGAGAAAAACAGCAGGTGTTGCAGTAAATGTTATTACAAATGCAGAAGGAAATAACAATTCAACAGTCAACACAATTCTTTCAGAATCCTTAGGCACCCACAATACTTTTGATGATGTGTCACAAGGAATATTGCATCATAAATACATGATTGTTGATCAGTATCCTCCACTTTCAGACCCAATGTTACTTACCGGTTCACATAATTGGAGTGCAGCTGCCGATAACGATAATGATGAAAATACACTCATCATCCATGATGCCACTATCACCAATGTTTATTATCAGCAATTTGTCCATCGGTTTATTGAAAACCTGGGCGTGTTGATTGAGCTAACAGATCCTCCCATCGCTGTTAACGATAATGGAGAAACTCCAATTAACACACCCATCATTATCACCGTATTGGATAATGATATTATTCAAGCTCCTGTTACTGTTAGTATTGAAGAACACGCTACGATGGGAACCTCATCAATACCTTTTACCAACCCAAATGCAATTAGCTATTTGCCTTCATCCGGCTTTATGGGAATGGATTCCATTGCTTACAAAATCGAATACAAAGCCGAACCTTCCTTTTATGCTATAGCAAAGGTTTATATTAATGTGACTGATGAAAGTGGGATATTTGAGATCACACACAAAAACAGCCTGATTGTTTTCCCAAACCCGGCAAAAGATGAAATCACTATTCAGCTTGCCAAGTTCATCTGGCAAAAATGCAACCTTAACCTTTTTCGATTTAATGGGAAAACAAAAATATACAGTAAGCCTTAAGAACCAGGAACAAAGCATCCATTTGAATATAAGTAATTCGGGACTTAATGCAGGGGTTTATTTAGTTACCTTAAATGATGGAACAACTGTTCTGACGGGAAGGTTAATTATTAGCAAATAGAATTATCAGTTAAAAAATTAATATAAAAATAGCCCGAGGATTATTGATCTTCGGGCTATTTTTTTAACTATTGTGGATTCAAGAAACTACAGTTTCTTCTCAACTATATCCAATATATCTTTTTGACGCTCAACAGCTTTCTTTAGCAACACATATCCTCTGGCAATTATATCTTCAGCGAATGCTTTGTCATCAAGATCGCCTGTATTGATCCTTACATTCAGGAAAGTCCCCTTCACACCTGCCAATGCAGCAATGGCACCAACTCCCGCATCAGAAACTGAATTGGGATTTCCGAACTCAGCCAATCGCTTTGGCCACCTCCATTGAATCATAACACAACTGCATCACCTTGAAAGGAACCTCAATGGCATATTTGGTAGCCTCCTGAATGGCTGCATTCCGGGCAGCTATGTCTGCTTCCGTTTTCTTGGGTAACCCGAAGGCATCCATAATTTTATTGAAGGCATTGGTATCTTCATCAACCATTTTCAACAGGGCATCCTGATAATACTTTCCTTTCTCCGCCCAATCTGAGAATTCTTCCCAACGCTCATCCCACCCTCTTTTGTGGCTCGAAAGATTGGCAACCATTGTTCCAAGGGCAGCCCCCATAGCACCCATGGTGGCCGAAATGGAACCTCCGCCAGGGGCAGGGGATTCGGAAGTTGTTTCATAGGTGAATTCCTGAACAGTCATGTCAACTAATTTCTTTTGACCCTTGTTTTCAAGAATGTACTCAATGATCTTTTTATCCGGATCGAATGGACCCAGTTCATCAAGGCCCAAAGTCTTTACAGCTATTTTAATAATTTCCCTGTCAGGAATTCCAATTGACCTCTGTTGCATTTTCAGATAATGTTTACCGGCATCCAACATAGCCTTTAATGGAATTACACCAACCAATTCCGACCCTGTCACCCGAATGCCTCTTGAATCAGCACTCTTCACAACAGCATCAAAAGCTTCATGAACGGAAGTCACCGTGATATCGGTCAGGTTCATAGAAATTTGTGCGACACCATACTCCTCAATAAACCAACCGATCGCCTTTACAGCCTTAAGCATACCCGGAATCATCACAGGGTTGCCCTTTTCATCTTTTACAATCTTACCGGTAATGGGATTTCCTTCTCGCATCGTGCGCCCTCTTTCCCTAACATCAAAGGCAATGGAATTTGCTCTTCGTGTGGAAGTTGTATTTAAATTTACATTGTAGGCTACCAGGAAATTTCGTGCACTAACGGCAGTGACACCCGTCCGGACAACATTTTTATTGAATTCGGCCGGGCCCCAATCCGGTTTCCACTGGGGGTTTGATAATTTCTCTTTCAATCCTTCATATTCGCCGGCCCGGACTTTAGCAAGGTTTCTTCTCTCAGGGGAAGTGGCAGCAAATTCATAATGATAAACAGGAATACCCAGCTCCTCTCCTATCCTTTGTCCAAGTTTTCGAGCATACTCAACAGTCTCCTCCATAGTAATATTGGAAACCGGAACCAGTGGACAAACATCGGTTGCCCCAAACCGGGGATGCTCACCATGATGCTTACTCATATCAATCAATTCCGATGCTTTCTTGACAACTCTGTAAGCTGCTTCACACACTGCTTCAGGCGGGCCTACAAAAGTAATTACAGTTCTGTTTGTTGCTTTTCCGGGATCAACATCTAATAGCCGGACACCTTCAACGGTTTCTACAACATCTGTTACCTGCTTTATGATATTTTCATCCCTTCCTTCACTGATATTCGGAACACATTCGATAAGTTGTTTCATAATGAAATTATTGATTTATTGAATTGATGAATGATTGAATTAAGTATTTTTAATAATAGCAGCAAAATTATAAAATGGATTTCAATTAAAAAGACAAATCAAAAAATTATTGAATTTGACCTTTTAATACAACCGTATCCACTTTATTACTCCCATAATAATAAGGCATAAATTCGAGGGTTGGTATTTCTGCTGTAATAAATAGATTGGCTTTTTTCCCCCTGGCAATGCTTCCCAACTCTTCTTCCACGCCCATAGCATAGGCTCCGTTAAGGGTACAGGCATTGATGGCCTCTTCGGGAGTCAGCCGATATAAGATACTGGCCATCGAAAGGATCAGTTGCATATTGCCCGATGGTGATGAACCCGGATTGAAATCGCTGGCCATAGCAACCGGCAAGCCCGAATCAATCATTTTGCGAGCCGGGGCATAAACCATTCCCAGGAAAAAAGCGGCTCCCGGCAAAACTGTTGGCATGGTTTCTGAATCTTTTAAAACTTCGATTTCGTCTTTGCCCGTATATTCCAGATGATCGACTGAAAGGGCATTGTATTTCACACCCACTTGAATTCCACCTGAATAATCCAGCTCATTGGCATGAATTTTAGGCCGCAGGCCATATTTCAATCCTGCCATCAAAATCCGTTCAGTGTCTTCAACAGTAAAAAACCCACGATCGCAAAAAACATCAATATAATCAGCTAAACCTTCGGCTGCAACCTGTGGGATCATTTCGTTAATAACTAAATCTACATAGTTGTGTTGCTGTCCGCGAAACTCTTCCGGAATGGAATGCGCACCCAGAAAGGTGGACTTGATTGTTAATGGAGATAGCTCTTTCAACTTCCGAATGGCATACAGCATTTTCAACTCCTGATCCGTATTAAGCCCATAACCACTTTTAATTTCCACAGCGCCTGTTCCATATTCTTTGATCTCCTCCAGTCGTTGAAGGGCTCCATCAACCAATTCGGCTACCGAAGTCTCCTTCATTTTTTTTGCAGAATTTAGAATACCACCTCCCCGCATTGCAATTTCTTCATAAGAAAGTCCCTTAATTTTGTCAACATATTCTATTTCGCGGCTGGTAGGATAAACCAAATGGGTATGCGAATCGCAAAAGGATGGGAATACCATTTTCCCCGTTGCATCTATTGATTGCACAACATTCAACGTTGAAGGTTTCAGGTCTTGCATATTCCCAAAATCTGCAATTCTATCTCCCTTGATATGGAGCCACGCATGGTCAATGGTATTGAGGGTTGACATCTCCTTACCGGCTTTCCACTTTTGGGGTTTGTCCTCCACCTGCACAAGTTTCTTTATATTGGTAATTAATATTGACATATCACAAAATTAAAAATCATGGCTAAATTATTAATAATGTAATTGTTATTACTTCATTTTTTTGGAATAATTTTACAAATCAATTTTAATCGAAATTTTAAACAAAGCATTGAATGTGGGATTACTATTCAGGGAGGTTTTCAGCAATTAATTAATAGAAGTATTAACTATGGAAATAAACATTATTAGAGATATAATCATCATTTTTGCTTTGGCTATTTTTGTGATTTTCGCATTCCACAAACTTAAGCTTCCTTCCATCCTGGGGTTTTTACTTACAGGCATCATCACCGGGCCTTATGGATTAAAGCTTATTCATGGTACAGAAGAGGTTGAAATACTGGCAGAAATTGGCATTATCCTTTTGCTGTTTACCATTGGTATAGAGTTCTCAGTCAAAAGCCTTCTAAAAACAAAGCGATCGGTATTGCTCGGTGGAGGACTTCAGGTTGGCCTTGTTATTTTAGCTGTATATGTGATCAACAAATTTTCTGGCCTTACTAACGAAGAATCCATTTTTACGGGATTTCTTGTTGCCCTAAGTTCTACGGCAATTGTTATGAAAATCATTCAAAGTAAAGGTGAATTGGGGACATTTCATGGACAGACAACTCTTTCCATACTTATCTTTCAGGATTTAATCATTATCCCGATGATCCTGATCACTCCTATATTGGCCGGTGAAAGCAGCAGTCCCGGACAATCGTTTCTTTTCACTATGCTAAAAGGGCTTTTGTTTATTGGTGCCATGATCATTGCAGCACGGTTCGTCATTCCTAAACTTCTGTACCAGATTGCAAAAACACAAAGCAGGGAACTGTTTTTACTCACTACTATTGTCATTGGTTTTTCCACAGCCTGGTTTTCATCCAGTATAGGGTTATCGCTCGCCCTTGGAGCTTTTATTGCCGGATTGATGATTTCCGAATCAGAGTATAGTGAGCAAGCTTTTGGAAACATCATTCCATTTAAAGATCTTTTCGTTAGTTTCTTTTTCGTTTCAGTAGGAATGTTGCTTAACCTTCAATTTGTTTTTGATAATTTCCTTATTGTAATAATCGTTTCGTTCACCATCCTTTTCTTAAAAACATTTGTTTCAGGCTTGGTGGCTTTTGTGCTTGGCTTTCCCTTCCGAACGACGGTTATTGTTGGATTGACTTTGAGTCAGGTAGGTGAATTTTCATTCATCCTATCAAAAATTGGCATACAATACAACTTGCTCTCCGAATTCAACTACCAATTGTTTCTTGCTTCCTCAGTAATTACAATCTCGTTAACCCCGTTTATTATAAACCTTGCACCTAAGCTGGCTGATTATATTCTTCGTTTCAACATCCCCAGGAAATTACGTTGTGGTTTAAACGATTTAAATGAAGAGAAACCCAACGAAATGGATAACCATGTAATTATCATAGGATATGGTATCAACGGTAAAAATGTAGCTAAGGCTGCTAAATACGCTAACATACCGCATGTAATCATAGAATTGAACCCGGATACTGTTAAAGAGGAGTTGGCCAAGGGCGAAGTGATCTATTATGGTGATGCAACGCAGGAGGAAATTCTGGAGCATGCGAATATTAATAACGCTTTGGTTGTTGTGATTACCCTTCCACACCCTGCTGACACCCGTCTGATCACGGAAAAATGCAGAAGGCTCAATCCACATGTACATATCATCATTAGAACCCGATACATTCAGGACATGGCAGGATTGTACGAACTGGGAGCTGACGAAGTTATCCCCGAAGAATTTGAAACCTCCATCGAGATTTTTTCCAGGGTAATGGCAAAGTTCCTTGTTCCCCACGATCAGATTGTTCATTTCATTGATGAGATCCGGGCCGATGGCTACAAAATGTTTCGGAGTCTTTCACTCAGCCATAGTAATTACAAAAACCTGGAAGTAAAAATTCCTCAAGTTGAGATTCATTCCTATCATGTATGTAAAAACTCCCATGTAATTGGAAAAACAATAGAAGAGTGTAATTTTGAAAACTACCAGATGAACCTGCTGGCTCTTAACAGGGGAACAAATGTTTACTCAAGGCCAGAAATAAATATGGCAATTGAAGTAAATGATATATTGTTTTTCCTGGGGCCAAATGCCAGGCTAAATGAATTTTCTGATTTGTTCTGTGAACAGGAATTCGTGGATATTAAATAGCAATTTAAAAATTGATTGATTTCTCCTAATGAATTTCTACCCCTTTTCGTAAAGAGGATAATTTTATTGTTTCCAGCGATCTTTCATCAAATGATTCAAATTCATTTGAATGTTGTATTTACCCTTCAGCCTAGAATATAATTGCTCTGCACAATAAACCGAACGATGCTGGCCACCCGTGCATCCAAAATTAATCATCAAATGGTCAAAACCTCTTTCTATGTAGGTATCAACCGACTGGCACACCATATCGGAAACGGATTGATTAAAAAGATCTACAGCCGGCTCCTTTTTCAGGAAGTCAATAACAGGTTTATCAAGTCCGGATAATTGTTTGTATTCGGCATATCTTCCCGGGTTTGGCAAGCTACGGCAATCGAAAACAAAACCACCTCCATGTCCGCTTTTATCCTCCGGTATCTGACCATAAATGTAGGAGAAGCTATTGATCTCCACGACAAGATCTTCACCTGTTTGTTTTTTTGTTTTGCTTTTATCAGAAGCAATAATTTCATTCAAACATCGGTTAAGCTCAGGCATTTCCAAAGGCAATTCCACATTTTCGATCAACCAGGATAAATTCATGATCGCATATTGAATACTTTCAACAAAATGTGGTTTTCTCTCGAAAAAACCACGAAATCCATAAGCACCCAAAACCTGCAACGTCCGGATAAGAACAAAACCGTAATAAAAAGCAATAAAAGGAGACCTATCCGTTTTCACTTCATTTTTGAGCTCATCAATATAATACTCCAACATTTGTTGTCTGAATTCAAATGGCAAATCAGCTTTGGCCTGAAAAAGCAAGGAAGCCAGGTCGTATTGCAAAGGCCCTTTTCGTCCCCCCTGGTAGTCGATAAACCAGGGTTCATTTTTGTATATCATGATGTTTCTTGCCTGAAAATCACGATACATAAAATGACTTCTGTCCGCTTGCTTCAGAAATCTGATCAGGATTTGAAAATCATTTTCCAGCAATTGCTCATTAAAAGTGATATTGGCAAGTTTTAAAAATAGTATTTGAAATAATTTAGATCCCATTGCATGGATTGCTCATCAAATTCGGAGCGGGAAAGCACAAAGAATAATCCAGGTTTTTACCGGCATGCAACTGAAAACGGATCAACTCCCTAAGTGATCTCTTATAAAGGTTTTCAATTTCAGCTGATGGAAATTTCGATGATTTTTCGTCCATCAACAAATCAAACAGGGAAACATCCCCCAAATCCCGGACAATATATATCCCATGTATTTCATCTGATGCATAAACTTCAGGAACATTGAGCCCACATTTTTTAAAATGGGCTGAAAAGCTTAGAAATGCTTTGTTTTCTTTCGCATCCTCGCCAATTACACCAACTGCAATTTTTGAACTTCCTCGTAACCTAAAATATTGTCGATTGGAACCAGAATTCTTAATTGGGGATAATTCCAGCATTTCTTCTCCCGACCAATCCCGGAATAATTTTATAAGCTCAAGCTCTTTTAAACTTCTCAATTTGTTATTTTTTGGTGATTATCACAAAAATATACAAAAGCTATTTTACCTCGCAAGCTTAGGAAAATATTAATTAACAATGTTCGATTAACATTTTTTTGGATTTCAATTCTCAACGGATTGTTTGATTAATTACGAAAATCTTTACATTTGCAGAAGAAAAGAAATCAATAATATAAAAATACAATACTATGGCTAAATCACCCACTGATATCCTGAAAGAAGCAATTCTGCTTGAAAAAAGAGGCAAGGCATTTTATTCGAATGTAGCGGAACAATCAAGAAGTCAGGCTGCAAAAAAAATATTCCTGATGATGGCAGAAGAGGAAGATGAACACATTAAATTCCTGGCAAAACAATTCAAAGCATACAACCAGGATCAAAAGTTTGTAAAACCTGATCATCACGAGGAAGACCCCAACGAGGAAACGGTAATAAAAATCCTATCGGAGGATATTAAGAAAGAGATCAGTGCTGCCAGTTTCGAAGCGGCTGCTATTTCCGCTGCAATGGATTTTGAAACCAGAGCTGTGAAAATTTATTCGGACAGGGCCAAAGAAGCAACCGACCCAATGGAAATTGAAACCTACCAAATGTTGGCAGATTGGGAAAGTGGACACCATAAATTGCTGCACCGGCTGAATGAAGATTTGAAAGAACAAGTTTGGAACGACAATAGTTTCTGGCCTTTTTAGTACACGGGTTAATAAGTTAATAAGTAAATAGGGAGGCTGCCATTGGGTGGCCTTTTTTGTTTTTCCACATTACTAATTTGTTTTCTTTATAAATTAGGTATCTCCCTCTTTTCGAGTTGAGATTTTAATATTTTTACCTTGAAAATGGCCCAATGTAAAACGCAATATTTTCAAGCTCTTTCAAATGGCCATGTTCCGGCTTAAACCATAGAAAAGTAAAACAACTAGAAATGTACGCTATCAAGAGGTTTTCTTTTATTTTCGGGATACTATTTGCCTCTGTAATTTATATTTTCGGACAGGAAGAAAATGAACTTGTCGCTGAATTGAAAACGCTATACCCTGATGAAAATGTAGTAGTTCTTATTTCGGAAGTTATTTACACTCTTGAATTCGACGAAACAAATGTGCCGATAGCCGTTATCCAAACCCAGGAGGAACAATATATTTCCCTGCAACCCAGTACTTATGCAGTGGATGTGTGCTTTTATGACCTATATTCAGAAATCCTCAAACATAAAAAAAACAGAGAAGGATTTTTTGATCCGAATGGTTTTCAAAGATGTGGCAACTTTGAAATTGATGGTATTTTTTACCATGATGAACAAGTGTGTGAATATTACCTTCCGTTTGAAGAAGCCGGGGAACAACAAACCGTAAAAACTGTCAAAAAATTTAATGATCTTAAATATTTCATAGAGGTACCTTTTAGCCAGAACTATCCCATTGTTAATAGGAGAGTCAGGCTTGAGCTTCCCAAAAGTGTTGACCTGGAGTTTATTGAGATGAACCTTGAATATTTTAACATCAATAGAAGTGAGCAAACTGATTCAGTTTCGGGTTTAAAAGTAATTGAATATAATGTTTTAAGTATGCCTATGTTCAACGGGATTGAAAATCTGTCAGGATACTCATGTTCATACCCTCATTTGCTGGCTATCTTTAAAGGTTATGAGGTTTCTGGAGAGTATATTGGCCTGCTTGGAAGCACAAAAGATTTATTTGATTTATATAGCTCATTTGTCTCAGAATCGGAATTATCGGTTGAACTGATCGAAAAAACCGAACAGTTGGTTCAAACAGCCAAAACTGATACCGCAAAAATCGCAGCAATTTACTATTGATACAGGAAAACATTCGTTACATTGCATTTGAAGATGGAATAGCTGCCTTTATGCCAGAGAACCCAAACAATGTGTACCAATACAAATACGGCGATTGCAAAGGGAAGGCCAATCTTGCCAGGGCTCATGTTGAAGCACATCGGGTTCGATGCACGTTTATGCTGGACCTATTCTGGGAACTCGTGTTATGACAGGGATATCCCCTCACTGGCAGTTGACAACCATATGATTTGTGCTGTTCAATTGAACGGGTCATTTATTTATCTGGACCCAACTGCTAAATATTCATACCTGTTCCAAATAAATGAAAACATTCAGGGGAAAGGGTGCCTAATGGAAAACGCTGACGGGCCCATTGTTGCTCAAATACCTGAAATTCCATTTGATTACAATCTGAAACTGATCAGGAACAGAGCAGAATTAAGTGGAAACAAATTATCCATTGATGGTCAGATTGACTTGAAAGGGGCTGATAAAAACATATTTCAATATTACCTGAACCACCTTCCAACGGACAATAAAGAAGACCTTGTCAACTTTTTTGTTACCAATAAAGATAATAACTTCCTGATCAATTCTATCAAAACCGCGCCCGCTGACTCTATGGCAGAGGAATTCAGCATTGTATATAACATGGATGTTTCGAATGAAGTGATAGAAATGGGTGATGAAATACTACTCGGCCTGGACTTCTATAAAGAATACCAGGATGCAACGATTGATACTTTGCGAAAGCTTAATTATACTTTTAATTACAGATGTCTGTTGCAGCATGAAATTTCATTTGATATTCCCCACGATTATGAGGTGGTAAGTTTACCTGAACCGCTGTTGATTGATAAACCCAAATATCATTTTATGGGTAAATACTCGGTAGAGGGCTCCTTGCTTATTTATAGAAAAAAAATTGCCCTAAAAGAAAACATTCTCTTATTGAAAGAATTTAAAGACTGGAACGAGGCCATTGGATCGCTTGTTGAATTTTATAACGAAATGATAATATTGAAAAAAACCTGAATTATGTTGTGTATTTAATATGAAAAACATACCAATGAAAAATAACGAATTGCGGTTTCTTTTGATCTCGTTTATTTTACTGACATGCAATATATATGGTCAATACAGTGACGAGTGGGCAAAAAAACACATGTGGGAAAACAGTGACCCTGATTTTGAAGTTACGGAAACCCCTGAGAAATGGAAGGATGAATCTGCCGTTATTATATGCAGAAGTGAAAGCTATGAATTCAAAAAGCTTCCCATGTCAAAAAAAGTCAATAGTGACTATTACTTCAGGCAACGTATCAAACTCCTCGATCAATCAGCGGTGGATTCGTATTCAAAGTTCAATTTTGAAAATCTTAACAATTCATCAAAATCAAGGGATGGGCTGTATATGGGGTTCCGGGTCATTAAGCCCGACGGAAGCCAAAAAGAAATAAACATGGAAGACGCTGTTGAGATGCAGAAGTATAGCGATAGCAACGAAAAACGCAAAATTGATAACGGATACAATAAACTGGTTATCCCCGATTTGGAAACCGGTGACATATTGGATTATTTCTATATCTCAATTAATACAGTTTCAACAAGGCATTCTGCGAAAGTAAACCGTTTCGAATTTGAGCCGTTTTATAGCATCCTCACGGCTGATTATCCCATCCTAAAAGGCAGCCTTTCCATTTTACCCGAGAGAAGGTGTTTTGTGAATTTATCTGTCTCCAATGGAGCCCCGGAACCGGTCAAAAAAACAACAGAAGAAAAGGATTATTATGTAATAAATTATAATGATCTCGACAAGGCCAGAACCGAATTATGGACCTTCCCTTACCGGCAATATCCGACAGTAAAAATGCAGGTGATCATAGCTCCTCCCGATGTATCTCTTACCGAAAAATACTTTCTAGGCGAACCCGAAATCCCCAAACGATCTGTAACTGATGAGGAATTTTCGAGGTTACTGAAAACATTAATTTATGATCAAAAAAACAGCAACACCCTCGACGATCTTGGTAAAAAATTCATTAAAAAAGGAAGAATCAGCGAAGATCCTGAAAGGTTGGCCGAAGATCTCTTTTATTTCTACAGGCATTATTTTTATTTCAATTATTATCTGTATTATGGCCAAAAGTATTTTTACCGTAATAATTACGATAGTTACAAATTTATCCAGGCTTATTCCGATGTATTAAAAGATTTCGGTATTGACCATTTTATTTTCCTGGGTGTGCCCCGCATTCTTGGTACAACAAAACAAACTGTATTACTGGATGAAATCAATTATGGAATTAAGATTAATGGCAGCAATGACCCGATTTATGTTTTTAACCCGGGATTGCATACCATTTTCGGAGAATACAACTATACTCTGGAGAACGTAAAAATTGTGGGCACCCAGGTAACACGAAAGACAAGGTCTCCTGTTATAGTCTGGGATTCAATACCATCTTCCAAAAGGAGTGACAATTACGAGTTGGATTCGGTTTTTGCAAGCGTCGGAGATGCCCGCCAAAACTCTCTCAAAGTTAGCCACCGGCTTATTTCAAGCGGAAACCTTAAGGAATCATTTGGTTTTATAGTGCTAACGCCTGAGAACTATTATTCTGATGAATTTGAACAATATAAAAAGATTGAAAAGTTTGTAGATTCAAGGATGAACAAAATGATTTTCGACCTTAAGGAAATGAAGGACAAATCGAATGCATATGACAAGAGCCGCCTGGAAAACCTGAGTACCTGGATGAAAGAAAACCATAGGGTAACCGACCTGGAGATAAATGATTTCAATCTGTTACAACAAGGGCGATTCAATGATCAGCCTGATTTAGTTTTTAATTGCACATTTTCAACCACTGACTTGACCAGAAGCGCTGGTGACTATTTGATTATTGATGCCGGCAAACTTATTGGAAAAAACATTGATCTCAGCCCTAAAGAAAAGGATCGAAAAATGGATATTTATATGCCTTGCCCACGGCAATTCGATTGGGTGTTAGTTCTTGAAATCCCTGATGGGTACACCATTGAAAATGTGGATAATTTTAATTATTCTGTTGAAAATCATACTGGTGGTTTTAAAAGCTATGCCTCTATTGGTGTGGAGAACGTAACCATATCCGCTACGAAGTACTATACCAGCAGCTATGAACCACATGGAAACTGGCCTGCCATGCTTGAATTTTTGGAAGCAGCTAATGAATTTGCTCAGCAGAAAATAGTTTTTAAAAAGATGAATTAAATACTTGAACCCCATATGAGGAAATAACAAATTATTGCATAGATGGATACATTAAAAATATATGAAGTAACCGGTTTAAATGCCTTAAAAGAAACTTTGTTCTGTGTTAAAAACCCCAAATACGATGGTTTTCAATTGAAATTGGACTGGCTAAGGCAACGATGGAAAGAAGGCTTGAAATTAAAAATCCTTAAAAAGGGAAAGGATAAAATCGGGTTTATTGAATATACTCCCGGCGAATATGCCTGGAGGCCGGTGAAAGCCGAAAACTATTTGTTTATTCATTGCTTGATGGTTTATGGCAAGAAAAACTATCATTTGGGAAATGGATCAACACTGATCAAAGATTGTATTGAAGAAGCCAAAGCACAAAACAAAGCTGGAGTAGCAGTTATTACAAGCAAAGGATCATGGATAGCTGATCAATCCATATTCCTGAAAAACGGATTCGAATTGGTTGATACGAAAGGCCGGTTTGAATTGCTGGCCTGAAGTTTTCCGATACTCTCTCCCCCACTTTCATTGATTGGAATCAGAATTTAAAAAGCGATGAGGGGCTTCATTTGATTTATGCAAACCAATGCCCGCTATTTATAAAGTCGGTGGATGAAATGAAACAAACGGCAAAAGAATATGGACTGGATTTACAGGTTACCATTTTAAAAACGGCCAAGGAGGCTCAAGAAGCGCCTTCGGGATATGGTACTTACAGCCTCGTTTATAAAGGCAAGCTGCTTTCTGATCACTACATCAGCAATACCCGTTTCAAAAACATCCTGAACAAGGAAACCTGATATGAACTTAGCTGAGAAAATAAACGACTTCAATCAAAGCCTTAAACTTGACATCTCTTTACCGGATGGTATTGAAGTGATGAACCCTTTTGAAAATAAAACAGCTTCCAAGTTAGCTTCAACATTTTACAGAAAATACTATTCTGATTCGAACCCACGTATTTTAATATTGGGCATCAACCCCGGGAGATTGGGAGGAGGCGTAACCGGGATACCATTTACCGATCCGGTAAAACTGGAGACAAATTGTGAAATACAAAATGACCTTCCGAAAAAAACGGAACCTTCTGCCGGGTTTATATATGATGTGATTGAAGCGTATGGCGGGCCGGGAAAATTCTATAGCAAATTTCTTATCCATGCCGTATGTCCGCTGGGATTCAAAAAGGATGGTATAAATTACAATTATTATGATGACAAAGAACTGGAAAAAGCAGTAAACCCCTTCATAATTGGTTCATTGAATAAAATCCTCACCCTCAATGTAGATACAAATTTTTGCTTTTGTCTTGGCAATGGAAAGAACTTTAAATTTTTAAACTCATTAAACAATTCTTATTCTTTTTTCAATGAAGTGGCTCCCCTTCCACATCCAAGGTGGATTGTGCAATACAGAAGAAAGAGATACTAGGAATTTATGGAGGAGTATTTAAAAAATTTGAATAAATAAATTGTTGAAGATTCGAGGTTCGAAGTTTTGTGTTCGGGATTTCATTTGATTGCTTGATAAAAAATCCAGTTGAAAAAATATTTTTATCTTTATAGAAAAGTTTAACTAACGCAACTAATTCCATGAAAACAAAAACCTTTATTTCACAGTTGATGATCCTTCTGATTCTTACATTCCTCATTTTCGCCTGCAATAAAGATGATGATGAAAATGAACAAACTGATCCGAATACAGGTACCCTACTCGATATAGATGGAAACAGCTACACAATTGTGAAAATCGGCGAACAATGGTGGATGGGTGAGAATCTAAAAACCACAACGTTCAGAAATGATGAAAACATACCTGAAATAGGTGGCTCAGGGGATTGGACTTCCACCCAAACGGCCGCATACTGTAATTCTGGCAACGATCCGGATAAAGCAGCAATTTATGGGCGGCTTTATAATTATTATGCTGCTACGGATGGACGCAAAATCTGTCCTGATGGCTGGCATGTTCCGACTAATGAAGAATGGGAAACACTGATGATATTTTTGGGTGGGAATGAGGTAGCTGGCGGCAAACTCAAACAATCGGGTACTGAATATTGGAACAGCCCGAATGCGGAAGCAACAAACGAATCGGGTTTTTCAGCTTTGCCCGGTGGGGTAAGAAATGCCAATACCGGCAATTTTGAGGGAATAGGTTCGAATGGAAGCTGGTGGAGTACAACTCAGCAAAGTGGCGAAAATGCACTTATTTGGGGGGTTACCTTTGTGAACGGATCCATATCCAACTATGGCATTGATAAGAATACAGGATTATCTGTGCGATGTATAAAAGATTAATTAAATTAATCTGAATTATTGTTACTTATGAGAAACCTAAGTCTACAGTTTATCAAATTTGAATTTTAAGGCCCTCATTACTTCATTTTTATAACTCCTTCCAATGGGTAATTCTTCTGTTCCAATTTCAACCTCATTGGCTGTAAATGCAGTGATTTTGTCCATCGCAACAATACATGAACGATGGATACGAATAAATTTAACAGCAGGCAATTTTTTTTCCAATTCACTAAGTGTATGTTTGGTAATAATATTCTTTTGGTTAGCAATTATATGAACATAATCTTTCAACCCTTCTATGTATAAAATATCCTTAAACAACACCTTTTTCATTTTACGGTCAGACTTAACATACAAATAATCATCCTCTTCAACTTCATTTTTCACTGAATCAGAGATTTGCAAGTCGCTGGAAGCATACTCGTAATACTTATTAATGGCCTTCATCAGGCGTTCATGAGAAATTGGTTTAAGCATATAATCAATGACATCCAATTCAAATGCATCAAGTGCATACTCACGATATGCAGTTGTCAATATTACTTTTGGCGGATGATTCAACGATTTCAAAAAATTCAGGCCAGTAACTTCCGGCATTTGAATATCCAAAAACATCAAATCAATTTTCTTATTCTGCAAAACTTCTAAAGCCTCGAACGAATCTTTGCAGGCAGCCATGATTTCAATACCCTTGAATTTTTCTAGTAACATCCTGAGCGCATCTATCGCCAAGGGCTCATCATCAACGATCATACATTTTGTTTTCATGCTGGGTTAAGTTCTAATTTTATTGAGTATTTTTCATCTTCATCCAATATTTCCAACTTATACTTTTCATTGTATAAGAGATCCAATCTTTTTCTTACGTTTGCTAGACCGATACCTCCATGCGCATCTTCATTTCCGGATTTAGTCTTGTTGTTTTCAATAACGAATTCTAATCGACCTTCAGCTACTTTAAGTCGCATTTTGATCCAGACTCCGTCCCTCTTTTTGCCCGCACCATGTTTAAAACTATTTTCAACAAAAGGAAGCAAAATTAATGGTGCTAAATAAATTTCGTCAACTCCACCTTCAATTTTAAAATCCAGATCCAAACGCTCCGCATACCGGATCCTCTCAAGCGAAGTATAATTTCTAATAAGTTCAATTTCCTTTGATAGTTTAACTTGTGGCACATCACACTCGTACAACAGGTAATCCAAAATACTGGAAAGTTTCAATATCATTTCAGGTGCTGATGCTGATTTTTTAAGCGCAAGTGCATAAATATTATTAATTGTATTGAATAGAAAATGAGGGTGAATTTGTGATTTTAATAATTTTAGTTCGGCCTCCAGTTTTTCCCTGGCCAACACTTGAACAGAATTTTGCTTTTCATACCAAAGCTTGAGCAATTTTATCCCGACAGCAATGATGATGATAAAATACATACCAACAACCATAAAAACAAAACTAATGGCTGTTTGATCGAGCAGGATTCCCTTGCGATAAACAAACAGCAACACCAGTCCAATAATGGTAAGCGACTCAAGCCAAATCGAAACAATGAAGGTATAAATTGAATATAGCAACAATAGCTTAAATTTCCCCCGAAACAAATAGCGCGGAAACAAAAAATAATTTACAAAGTAAGTTGTTGCAATGGTAATAACTAAAAGAGGAACAATGAAAAACAGGGATTGTAAATAATGCTCCCCCTGATAACCAAAAAACAGGGTATAAAAGGCCATCACAGCCATCCAAAAAAGAAAGTGCCATAAGATTCTAAAGTTCTTTTCCTTAAAAAAACCAAAAGACATTTCCATCATGCCAAAATTAATTTTATAAAATTAAGGTAAATGTAGCAATCAATGGCTTATAGAAAGGATATTTCGACCAATAGACAATTTCTGAAGCCAGACAGCATAAAAACACTGGTTAATTGTATACGATTTAAAAAACTGTAAATTCATCCTTTTTCCTGAATCCTTCGTCTAAAAATAAATTTGCCAGAAACTACCTGTCGTACATTTGTTTCGGTTAAACAAATTATTATTAATTTTAAAATCTATTATATCATGGAAACACCAAATGCATTTCAACAGATTTTTTTACTCATGGGCCCATGGATGTGGCCGTTAATTCTTTTATCACTAATCGTGCTATTCATGATACTCAAAAGGGTTTATAATTTATTTATCCTGAAACAAGCCAAAAAGGATGGAGTAAACTCAATACTGTTTTGGGGAAGCGTTACATTTGCCGCTGGGCTGCTTGCCCAGATCAGTGGAATATGGATGGCTTTCGATGAGATTATGAAAGCTGCTGACATATCGCCAATGTTTGTATTAATTGGTTTTTTATCATCCTTTGCAACAACACTCTTTGGCCTAACAATTATGATTATAGCCGCTTTTAGCTGGTGGGGATTACGCTATATTGAAAATCGAAGATTACCGAGCTAAACATCGTCATCCCCCAAAATAGTTTTGGTATTCCTTTGGGGTGTTCACATTTGCAAGCACTTTTGGATCGGCCACCTGTATTTCATGACGCTTGAATGATTTCAGAACATCATTTAAAACGCTGGTTTCGTGATAGCGTTTCAATAATTGCCCTGCTAATTTGGACGATATTAATACTGGGTGGCCGGTTTTCCCGTTGTATTGCGGAACTACAAAATCAAACCCTGATAAAGAATCGGCCATCTTTTCCAGCAATTCTGAACCAATAAACGGATTATCCACATTTTGTATAAAAACAGATGAAGACTTTATACATTCATTCAATCCCAGAGCAACAGAATAAAAACGCCCCTTAACGGGATATTGATTAAGAATTAATTGACATTTTCTAAAAAAAACATTATCCTCATTCCGAATTCGCTTCAGAACTTTTTCATTAACAACTACTAAAGGGGTTTCAACACCAAAATCAATATAAGTCATGATAAGGTATTCAAGGAAAGTCAACTCCTTATCAAACATCAGAAAAGGCTTTAATTCGCCCATCCTTTCCGATTCACCGGCGGCAAGGATTATACAGTTGTGCATAAATAAACATTTATCGGCAAAGCTAAAAAATCTTATTACTACCTTTGCCTCTCATGTGATAAAACTGTAGAATTGTCAGAGGAAAGAGCGAATATAATTAAAAAGGCATCATGGATTGGCATCATTGGAAATGCAATGTTGGCTGTTTCAAAAATTGCAATTGGTTTTACTGCCGGAAGTCTGGCTGTTATTGGCGATGGCATTGATACTACTACCGATGTGCTGACTTTCTTCATCACACTTTTTGCGGCGAGGATCATTTCTAAACCACCCGATTGCAAATTCCCTTACGGTTATAGAAAAGCAGAAACATCAGCCACAAAAATTCTCGCATTTATCATCTTTTTTGCGGGTGCACAACTATTGATTTCAACTACCCGGCAAATGATTTCCGGCGAGGTCAGGGAGATGCCGGCATTTTTTGCCATCTACATAACACTTATCAGTATTGCAGGTAAAGCTATTCTTGCTTATTGGCAATTCCGAATTGGAAGAAGCATCAATAGCAAAATGATCATTGCAAATGCAAGGAATATGAGAAACGACATCATCATCTCATTTTCTGTACTGCTTGGTTTATTTTTTACTTTTACCTTAAACATGCCTTTGTTCGATAACATAACCGCCCTGGTTGTGAGCCTATGGATCATAAAAGAGGCTTTTGGTATTTACCGGGAAACAAACCTGGAAATGATGGATGGTGTGAAAGACACTACCATTTACAATAAAATATTGCGGGCTGTCGAACAAACTCCCGGTGCATATAATCCTCACAGAATAAGGGTCAGGAATATTGCCCACATGTATTTGATAGCATTAGACATTGAAGTAGACCGCGACATTCGTGTAATTGATGCCCATGAAATTGCTATGAAAGTTGAAAACAATATGAAATCCAAGATAGAAAATGTTTACGATATCCTGGTACATATTGAACCTTTGGGGAATGTTGAACATGATGAGCAATCCGGCATTTCAATTGAAAATATCCGAAAGAATAATCCAGAAATAAAACCTGAAAAGACCGAGTGATAATGACAGAGAGATTTTCTATAATACCCTTTCGTCAATTAACTGAGATTGTTTTTCGACAAGTTGATTCCGGACATTTTTTCGGGATTCCTGAGAATGTATTTTTCAAACCCTCCAAAAATGATCCGTTTCGGTTAAATCGTTTTGGACAAACTTTGGAATCACCTGTTGGAGTTGCTGCCGGCCCCCATACTCAATTGGCACAGAACATCATTGCTGCCTGGTTGACAGGAGCCAGGTATATGGAATTAAAGACTGTCCAAACGCTGGATGAACTGGATGTTGCCAAACCTTGCATTGACATGCAGGATGAAGGCTATAATTGTGAATGGTCGCAGGAATTGAAGATCCACGAATCATTCGATCAATACCTCAATGCATGGATTTTAATTCATGTTTTGAAACATAGATTTGGACGGGATGACGAGAAAGAATTGGGAACAATTTTCAATATGAGTGTTGGATATGATCTTCATGGAATTCTGAAAAAAAATATCCAGTGGTTTTTTGATAAAATGAAAAACAGCAAATCGGAAAAGGATCAAAAGATTAAAGAAATTGAAGAATTGTATCCATCAATCAGAGATCTTGTCATTCCGGATTGTATTTCCGATAACGTTACGTTATCAACCATGCACGGTTGTCCACCGGAGGAAATTGAGAAAATTGGCCTCTATTTGATAGAGGAGAAAAAATTGCATACCATCATTAAACTCAACCCAACTTTGTTAGGAAAAGAAAAACTTCATAAAATTCTTGACAACAGTGGTTTTGAAACGATTGTTCCGGACGAGGCTTTTGAGCACGATCTGAAATACAATGATGCTTTGCCCATAATTAAAAACCTACGAAAATCAGCAATAAAAAACAACCTACATGTTGGCCTAAAGCTTACGAATACACTTGAATCGGTGAATCATAAAAGTGTTTTTCCCAAATCCGAAAAAATGATGTATATGAGTGGAAAGGCATTGCACCCGATTTCAATTCAGCTGGCCAAAAAGTTACAGAAAGAGTTCATTGGAGAGTTAGACATCTCGTTTTCCGGAGGGGTTAATGCATTCAACATTCATAGTGTGGTTTCATGTGGTTTGGTGCCGGCAACGGTTTGCTCCGACATCCTGAAACCGGGGGGATATGGTTTAATAAAGCAATATCTTGAAAACCTTAGAATTGAAATGGATCGACTAAAATCAGATTCCATTGGAAGCTATATTTTGAAGTCATCCAAAGAGCAGGATGAAAAAATGGCTATCCTGAAAAACCTGGAAAGCTATTCGTTTGAAGTTACACAAAATGCTAATTACAAAAAAACAGGTTTTCATGAACCAAGCATAAAAACTTCCGCAGAGCTTAAGTATTTTGATTGTATTCATGCACCCTGCGTTGAAACATGTCCTACAAATCAGGACATCCCGGATTATATGTTTTATACTGCAGCCCATGATATCCCTAACGCATTTGCAACCATTCTGCGAAGAAACCCATTTCCAAATACTACCGGAATGGTGTGTGACCACCTTTGCCAGACCAAATGCACACGAATGAATTATGATGATGCGGTATTGATCAGGGAAATCAAACGTTTTATCGCTGAGAATGAAGCGGGCTCAAATCTCCAGAGAGTAATTAAACCCAATGGATTAAAAGCAGCCGTCATAGGTGCCGGGCCATCAGGTTTGAGTGGTGCTTATTTCCTTGCTTTGGGCGGATTTGAAGTGGAAGTTTTTGAAACCAAAGATCATCCAGGAGGTATGGTTTCAGGGGCAATTCCGGCCTTCCGCTTAACCGATGAGGCTTTTTACAAAGATATTAGGCGAATTGAAGACCTTGGGGTAAAAATCCATTACAATTCAGAAATAAATAAAAACACCTTTGAAAAAATCAGAAACGATCATCAATACCTCTATATCGCCGTTGGTGCCCAACAGGCAAGAAAATTTATCATTGATGGAATTCATTCGGAAGGTGTGCTTGACCCTCTTCACTTTTTATTTGACGTTAAAAATGGCATAAAAACTTCCATTGGAAAAAATGTTACCATCATCGGCGGGGGCAATACAGCAATGGACGCTGCAAGGACCGCTTACCGGCTGGTTGGGAAAAATGGCAAAGTGACTATCCTCTATCGCCGAACCATCAAACAAATGCCGGCTGACATAGGGGAGATAAAAGCAGTTCTGGAAGAAGGAATGGAAATTTTAGAATTAACTTTACCCATAAAAGTTAATACAAAGGATGGCCATGTTGTGTCGCTTACCTGTATCAGGATGAAACTGGATGATGGCGATCCATCAGGCAGGCCAAGGCCAATCGAAATAGAAGGTTCAGAATTTGACCTCGAATTTGACACTGTAATTCCTGCTATTGGGCAAGACCTGGATATAGATTTTATGGATCATACTTTGCTAAAATCAGAGCCCGGAATTTATGAAACCAAAATCCCCAATGTATTCATTGGAGGGGATGCATTGCGCGGAGCATCTACGGCCATTAATGCCATTGCTGATGGAAGAAAAGCAGCCGAAAAAATAATGAGCAAAGCTCAGATCATTCATTCAATCAAACTGCCTGATGCAAGGCCGCAGTCTGACTTCAACACTTTAATGACAAAGCGAATGATTAAAGTGCATTCAGTCCATATTCAGGAGACATCCCTCGCTAAACGCAAAAACTTTGATCTCGTCTCGGGTTCATTGGAAGCAAATGAAGCGTTGCATGAAGCAGCCAGGTGTTTGCTGTGTGATGAGCTATGCAATACGTGTGTTACGGTATGCCCTAACCTTGCACTATTTCCCTACACAATTGATCCTGTTAATTATAATTTGCAAAAAATCAAAAATATACAAGGCAGAACTCAAATTGTTGAGGATGTCGTTTTCCGTGTAAACCAAAAGCCTCAAATACTTCATATTGCCGATTGGTGCAATGAATGTGGGAACTGTACTACATTCTGCCCTACAGCAGATGCACCCTATAAAGTAAAGCCTCATCTTTATTTAAACCTGGATGCATTTGAGAATGATGATGATTGTTATTTTTTTAACTTAGAGGAGAACAAAACAGTTTTACTTTATAGAAAAGACGGACAACTTTTATACCTTAAAGAAAATGAATCGGCTTATCAATTTACGAATAGTCAGACGAAAATAGAATTATCAAAACAGGATTTTTCAGTACTGAACTTTGAAATTGGTAATGACTGTCATGAGATTAATTTAAGAAAAGCAGCGGAAATGAGTGTGATTCTTGAAGGAGTAAAAGGATTACTTAGCAAATAGAACACAGATGACGCAGATATAGTGGATACACACAGATATGGAATTTAAACATAAGGATATTACTGAAAAAACAATAAAGTGTTTCTACAATGTTTATAATACTTTGGGTTATGGTTTTTTGGAAAAAGTTTATGAAAATGCATTTTATATAGAATTAATAGAAATGGGATTTCAAGTCGAAAAACAAAAACCAATTGAAGTTATTTACAAGAATCATAATGTTGGAAATTATTTTGCCGACCTTATTGTTGAAGACAAGGTAATAATTGAATTGAAAACAGCCGAATCAATTTGTGAAGAACATGAATTTCAATTGATAAACTATTTGAAAGCTACAGAGATTGAAGTAGGACTTCTTCTAAACTTTGGCAAAAAACCTCAATTCAAAAGAAAGATTTTTACGAATAAAGATCAGTGATAATCAGTCTGATCAGCGTCATCAGCGTTCAAAAAAGTAAATGCAATAAATTGATACAGATTGGATAAAATGGAACAATAAATATTTACTCATTTATGAAGAATAAACAACAAATATTAGAGAACACCATTAAAAGGTGCAAAGAGCGGCATATCATCATTCCGACTTATAAACAAATGCGCAATCCTGAGCTGATCCCGGAAAAGATCAGGACAAAACTTAAAGGCATTGGCTTGTGGGATCTCAATACATTAAATCTATTTAGGATTTCCTGGAAAAACGAACCTGTTGAATTTGGAGGTGGATATGGGAATGTCAATTATATTGAATTGCCACCGGAGTTAACCGGAGTAAAAGCCAGGATAATAATGTTAATTGGAAAATTCTTCCCGACCGGGGCACATAAAGTTGGAGCCACGTTTGGGCCTCTTGTTGAAAAGTTAGTTACCGGCCGATTTGACCCAACCACCCAAAAAGCGCTTTGGCCCTCGACAGGAAATTATTGCCGTGGCGGGGCTTATGATTCATACCTCCTGGGGTGTGATTCAATTGCCGTTTTACCTGAAGGAATGTCGCAGGAACGCTTCGACTGGCTGCATAAAGTAGGAGCAGAAGTTTTCGCCACTCCGGGAAGCGAAAGCAATGTCAAGGAAATATATGATAAAGTTAAAGAGTTAAAAGCAGAACGCGGTGATGCCATCGTTAACCTCAACCAGTTCGAAGAAATTGGCAACGCACTCTGGCATTACGCCGTTACCGGCCCTGCAATGGAAGAGGTCTTCAATTCAGAAAAAACGGAATTCAACAGAATGAGCGGAGTTTTTCTTACTCAGGGATCAGCGGGCACGCTTGGCTGCACCGATTACCTGAGAGAAAAATTTCCATTTATTAAGGTTTGTGCCGGCGAAGCGGTTCAATGCCCTACCCTGCTTTACAACGGATATGGAGCTCACCGGATAGAAGGCATAGGCGACAAACATGTTCCCTGGATACATAATATTAGGAATATGGATATGGTGGCCGGGATTGATGACGAACCCAATATGCACATCATGCGTTTGTTCAATGAACCAGCCGGAAAAGAATTTCTCATCAATGATAAAGGTGTCGCCCCTGAACTCGTTGATAAACTTAAGCTTCTTGGAATTTCCTCGATTGCTAACTTGATGGGTTCAATCAAACTTGCCAAATATTATGAGATGAATGAAAATGATGTTGTATTTACAGTGGCAACAGATTCAATGGATATGTACGGTTCAAGAATGATTGAAGAAAAGGAAAGGCTGGGCGTATTCAATTATACACAAGCTGCTGTAGTCTATGAAGCAGACCTGATGGGACTGGGCATTGACCATATGCTCGAAATGAACCATTACGAGAAAAAGAGAATTCATAACCTGAAATACTTTACCTGGATTGAGCAACAGGGAAAGACTGTGGAAGAATTGAACGACCAATGGTATGACGAAAACTACTGGAAATCGCAATATGCAAAAAGTGGATGAATGGGACCAGCAGATCATAGAATTTAATGAAAGATCATGGGTGTTAAAGGAATATGAGTAATCCGTTCTTATATAAGTGTACTACTTGCGACAGGGAGTATGAACCTAAACGGGTGTATTATCTTTGTCCCCATTGCTCTGTTAACAAATCAAACCCTCCAAAGGGAGTCCTGAAAGTCATTTATCCCTATGAAGAATTAAGAGGTAATGATTTTTCTTTTAAGGCATTACTGGAAAATGGATTCAAAGACTTAACCCCTATCCGGGATTTAAAAAACTTACCAAACCTGAAAGTCGGAAATTCACCTTTGTATAAAATTGAAAAACTTTTTGATGCCAAATTGCATTTTAACCTGTATTTAAAAGACGATTCTCAAAATCCAACGTATTCCTTTAAAGACAGGGCTTCAGGGTGGGTATCAGCCCATGCAAAAGAAAACGGATTTGATACCATCATTACGGCATCCACCGGCAATGCCGGATCTTCGATTGCAGGAATTTGTGCGTCACAAGGACAAAGGGCAATTGTGGTTGTTCCTGCTTCAGCTCCTGTTGCCAAGCTAACGCAAATTATTATGTATGGCGCCACCATCGTTCCCGTGGCTGGGACCTATGACGATGCTTTCGATCTAAGCGTAATGGCAACTGAAGAATTTGGCTTTTACAATCGCAATACTGCCTACAACCCAATTACGGTCGAAGGAAAAAAAACAGTGTCCTTCGAAATTTTTAATCAATTGAATAAATCCATTCCTGACAGGATTTTTGTGCCTGTTGGTGATGGTGTTATCCTTTCCGGAGTTTACAAAGGATTTGAATATTTATTGAAATTGGGGGTTATTGAAAAAATGCCGGTTATGGTTGCCGTTCAATCCGAGGGAAGTAACAACCTGGTAAGGAATATTAATTCTTCTCATTTTGAAGTTAAGGAAAGTAAAACCATAGCAGATTCAATTTCGGTTGACTACCCCCGAAATTTTTATATGGCAAGGGATTTTATAAAAAAATATAATGGGGAATGGATTAGCGTCTCGGATACAGAAATAATTGATGCTGGAAAAAATCTTGCCAGGAATACAGGTTTGTTTGCCGAACCTGCATCCTCAGCTGCATATGCTGGCCTGTTAAAGTACTCTGGATTGGGAAGAATCAATGATCACAGCTCAAATGTAGTTTTGCTAACTGGCAGTGGATTAAAGAATGTATCTGCTTTTCTTGATTATCTTAAAGTCCCTGAACCGATTAAACCGGATATTACTAACTTCATGCAGTTTATTAAAGATAACTGAATTGGAATAAATGATAATTGGCTTAACCAGAATAAGAGTAAATGAGAATTAATCTTAATATAGTATTCCATAATTTACAGTAAAATTGTGTCTAATATTTTCAATGTTTAACCTAAACTTATAAATTAATGTCGGAAAGGGTATTTGTTTATATAATTGCAACTATTGTAATACTTCACCTTGTGGCAGGCTTTGCCTGTGTGATGTGGAAAATGAGAAAGAAAAAATAAATTTTACTGACTGTTTAGCAACCGCGCCTGATAACGGCTTTGAAGAAACTATTAACTTTACCAGGTAAAACTAAACCATAAGCTCATGCCGGAACAAACTAAAAACAGCAAAGCCCAGCAGCTTACTTTATTACAAATTCTATCAAGAGGACTTGGCAAAACCATGGAGATAGATAAGGAGGGCGAATACTTCAATCTCGATTATCTAAACGGTTTGATCAAGAAACAACAGGAAACTGACAGGTCAATTACAAAAATGATTGGATTTAACCTTTTAATCCTGCTAATGGTTTTTGTCTCCATCAATGGAATAGAAATGGGATTTGACATTTTGGGTCTTGACATCAGTAAGATACCAGGCTTCACAATGATTTTGGGAATAATATCATCTGTTATTGCAGCCTACACCATTGCCTTTTACATTTTCAACAGTTCACTTACCAAAGCGATTTATTGCGTCATCCTAAAATTGGGTAAAGAAAACATCAATAAATATGGAGAGGGTAGCCATTTGTTTATTTTGTATTATAGCATGAAATATTCAAATCCACTGGGAATTTCATCCATATTATTTTTTCATTACCCTATCCTGTTCAAGCAAATTGAGAAAAATAAATTAAACTTAATGCGCTTATTGAACAGCCTCATCCTGTCAATCATAGGATTGGTGGTAATCATCTTTCACTACTATGTGCATCTAAGGCTTGTACAAATGTATATAAATGGTGAAGTGATGATTAACATTTTTGGTAATGTAATATTTTATCTATTGCTGATACTTGATTTTCTGCCGATCATTTATTTCATTGCATTTTACAAAATGAAGATAAAAATCACAGAATAACAGATATTTAAAGGAATTTGAATCCAAACAGCCTAAAAAGAAAAAAGGGAAATAAAACCAAGCTTATTTCCCCATGGATTTAGGGTGCATGATGGGACTTGAACCCACGACCCTCGGAACCACAATCCGATGCTCTAACCAACTGAGCTACAAGCACCATTTTAATTGCGGCAAAATTACGTTATTTTTAATCTAAATGTCAAAAGAAAAATAATTTTTTTTATTATAATTAATATCTTTGCATCAAATTAATTAAATATGTAAATTTATGGAACGTAATTATAACT
The DNA here is from genome assembly GCA_041393255.1 of Bacteroidales bacterium. GTDB lineage: Bacteria > Bacteroidota > Bacteroidia > Bacteroidales > JAADJA01 > JAADJA01. Next base: position 50,666 of record JAWKKM010000021.1, on the reverse strand, counting down.
CAACCGCATCCCTATTAAATATTGCTTTATCTCTTTTGTTTTTTTTGGGATATCATGCCACTCAGGCCAAATCTGATCCAAAAGCTTCCGCCGGCGAATTGACCTTTTCTGTCAGAACAGTTACAGAGAATGGAAACTATGCCCCAAGACATGTACTCGCCATTTGGGTGGAAGATGCAAATGGTTTTGTAAAAACAAGAAAAGCGATGGCTAACCAGCGTAAGCAATATTTATATACCTGGAAAGGCTGCATCAAATTACAATGTTGTTGATGCGATAACTGGTTCCACACTAACCTCTCACCAAAGCCACACAGTAAGCTGGGATTGTAAAGATTTGGATGGGAATATCGTGCCTGATGGAGAATATACTGTTTTGGTTGAGTTTACAGAAAAACACGCACAAGGCCCTCTATTTGAAATTAACTTTACAAAAGGGCCTGATGCCCAAAACATAACACCTCCTGATGAGTCTTATTTTAAAGATTTAAGCTTAACTTTCACTCCCCTTGTTGCTGATTTTAGTGTTAATACTAATGTTGTTTGTGAAGAAGAGACAGTAGCCTTTATTGATCAATCGGTTAATGCTACAAGCTGGCTTTGGAATTTTGGAGAGGGTGCAGAACCCGCAACAGCCAATACTATCGGACCTCACATGGTATATTATATTACTTCGGGTTCGAAAACAGTAGAACTAACCATTAACGGAAGCCTGACTGAAACAAAAGAAAACTATATCACAGTGTCCATTAGCCCTGCGGCTGATTTTACATTTTCCGGCGAAGAATACACTGTTGATTTTACAAACACATCTGTAAATGCCAATTCCTATTTATGGGATTTTGGTGATGGATCTACCAGCATTGAAAACAACCCTGTTCATACATACCCAGCGGCAGGAACTTATGTTGTGGCCTTAACCGCAACCTATTTGAATTGTGATAATAGTATTTCATACGATGTATCAGTTCCTTTGACAAGAATTGAAAGTAGCTTATTAAATGAAATTGTAAATATTTACCCAAATCCGAACAACGGGACTTTTGCCCTTGAGCTACCCAAAGGATTTGCTTGTCAAGAGATTACTATAACCGATCAGTCCGGCAGGACCATTAAAGAATATGAGTATTTGAGCCCTCAATCATCTGACATTATTCAGATTGATTTAGGCGATGTTGAAAAAGGCCTTTATTTCGTTGAAGTTAATGGCAATCAATCGAAACTGACACGAAAGTTTATTGTCAGGTAATGCTTTGCATGAATTCATAATTCATCTTTTTTTTGTTTAAGCGATTTGGTGAAATCAGTATTTGGATTTAACTAAATCATAATGTTTCATTTATGTTTAAAGAAAATACTAAGGGTTCAGGAAGTGAAAACGCACTTATTGCACCTTCCTTCAAATTACTCTCACCCGATGAGTTGGAACTTGTTAACAGCCACCGTTATGAGGTATCGTACAAAAGGGGTGAAACAATTTTCAAACAAGGTTCTGCATGTACCCATATAATTTCGTTTAGTAGTGGTCTTGCCAAAATATACCTCGAAGGCTATAACAAAAAAAACCTGATTGTTCGGCTGGTTAAGCCCGGTGAGTTTATTGCTTCTCCCGGCCTCAACGCTACTGACAAACACTACTATTCGATCAGTGCCATTGAAAAATCAAATGTAAGTTTCATCGAAACCAGTATTTTTAAAAGTATTTTTAAACGAAATCATGGTTTTGCTGATAGTTTGATGAGGGAGATTCACCGGAATTATTCAAAGACTTTGCAAAAACTCATAAACTTAAACCAGAAGCATAGAATGGGTAGAATTGCAGAGGCACTGATTTATTTGTCCGAAGACATTTACGAATCCGATTCATTTGAGTTGACACTTACCAAAAAGGAACTTGCAGATATGACCGGCATGTCAACAGAAAGCTCATTCAGAATTCTCAGGGAATTGGATGACGAGGGTAAAATCCTATTGGATAAAAAAAATATTAAAATAGTAGATAAAAACTTTCTTATTCAAATGAGTGAAATTGGTTAGTTCTTTACCATTTTCGAATTTAAACTTTCAAAGAGCTTCAAAACAGATGGGTCAATACAGATCCAAATGGCATTCAACGCATAAATATTCTTTCCAGTCTCCATAAGGATCGTTTGGATGAACAAATACCAACTCATCATAAACGGAACCTACCTGCAATGTGTCGGGAACACCCTGCGCTACAATACTATGGCATAAATTACAATCCTTCGTAATAACCCTTCCCGCTGAAGTTGTGTGCTTATCGTTATGGCAGCGAAAACAGCCATTGAATTCAAGATGCCCAATATTGTTATGATAAGCACTCCATTTCACCTTCATTTCAGGAAAAACATTCAATTTGAATTCTTCCTGTATCCCGGCGATGGCTTTCTCAATAAGTGCATAATTTTCATTGTAGAGATCCTCATAGTTTGAAGAATAGTAATCATTAATTTCGCTTTCGATGTATTGCATTGCAGAGTCAGTGGTTGGAAAGTCCATTGCTAAAATCCCCATTGACACCAGTTTGATTTCAGGTAACTCTTTTGGGATATTTCCCGCTGTAATTGCATCGTTAACAAATTTAAATGGAGTACGATAGTCGTGTGAAGGGCGGTTATGGCAGTCCATACAATCCATTTTCCGAATCTCCATACCTGCTAATTCCTCCTCTGATAATCTGTTTTCCTCATCTTCAAATATGAAAACCTCATCGGTCTTTAAATTCGTATATCGAACCCAGGGAATATTTTGCCTGACTGAATCAGTCGCAACATATTCAACCTTTACATCGGGGTTAATATGCCAGTGTATTCCTTCTTCCAATCCCAAAGCACTATGTGATGGGCCCGTTTTCATTTGAAGGTTTATGACCCATTCTGTATTTTCTTCATCTGCTAAATAGTGTTTTTCAACAATCAACTGGCGGGCATAAAACTTTTGTGGCCAATGGCACTCTTCACAAGTTTCCCTTGCCGGGCGCAAATTTCGGACCGGTGTAGGTATAGGCTTTGGATAAACATTTGCCAAAACAGCATATACCTGATACAACCCCGAAAGCTTTGAACGCATATACCAATCTGCACCGGTACCCACATGGCATTCAACACAGGAAACCCTGGCATGGGAGGAGTTCTGATAAGCAACGTATTCCGGTTTCATAACCTGATGACAAAGTGTCCCACAAAACTCTACTGACTCTGTGTAATGAAACGCTTCATAACTCCCTACTGCTGATAGAAGCAAAAAGAAAATTGAACCAATTCCAAAAATCATGGCAGCATTTCTTGTCCCGGGTTCATTAAAATCAATTTTTGGCCATTTTTTCTCGTATACAACTTCCCTTTTTTTATCCCTCCTCTTTTTTACAATCATTCCTATCGGAATCAAAATCAATCCAATTACAAGAAATACGGGCAATACAATCCAAATAACAAGTCCCAGGTAAGTCCCGCCTTCAGCAAAAAACATGGATATTACAATTAGAAAGACAATCATGAAAAGACTAACTGTTGCAATGGTTACTCCAATTAACGTAGTCCAGTTATAAAATGAATGGGGGAGTCTGATTTTTTTCATTTCAATGAATTTGTTAACGATGATACGATTTAACTTGATAACTTTGATTAACCTGAATAACAAGTATAAGGCAATCTGAACCAGAATGTCAATACAAATGTAAAGATAGCCAAATATTTGGATCAAAAAACATGATATATTTCATGATAAAAGAAGAAAGTTTTTGAAATTCTTTTCACATCAAATGCCAATGAATCTATATCAGAAGGGAAAAAATGGATTAATTGTAAACACCAACTATACAGGATTTACAAAAGAAAAGTTTGGTTCTTCACTATTTACAGTAGCAGCAGCCATCCGGTCCTTTTTCAACAATAATATTTCAAGGCTCAACTTCTTCTATATTTTTTTTAACAGCTTGCGGCCATCGTTTGACAACTCTGTTGAGCAAAGGCTCGATAGAATTACATCAATAATTCTTATTTGCTCTTGCTTAGCATAAATTTCTTTTTCTCTATTCATAAATTGACAGGATTAAAAGTCTTCATATAAGAATTGAAATAAACCTTAAAAATCATCTCCAAAAGTAATGGGTTATCCAGCCTAAAATCCAAACCAAAAGCTATTATGCTGCCAAAAAAGTAAAGCTATTGAAACAATAAAAAGAGGACGCAGATCAAGTTTATTATGATATAAATCAATGATAATACATATATTTGTATTTCAAGGTTGGACATTCAATAAAAATATTTGGGAATAATGAATTTCGGACATCAAAATAATTGCACTAATTGTGTTGATTGCGCAATGCGCTCGCCCTTGTTTGAGCATCTGAGTAAACTTGAACTTGAACTGGTCAACAAACATCGATTTGAGATCAAATTTAACAAGGGTGAAATTATTCGCAAGCAAGGGACATTTCTTTCTCATGTTATTTCATTAAATACCGGACTGGCAAAATTATACCTGGAGGGGATTGATAATAAAAACCTGATCCTTCGTATCATCAAACCATCAACCTTCATAGGAGGGCCGGGAATGTATTACGACCAGCGGCATCATTATACGGTATCAGCGATTGTTGAATCGAGTGCTTGTTTTATTGATGTCAATATTTTCAAGAAAATTACCCAAACCAATCCTCAGTTTGCTGCTGAGTTCATGAAAGAGTTTAGTATCAACATGCTTTCTACCTACGACAGATTGATCAACGTCGCCCAAAAACAAATTCCCGGTAAAATGGCCAATGCCCTGATATACCTGGCAAATGAAATATTTACAAAGAACTCTATCGGCCCTGAGATATCAAAACAAGACTTAGCCGACATGACCAACATGTCAAAAGACAGCACAGTTAAGGTATTGCGTAGTTTTACTAATGAAGGTTTAATCAGACAAAACCAGGGCCAAATCGAAATTATAAATATGGAAGCACTAATAAAAATCAGCAATATTGGGTAATAATCTACTGGTTTATAAACAGCCAAAAGCTTGATCAAACACCCCTCACCTACTCATGCCAGCCGTTTATCATGCTCTTAAAGTCGCTGGTTGGTGTAGTGCCCAACGTACAGAAATAAATATGCACGACCATAAAAACAGAAAGGAAAAACCCTACAATGATATGTAATAAATCCGTTAAATGGATTCCGCTAAACCCGGCAAACTCCCGCAGATTAATTTCAGGATATAGCAATGCAAATCCTGTAATAATAACGATCGGCATTAAAATATAAAGAACCACGAGATACGTAAATTTCTGGAGTGGGTTAAACTTTCTTTTCATTGAAACAGGATACGGTTTATCGGCGTGTTTATATACGCCCACAGTATAATAATTAAATTGCTTCAATAGCCTTTTAATAAAACCCTTTCGTTTAAATCGATAATATTTCCTGTTAGATGAAAATCGGTTTATAATTATAAAATACAAATAACCCAGTGTTACTACAATTCCTGCAATATTATGCAACGATACTGCAATGTCAAAACGGATCATGGGATAGTCAGGACTTGAATACTGCATACTGAGACCCGTAACAACAAGTACTAAAAACATAAAGGCATTGACCCAATGCCAAATTCTGATCCATAAAGGATATAAATACAATCGCTCCGCCATAACTATTTCTTTATAATTCTTAAAACTGCATGAACTCCAATTGCCAATACTACCATTCCAAATATTGCCAGGCTGATAATGTTGAGATATACATTTCGGTTAGCTCCGATAATGTAGGAGTTATTTAGCACGGTGGCATTAATAAAACCCAGCTTACTCCTTTGTTACTGGACTTGAAATTTATACAATGATGCCATCAATATTGAATTTTGAGAATGGCATTCCACACTTCTTGACTGCTTTTTCTTTCGGAAGCACATTATGCGCAACCATCATATCCTCCTTAATCTCGCATGGCATTCAATGCACCTGACATTCAAAAAATGAACAGCCTGGTTTGGCAGCCACTCATGTTGATCAATTATATTTGGGTTATCCTTAAAAGATATCAGCTGATACTTGTTAATATCTGTATGGCAACTCATACAAATCTCATTGTCGTAAACAATAGTTTCCTTCAGATTATCATTTGTCCGGGCAGTAATTTTGTATTCATGCGGATTGTGACACATCCAACAAGTGAATTCTTCACTGTGTTTAGTTGAATGCACGCTGGTATGAAACTCTTCATCAATTCGTTCAAAATTATAATCAGCCCAGGTTTCGTCACCTCCATGACAGTCAATACAATTGTAACTTTCCTCCATTCGCAATTCACCGGAATGTGGAAAATCATTATAATCATATGAGTGACAATCGTGCAAGCTAAAAATGCCTATGGTTTGATTTGTAGAATTTTGCTGAATCAACGATAAAATAGGGATTCATCCGTTCCCTGATCTCTCTGTCTAAATTTTCGTTGTGATAAAAATAGGTGGCCTGGCCATGACAATTAAAACAAACTCTGGTTGTCTTCGGCATAATCGAACACCTCCGGTTCACTTTCTGTTTGCGAGTAGAGATTATACCCTGCGAAAACAAATGCAATCACAACCAAAACCTCTGGCAATTTTCTAAATTTCATTGATAACATCCCTTTAAAATTTGACAACGATGAATTATTTTAGGGGTATAATCTCTATATACCCCTAATAATTTATTAAACACTTATTGAAATACGCTCCACTTTTCAAACTTTAACCAATTCAGTACACAATAATGATTTCATATACCCTTAAACGCAAGAACGTTAAACAGGATACTTCTTTTCACAGAAATTGTACTATGGATTTTTAAAAACCCCAAAGCCGTGTAATGGTAAAGCCAAACCGTAATGCAGAAACACCATGAGTCCAGTCGTTATCAGCAGAGCCATTTGAATTATCAAGCGTATTATCGTTATACATATAAACATGTTGCGGTACAATGCCCAAACTGTCGCTATGAATATCTGGAATGCATGAGTAGCGGTTGCCACTTCATATCCTATCCCAAAATTAGGCAACGATGGTTTTTCAAAACCTATATGCTCCGATATGCTTTTAATTTTCAACGGCATATCATACTGGAATAAAATGGCAGATTGAGGAGAAAACTTGATCCTTCCGGTAAAACCCAGGCCCACAACATCATGATCTTTGATTTCATTCACTTTATTAAAGTGAGTAAAACTTATAGCAGCCTGGAAACTAAACCAATCACAAAACTTGCGTCCAACGATCAACTGGCCGATATACGCCAGGCGATTGTTAAAACTATAGGTCGAATCTTCGCCGGCTCCTTCAAATACACTCTTATTTCTTCCATCAATAGCCATATTTCCATACAAGGTCACAAATACCGGGATAGTGTTTTTCCTGGTTTGCTGCAACACATTCCACTTTACTTGAAAATCGCTGTACATATTGGTCCGGGTAAGGCCATAACCAACTAAAAGATTGTCGCGAAGGCTATAATTAAAACCCATACGGATATTGGCAGAAGAATAGATCCCGTAGATATCCTTAATCCCATTGGCCATAGTACCAAACCTGTGTTGAATAAACATCTCCAGGGTTTTTGCAACAGGCATCTGGCTTGTTTGATTATCAATTAATACACCACTGCCAAAGGGCTCTGACACCGGCTTGTCTTTCGCTTTTGGTTTTTCTTCTTCCTGTGAATAAGCATAACCTAAACTTAACAACACAGCGAAAACTAAAGTTACAAATTTCTTCATCTTTCTAATTTTTTCTTGTTTCTAATTATCTAATGCACCCTGCAAAATCCAGACGTATATTGTATTTGCATTGCTGCTGGTATATTTTGAGTTATGCTGCCCGTTTACCGGTTCAGGATAATACCAGATTTTACTTGCTTCCGGATTAAGTGGTTCAACCAGATCATTGGCAATAATATTGGCATACGCATTCTCAGCAGTAAGGTCGAATGCCAGGCCTCCATTGTGGCAGGGAGTACAACCATTTTCTTCAAAAATGGGTGCTACTTCGGTAGAAAAATATGTTGTATCACCCGGTTCCGGTAGTTCAGGAGGAGGAGGTGCTTCAATAAATTCATACTGACAAGAAGCAAAAATAACAAGCCTCCCACAATTGCTAAACATTGTAAAAATAACTTTCGTTTCATCTTTTTTGTTTTATAATTTACGTGACCAAAGTAATAAAAAAAGGCTCACCAAAGAGTGAAGCCTTTATTTTTATTTAATCTAAATACCTTAGATTGCTGGCATTGCAGCAATTGAATTTTCCAATACTTTCTTAATGTAAGTTGGGTTGTGAACACCAAGGCTTCTGTCTTCAACAAGGGCTTTGTAGTTCAAACAAGCACCGGCAACCTCAGCTGGATAAGTTCCAATAATAGAACTATCACTTCCTTCTGCTGTAATACCGGCAGCATCAAGTAATAATTTCAGTTCATCCAGTAAAGCCTGTACCTCAGCCTGAAGCTCTTCAGTATTTTCAATCAAAGCATCCTCGTCTGTGTGACAATCCATACATCCGCTAAGAAGAACTTCTGTAGCTCCGTGGTATTCGTAAGCAATATTCATGGTATGTCCACCTGCTTGTGCTCCAAATGGCTCAGCCATATGACAATCAACACAGCCGTTAGCAATACCTGTATTGTGCGGGTGATTTTGACTGTATCCACTTCCGGGTTCAAAGAGACCCATAGCAGCCAATGCATTGGCTTGAGGGCCATGATGCACACCGTAGCGTGAATTAGAAACAACGATATCAGCACCACCTTCAACTGGAAATGGATCAACAGTACGCCCCTGATGACAGTTTGCACATAAATTTGCTGAACCAAAGTCATGGGTTGTTCCACCAGTATTTCTTAACAAAACAGGATCTGTTGTTGTAAAAGCAAGATCGTAGCGGCGTATACGTGTCATGGATCATATGACATGTGTAACAATTTGGTGGGTTTGGATTCGAAATCATAGCACCTCTTCTTCATAGTTATAAGAACCATCAAGATTACCTAAGAAACCCTGGCTTGTATGGCAAATTGCACATTCACCTTCATTTCTTTCATAGTTACCACCATTAGCATGTGTTGAATGTTCCCACTGGTTGGTTCTAGCAAACATAACTTCAGAATTGTCGTGGCACTGAATACATGTTGTAGTGCCATCAGCGCCGTCAATACCGTCCTCGCCATCGGCTCCATCGGCACCATTAGCTCCATCTTTACCAGCCTGGGCCTTCTTTTGTACATGATGCTGCAATCATAATCCCGAACAGGATTATGCTAATAAAATAAAACAAGTTAATTTTTCTCATAGTATAAAATTTTTAATGTTGTTTTTCGATTCACAATATTACCTAATATTCACTATTCCAACAATTTTCTATCAATGATTAATTCAGATTATCATATTGATATAACTTCACGACATGATTGACATATATCACTTTTTATTTGTACATTTGTCATAATCTTTTATTATGCATTTTTAAAACAGGCGAAAACTCTAAATATATTATCAATATAATAGCTTTTTATGAATCCATTTGCAAATATATCTCATTGCTCGAATTGCAACATTAAGATGAATTTATTCCGGTTCTTGGATGATGAACAACTAAAATTCATCAATGAAACGCGACATGAAGTGAGTTTTCTAAAAGGGGAAACAATCTTCAAGCAGGGCGGCCCATTAACCCACATAGCCTGCCTTACCAGCGGAAAAGCAAAAATCTACATTGAAAGCCCTGACAGGAAGAACATGATCCTGAAAATATTGAAACCATCGGAAATGGCTGGTGGGCCAGGGTTTAATGTTGATTACCGGCATCATTTTTCAGTTTCGGCACTGGTTGATTCTACCGCTTGTTTTATTGATGTAAGCGCTTTTGAGGAAATGCTAAAATCAAATTCGCTGTTTGCAATGGAGTTTATTAAATACCTGAATATGATTACCATCAAATTCTATGATAAGCTGGTTAGCCTTACGCATAAACAGATGCACGGAAGAATTGCGGATACTCTTCTCTATTTATCAAAGGAAATTTATCAAAACCATCAATTCCAAACCCTGCTGTCCTGACAAGATATTGCAGACCTGTCAGCAATGACTAAAGAGAGTGCCATTCGCATTTTAAAGGAATTTAAAAACGAGGGATCATTGATTATACCACCAATAATTTTAACATCCTAAAAGAAGAAATGCTAGTCAAGATTAGCAAAACGGGCTAATTGATTTTATATTTGGGGTAGAATTATCATTTTTTTATTACTGATTTCAAACTATTATAAATTTGGTTTTAAATGAATAGAAGTCAACAGGTAGTTTTCAGAGAAAAACAGATCAATTATAAGTTATCAGGCGAAGGGCCTTGTTTGGTGTTATTGCACGGTTTCCTTGAATCGCTAAAAATATGGGATGATTTTGCAGATATTTTATCCAATGATTTTAAAACAATTGTAATCGACTTGCCAGGACATGGTAAGACTGGAGAATTTTTCGGACATACATACCATGGACTTCATGGCTGATTCTGTTAAAGCAGTGCTTGACCATCAAAAAATAAATGAATGTATAATGGCAGGTCATTCCATGGGAGGATATGTTACGCTGGCATTTGCTGAAAAGTATCCAGAAACACTAAAGGCTTGTGCCTGTTTCATTCACAGGCAGCGGCAGATTCAGATGAAGTTAAATTAAACAGGGAACGAACAATAAAAATTGTTACTGCTAATCGCAAAAATTTCATCAATTTATTTATTCCAGACCTGTTTGCTAAGGCAAATAGAGGAATTTTCAAAAAAGAAATTGACAATTTAATAGAGCAGGCGGGAGAAACCTCCAAAGATGGTATTATAGCCGCATTAAAAGGAATGAAAGAAAGAACCGACAATACTGAATTGCTTAAAACCTTTAAGAAACCGGTACTATATATAATAGGTAAAGAAGATTCACGAATACCTTTAAAAACAGCACTGTATCAAAGCAGCCTCCCAAATCGCTGCACGGTACAAATTCTTGGAGGCGTTGGGCATATGGGATACATTGAAGCAAAGAAAGAAACCTTGCACTACTTAAAACAATTTGCTTTGAATGCATTCAATTATCCTTTTAATTAAGTAATTCCTTTTTCCTATTTTTGCGCGATCACCTTTCCAGTGATGATAATTGCGCCCAGTTTATAAAATGATGAAGTGTTGATGAAGAAAGGAAAAGGGAAAAAACAAATAAAAAAAACAAAATCGGCAGAGCTAAATTTTGGCGAAAATTTCAGGAACCAAATAATTGTTGTTCTCGTTTTAGTTGCTATTCTTTATGGCAATACCTTATTTAATGGTTATTCACTGGATGATCATTTAGTAACCCTTAACAATAATGTCATAGCTGAAGGATTTCAAGGCATTCCGAAAATCTTAACTTCACGATACAGTGAAAATGAAGGAAACGTCACTTATGGTTACAGGCCCATTGTACAAATTACCTTCGCTATTGAACACAGACTATGGGGCAGCAATGCATTTCTTAGCCACTTCATTAATTTGCTCTTGTATGGACTAAGTTGCTTACTGCTTTTTTTAATACTACGGAGGCTTTTCAAGGAGTATAATCGCTATTTGCCTTTTTTTGCAACTTTACTTTTTGCTGCCCATCCGATCCATACTGAAGTAGTTGCCAGTTTAAAAAACAGGGATGAAATCTTGTGTCTTGCTTTTGCTCTTGGAACCATCTGGGCTTTTCTAAAATTTGCAGATACGAATAAATTTAGCTTTGTAATTGTCGGATTATTATCCTTCTTGCTGTCTTTCCTTTCCAAACCCACAAGTATCCCATATATAGCTCTTGTTCCATTGATCCTTTATTTTTTTACAGATATTAAGTTCTACAAACTGGCAATTATTGCATTGGGATTACTGGCAATTGTGTTAATAGCAAACTATGGCCCGCAATACTATTTGCCACCATTGCGCAGGCCAAGAAGGTTTTTTGAAAACAATATCCGCTTCGAAGACTTTTGGACAAGGCTTACAACCGGTAGTTATATTCTGCTTTTTTATTTAAAAAAGCTATTTATTCCTTTTCCACTACTCTATTATTATGGCTACAATATGATTCCGATATTGAAGCTGCCTGATATCCGAGTGATTTTCTCCTTTCTGTTTCACGGTTCTATATTCGTTTATGCAATATTAAAACTCAAACAAAAAAGCATTTGGTCCTTTATTATTCTCTTTTACCTCATTTCGATTGTTATGTTTACCAATGTGGTTAGGCCAGTGATGGGGATCGTGGCAGAAAGATTTTTGCTGACTCCTTCCATTGCATTTTCCGTTTTCCTCGTTCTGGTCGCATTTCTAATATTCAAAGCAAAAATAAATCAAGCCTATATCCCAGTAAAGCAACTTACAAACATCATTATTTTTATTACCCTTATTTTACTCCCTTTCTCAGCTTTAACAATAAATAGAAACACCGCCTGGAAAGACCAGTATACCTTATTTAAGGCAGACATGCCCTATCTTGAAAATTCGGTAAAGGCCAATGATCTTTATGCAAAGGAAATCAGTAATAAATTAGAAACAGGGAACTATAAGCCAAGCGAAAAACAGGAACTTGTAAATGAAGCTTTTAAACATTACAAACAAGTCCTGACTCTCTATCCAGACTACGAAGTGGCCTGGAATAACCTGGCAACCATCTATTCGTTTTTCTTGGGAAATAATGAAGAAGCCATTAAGTGTTTAAAAAAGGCGATTGAAATAAGGCCTAAGGAAGACACTTATTACTTCAATTTATCATTACTGTATGATATGAATTTAAAGGATAAAAAACGAGCATTGAAATACATGAAAGATGCTTATGCCTTAGATCCGGAAAGCAAGGACAACATGAATAACCTGGCCAGATTATATGCCGAAAACAAATTCTTCGATAGCGCAAATCTGATAAACGAAAAGTTACTTCAACTGGATAGTTTAAGCGACATTCCTCATATCAATTCAGGCAATTATGCGATTATTCAGGGAGATACCATAAATGCTGTCAGACATTGGGAAAAAGCAGTTGAACTGAATCCGGCCAATGACCAAATAAGCCTATGGCTTTCAAGGCATTTCAATACGCTTGGAGACCGAACTAAATCAAGCTATTATCAGAAGCTTGCCAATCAAGCGAAATCAAATAAAAAATGATCCATTTGGAAAAATTAATTGACGAAAGATGGAGATAGAAAGAACGTTTGATTTGCTTGACCACCTAAGCAACAGAAATTCCTCAGAAATAGCACTTGCTCAAAAACGAAGAGGAAAGTGGTTGACTTACACCATCGAAGAGTATATAAACAATACCCGTTATATTGGCTCTTCCCTTCTTTTCCATGGTATTAAAAAAGGTGATCGTATTGCTTCCATTACTAACGACAGGCCGGAATGGAATTTTATTGACCTGGGAGTGCAAATGATAGGGGCAATTCATATTCCAATTGCATTTACCTCCGAAGAAAAAGTTGTTGAATACATTTTGCAAGAAACGGAGGCCAGGGTTGTTTTTATTTCCAACCGGGTGGTCTTCATCAGACTTAAAAAAATCCTTAGCAAACTACCCAAGGTAGAAATGATTATATCATTTATTAATATAAATGAGTGTGAGGATTTTGCCAATTTCTTAGTGAATGGTAAAGATAGCTTTGATCCGGCCAAAATTAAATCCATAAAAGATACAATTTCACCGGATGACTTAGGCGCCATTCTATATACAAGTGGCACATCTTCTCAACCCAAAGGTGTAATGCTAACGCATCGAAATCTATGTATGGTCTTTCAAGAATTTCCAAAGTTATTTTCTACAAATCCGGGAAGCAATGCACTATCTGTGTTACCATTAAGCCATATTGGTGCACGGAAAATGAATTATGTCTATCAATTCAAAGGGTTACCTGTTTATTATTCTGACTCCAATTCAAATATTATTGACGTATTAAAAGAGGTCAAGCCGGAATTCACAGCTTTTGTTCCATTCCTTCTTGACAAAATTCACAGCCAAATATTAAGAAGTTCTTTTGAAAGTAAAGGCTTAAAAAAGTGGCTTGCGAAATATGCCTATCAGTTAACCCAAGAATTTGATATAAATAACAAATCACTTTTGTTTTCGCTAAAGCATATTTTTTTTAACTATCTATATTACAAGAAATGGCGGCAGGAATCAGGTGGAAAATTGCGAAATGTTATTTGCGGCGGAGCATCAGTGGCAGAATCATTACTAAAATTTTATTGGGCTATCGGGGTACCTGTATATGAAGTTTACGGATTAACTGAAACAACCTCCCTGGTTTCAACCAACCGGCCAAAAGCAACAAAGTTTGGCACAGTTGGCAAAGCCTACACAGACATTGAAGTAACTACTGATAATAGCAGTGAAATCATTTGCAAGGGCGATAACATTACTGTAGGTTATTACAAAAAACCTGAATTAACTAAAAGGGATATTGATGAAAATGGGTTTTTCCATACAGGTGACCTGGGAGTTATCGACGAAGATGGTTTTATTAAGATAACCGGTCGAAAAAAAGAAATTTTTAAAACCGCATCGGGGGATTATGTGGCACCGGAAATGATTGAAAACAAGATTAAACAATCTACCTTCATCAGCCAGGCAATGGTTTATGGGGCCAATATGGAATACTTGTCTACGCTGATAGTCCCTGATTTTGAAAGCCTGGAGAATTGGGCAAAAACAAACAACATCAGCTATACGGATTACAACCAGTTAATCCAAAATGAAGCTGTAAAAAAGTTACTATCCAGTGAAATAAATAAATATCACACTGCAATAATTGACGCAGAACGAATTGAACGAATTAAACTTCTTACACATAAGTGGAGTGTTGAAACAGGCGAACTGTCTTCACTTATGAAACTGAAGAGGAACTATATCCTGAAAAAACACAAATCACTTTAACCCTTCAATAGCAACACTTTATAGTTGAAGAAGGGCAGGATAAATGTAAAAAGGCCAGAATAAAAAAAGCCAGTTAAAGAAAGTTAAGTAAATATATTAATTTTGACGGTCTTTAGCAGTAGTCTAAATAAAAATTAAAATTATTATATAAAGCATAAAAAATGAGTTTAGAAAATTTTATCAGCCGAATCGAGGAAGAGTTTGAAGACAATGAAATTGGCACTATAACTGCTGATTCAAAGTTTAAAGATGAATTGGGCTGGAGCAGCGTAAATGCATTAATAATGATAACGCTGATTGATTCAGAGTATGAGGTAACAATCAATGCCGATGATTTAAAAAAAACAGATACCATTGGTGACCTTTATGAGTTGATCCAATCAAGATCTTCCAATTAATGGCTCTTTTTACAATTGAAAATACCCGTATCGCCGGAGTAAGTGCATGTGTTCCTGAAAAAGTAATTTCCAACCATGATTATACATGGATCAGTGAAAAAGATCGTAAACTCCTGATCAAAACTACAGGCGTTGAAAACAAACATGTTGTCGGCTCCAATACAACTGCGTCCGACCTTTGCTATGTAGCAACTGAAAGATTAATAGAACAACTGAAGTGGAAAAAGATGAGATTGAGATTTTAATTTTTGTCTCTCAATCACGTGATTACATTTTACCCCATACTTCTGCAATTTTACAGGACCGATTAGGGTTATCAAAAAAATGTCTCGCATTTGATGTGGGTTTGGGTTGTACTGCTTTTGTTTATGGATTATCGATCATAAACAGTTTGATAAGTTTAGGTAAAATCAAAAAAGGATTGCTGCTCATGGGAGATATATCCTCCAACGGTTCTTACCGCGACAAAAGTTCCTATCCACTATTCGGTGACGCCGGTACGGCGACAGCTTGTATATTTGACGAAACAGCTCCGGAATCTTTCTATAACCTTCAGACTGATGGAGCAGGTTATGATGCCATCATTGCACCGACGGGTGGCAACAGAAACAAGTTTTTCAAAAAAGCACTCGTTTACAAGAAAATTGAAGATGGCATTTACAGAAATGCGGCAAATGTAGTCTTGAATGGAATTGAGGTGTTTAATTTTGCCTTGCGTGAAGTTGCACCTAATGTAGTTTCACTGCTTGAATATGCAAATACCGATATTAGAACCATTGATCATTTTGTGTTGCACCAGGCAAATAAGTTAATGAACAATACAATCCGAATGAAGCTGAAAGCTCCTAAAGACAAATTTCCTCTTTCACTTGATAAATATGGGAATACAAGCTCTGCCACAATTCCCGTAACCATTGTTTCTGAGTTAAGGGATCAGGTATCAAACAGTGAATTAAATATGCTTTTCTCAGGCTTTGGTGTTGGATTATCCTGGGGATCGGTTCTTACACAAACAAAAAACATGGTTTGTCCTGAAATGCTTATTTATGAAGATCACATCAAACATTTGAATCAAAATAAATATCACTACAAAGTCAAATAGATCCGTATATGAGCTTCTTTAGTCTTGAAGGAAAAACGATATTGGTTACCGGAGCTTCTTCCGGAATAGGAAAACAAATTGCACTTTCCATTGCAGAATGTGGAGGAAGATTAATTATTTCCGGAAGAAACACTAAACGATTGCAAGAAACGTATTTAGCATTAAAAGGGACGGGTCATATCATAGTGACTGCTGACCTGGCGATTGCTGATGATATTGAATTGCTGGTACAGCAAACCGGAGAGATCAATGGGCTGGTTCATTGTGCAGGCAAGACAGCGCATATGCCTGCCCATTTTATCAAACCGAAACACATTGCTGATATGTTTAAAGTAAACTTTGAAGCACCGGTTCTGTTGACAAGTAGATTGCTTGGCAAGAAAAAACTTCAGAAGCAGTCCTCCATTGTTTTCATATCTTCTGTTACCACACAAGCGCCATTTTTTGGCGGGGCTTTGTATGTTAGTTCAAAAGCAGCACTTGAGGGCTATTCCAAAGTTCTGTCTCTTGAAATTGCACCAAAACAAATGAGGTCGAACTGCATTTCTCCCGGCTTTATAAAAACTGGTATGATTCAACAAACAGCTGAAACTGTTTCACAGGAAGTTATTGACAAAGTGGAAAAAGCACAAATGCTTGGAGCGGGCAATCCACAAGATGTTGCCCTTGCAGTAATTTACTTTCTTTCAGATGCTTCCCGTTGGGTGACAGGAACAAATTTATTACTGGGCGGACCAATTCAAGCCAAATCTTAAAGACATTCCAAAATGAAAAAGGTTGAATATTCAGTTGTTGTGCCGGTTTACAATGGAGCAACTACGATTGTTGAATTGTTTGACCGAACAAAAAAGGTATTTCATGATTTGAATGCCTCCTTTGAAATCATTTTTGTTGAAGATGGAGGAAAAGATAATAGTTGGGAAATTATCCGGAGTCTATACAAACAATATCCTGAGCAAATAGTGGGAGTTAGGTTGAGCAAAAATTACGGCCAGCACAATGCCACTTTTTGTGGTTTGGATAATGCCTCGGGCCAATTCATTATTACTATAGACGATGACCTTCAAACACCTCCTGAAGAAATAAAGAAATTGATCCAGGAATACAATTCTGAAAAACAGCCGGATGCTGTTTATGGCTTCTACAGAAAGAAAAAGCATTCCAGGTTCAGAAATCTAGGAAGTAACATTTTAAGAAAATACATAAATACGTTCTTCGGCATTTCGCAAAGAGGCAGTTCATTCAGGTTGTTTGCAAGGGATATTAACCAGCATATGCTGAATCATAAAAGCACCATGGTTTTCGTGGATGAATTGCTCCAATGGTATGCAGGAAATATTACCTTTACAGAGGTTGAGCATGCTGAACAAAAATCAGGATCGGGCTATAGCACCATAAAGCTTTTCAGGTTATTCATAAACATCATTCTATACTCTACTGTTACTCCTCTTAAAATCATGATCTATGGCGGATTCTTAATTGCGTCATTTAATTTCGTTATCGGGATGGTCTTTATTTACCGAAAGATGATCTACAATGTCCCAATAGGTTTTACCGCACTTATTGTTGCCATTTTGTTTTCTACTGGTATCCTCCTTTTTTTCCTTGGAATTATCGGAAAATACCTGGGTCGAATCTTTGTCATACAAAATCAAAAGCCTCCCTACCTGATAAAGCGAAAACTAAAGAAGCGTGCAGATTGATCCCCTCTTATCTTTTTCAATAATGAGAATACATCGTTACGGCATCACACTCAGAAGACTCGAAGAGGGGGACCTGGAAACCGTCAGGCAAGCCCGCAATGCCATGACTAAATACATGGAATACCAGGAATACATCACCCCGGGAATGCAAGAAGAATGGTTTGAATCCGTCAATAACCTGAACAATTTTTATTACATCATTGAAAAAAAAAATGAGAAGATTGGATTAATCAATATTAAGGGGATTGAACGGCAAAAAGGTAATGAATCCATTACAATGGCTAAATCGGATGAAACCGGTATCTTCATGTTCGATGAAAAATATTTTGATACCCTTTATCCCATCATCGCCTCAATTATTTTGATCGAAGTTGGGTTTTATATTTTCCCCGCACAAATCACCTATGCCCGAGTGATGAAAACCAATCAAAAAGCTATTGACTATAACCTGAATCTGGGATACAAGCTTTGTGAGGGACAGGAAAATGTCATGAATCAAAAATACTACCTTACTAAGGAAAATTTTGATAAGAAAGCTGGAAAGTTGCGCAAAATAATTAAAAGACTTACAAAGAGTGATGATATTTTAACACTGGTAATCGAGGATACGGACTACAAAAATGAGGTTGGGCAATATCTTGAAGATGTAAATAACAAACTTGGATTATCTTACTATTTTGATAGTAATGGATACAAAGTTTATAAAATTGATTTAAAGGATAAAAAATAAATCAATCCGGGGCAGAGTTCTTTTTCCTTTTTCTTTTGTTTATTCTTTTTTGAATCATATTGACCAGAAAATCCATATCACCTCTTTGAAAGCGAAAAATTTCCCTGACAGGCATTTTTACTACTCTTGAATAAATAATTAGCCCAAAAATGGCAAGGAAAGAATAACTTACAACGGTAGCCATAGCAGCCCCAACACCTTCAAATTGGGGTATCCATAAGTAGTTCAATCCAATATTGATAATCAATGCTGGAATTGAGATAACCATAAAAATATAGGGCCTACCCTCCCCTGCCAGGCGATTGCCCATAAGCCTTACTATGATCAACATCAATATTCCGGGAATTAGTATCCTAACCATCTGAACACTCGCCATAAACTCACTCCCATATAATATTGAAATCAGATAGGGGACAATAAAATACAGAACTGAATACATTCCAAGACTAACTACAAACGAAATTCTTATGAGCCTGGCAATTTTAAAATTCATCAAATTGTGATCAGTGGAGTTTGCACTTTTGCTTATTATAAGCCCACCAATTGAAAAGGGCACCTGCCAATTGGAAACGATAGCCGTTGCCAATGAATAAAAACCAACCTGCTCCATTGTTGATAAACTTCCCAATATCAATATATCAACCTTAATATTTAAAGTCATGACAAACAAAGCAGCTGAATAAATCAGCCCAAATTTGACCAGGCTTTTCAAAACGTTGGAATTAAATTTCATACTGATTTTAATTTCCCGGCTGACCTTATAAATTGCATATCCAGAAGCAACGACGTTGGATACAACCATAGCCATGAGGGCTCCTAAAACGTCCAATCTCATCACCCAAAGAAATAGAATGATAAAGAACAGGTATGAAAAGATATAAAGCCACTGCACAATAATCGACAAACCAAATTGTTCTTTACCCATAAAAACCCCGCTTGCGTATTGCCTGACAAGCCTTACAGGAATTCGCATAACAGCCATTATGATCAATGGAATGGTAAATTCAGGATTATTGACAAAGGAAAAGAAGAATATACATATAACTGCTCCCAGGCCCGTTGATAAAAGCATGGTAAACATTAAAGAGGAGATTAAATCCTGATCACTAAATTCCTTTTTCCCAATATGATATATTGAGGACCTCCGTATGCCCAGCTCGGCAAATGACAATACAATCATTGGCACTACTATAATAGCAGCATAAATTCCCCGTCCTTCAGGTCCAAGGAGTCGGGTAAGAATAATCCCAATGATGATATTTACAATAGCAGCACTGGTATTACTTCCCGAAACCTTTATGATATCACGCGTAAACTTTGCCATAATTTGCTTTTGGAACTTAGGCTTTTCATAATCCTATTTATTCGATAAAAATCTTTTTATTGGATTTATTACTTTCATCTGAAAAAGAAAACGACCCTTAATGATTGGATCTTCTTTTGTATACTTCCTTTCATATCCAGCCATTTCTGCTACATCTCCAACAATGGTATCAGCCAATCGGATTTCTTTTTCTGTCATTTTCTGCTTCCAAACATTTACCCTGCTTGCATCAATGGGATTAAAAAGGCTTTTTTGGTATTTCTTCATGATCTCCTCCGGGTAAAAACCAACCTCGTCTTTATGCTTATAAAAATCAAACACCTCCGGGCAATATGGGATTTCTAAAAAATTACACATCTCGCTAAAATAGGATTCCGGGTTCAAAACAAAATCCTCATACCTTAAGGAATAGAACAAATCAGGATTTTCATTCCTGACTTTTGAAATATCAAGATAAGACTTTCGCCACAAATTAAGGATGCGGCTATCTTTTCTTCCCTTCTTCCCAAATCCGGCATTCTTAACCGACAACAACTGATCTCGATAATCCCGGGTTATATAAATATACTTTGCATCAGGAAAAACACTGAAAAGCTTATTAAATTTTATGGAATAGTGTGGGTTCTTATCTCCATAGGCAAGTATTTCAGTTTTTGGGAAGTCGGAAATATAATTTGAAAAAACTAATTTTATAAGTGCATTGAAAGAACATTCACCAATACAATTTAGGATATCAGCTTTAAGATTTTCAAAATCGATCTTTAAATCCTTAAAATTGTAATAATCCCAAAATGATTGTTGCAAAAGATCATTATAAAATGATTGAAGTTCTTGCTCCGTCCAGCTGGTTTTATTCCCATAAACATCAAAAAGTGGAAGAATAAACGGACATTCAAGTCCAATCATTACATTTGGGTGAGCATCAAATAAAGTTCTAAGTAATGTTGTCCCTGAGCGGGGCCGCCCCATGATAAAAAACAATGGAATCCTTTTTTTATTCCCTAGTTGATCGCTTCTCTCCATAAATTCTTAATTAGAAAATATTTTTGCATAAAATCGCACAGGCCCCGGTACAGTCTTTTTAATTTTTTTGACGGCAAATGAAGGTAGTAGTTTCAAAAAACCCAGATACAGATTATAGCTATGGATTACACAAACCCTGGGTAGAATGTAGATCCACAATCTCAATCCTCTTTTTAAATATTTTCTTTGATACCCTGCCTTTTCAGCATACTTACCCACAATAAAATCTGCAATTTCTACCTCTTTGTCCGACATCTGTATTTTCCATTCACCCACCTTTTCAGCAGTAATGGGTTTTAGCAAACTTCCAAAATACTTTGACAGATAATCCGCAGAATATATTTTTCGCAGTCTATCTTCTTGTTTATGAAAATCAAGTATTTCTATCAGAAATTCACAATCAAGGAAATCCATCACCTTTCTCATCTCAACTTCAGGATTCAAAACCAGGTCTTCGTATCTAAGTGTTAGAAAAGCTTTGGGGTTCCTTAACTTAATCTTTTCAATCTTTCTCTCGCTTAACCTCCAATTGTGTATAATCAATGAAAGCCGGGATTCATAGAAATCAGCACGCCTCATTGAAAGATAATGATCCCGATAATCCCTTGTCAAATGAATAAACCTGGCATTTGGAAACAATTTCAACAATTGTTCCGGTTGCAGTGAATAGTGCGGATTTTTATCCCCAATTAATTCTATTTCGCTCTTTTCAAATGCAGAAATATAATTTAAATGAACCACCTTGCAAAGAGATTGGAAGCTATTTACACCCTCGCATAAATATAATTCCTTTTTCAGTTTTTCAGTATCAATTATCCATTCCGAAAATCTTCTGAGCTTAAATAAATCTTTATAAAAAGCATCAATGGAATCTTTAGTCCATTTTTTTATCTTTCCAAACCTGGAATACATATCAAGAATGACTGGAGCTTCAATGGGTATTTGGATTCGTGGGTGGGCATCGAACAATAAGCGCAGCAAGGAGCTACCAGTCCTTGGCCTTGCCAATATGAAAAACATCGGCATGGATTCTATTTTCTGTATATCCGCTAATTGCTCCATGAATTCAATCATTCAATTATTTTCTTGCCCTTACCAAAAAAAGCATATCTAAGGGATGGAAATCTATGGGTTAAATTTTTCCTTAGCCGAATTGGTATTAAGTTCAACAGCCCAATATATATAGCATGACCGTAAACATAAGCATACCCCGGAATGGTTCTGAAAAAGGTAAGCAAGTCAAACTTTTTATATACTCGCTCATAACCTGATAATTCAGCATATTTCCCAACAAAAAAATCTGCTTCCCTGATGCTGTTCTCATCCATATTCTTTTGCCATTTCCCAACCTGATCAGAGGTTATGGGTTTAAATATATTACCATGAAAGACCTCGTCAGATTGATATTTGTTTTCTGTTTTAAATTTTTCCTCCTGCTTGTGATAATCAAAAATATCGGGGCTGAACTCAATATTTAAAAACGCGCAAATTTTTTCAAAATAGCCCGTTGGATCACCTACAAAATCCTCATAACGTATGGATATGAAATTCTCTGGATACTTCTTTATGTACTTCAACATTTTCTTTTGCGATTTTCTCCAGCGAATAGCTATTAAGGGCAAATAGGAATTCAACAATTTTACCCTTTGCATGGATAATATATGATCCCTATAATCCCTAACCAAATGAATAAACCTTGCATCAGGAAAGATTCTCAGTATTTTATTAGGATACCTGGAATAACGTGGATTCTTATCTCCAAAAATCAATAACTCTTTCTTTTCAAATACCGATTTATAGTCCATATAAACCAGCTTAATCAATATTTCCAAGGAATAGTCACCGGTATAGGAATGAATAAAATGAGCGAGTTTTTCCTTGTCAATATTCCAAAATTCAAATTTACTTATGTGATAAAGAAAATCGATAAACAAGTTAACTTCTTGCTCCGTCCACCTTTGCACCCTCCCAAATCGATCATAACACTCAGCAATGACCGGTGCCTCGGGTGGGATGCAAACATTGGGATGAGCCTCAAAAAGAGTTTGAATTAAGGTAGTTCCCGAACGTGGCCTGCTTACAATAAAAAAAAACGGCTTATTTTCTATTTCAAGAGTTCTATTAATTGGTTCTGTCATTTGTACTTTTGTTTATGAATTCCTGAATTTTAAATAACATCACAGGAGGCCAATAAGTAAAATTTCGTATTATCATATAGGGCACAAAAGGCAAACTATTCATAATTTGACGTCCCAGATTCCATGCCTTTCCATAAAACAAATATGGGCTGTATTTGATTTTCAAACCCTGGGAAATGGTATCGAACTGCCTCTTGTATCCTGACTTTTCAGCGGTATCCCCAACAACCCAATCTGCAATTCTTACTTCATCATTTCTCAGTTTTGAAATCCAGGTATTAACTTTCTCAGAATGGATCGGGTTAAATAAGCTGGAGTGATATCTTTCCATTGAGGTATCAGGCAAAAAACCATTGAAGTTATCATGATTGTGGAAAGTCAATATACTTTCTTCATAAGTGACCGCTAAAAAACTACAAATTGATCGGATCTCATTTTCCGGGTCAGAAACCAAATCTTCATATCGAAGGGTATAAAACCTGTCTGCATATTTCATTTTGAATTTTAACAGGCTGTTAACGGATAATTTCCAGCGGTAGGCTACCAGTGCCGGATTCGACATTTCCAAATCCATTCTTTTCATAGAGACAATCTGGTCGCGGTAATCACGGGTCAAATGAATGAATTTCGCTTCCGGGAAAATCGAAAAAACAGACCTGAAATTATAGGAATAAACGGGATTTTTGTCTCCAATGATTTGAGGATTTCCCTTTTGATAAATTGAATTAAAGTTTAAATATAAAACCTTGATAAGATTCTCAAAAGTGTTCTCACCTTCACATGCAATCAGATCATTTTTAAGTTTTATTTTATCAATATTCCAAACGCCAAAAATACCCTGCGATCCCAAATCTTTATAAAAACCTTCCAAATGCTTTCGATCCCATTGTTTTCGGTCCTTATACTTTCGATAAAGGTTCAGAATAACTGGTGATTCCTGCGGAATAACAACATTTGGGTGGGCATCCAACAAGGTACGCAAAAGGGTTGTGCCTGATCGAGGCCGGCCAATAATAAAAAAAAAAGGAAGTTTAGAAATCTCTTTTATCTCCACGTCAACATCTAACTTGAAAGTTTGCAAATATACTTATTAGGTGCCAAAATCAAACAATTCTTCTTTGATGTTTACTTTAATCTTACGTTCTTTGCTGCACAACAATGGTTCAAAATGAATATACCTTTTAATAAACCCTATTTTACCGGTGATGAAGCTGCCAACTTAATTGCTGCAACTTCATCTGGAAAAATTTCAGGCAATGGTGAATTCACCCGAAAATGTCATGATTTTTTTGAAAGGAATTATGGGTTTAAAAAAGTTTTGCTTACCAATTCCTGCACCGATGCACTGGAAATGGCTGCCATTCTTATAAACATTGAGCCAGGGGATGAAGTGATCATGCCCTCTTATACTTTTGTCAGCACTGCCAATGCTTTTATTTTGAGAGGTGCAAAAATTGTATTTGCTGATACCTTACCAAACATCCCGAATATAGATGCAAGCCAAATTGAAGGATTGATAACCGATAGAACCAAGGCCATAGTTGTGGTCCATTATGCTGGCATAGCCTGCGATATGGATCAAATAGCTGAAATTACGAAAAAACACAACCTTTTTGTGATCGAAGATGCAGCCCATTCAATTGATGCTTTTTACAGAAATAAAAGACTAGGGTCAATAGGACACCTAGCCACTTTTTCATTTCACGAAACCAAAAACATCATATCTGGTGAAGGAGGTATGTTGGTAATTAATGACGAGCAATTCGTCAAAAGAGCCGAGATCATATGGGAGAAAGGGACAAACAGGGTTGCGTTTTTCAAAGGTGAAGTTGACAAATATGGTTGGAAGGACATTGGCTCTTCTTACCTGCCTTCGGACTTATCTGCCGCTGTATTGTTTGCGCAGATTGAAAATCATGACAAAATCCAGGAGCGACGAAAAAGGATATGGAATTACTACTATAAGCTTTTAACACCCCTTAAAAACGAAGGATTGATATTACTGCCCGAAATCCCTGATTATGCTTCCTTGAACGGGCATTTATTTTATGTAATTACCCAGTCAATCTCTGAAAGAGATCAATTGATTGCTTTTCTCAAAAAAAATGGAATACAAGCGGTTTTTCATTACTTACCGCTGCATTCAAGTGACTATTATAAAAATAAGCATGGTGGAAGAAAATTAAAAAATACTGACCGTTTTGCAGAATGTCTGGTTCGACTTCCTTTTTTTTATGAATTGACAGAAAATGAACAGGAATATATTTGTAAAAAGATTTTTATTTTTTCCAGAGATAGTACTGACAAAACTTTTTTTTCAAAAAGCAAAATTTAAAACAATTTAAACCTGTAAAATCGCTGTATTTATCATAAACTGTTTCCAATCCATAAGCACATTTTTAACTAATAAAAAAAACCCTGCCAGGTGGTTATGAACAAGCAATATTCTGTGGGTATAATATAATCACCAAACATGACAGGGCTTCGCTGAGTGAAGCTAAAATTAATACACACTTTTGCACGATCAAACAAAAAATCAGTTTACGGTGGAATTGAATCAGGGAACGGTAAAAGTAGTTCCATGCTTGAGGTTCAAAGTTCGAGGTTTCTTTTTTACAAATTACTTATCTGCCATAATATTAGTCATTTAACTTTTAGCTATTAACATCTATCCTTTATCTTTTATCTTGGATCTTATTCCAAGTGCCATTATCTAAAATATTGTATTTTTGTGAAACAATACAAACAAACTCAAAATCATTAAACATTCAAAAAACCTAAACAAGATGT
The DNA here is from genome assembly GCA_041393255.1 of Bacteroidales bacterium. Lineage (GTDB taxonomy): Bacteria > Bacteroidota > Bacteroidia > Bacteroidales > JAADJA01 > JAADJA01. Next base: position 24,496 of record JAWKKM010000021.1, on the reverse strand, counting down.
TAAAAAAATCAATTCTATTTATCGGGATTCTTGTTGCCATATTTAATGGCATTTCTGCACAGGATTTAAATGAAAAACTCGCATTGGACCCGCTCATCAAATTCGGAAAACTGGACAATGGATTTTCTTATTACATCCGACACAATGAAGAGCCGGAAAACAGGGTGGAATTCAGATTGGCTGTAAATGCCGGATCGATTTGTGAGAATGACGACCAACTAGGCCTTGCGCACCTCTGTGAACACATGTGTTTCAATGGGACCGAACATTTTGACAAATCGGCTATCATTGATTTTATTGAATCAACCGGTGTGAAATTCGGACAGCATCTGAATGCCTATACCAGTTTTGATGAAACGGTATATATGTTGCAAATGCCTGCCGACAGGGAAGGTTTAATCGACAGTACATTCCTGATTATGGAAGATTGGGCCCACAATGTAACACTCAGCACAGAAGAAATTGATAAAGAACGAGGTGTTGTAATAGAAGAATGGAGACTTGGTTTGGGTGCCAACGAACGCATGAGGAATAAATATTTTCCGATACTGCTATATGGATCGAAATACGCTGATCGCTTGCCAATTGGCAAAAAAGAAATCATTGAAACATTTGAACCTGATCTGATCAGGGATTTTTATAACGATTGGTACCGCCCCGACCTGCAAGCAATTATAATTGTTGGAGATATTGACCCCGATGAGATGGAGAAAAAAGTAAAAAAACATTTCAGTCAAATTGAAGGGCCAAAAAATCCCCGGGAAAGAATAGAATATGAAATACCAAATAATGAAGAACCGTTAATTGCTATTGCAACTGATGAAGAAGCTACTTATATCATTGTAAATGTATTTTACAAACACGACAGGAAAATAAAAACAACGGTTAACGGTTACCGTGATTACCTTAAGGAGAAAGTTTATAACTCCATGCTGAATGCACGGCTGGCCGAAATCATGCAAAAACCCACATCCCCATTTATGTATGCTTATACTGGATATGGAGGATTTCTGGGCCGTTCGAAAGATGCTTATAGTTCTTTTGCAGTAGCAAAACCGGATAAAATTGCATTCTCATTGCAAGTTTTGTTGGAAGAAAACGAAAGAGTTAGCCAGTTTGGTTTCACAGAAACGGAATTTGAAAGACATAAGGTGGATGCACTCAGATCGTACGAGCAAAGTTACAATGAGCGCGACAAGCAAGAATCGCGCGGACTTGCCCAGGAATACGTTTATAACTACCTGGCACAAGAACCAGTGCCGGGTATCGAAAAAGAATATGAATTGGCCCAAGCCTTAATGCCCTCCATTACTTTGGAAGAAATTAACACCCTTGCAAAAAAATGGATTACTGATAACAACATGGCCATTATGATTACTGCTCCGGAAAAGCCAGAAGTGATTGTGCCATCAGAAGAGGAAGTTAGTGCTATTGTCCTGGCTTCCAAAACAGCTAAGCTTAGCCCTTATGAGGATAATATTTCAGATGAGCCTTTAATAACCGAAGAAATTGCCCCGGGGAAAATTATCGATATTCAAACTTTTGAAGCCAATTATGAAATTTGGAAACTGGATAACGGAGCTGAGGTATATGTAAAACCAACTGATTTTAAAAATGATGAGATTTTGTATAAAGCTTATTGCCCCGGTGGTTCTTCTCTGATCCCTGATGATGAGGTTGCAATGGTAAGGGTTTTCGAGGAAGTTGTCAGTGAAAGTGGATTGGGTAATTTTACAGGCATCGAACTCGAAAAAAAGCTGACTGGAAAAATTGTTGATCTTAATGTTGACCTCGATCACCTTACGAATGGATTCAGCGGCAGCACCACACCGCAGGATATTGAAACATTATTACAACTTCAATATCTCTATTTCACGAATCCGCGGCAGGATAAGGAAGTTTTTGATAAATCCATCGACAATTTTCTGAATCAAATTAAATTTATGCACGAAAACCCCAGGATGGCGTTTTATGACACCTTGAGTAAAGTTGCCTCCCTTAATTCTCCTCGTGTTGTTATGCTCCCTTCTGAAAAGCAAATACAAAACATAAAACAAGAAAGCATTTATAACCTATACAGCACCTATTTTCAACCCATTGATGATTTCAGCTTTTTCTTTGTTGGCAATATAAACACGGAAGAACTTAAACCTCTGGTCGAAAAGTATATCGGAAGTTTGGCCCCAACAGGATCTATAAAAGAATGGAAGGATGTTGCTCCTGGTTTCCCGGAGGGCATATCGGAATTTACACTCCATAAAGGAAAAGAACCCCAAAGCCAGGTGGCCCTAAAAATGAATGGTGACTATACATACAACATGAATAATAACCTGGTTCTAAAAACACTTGAAAAAGTATTGAGTATCAAATTAAGGGAAAAAGTCCGTGAAGACGAAAGCGGAACTTATGGTATCGGATTCAGAGCTTCGCCCTCCAAATATCCAAAACAAGAATATGATTTATCAGTATCTTTTGGTTGTTCTCCGGATAACGTTGATAAGCTTGTTGGAGTAGTATTTGATGAATTTAAAACCATCCAAAAAAACGGGCCGGAAGAAATTGATATGAGCAAGGCAAAAGAGACCTTTATTCGTGAACGTGAGGCAGCTGTTAAAGAGAATGATTACTGGCTGAAAACTTTACAGAAGTCTTCTTTCCTGGGAAATGAAATCATTTCAGATGAAGAGTATTATAAGGCCATTAAAGCGATCACTCCTGAGCAGGTTAAAGAAGCTGCTAATAAATACATCACACTCGATCATTATGTTTACGGGGTTTTGAGGCCAGCGGAATAGGGGAAGAACTATTAGTCCTTGGTTCTTGGACTTTGGATTTTATAATTTATCTATTTCTCATAAAAGTGCATCTCACGCATGTATTCCCAGGCTTTAGGCGGAACCATGTAGCGCATGTCCTTTCCTTCTGCAATTGACTTTCGGATAAATGTTGAGGATATTTCCATTTGAGGCGTTTCAAATATTTTTACGGATGTATGATCGGTATATTTTCCACCTTCAAATGCAGGTCGGGCATAAATATACATTTCGTACAACTCCAAGATGCGGTGGGGGTTTTTCCATTTATCAAAGGTTGGCAATTGGTCTGAACCAGCTAAAAGTACAAATTCCTTATCGGGGTATTTTTCTTCAAGATAAGTAAGCGTATCAATGGTATAGGAAGGCTGGGGCATTTTAAATTCAATATCCGTTACCCAAAAGCGGGGATCGTCTTCAATGGCAATACGCACCAGAGAAAGCCTGTGGTGGTCATCCAGTAAGGATTTTTTTTCTTTAAACGGATTTTGTGGAGAAACCACAAACCAGACTTTGTCCAAATCAGTATATTCAACAAACCAATTGGCAATCACCATATGCCCGATATGTATGGGGTTGAAGGAACCGAAAAAAAGGCCTATTTTTTGAGACATCATAAATATAACTTGACGAACTACAAAAATAGCAAAACTCCCAAGTCAATCCATAATAAAAAAACTCCCGGATTTCTTCGGGAGCCAAATCAAAAATCTTACTTTAAATACCGTATATCAAAAATCAATTATACGTCACACCCCAACCCTCTTCTCGTTTCTTTGCTTCTTCTTGCCACTGGGGTAAAAGGTTTAGTTTGAAGGTCTCTTTTTCTTCTTTCAACTTATCCATAGGCAATCCGATAAATTCCTGGGCTGTCGATTTGGTTGTAATATCCGGATAAGGGACTTCGCCGTTAAAGCCAAGATCAGCAAATACACGGGCCAGTTTAATTCTTCCCTCCTGTGCAATGGCAATGCCGGTTCCGATGACACGGCCAATTTCAACCGGTGAATGGAATGAACCACCATGGCTGGCAGCAGCATAATCCCAACGCCATTGTGCATGGCGAATATCCTGAAGGATGTCTTTCATCTGTGCCTCTGTTGCACCCAATTCCCAGGCTTTTTTTGCCTCCACATGTGCACGGACGATCAATTCCTCCAATTTGTCCCTGTTTTCAATGATCCTGTCCTGGCGTTCAAAAACATCTTTCAAGAGCTGGTCTGTTTCCTGACGGTGACAAACCTGGCACGAATTGGCCACATTGTTCAACGGGCTTTGAATATGATGATCGGTAAATTTCTGTCCGCCCTCCGACATGTATGGCATGTGACAATCGGCACATGAAACACCTCTTTCAGCATGTACACCTGTCATATAAACTTCGTATCCAGGATGCTGGGCTTTTAGCATAGGCGCTTTGCTCAAAGCATGGGTCCAGTCTGAAAATTCCATTTCATCATAGTAGGCTTCCATTGCTTCAGCAGAGAAACCTTTATCCCATGGGAAGGTCAAATAAGAAGCGCCCTCAACGGTATTTTTATTGAAGTAATATTCCACATGGCATTGAGCACAAACCAGCGACCGCATTTCCTGGTGAGAAGCTTTGGTGATGTCTTTACCCATGCGTTCAAAAGCCTCAACCAATGCCGGGCGCGATATTTGCAAATTCATCGAATTGGGTTCATGACAATCGGCACAACCAATAGGGTTTACAATCTCTGCTCCCAGACGTGACCATTTTCCGGTATAGAACTCGGCAATCCCTTTTTCATTCATCATTCTTGGAACATCGGGCGATTTGCAGGCCCAGCAAGTCGTTGGCATCGGTCCGTCTGCCGGCCCCGTAGGGCCTCCCGTCCGAAGAGTGTTGATGACATCATCAATGGCATGGGTATGTCCCCTGCCCTGGTTGTAATCCTTAGCGAAACCATATCCTGCCCAAAGCACAACCAACCGGGGGTCAACTTCCAGCATGTCAATCATGGCATTGCCATTATATTTACTCTTAAAATCACCTTCTGAATTTTTCATATAAGACTGGTATTCTTTTGGGAAATTTTTTCCCCAAACATCATTTCTGGGTTCCCAGTCATTGATGTTAACCTGTGGTTTGTAAACATAAGCTTTTTCGGCCCGGCGTTCCACAATTGATGATGCCAGTAAACCCAGAACAAACACAACCACTACGGTAGCTATGAATAATAGCCAGTTTCTTGTTTTATTACTTTTCATTTGCATTGGAATAATATTTATTTGTTTAGTCCTTCATTAATTTTTTTAACCATCCCGGAACGGGGCTCTCCAATTTTGGAATGTATGCATTTGGAACCGCTGCCAAACTATTCACCCTGCCATGCGGGGTTTCACGATGGCATTCAACACACGGACGATCCATCCGGAAATGCCTGGATTGATCAAAACGGGCAATTCCAGCATTGTCAGTTACAAGTTTCTCATGGCAACGAATGCAATTCTGTTGAACTACATGTTTCCCTTCCTCTTTAATAAAAATAACCTGGGGTTCACCTCGCATCGTAAACACTGTGGCATGCCTCATTCCATCCTTTGCCTTGAAATAATATTTATTAAATAAATTGTTGTGAGGCACATGGCAATCGGCACAACTGGCAACTTCACGATGCGCACTGTGATTCCAGGTAGCATATTGGGGGTTCATTACATGACAATTGATACACGTTTCCGGTGCATCCGACAAATAGGAAGCAGCGTTTGAAATCCTAAGAATGTAAAATCCAAGCCCGACTATGGCACCTAATAAAAGGATAACCGGAATTTGCCAGTTAGGGGGTGGAATTAATTTTCTGAATAGATTACCCATGATTTAGTCTTTTTTTGTTTTGAAAAAAGTTGGCTTGATGTCTACCATCACCCATGCCCAGTTTTGAACAGAACCCGGATTGGGTTGTGATTTGACAACCTCCATACTTTCACTAGCTATAATATGGGAATAACCGGCTGAAAGGGTTACACTTTTTGCAATAGCATAAGCAAAAACCAAATCAACTTCAGTACCCAACATACTGTTGTAATCTTTCATACTACCGTTACTATCCACTCCGTAAACCTGTGCTGCACTCGAAAAGAAATGAGGTATCACTGCAGCTGAGTATTTTTCCTTTTTAAACTTGAAGGGTATAAAGATGTCAATTAATCCAACAGAGTTCATAAAATTCCCAACATAAAAATAATCCATAAATCCATTGAATTTGTGGTTTGTTCCATACAATGGTTTAAAGGCCTGGTCTTTATCCGATGGGTCTTTCATACTATTTCCTGACAGATACTCGAATCCTGCACCCAGGGTGAACATTGCACCCAAAGCGAAATCAACATCGGCAGCAAAATACATTGCGGAGGCTTTTTTGGTTGACTCATTCAAACCATCATTGGTGGTATCAGCAGCTAAGTTTCCCATTTGATAATAGAAAGCAGCATTGGCTTTCACTTTGTCATTCCCATAGCTTAAGCGGGTTCCCATGGTTTGTCCGTAGGCAATTTTTTCTTTTACCTTTCCTGAACTGGTTGTATCATTAAAACTTCTGTAGGACACTCCATTGTTCAATACCAGCAGGCTGACCCCAAACTTATTGAATTTGCGGTTCCAATGGGCAAATTGCATGGCTTTGTAGTTATTGATTGTATAATAATCCTTAAAAACGGTTTCCTTCAAGGCATTATAAGCAAACCCAAGGTGAATGTGACACTCCTCTTTAGGTTGGATCATGATGATGGCAGCATCGTGCTGTCTGCCCTGCTGCGCCCAATCTACACTACCAAGTATCCGATGATCGTCGTAAATGATTTCCTGGCGTCCAACCTTCAGGGATACTTTCTCCCCCATAAATACCTGGCCCCAAGCTTCGTGCAACATGGTTCCATTTACAGAAGATTGGGTCAGGGTTCCTGTTTCCCCCCAAACACCCACATTTTGCAAACTGAAACCAATTTTGAATATCTCGCTGGAATACTTAAAATTTAAGCGGGTTCGCTGGGAAATAAAATTAGCGGGCAACTCCCCTTCCGGGATCAATGTGGAATAGCCATTTCGCATCTCATACCTCGGCCTGAACTGGCCTGATATTTCAACATCTTGTGCAAAAGCAAGACTTGAAGAAAATATAGCAATCGCTGCGAATAGAACAGGTTTTGTAAAACTTTTCATACTTGCCAATATTGATTTAATTAAGATTAAATTTCGAATTTCAAAATTACGACTTCTTTTAATATATTAGGTATTTAATTACCGATTAGTATAAATTTATAATTATTCTAAATAATTCAGTTCTCATGTACAATATTTATTTCCTGTATATCTTCAACCAAAGCCAAAAGCCGGTGATTAAAATCAACAGCATTGTTAATCCCAAAAACGGAATAAACAATATATACAAACGGCCAAAAATAAAACTATAGTAACGGCCTGTATGAAATTCCAAAGCAAGGTTCCATAGCGACATGGGACTTTGTTCTAAAACATGATGCGGCATTTCGGGAAATTGTTTGGCAGGTTGCAATGCCTCAACACCCCTGTTGTAATCAAAAACAAACTGGTGGTTTCCAAAATCTATGAAACCGGCTGTCATGTTTGCACTCAAAGGAGGCCCACCCGGATTAAATTGAACCTTTCCTTTTGGATTATAAATATCGACCAGATAAGTTCTCTCACGATTCCACATAAACATGCCGTTAAACGATCCAACCAAATAATTGCCCTTCCCCAAATTTTCAAAGACATTTATACCCATCACACTGATTGGCGGCTGAGGATAGGCATATTTCAATTCTGATTTTAAATCAGGATCGGCAAAATAAATCCTCTTATTAGTCCCTATAACAAACCTGTCTTTTTCATTGTCGTAAAATATCCTCCTCAACTTGTCATCTCGGGGATTGGGAGAATCGAGGATCGTAAAGGGGATTTTGCCTACCTGTGCATTTGCAATTGCAATGAGCAAGGGCGGCCTGAGAAACATTCCGGTAATGGCAGTGATCAGAAGAAAAACTACCATCCATACCCCAATTTTATTATGCCACTTTAAAGAAAACCGATTGACTCTAACAATGGATTGAACCGGTTTTTCTTTTCGTTTACGATTTTTTATCCACTTTGGGAATAGCCAATATGTCAACCCGGTGAAGGTTAAAAACACAAAAACGATCCCAATGAAATCAACAAATAACTTACCTGCAAATCCTGCAATCTCACCACTGTGTATCACCCAGAGGGTTTTAAACAACCCCTCATTATTATTATAATTTTCCGGAGGTGGCAAAATGAACTTTTTGAACGATAAATTTTTGGGGTGATCCGGTGATCCCAATAAATGCGACCGTGTTAAAAACAAAAAGCGAGTCATTTTTTTCATCAGGTCAACAACCCGTTGATCGTGGACCGGGATTTCAACCATCTTCCATTTCTCTTCAATAACATCAAATCGGGCCAAACCAAATAAAGTACCTGCATACAGGTTCCCGTTTTTGGTAAAATGAAGTTTAAATATCTTCCGGTTATCAATTCCTTTCTGAAAACCTCTGGTTAAAATCGGAAAATGCAGAGAAAGAACTATCTGTTAACCAAACGCCGATATTGCCATAAACCAGGATGCTATCAGGACTCAATTTGCAAACTTGATTTTACCGCGGCATTGTTCCAGTTTTGGTATTGATATTCATTCAGCAAATATTTTCCCGGTACATCAAAACCAGAAAACAACGACCGATGGTTCAGGACAATTCCGGAAACTGCAAAAACCAGCACAAACAAGTTTAAACAATAGAAGGCCATTTGTGGTATTTTCTTAACCTTCTGATGAAAGTCTTCCTGCTCATAGTTTAGTTACAACCTACTACACTTTACAGAAATAATTCCGGCACAAACCATCGTTTTCCTTTGCTGTCCAGACTTCAAATCCTAGGTCTTTTACTTTATCGAGCAACGGTGCTGGTAAAAAAGGTGTTATAAGTTCATATATTTTGCCTGTTTGCCACGATTTTAAATCGCCCATCACATCACCCAGTGGATGGCCTCCCTGTGCAATGGTTTCCCGACATCAAATGATTTTGCAATAGTATTTTCATCAAACCATGTTGGTTTGTATCCTGCATAGTTGTTTCCTTGTTCCATATTTTTCATTTCTTCTTGTCCTAAACTACCTCTGAGTTTGTTAATAATCACATCTACCGGCACACCACCCACCGATGCAGCCTGCTGAAGTGTTGCCACCCGCGCGATTGTCCGGCGCAATACGGGATTTTTCAGTTTTTTGAAGGTGGGGGCAATATCGATCAATACATCTTCTAATTGAGGATATGCATCAAGCAATTCAGCTACTTTTGTTTTCGGTGTTATAATAATATTTGTTTCCACTATTTCTGATTTTTTCCATATGACAAAATCCGTTGCTGCCGCCTTGCAGTTTTCTTTTTCAGAAAGATCCTGGGATACTTCCAAAGTACCGAGGTATTTCCCGTTTTCATCTTTAAGGGCAAAATATTCAATGTGGATAAACTTATCGCCCATCTGTATCCAGAATGGTGCACTTTCTTCCTTATTGTTACTAAAATCATCTAATATTTTCTCAACAATACCGGCACTTGACGGAGGATGGCACAACAAAACATCACGGTTCAGAATCGCTCTGCTGCGCTGGAATATCCTTTCTTTACCCTGTGAAAAATATTTCACTTTATCATTCCTGTCAACAAAGGTCATATCAATGGGCAAAGTATTCAGGATGGCATTTAACTCCTCTTTTGTAAAACTTCCGCTCTTCAAGTGGATTAATCCGTCATTTTCGTTTTCTTCTTCCTTATCCTCAATTCCTTCAGGTTTCCATTCGATGCTTGGATCAAAAAGGCAATAACCAATTTCCTGGGTTTGCTGTCAATTTCGTACCATTCAGCATCCGTCAGTTTATCCATTGACATGGGGAATAATATTTCTTCCTCCTTCATGGTCATATCAGCAACGGCTTCAACTGCCGGTGACAATACCATTTCAATCAATGGACTGACCTCATCAATGGAAACGCCTTCGGTCATCTGTAAAGTCTTCTATGGCTGCTTTCAAATATCCCCGGGTTTCATCATGTTTTCCCCACATCACTTTGGGCGGTCCTGTTATGCCATATTTTTCGAGGTAAGGGAACAACAGGTTTTCCTTACGTTGATAATGTTTATCTACATCCCAAAGCAAATTAAATTGCCCTCATTTCGGTAAAATAAGATGCTTTCTATTATCCGATTCAAGTTCTCCTGCTTTTTTAAATAATTCTTTCAGTTGGCCTACAACCTTCAGGAGTTCTTTGTTCTCGCGGCTAAAGGTGTCCACCGGATGTCCCCGGAACTTCCTTAGCGCCGGTTTGATCAATGGCTCCTCCAGCGCTTCCGTATGAATATCACAAAATTTCAACACTTCCTTGTCATCCAGCACTCCTTCCGTAATCAACTCCTGCTCGACTTCTACAACTTCGTTGTAAGGAATTTTGGACATTAAATTTACCAGGCGGCCTCTTTACCTCTCTGGGGCCTCCCCTTCATGCAACTGCACATCATATGTTTAAAGGCTCTTTACGCTTTTCCGAATTATTTATTAATTCACTCATTTCTAGTTCTCCTATTCTTATCAATAATATGCATCACAGCCAGGTATGGATGTGTATATATCATCCTTGGTCCGGCATAACGCATGACGGTTTTAATTTCTTCTTTTTTTCAGGTTTATAACAATGCACAGGACATTTGGAACATACCGGTTTACGATCGCCAAAGCGACACTTTTCTGTTCTTGCTTTAGCATATTTTTTCCAATTCCAGACAATCGGTACATAAACCACTGTTTTTTGAATGATGCTTTTGGCAATATATCCCATCATCAATGAAACAGTCCGCCTCTCTCGTTGAATTCGTCTATTCATCTCGCCCTTATCGACCTGTTAGGTTTTTCTAACCTAACAGGACTTTCCTAGCAATTAATCACTTTTAATCATAGTGAGCACCATTTTGAATTTCTCAACTGCATAAACGGCATGAGGAATATTGGCCGGCATGATGATCGACTGTCCGGTCGTTAACGCATAAGGTTTCCCGTCTATCATTATTCTTGCCTTGCCATCAAGCACCTGAAGAAGTGCATCGAACGGTGCTGAATGTTCACTCAATTGCTGCTCTTTATCAAAGGCAAATAGCGATACATTTCCTTTATCTTTTTGAATTACCCTTTTACTTACGATTCCTTCAGGCGAGTATTCTACTTTGGCCGCAAAATCCATAATTGTTGAATGATTAATTTCCATTATGCTGTTATTTGTTGTTTGTTAAATGTTAATTGTTTCCTCCAAATCAAATATCATAATTCATATATCCTAAATCACTAATCCAACAGCCTCTTCTCCCCTTCCAAAGCCCTGATCTCGGTTACATCCTGACTTACCTCAGCAACACCTTTATAAATTCCATCTTTATCCCTTACCGCAAAATATTGGATCAAAATAAACCGCCCGTTCATTTGAATCCAGAAGCTTTCCGAATCTTTTTCACCTGACCTAAAGGACGATACAATTTTATTTACCACTTCAATACTTTCAGGTGGATGACAGTTCTGGACTTTTCTTCCTATGATCGCTTTCGATCGTGTAAAATGCCTTTTCTTAGGATTTGAAAAATACCTGACCTCGTCGTTCTCGTCCACATAAGTAATATCAACCGGCAGGTGATTGAAAAGATTTATAATCTGCTCAATATTCAATTTCCCGGTTTCAAGGTCAATTTCTGAACCCGCAGCCATTTCCATTTTATCAGGCTTTATGAAAACATTTGGTCCATGGATAAACGCAAATCCAATTTCCCGGCTTTGAAACAACATTTCATTCCAGGTTCTCTGATCAATCAATTTCTGGCAAATCGGATAAAGAATATACTCTTCCCTGAAAATGACCGGCAAAACAGCAAAAAAGAGTTTTCCAATTTCCTGGTTGAATTCATTGATCGAAGGTTGCTCCCGGTCAAGGTTTGAAATCAGGTTTTTCAAACTCATCCTGGCATCATCATGCATCGACCACATCACATTCACACATAAATGATCGGGATATAATTTTTCAAAATAGGGAAAAAGGATATTCTCCTTTTTAAGATTGTGTTTATTGTATTCTTGCAATTCGAGCAAGCCTGATCTGAGGATTTGTTTCCGTTTTTTCAATTCACCCCTCATGTCCTTTTGGCTGAAAACTTCTTTAATTTCTAACTTCAAAGCCTTCATCCGTTTTTCCATCTCTGCGTTTTCGACCATGAGGTAGTATAAAAAACTTCCTTCTTCTACTATGGCTTTTCCAAAACTCTTTATTGGCTCATAAAAAATATTGAGGATTTTATTTACCGTCCTTTTAATGTCCGTCATATACTCGCCGGTTTTCACCAACTCATCAACAATCGTAATCACATCCGAAGGAGTGACCTTCTTGATTGCCTCTTTGTATTCATTATACAAATCCACACCCCTCTCGCCACTCAAAATCCCTTTGGAATAAGCGATCAAATCATCAAGGTTACTTTCGTTGTTGTTAATGTATTCCGACATTCCACGAAACGATTAAATCCATTGTTCACTCAAAACATCACCCTGCACTCCCACTACGATTTCTTTTAGAGGAACTTTCCGGCCAGCAGCATTTGCCGCGGTTTGAGCCATATGAACCAGCCCACCACAGCAAGGCACTTCCATTCTCAAAACCGTCATGGTATTAATTTGCGCATCATTGATCATTGAAATCAATTTATCCACGTAACTATCCAGATTGGAGTCAAGCTTCGGACAGGCTATAGCGAGGCTTTTTCCCTTCAGGTGCTTTGAGTGAAAATCACCAATTGAATAGGCAACACAATCTGCGGTTAAAACAACATCTGCATTTCTGAAATAACTTGCCTGCGGATTTAGCAAATGCAACTGAACAGGCCATTGTCTTAATTCCGATTTCACCTTAAAAGCTGTTTTTCCTGCTTGCTCAACCTGATCTGGATCAATATTGAATTCACGGGCCTGCGATCCCGGGCAACCACCCATTACTCCTGAATGTGGAATTCCTGAGCGGGATTTTTGCCCAAATAGCTCTTCAACTATCTCCTTAGGGGTTTCTTTTCTTTCTTCAAATGCTGATAAGTCCATATCGTATTCTATCTTTCTTAAATAATCAATTGCCTGATTTAAAAATTCACACTCTCCATGATCTTTCAAATGACCTAGATGCGCTTTGATGGTATTATCACCTTTGCCAACCATGATTTCCATCACCTTAACCTCATCATAAGGTTCCGCTTCACGCTTTTCTATGGTTAACGCTCCTTCGGGGCAATGGCCGATACAGGCACCCAACCCATCACAAAAAAGATCGCTTATCAATCGTGCTTTTTCATCAATTATTTGCAATGCCCCTTCATGGCATTCGGGGACACACAATCCACATCCGTTGCACTTCTCTTCATCAATGACTATAATTTCTCTTTGCATTTTTATACATGTTTTAAATTAAAATCTGATAATGTATTGCTTTTTAAGTAATGAATAAAATCGGCGTTAAAACGTCCGGGTTGATCTCCAAACAAACAGCTTTCAAAATAACAATCACGGCAACTGATCGTACATTCAAACTTTGTGATCTTTCCATCAATTATTTCCAGGACCTCATACAATGAAACCTGAGATTTCTCTAAACGAAATTTAAAGCCGCCTTTTGGCCCCCTTTCCGAATCAAGATAACCGCTTTTTACCAGGGTATTCATAATTTTTGCCAGATGGTTTTTCGAAAACCTTGTCTTTTCCGCCAGTTGGTTTACATTATATTTATCATCGGAAGTGGCAATGATAGCAAGGCAATGCAGCGCAATGGTCGCCCCTTCTGATATATTAAATAATGTATTCATTTTTTTATCTGTATTTCTGTATTTGAATACGCAAATATATAATTAAATTTGAATAACCAAATAATTATTTAAAAATTTCATTAACCTACAAAAAAAGGACAGAAATAATGGAATGATTAATACAGCATTATAAGGCCCGGCAACCAAAATACCAATTCACCAATAGTCCGGTAATAATTGTTTTTACTTAGCTGTTGCCTGAAACCCAATAATGCTGAAAGAATAAGGATCATTAACATGAGAATTTTAAATGCCACAGCAATGACACCATAGGGGAGCATAATAAACTGATAAATGCAAATTGCAAAGGCCAGAGCACATAAAATATAAACAATTCGAATGGTAAATTTTTCTCCGTACTTAATTGGAAATGAATTGTGGTGATCCAACGCATCACTATCCATTTCATAAATCGAAAAAATTAAAATATCAATCAAAGCAGCAACAAAAAAGACAATTAAAAGCAAGGCTTCCGTAAGATGTAAATTGTGTAAAAGCGACAGGGGCCCTCCCCAAATGCCGATAGTATAAATAAAAGCCACAAATATTTCCTTTTGCAGAAAATTGGATGTAACATTTTTCTTAAAATATACAACTATTAAATATATCATGCAAACGAATGCTGTTAGCATACCAAACACAATAATTTCTCTTTTTAAGAAAAAAACAACAATGGCAAATATCAATAAGGTAACAAAGATCAATACTTGAGTTATGAATTTAAAGTGTTTAAAGTGAAAGCGATGCCGAAGGGTGTGGGAGTTTTCGCCAAGCTTAACGGCATCCAATAAATGATCAAGTGTATATACCACCCAAACCGACAATGGCAACACAACCCACCAGGCCCAGCCCGGGTTCAGATTGAATATCTTAACAACACAGGCCCCCGATAAAACCGATCCAATGACGATATCAATGCTCATTATATTTATTATCTGATAGAACTTTAAACTACCCAGATCTTGAGTCAACCCATATTCATTCTGTTCAGTCACCAAATCAAATTTTTAATATTAGAAAGATTTTTTTCTGTAGGTTTGCTAAATTAAAAAACTATTAACTTTATAGGCAAAATAATCCAACCATCATGATGAGGACCAATTTAGCATATATTATTTTGATAGCAATGATTTTAATAGTCTCATGTAAAGAAGACCCAAGGCAACCGCCCTCAAGGGATACCAGTTCAGACTGGCATTATTTCGGTCTGGCTTCCCCTGGCGACAAGCCGGTTCTCTTTTCACCTGAAATCGTTTCCACCAGCAGGGATGAGAGGGACTTTACCATTGCACCTGCGGGTAACGTAATGTATTATTCGCTGGTACTACCTGCCCGAAACCTCAGTGTTATACTCCACCTCTCTTTTGATGGTTTTTTTTGGTCGGAACCGCAAGTTGCCAGGTTTTCAGGACAATACAGCGACCTGGAACCTTCTTTTTCACCCGATGGCAAGAAAATTTTCTTTGTTTCAAAAAGGCCGGTGATACAGGATCAACCCAAAGAGGATTACGACATATGGTATATGGAAAACACCGGACAAGGATGGTCTGCCCCAATGAATGCCGGTACAGTAATTAATACCTCTGGTGGTGAATATTACCCTTCGGTAACGAGTGATGGAACCTTATACTATACAGCAAAGCTTGATAGCACTTTTGGCAATGAAGACATCTATTTTTCCAGCTTGAAAACGGAGAATACCAAACCCCTTTAAATGCTGGTACGAGTATTAATTCAGAATTCCTGAATTTAATGCCTTTATTGCCCTCGACGAAAGCTATATCATTTTCTCCTCCTATGGCAGGGATGATGACCTAGGCGGCGGGGACTTGTATATTTGCTACAAGAATGATAACGAATGGACTCCTGCTGTAAACATGGGGAAGACAATAAATTCCGACAGACTTGATTATTGCCCTTTTGTATCCCATGACGGGAAATACCTGTTTTTTACGAGTAATAGAATGGATAGCCGTTTTTACGCTAAAGATCGCAAAAACATAGAAACCATTTATTCGATGGCAGATAACATTAAAAACGGCCTTGATAATATTTACTGGGTTGAATTCCAAAAAGACAACTGGAGATAGTTGTATTGATTTCACAATCCATGCATTTCCATGAAAATTTGGTTTCATTTTTGCTAAATACGCAAAGAAACTTAAAATTCTTGATGAACTCAGGCAACTTAACAATCATATTGCTTTCTTTTTTTCTACTGGCTTGTGAGCAAATTTTTTCGCAAGACAATACCCTTTTAATTTTAAGGGATACCACCTTTGTCATTGTTGATCCTGAATACGAATTATTAATGGCTGCTACCGAAGGCGACACACTTAAAATAGCGGCTCTTCTTGAATATGGAATTGATGTCAACACATCAACCTATGATGGTATTTCACCCCTAATGTATGCGGCACACAACGGACATTTAAGAACTGTTGAATTATTGATCGACAGTGGTGCAAGAGTAAATCAATTGCCAGATAACAAAGTAAGTGCCTTGCTCGGGGCCTGTTATTCAGAGCATGTTTTTGTGGCTGATACCTTGATCCAAAATGGTGCCGACATCAACACATCGAATCGTAACGGAACTACACCCTTAATGGTATCGGCAGCACTTGGTAATTTTACCCTTACAGATATGCTGATCTTTTATGGCGCTAATATTAACAAACGCGATAACAAAGGAAATTCAGCCTTGATGATGGCAACCGTTTTCAACCATTTTGAGGTTGTTAACTTACTCCTCAATAATGAAGCAGATATCAATCAGTCTGATGTGCATGGAAATTCGCCCTTAATGGTGGCCGCGCAAAACGGCTATTACGATCTCGCAAACTTTCTGATAATGGGGGGAGCTGCTATTGACATGGCAAATGAAAATAATCTCACAGCTTTATCCTTAGCTATTTTAGGGGGACATAAAGATTTATGCTATGTGTTATTTGAAAATGGTGCAAATATAAATTATGAAATTTCCAAAAGCAGAAATCAGCTATCCCTGGCCCGTGAGTTCAATCAGATGGAAATTGCGGATTTTTTGAAAGAACAAGGAGGCATCGAAAACCGCAAACCCAATTTTGAAAAACTTGGTATAGGAATTTTAAGCAATTTCAATGCAAATGATTTTATGCTTGGTGGTTCTGTTAGCTTGTATGAATCAAAATACGATTTTGAGCTCAAATTAAAATACATGACCAGGCCTGCAGTGCGAAGTGTGTTTTACGAATCTTTACCAAAAATCCATTACCAATTCTGGGAAAGACGGTCAGTAATGCAATTGGGTATCAATAAAAACTTAAGATTAATGAGAAAATCTATTTCCAAACATGGAGGTATATTCTTAGGTATAAACGTTGGCTATACATACGGAAACTATAGAGGATCATCAAAAAAGCCTGATGATACATTTAATATCGTCCCCAACGCTGGACTCTATTATAATTTAAAAAACAGCTATTTCAAATTTAACTATGAGTACATGAAATTTAAAAATTCCGGTGTTTCCCCGCATAGGTTTGAAATAGCGATTGGAGTACTGGTAAACCTGAACAAGTATAAAATTGAAACCAAGCCAGACCCTGTTCTATAAATTGAGACAAGATATGAAAATATTTGATCTAAACATAAAGAAATCACTAACATACTATTTCATTTTACTGCTACTCTCTCTTGCTTGTGAAAGGGAAGGAGCTCCCGGGTTTTCCACTGTGGATTGTTCAGAATGTTATCAGGACAAACCAGATTGGGGACCTCTAAATGCGACCATAACCATTAACGATCAAAACCCCTTTGTTCCGCTTGTTATTTACCGTGGAAACATCGAAGACAACGATATTGAATATATTGATACCGCAACATCAAAAAGTTATTGGGTTGATGTTCCTGTGGACAGATACTATTCAATTTCAGCAAAATACTTAAGAGGGGAAGAGACTATTTTTGTAATTGATGGCGACGAACTGAAAACAAAATACACTGAAACCGATTGTGATCAACCCTGTTACTATTTCAAGGAGGATATCTGGATGTCCGCCTGAAGAATTAATTCTTCTTTATCAGGGCAACACAATATGCAGCAACACCTTCTTCCTGCCGGTAAATCCCAATTTCTCAGTGGTCGTTGCCTTTATTGAAATGTCATTTTCCGAAAGGCAGGTTGAAGATGATAAAGCAATTTTCATTTCAGGAATAAAATCGGATAGTTTTGGCTTTTCCAGACTTATAGTCGAGTCAATATTGCTTACGGTGTAGCCACTTTCAATAACCAGGTCACAAACCTTTGCCAATAATTCCACACTCTTTATACCCTTGTACTTGGGATCCGTATCCGGGAAATGATACCCGATATCACGTTGATTGATAGCTCCCAATAAAGCATCACAAATGGCGTGAATTAACACATCCGCGTCCGAATGTCCAAGAGTACCTTTAAGTGATGGTATTTTCACTCCACCCAACCACAACTCTTCTCCTTCCACCAATTTATGGACATCAAAACCAAAGCCTACCTTAATTTTCATATATTCATGTAGATTGTAAGGGCTGCAAGATAAAACTATTTTTGAAAATAAAAAAAAGCCAATGCTTTTTTTTGCATTGGCCATGAATATCTTCTACTATTTCTTCTATTCAGAACTTTGAAAACTATCAAAATTAAATGTAAGTGTAAATCGCAGTGTATTCTGCAGAGGATTTTGTTGTTCGGTGGGGATCAAATAAGAGAAATCCAAACCAAAAACATTGTACCTCAGCCCGAGTCCCAGTGTAAAAAACTTACGGTTACCCTTCATTTCACTTTCGTGGAAATAACCGGCCCGGATACCAAATTGTTTATCATACCAGTATTCGGCCCCCACAATCCAGATAATTTCTTTCATCTCTTCACTAAATCCGCCAGGTGCATCATAAAATGACTGGATCATTCCTTGTACTACCGATACATCAGTTGGATAACCATATGCGATATCATATGATCCATCAGGAAGAATCACAATATTTCCACTGGAATCCTGTGAATAAACTGGTGGAGTTGGAACCAGCAATTTATCAAGTTCGAAAGAAAAGCGGAATGAATTATATTCATCAATATTCAGAAGCCAGGATGGCCCAATCCGTAAATTTGTAGGAATAAAATCTTGATTAAAATCATCATTGGAATAAGAAATTTTTTGGCCAATATTTGAAATAACTACACCAAAACTCCACTCAGAGGACTCTAGCCAGTTAATGTTCAATTCATTGCGATAATACATGGCTATATCAGCTGCAAAAGAGGTACCAGCTTTGGTAGTTTGGCCCTGTACGGTTTGGCCCTGTGTTAAATCAGAGCGGATAAACCGAGCTGTAACAGCTCCCGAGAATTTCTCCGAAAATTTGCGAGAATAACCTGCATCAATGGAAAATTCGTTGGGACGGTAGGTCCCTAAACCATACCCTTCAGCATCAGTAAAAGTAATATCACCTAGTGAAAAATATTTAAGTGAGGCACTTACAGCTGATTTGTCATCTAATTTATAATAAAAAGGCAAATAAGCAAGGTTAATGTCATTAACAAGTTTCCTCAACCAGGGGCTATACGATACGGCAAAACCAACCTTCTTATCCATAAAAGGATACTTGGCAGGATTCCAGTGTTGTGAATTTGCATCCGGAGCAGTACCGGCACCCAGTTCCCCCATTCCACCCGAACGGGCATCAGGGCCGATCATTAAAAAAGGTACGGCAGTTGTAATTACGTTTTGTTGCAAATCCTGGCCTACCTGGGTGCTCTGACCCCTCAGGAATCCTGATATAATTAGTGCTAAAGATAATACGGCAATAGTCTTTTTCATTATTAATTTATGATTGTTTAATTGAATACATTTTTAAAAAGGGTGCAAAAGTAACGATATTTTATAATTTATATTGTTTTCTGATAATTTTCAGAAATTATTTAATATTGCCGGACATATTAGACCTGAAATATTTATGTAGCAACTTATATTTTAATTCTGGCAAACTCAACGATTGTAACTAAATATAGCAAGAAATAATATGCTTTTTCGTTAAAAAAAGAATATGGTTCGCAAAGAAAAATTTAAAAGAGCAAAACTGTCAGACTAACTTTTTATTGTGTTGCCCAAATTTTTTTAAATGATAAAAATAATATTGATTCTTACCGGAGGAGCACTTGGAACTTTTGCACGCTACATTATTGCAGCATTACCACATCGTTTTGCAGAAAGCATTTTTCCCTGGGGCACACTTACCGTTAATGCCCTGGGATCATTTATCATTGGCTTTCTTTGGGGAATTTTCGAATTGAGGGATCTTTCTCCGCATGCCAGGACCTTTATATTCATTGGCTTTTTGGGTGGCTTCACAACCTTTTCAACCTATGCACTCGAAACACTCAACCTGTTTCGGGAAGGAGACATCAGAACTGCATTACTAAACATTTTGGCAAATAACATTATCGCTATTGGTTTAGTATTTGCAGGTTTCTTTATTTCAAAAAATATTTTTTAATTTTCTACTTTTTCTAACTAATTTTAAGAGTTAAATAATAATCATAATTATTCTCAATGAAACTACCAGAAGAAGGACAATTATTAAGAATATACTTAGGCGAAAGTGATCACTACAAAGGAAAGCCTTTATATGAAGAAATTATACTGAAGGCCAGGGAGTTAAACCTGGCCGGAGCTACCGTACTGAGAGGAATAATGGGTTTCGGTGCAGGAAGCCGTATTCACTCCGTCAAAATACTTCGCTTATCCGAAGACTTGCCGGTGGTAATCGAACTGGTAGATACACTGGAAAAAATAAATAAAATAATGCCCTACCTCGATGAGGTCGTCGAAGAAGGATTGATTACCCTGGAAAAGGTTAAGGTGATTAAATACCGGCATTATTGAGTAAACAAACCCGGAATTGACGATTATTATCAATAGAAATAAGATCAAAAAATTAGTTCTAAGGATTAAAATCTTCCAGTGACATTTTTTTTACCTTTGCCCCAATTTTTCAAGAAAATACAATATGTTTCAGAATAAAGACAAATTTACAGGAGAGGGGCTTACCTACGATGACGTGCTGCTTGCACCGGCTTACTCCGACATCCTGCCACGGCAGGTTGATATCTCAACCCAGTTTACCAAAAAAATCCGATTGAATATTCCCATCGTTTCTGCCGCCATGGATTCGGTAACCGAACATACCATGGCCATTGCTATTGCTCAGGAAGGAGGAATAGGAGTGCTTCATAAAAACATGAGTATAAACGAACAAGCAACAGAGGTAAGAAAAGTAAAACGGGCTGAAAACGGAATGATTCTTGACCCGGTGACCATCAAAAAGGATGCGCTCGTAAAGGATGCTCTCAACATGATGAGTGAATATAAAATTGGAGGTATCCCTGTTGTAGATGCAAAAAAGATTCTTGTTGGCATTGTCACAAACCGCGATCTGCGTTTCGAGAGAAATCATGAACGCCCTATTGAGGAGGTGATGACTAAGGAAAATCTGATTACAACAAAAGAATTCACAGATTTTGAAAAAGCCGCCGATATCTTGCAGGAATTCAAAATTGAAAAGTTACCCGTGGTAGATGACAATTACAAGCTTGTTGGCCTGATTACTTATAAAGACCTTATTAAAATAAAAGAAAGGCCCAACGCTTGTAAAGATACCCGTGGCCGATTAAGGGTTGCTGCAGCCGTAGGTGTAACATACGACACAATGGAACGTGTTGCTGCACTTGTTGATGCCGAAGTTGATGCCATTGTAATCGATACTGCCCACGGACACTCAAAAGGTGTAATGGACATGGCCCGTGAAGTCAAAAAACAATTTCCTGAAATCCAATTAATTGTTGGAAATATTGGCACGGCCCAGGCAGCGAAAGATCTTGCTGAAATTGGTGTTGACGCAGTAAAAGTAGGTATTGGCCCGGGCTCTATTTGTACAACCCGGATCATTGCCGGGATTGGCATTCCGCAACTTACAGCCATATATGAAGTGGCCAGGGCACTCAAAGGAACATCAATTCCGGTAATTGCCGATGGAGGCATTCGTTATACAGGCGATATTGTTAAAGCCATTGCTGCCGGCGCCCATTCCATAATGGCCGGATCCTTGTTTGCCGGAGTCACCGAGTCGCCGGGGAAACCATTATTTATGAAGGCAGAAAGTTTAAAACGTACCGGGGGATGGGTTCCATCGAAGCCATGCAAAAAGGCTCTAAGGACAGGTATTTTCAAGATGTTGAAGACGATATCAGAAAATTGGTACCAGAAGGTATAGTTGGCCGTGTACCATTTAAAGGAGAATTGTCCGAAGTAATCCACCAAATGGTTGGCGGACTCAGGGCAGGAATGGGATACACCGGCTCAGCCAACATTGATCAACTGCAACAAGCAAAGTTTATAAAGATAACCGCTGCCGGTGTTGTTGAAAGCCATCCGCATGACATTACCATTACACGCGAGGCACCCAACTACAGCCGATAATGCAATTTGTCGATCTCCCAATGAATAAGGATTTCTATAATTAATGTTTTTTAACATTTTTGAAATATCAGTACGTTCTTACTTTTTATTAATTCACTTATATTTGCGCCGCAATTAAAATTATAAATTTTCCCAACATAAATGATTATGAACAAATTAAGTTTTCTAGTACTTTTAGTATCATTAATAACAGCAGGATTAACTTTTGGACAGGACCAGCGCCCTCTTGTAACTGTAGCAGATGAAGATGTTTCGGTAGATGAATTTATGTATGTTTATCAAAAGAACAATTCACAAGGTGATCAGCTGGACAAAAAATCGCTTGAAGAATACCTTGACCTGTACATTAACTTTAAGCTCAAAGTAAAAGAAGCTGAGGCGGAGGGACTGGATACGGTAAGCGCTTTTAAAAAGGAGTTATCGGGTTACCGTGAACAGCTTGCCGAGCCTTATTTTGCCAACGAAGAGATTATTGAAGATTTACTGGTTGAAGCCTATGAAAGGAAAAAGGCAGATATTAGGGCCAGCCATATTTTGATAAAAATAAGCCCGGATGCAATGCCCATTGATACACTGGAAGCTTATGTTAAAATAATGGAAGCCCGTGAAAGGATAGAAAATGGAGAAGATTTTTCAACCGTAGCCGCAGAGGTTTCTGATGACCCCTCAGCCCGTGACCGGAAATCCCCAAGAAACGACCAAACCATTCCAGGCAATGGCGGTGACCTGGGATATTTCTCAGTATTTGACATGGTCTATCCATTTGAAAATGGAGCTTACAATACCGTTTTAGGATCGGTTTCCATGCCTGTTCGATCAGAATTTGGTTACCATATCATTAAGGTTACCGACAGGATCCCTGCACAAGGTACGATTGAAGCAGCCCATCTTTTTTTGCAAATGCCTGAGAATTCGACAAAAAAAGATTCGGCCCTGCTGAAAATGCGCATTGATTCACTCTACCAGAGAATAATTGATGGGGAGCCTTTTGACGAGCTAGTAAAAGAATTCTCTGACGACAAAGGTTCTGCTTCACGCGGAGGCATGCTTCCTAAATTTAATGTTAACAGGATGGTTCCCGGGTTTATTCAGGAAATCAGCACCATGCAGGATTCGGGAGATATTTCGAAACCCGTGCTCACTTCTTATGGCTGGCACATAATAAAACTTTATAGTAAATCAGGAATACAGGATTTTGAAACGGAAGAGCCGGAAATGCGGAAACGTCTCAAGAAAGACAAAAGGGCTCAAAAAAGCAAAGAAGTTATCATTAGTGATATTAAAAAGGAATATGGCTTTAAGGTTTATAGCCATGAATTAGCTGGTATTTATAATGTGTTGGATTCTACTATCCGTGAAGGAAAATGGACCATTCCAGAAGATGCCGAGTTGGGCGGATCGATATTTTCAATCGGTGAGGAGGACTATTCACAAAGGCAATTTGCCGAATATATAGAAGCCAATCAGGATATTGGCAAAGACGAAAAAATCAATGAATTTGCGAATAAGAAATTTAAATTATTTGCTGACGATATGTGCAGAGCCTATGAAGATGCAAGGCTTGAAGGAAAGTACCCTGAGTTTAAGGCCATCATGAAAGAATACA
Source organism: Bacteroidales bacterium (assembly GCA_041393255.1). Taxonomy (GTDB): domain Bacteria; phylum Bacteroidota; class Bacteroidia; order Bacteroidales; family JAADJA01; genus JAADJA01. Next base: position 647 of record JAWKKM010000021.1, on the reverse strand, counting down.
GAGATGGGATTTTGCTTTTCGAACTGACCAACCAGAAGATATGGTCGTTTGCAACAAAAGATACTACCGGGTTGAAAAATTATTATGAGCAACACAAAGACGAGTTCATGTGGGATACCCGCCTCGATGCTTCTGTCTATTCATTCAATGATACTGCCTACATTGAAGCTACCAGGGAATTGGTCAAAAAAGGTACAGACGAGGATGAGATTATCAAGATCATCAATCAGGATACACTTGATATAGTTCGTATTGAACATAAAAAATTCCAGAAAGAAGACAACAATCTGATTGATTCGATAAAGTGGAAGAAAGGAATTTCAGAAAACAAAAGCCATCAGGGCAAAACCGTTTTCGTAGTTGTTCATGAAAAACTTAATCCTGAACCCAAATCTTTTAATGAAGCCCGTGGGCTTATCACAGCAGGCTATCAGGAATATCTCGAAGCAGAATGGATTAAAGAACTGAAAGCGAAATACCCTGTTGTGATTCATCAGGAAGTTCTTGACTCATTATTAAATTAACAAATTGTCCTTGAAAAAATATCTTTGGCTGGTACTACTGATTTTAACGTCTTGCTTCACAGAGGGCGATAAGGGTTCGGATAATGTATTGGCCCGTGTTCAAAATGAATACCTTTACGAGTC
>JAWKKM010000020.1:0-117145 GCA_041393255.1 Bacteroidales bacterium | reverse complement strand
CTGCGCTCGGTAACATTGTGCTCTTTAGCCATGTCCTGGAGGGAGCAATTTCCGTTTCTTATACAGTACAAGCAATCATCCGGGTGGTTCGATAGCAAAAGCTCAACGATCATCTTACGTGAATCCACTACCCTTGGAGAATTTGTTCTAATTTTCATCCCATCCTCAACAGGATATGAACAAGATGTAATCAGTTTTCCTGAATTTTCGTGTTCCACAACACACATCCTGCAAGCCCCGGATGGGAAATAGTCTTTCATGTGGCAAAGAGTGGGTACCTTAATTCCATTTCGGCTCAAAACATCCAGGAGAGTCTCCCCTTTGTTTGCTTCCAATATTTTATTATTTACTTCAATTGTCAGTTCCATCATTTCTGTCTATCAAGTTATTAACTAAGCTACACTGATTGCATCAAACTTGCATATTTCTTCACAGGTTCCGCATCCGATACATTTATCCTCTACAATAAAATGAGGGGTTTTCTTTGCTCCAATAATGGCATTGGTCGGACATTTGCGAACACAGGCAGTACAACCGGTACATTTATCCACATCAATTTTAAATGTTCTTAATTCTGTGCATACCCCTGCAGGACATTTCCGCTCGTAAATATGGGCTTCATATTCATCCCTGAACCACTTGATGGTACTTAATACCGGATTGGGAGCTGTTTGTCCTAAACCACAAAGGGAAGTATCCTTAATTACCTGCCCGAGCTTTTCTAATTGAATAACGCCTTTAAATCTTTCAAGTGCATCAACTTTACTATTTCCGGTAGGTTTTTGGGTAATGCTCTCCAAAATCTCTAACATACGCCTGGTTCCTTCACGACAGGGAATACACTTTCCGCAACTTTCACGCTGGATAAAGTCCATAAAGAATTTAGCTACATCCACCATGCAGGTATCTTCATCCATCACAACCAAACCACCCGAACCCATCATGGCTCCTACCTTAATCAGCGATTCGTAGTCAATTTGGATATTCAGGTTTTCCGGTGTGATGCATCCACCCGAAGGACCTCCGATCTGTACCGATTTGAATTTCTTTCCATTGGGTATACCACCGGCAATCTTAAAGATAATGTCCCTTACCGTTGTTCCCATTGGTATCTCAACAAGACCAGTCAGATTCACTTTCCCTGAAAGGGCAAATACTTTGGTTCCCTTACTGGTTTCTGTTCCGATGGATGCAAACCAATCTTCTCCTTTTTCTATAATTGAAGGAATGTTTGACAGGCTTTCTACATTGTTTATAATGGTTGGTTTTCCAAATAATCCGCTTACTGCATGGGAAGGGAGGCCTTGGCCGTAGGCATTCTCTTTTTCCTTCAATGCTATGGATAAGAGCCGTTTCTTCACCACAACGAAAGCTCCGGTCTCATTTTGATAATGATATCAAAATCGAATCCGCTGCCGTGCCAATATTCTTCCCAATAAGCCATAATACCTGTACTTGATTCAAGGCGATACGCAGCCTCTCAATAGCCAGTGGTATTCAGCGCGGATATAAACGTAGGCTTTGGATGCACCAATTCCATGTTCTGCAATGGCCATTCCTTCAATCAATCGATGCGGGTCACCTTTCAATTACGGCGCGATCCATAAAAGCCCCGGATCGCCTTCATCAGCATTACAAATCAAATACTTCTGATTAGCTTTCTGGCTTTGGGCAAATTTCATTTTTTTCCAGTAGGGAATCCTCCTCCTCCTCTGCCACGCAATCCGCTTTTTCAATTTTATCATATACTTCAATTGATGTATTTACCCTGGGATGGTCGGCTTTCATCCGCAAGTAATGTATTCTTCAATATCAATAGGATTGACAATTCCACAATTCTTTAAAAACGAGCCTGGTTTGTGGAGCCAAATGAGATCGTTCATCAATAAATGGAATATTTTCCTACCAACTTCTCATTTCTGAATTGCCCCAATACCTCTTCCGGTTCAATTTCACCTTCAAACACTCCTTTAGAATTCTTCTGCTTTTTCACCGGTCACCTGTTGAAATGAAACCCTATTTTTCCCAATTTGAATATCCATGAGAGGTCCAGCTGAGCAAAGGCCAATGCAACCAACACGGATCACATCAGCATCAATTTTATTGTCTTGCAAACTTCTTCTGTTTTTCGATGGTTTTACTTTGCCCCCGCTCCAAGTCCATACGTTCGATCCTAATAAAGATGATTGAGAATGGTAATGATATCTTTCCGAATTTCAGCAAGGCGCAACTTACACAAATGGACTGATTCGTTTTATCAACAAAACCATTCAGAATATTATCTATCAGAAAATCCTTAACATTTATTTCTTGCGATCTTCATATTAATCCTCCTTGTTTCTATAACTTTAATTATGGTCTTTAATGGATTCTTCTGTTACCTTGGCAAAAAACTCACCGTTGATACAAATTACCGGTGCCAGGCCACAGGCTCCACACAAGCCACCACTTCGATACTAAACAAACCATCGCGGGTTGTTTGATCAAATTTTTACTTTTGTGATCTTTTCGAGTTGCTGCAGCACAGTTGCCGATCCCAACACATGACATGCTGTCCTCTGCAAACCTGAATATGGTACTTTCCTTTTGGTTCAAACCGGAACTGGATTGTAAAAAGTTGCCACCTGGTTTAAATCTGCTTGTCGGGATATTACGCATTCTGGGTTAACATCCATAACGGAAGTTTCGCTGACAAGTATCCGTCTTTTTCCTGAATGGTTTGCAATATCGGAATCAGACTGTCCCTGCCGGCTCCCTTAAAGCTTTTAATATTTCTGCTACACTTGTGTTCATCGAATTATTTATTGGTGATGTTCAATCAACATTAACTTTGGCTTTTGGGTCTCCAAATTAAGCTGTATGAAATGATTCCTTTTTACTAAGTAATCGTTTAATTTCGGGAAGCAAAACTTTAGAATCAACAGGCTTTTTGATAAATCCATCAACAGGAACCCAAATTGTTTTCCCATCTTCATTTCTATAATCAATACCTGCTTTTCCGGTAACGATGTCTTTCAATAAGATTACTTGTGAAAATCCTCTTGTTCCAGTGATCCAGCCTGAATTCACGGCCATCTCCTGACACTTTCTTTGGTTGTGGTCAGGATTTCAATGGAAGTCTGCATCAGATGGGATATTTAAAGACAGTTCATTTACCAGACCAGCCACAATTCAAATCCTTCGTAATGGGTTGTCATCATTATTGCCCAGCACCGCTAAGTCAGGAACTTCAAACTTTTGCCAGTTCGAGGCCTTCTTCCTTATTGTTTGCCGCTACCATATCCTTCATCGAGGATGGTACCTATTACATTGATAATGTCGATGTCGTCGTCTACGATTAAATTTTTCAGTGTTCATGATTGTTTGTTTTAGGTTTGTTGTTCATTTATATTAATTAACCACTAATCTTCTGAAATCATTTCAGCTCCGAGAAATATGGTCACCACGTCCCAAAATTGAAGATGTCATAGTTGTCTCTCCTTTTCGATAACAATTCATTGTTTCTGCAATACCATCTGGCTGATATATCTTTTGTTTTCCAATGATGTAGCGCAATTTGATTAATCCGGGGTATTTTGATGAGCTACTTTGTGGCTTCAATACTACTTAATTCGGGTATATGATGTTGGTGAATACAATATCCACATTCCCGCTTTCAGAATTTTTAATAATTCAGCTTCCATTTTCAACTCGTTGACGATTTCAACATGACCCATATTTAATATAAAGAACCTTCTTAGAAACCTCACTATGAACTGCCTTTACCATCGTCAGCTGATAATGACTTTTCTTAGTATTTTCACCTTCTCATAACTTTGATCCAAGGTAAAAGAGATCCATGAACCCATACAATATTTGAAATGCAAAATTTTTTTTATAGAAATCATTTATAGAATAACCAAAACCCACACTAATTAGATACAATTGTTATTCAATTAACAATTGGTGATAAAACAACATTCAATAAAAAATTCTAAAATCCAATGAAATGACTATTGTTATTCAATTAACAACAAATTCAAAAATGATCTTTTTTGTAATTTTATTTTTAAAATATTTGAGGTGTTTTTACACGGTGTTTTGGGAATGGGTAATTTGCGCAAATAATTGGAGTACTTAGGCTGAGACTTAAAACTATTTTCAAAAGAGCGAAATTTGCTTTTCAATACTAAACTAATTATCAACCCATTTTTAAGGGCATACATTACTGTTAGGGGCATTTTTGGCTCCTGTTTTCTCAAGCACCGAACAATGATTTTGTCATCTACAGTTCTGGGACTCATCCTGCATTCTGAAATGTCTGCATTCGAAAACTTTTGCAGATCAATTCAAGTACTTCAATTTCCTGATCGGTCAGAGCTATGGTAGAATCTTTTTGTTTGGGTTTAATGTATTTATTGACCGAACTCATGAACTCTTCCGAAAAATAACTTTCATCTATCAATACGAGTTCTATGGCTTTTTGCAATTCCTCAGTTGAAGTTTTCTTTAATAAAAATCCGGAGGCGCCCGCTTCAATCATTTCGTTAAAATAGCTGATCTCTTCAAACATGGTCAGCGCAATGATTTTATCCCGATATTTGGCCAGCACTTTTTGCTGTTTCAATGCCGCTCCAATCGGCATTTTGATGTCCATAAAAATGATATCCGTATCCTGCTTCTTCAACAAGTCGAGCAACTCGTTGCCATTTGAAGCTTCACCAACCACTTTAACATTATCAATCTCGTTCAATATGGCTAACAATCCTTTTCTGAATATGATGTGATCATCTACGATCACGACTTTGGCTATTTCCATTTTAGCTATTTTCTTTTAATTTTATGGAAGCAATCAAAAACATTCCGATTCCTGGTTCGCTGTTAATATCAACGGTTCCTTTCACCGATTTAATTTTATTTACAATATTATTCAACCCCAAGCCATCCCTTTCTTTCAACGCAGCATTCACATCGAAACCTACACCATCATCACGGTAGTACAAAATTATCTGATTTTCAAAACTCTTTAAATCAATTTTTACATTTTTCGCGTTAGAATGCTTAATGGTATTATTTATCAACTCCTTAACAGATTGGTATAATATGGTTTCTTCAATACCTCTTTTTGTAATGGTATACGAATTGGTATTGACATTAATTTGAATTGCCTTGGTACTATTGATGTAGGAACAAAAATCATTCACAGCAGCTGCAAGCCCAAAATCCTGTAAAATATTCGGTCTTATGTTTCTCGAAATCTCACGCGATGTTGTGATGGCTGTTTCCACTAATTCTTCAATATTTTTTAAAGCCTCATCCTGGCTTATATTTTTAAAATTCCCTTTTTTCAACAAATCTGCATAAAGCTTAACCGTTGAAAGAATGGGCCCTAAATCATCATGAAGATCAGCTGCAAAACGCTTACGTTCATTTTCTTCAGTTTGGATGATGGTTGTTAAAATCCGTTCTTCTATCTCTTTACGCTCTGAAATATCCCTGACAATAGACAATATCACCTGCTCTCCTTTAAAATCAATGACACGGCTTTTCATCTCAACGGGTATGATTTTTCCGTCTTTAGCAATATTCTCTGATTCATACCTGTATTGTCCGAACTTGGTGATCATCAGGATATTTTTATCCACATTTTCAAGATGCTTTTCTGATTTTATATCCCGGATATTCATCTTTAGAAATTCCTCTCTGGAGTATCCTAATGAATTACACGCTACCTGATTGACTTCGATGAAATTTCCTGCAAAATCAATCACAAAAATATCATCACTGCTATTGTTAAAAAGAGTTTGAAAGTGCCGTTCCGATTGTGCCAATGCGTCCTGGGTCGACTTAAGCTTTTTTGAAGAATGTTCCAACTGGCGTAGAAACTTCCGGACATTTTCGGCAGTAATAAAATAGACAAAAATGGAAAATGCCAGGATAATAACCAATCCAATTATGATTGAGTTAATGATCATTTCCCGAATGAGTTTCCCTGCTTCCTCTTTAACTGGCATTGCGGCTGCTATGTATAATCTGAAATCCGCAAAATAATCAAAGGCAACAATTTTCTCAACCTTATCTGTTTGTAAAGAATAATACGATATACCCGTTTTTCGATCTATAATCTCACTGATAATTGGCTCATCTTTCCAGTTTTCTCCCTGCGCAAAAGGATGAATGATAAAAGTCCCGTCTTCATCCAAAACAAAGGGAAATCCACTTTTCCCAATTTTTAAATCCACCAGTTTATTTCTTAGCTCAATAAGATCCTTTTCTTTATCACCAACATACAACATTCCCACAATTTCACCCTTATACATCACGGGTTCATAAGCAGTAATGTACCAACTGTTCACAACATAAGCCCGGCCAATATAGGTCTCCCCTTTTTCAATGGTTTTTATAACAGGAGAATCGTTTGGGATATACGTTCCAACAGCCCTGCTACCATCTTCTTTTAGTACATTTGTTGAAATCCGGACGTACCCACTGTCAATTTTTTGAAAGATCGTAATCGTACCCCCAACCAGCTTTTGAATTTTATCAACATATTCAAAATTATTGTAAATTTCATTTCCTCCCAGTAACCATTTTTCAATAGATGCAAAGTGCTGCTGAAGCGTAATCTGGTTAATCACGGGTATGCTAATTTCATCTTTGCCAATGGTAAGATTCTGATCAAAAAACTCCTCATGAGCTACCTTAAGATCTGTTTTTACTTTATCAAGCTTCATATCCCTTTCACGTTCAAACATCTTTATGATTGTATTTACCTCCATCGTAAGGTTACGCTCAATCGATAAATAGATGTTATTTCTTAACTTGTGCACCGAATAAACGGATATAAATAATACGGCTATAATAATTCCAATAAGTATTGGGATATACAATTTAAGTTTTGGAGGAGAAGTTGTGAATATTTTCGAATCATTTCAAAATATAATTATAACAAATTAGGTTTAATATTGGTGAAGCCCAAATTGAATTGAAAAACGAATCCAATAATAAATTAGGCAATACCAACTTCTCTGTAGTGGAATACTATCAACTTATATTTATTGCCATGCCTGGCTCCTGCCGGGCTTAATCAAAAGCAGAAAAACCTAGTTCGGCATTGCCCATTTTACGGAACGTAATGATCCTATGATTTTTTTCATCCCACAATCTTAATTTCAGGGAGTGAAAACTTTGGAAAAAAGAAGTGATTCACTTATGGAACATGGGATTTTCATTGTGGCACATTTCCTTAAGGTTATAGTTGGGTATTTTCGGCCCGAGATGATGAATGTGATGGAATCCAGTATTGCCGCTGAACCAACGAAAAAACACGGGCAAATTAAAAAAAGAACTCCCATTAAGGGCCGTTTCTTTATAATCCCAGGTCTCGGTTCTTGACCAAATGACATCATCATATTGATGCTGAAAATAAAACAGGTAAATGCCTCCCATAGCAGCAAAATACATGATGGGTATTTGAATAAACAAATAAGGCCTTCCAACCAATAAAGGCTCAGCGACACAACAATTAATATCAGCATAAAGTTTGTAAAGTAGACGTTACATTTCTATGTTTTTTGGTAAATGTCCGGCGCGTGAACCTGCCAATAATAAAAGTTAAACAGTCCGGCGATCAGAAAAGCAGAAAAAACAGGATGACGAAATAATCTGTAAATAAATTTTGCGCGGGCTGCTTTCAGGTACTCATCCACGGTCATTGTCCACACATCACCATCGCCTCGTTTATCAAGGTTGCCAACTGTTTGATTGATGCTGATGATGACTCTCTGTCCACTTATAATAGGGCGTGAAAGCAATGATTCCAAAAAACTTACCAATGATCACATTTAGTTTTTTTGACTTAAAAATGAACCATGGCCGCAATCGTGAAAAATGATGAAAATCCTTACCAGAAAACCGGAAGCCAGTATGATAACAGGAATGGCCAGCCAGGGAGAGATTTTTATTAACATTACAGCAACAATCCATAGCAGAGAATATAGGGGGCCCAGTGAATTGATGATCTATAAGACTTTTCCTGGAAATTCTGGGTTACTATAGGCCAATATTATGGATTGCAGGATAATGATTGTTGAATTATCTGTTTGTGTATTCATGGTGGGAAAATAAATTGAAAGTAACTGCTAAATTAAAGATGGGTTTTCTGATTTGTACATAATGATAACTGAAAAAGTTATTTAGGCGCGTTAGTTTAGCTTAAATTTTAAAAAATCTGCCAGCAATTAATTTGCATTACCATAGAGTTAGGAAAAAAGAGGATAGTTAAGGTACCCAACAAAACATCTTAGGGTTTGCCATACAAAGATAACATTTATAATTGATTTGGAAGTATTCAACTCTTTTCTTCACCTCTGGCTGGTCTCCATTTTATACTTTTCCATGATGATAGGCCTTAGCATCTGTAATACAATAGTGTTTGAATTATAAAAGCAACCACTTGTGCTTATTAAAAAAAGATTATTCATTATTAATTTATGGGCTTCGTTAGTAACAGAAATTATTCAGATATTTGACAAAAAGTTGATTTCATCACCAATATAAAAAGAATGAAAGTTAAGATCATTTCATGAGAACCAGTACCATTTTATTGCTTATTTTGAGAATTTTACTCTTCACAGCGACAAAAAACAAGAAGCCCCTCCTCCACCCGAAATACCTGTTATTGAGGTTATTGATAAAATGTTCCCATTTACAGGCAATTTGTTGGGCAGGTTTATGGTAGTTCTGATATTCCAATCAGGGCCAGGGTTGCCAGTTTCTTGAAGGCATTCATTTTAATGAAGGACTGAAAGTTAATGAACGCTATTATGGTATCGATCCTTCTGAATTCGAATCAAAAGTTGCTACCGCTGAAGTCATTTGGCTGAGCCAAAACCTCCTGGCTAAAGCCAAAGTGACCTTGACAGGATAAAACCACTTACAGAGATCAATGCAGTAAGCCAAAAGCGATTTGGATGCCGCGCAGGCAAATTATGATGCATCCCTTTCATATGTAGATGCTGAGAATCAAACCTGAGATTTGCAAAAATCAATCTGGGCTATTGTTGGATTAAATCTCCATGGATGGTGTAATTGGTAAAACAAGGCACGTGTTGGTGAATTTGTCGGAAAGGATCCCAATCCGGTAATATTAAATACTGTATCTACCACTGACGAGGTACGGGTTGAATTTTATATTAGCGAGGCGCAATACATTCGGTTAATCAGAGAATACAAGAAAATAAAAGAACTGGATGAAAATAATGAAGGTGAAGGCGAATCCAATTTAAACCTTATTCTTGCTGATGGATCAACCTTCGAGCATAAGGGAAAGGTAAACTTTATCAATCGTGAGGTTGACCCTGAAACAGGTTCAATCATATTATTCAAACTACATTCCCTAACCCCGATAGGATATTAAAAACCGAACCAGTATGGAAAGGTAGTAGTAAAAATGCAGGATGTTAAAGATGGTTTGTTAATTCCTCAGCGTTGTGTCCTTGGAATTGCAGGGACAATATTCGGTTTATGTTATCAATAGCGAAAATAAAGTTGAAAGTAAAGGCAAATTGATGCAGGAGAGACTATCGGTGATTTACTGCTGGTAAGAGAAGGTCTACTGGCTGGTGAAAAAGTTGTTATTGATGCCATTCAAAAAGTAAGAACCGGAATGGAGGTTATACCTAAAGCAACTGTATTTCAAAGCCAATCAACTATACAAGACTAAACATTATGGCAGAAAACAAAGGAAATTTTTTCGTTCACCGGCCTATTGTAGCGATGGTTATTGCCATTGTAATTGTGATTGTTGGAACGGTATCATTTGATCGATTTGGCTGTTGAACAATATCCGAATCTAACACCACCGATTGTAGAGGTGAGGGTACTACACTGGTGCAATACCAATTAGTGTAGAAGAATCGGTAGCAACCCCCATCGAGCAGGAGCTCAACGGAGTGGATAACATGCTTTACATGAAATCAACCAACGCCAATGACGGGACTATGGTCATTCAGGTTTCTTTCGATGTGGGTACCGACCCTGATATGAATACAGTTTTATCTCAAAACAGGGTTTCTGCTGCTTCAGCAAAAATTACCCCGCCGTAACAAAATATGGGGTTACCACCAAAAAGTCTTTGCCTAATATTATGTTAGCCATATCTTTGACCTCAGACGGCAGGCCTTGATCAGGATTTTCTGGGTAATTATGCATTGATCAATATTAAAGATCAATTGGCAAGGATTAAAGGAATTGGACGTGTTGATGTAATGGGTTCTGCCAATTATTCTATGCGTATTTTAGGTGAAACCTGACCGGCTGGCACAAATGGGGCTGACTGTCCCAGAAATCATGAATGCGTAATGAGCAAAATGTAATTGTTCCCGGCGGAAAGTTTGGTGCAGAACCAGCCCCTAGGAACAGAATTCACCTATGCGTCAGATTACCGGAACGTTTTAATTCAGTGAGAGCCTTTGAAGATATTGTAATCCGGACGATCCCGATGGCTCTAAGGTAAAAATCGGGGATATAGCCACTGTCAATAGGGGTAGGAAACCTACAATATGATCCCACGTACCAATAAACAAACCTGCGCTATTATAGCACTTTATCAGGCTCCGGGATCAAATGCTGTTGAATTGGCCGAAAAGGTCATTACAGAAATGGATAATTTGGCTAAGAATTTTCCAGAAAGCGTTAAATATGAAGTTGGACTTGATACTACACTTCCAATTACTGCCGGGATTAAAGATATCATTGTTACTTTAATTATAGCATAGTATTGGTAATATTGGTAGTATTTATTTTTATCAGGACTGGCGTGCCACCTTATTCCAACCCTTGCCATCCACAATTTCGCTCATCGGTGCGTTTATCTTTCGATGCTTGGTTTTACCATCAATGTATTATCACTTCCAGGCCTCGTATTGGCTATCGGAATTGTGGTTGATGATGCCATTGTGGTAGTGGAAGCCGTACAGGTGAATATTGCCAAAGGTATGAATTCAAAAGCGGCTACCCTCGATGCTATGGCAAAAGTAAGTGCTCCTGTTATAGCCACCACCCTTGTTTTGAGGTGCTGTTTTTATCCCTGTGAGGATGGCTGGAATCACAGGAATTTTATACCAGCAATTTGCTATCACCATTGTGGTTTCGGTTATTGTATCACTATAAATGCACTTACACTGAGTCCTGCACTTTGCTCTATCATGCTTAGAGAACCCAAGCCATATAAGGGTCCGCCTAGGTTGGTTTTTGGAAAGTTCAACAAATGGATGGATAAAAGTACAGAATCATACATGAGAACTACCGCAATATTGTGACGCGTAAAATAAAACGCAGTGTCATTTTCATTTACTTAGCGACATTTGCTGCCGGGTATTTTTTGGCTCCCGCATGTAAAGGTGGTTTTATTCCTGAAGAAGATATGGGGTATTTTATGTCAATATTCAATTACCAAATGCTGCTTCACTTCAAAGAACAGGTTTGTTATTTCAAGCAAAATTGAGGAGATATTAATGGAGTATCCTGAGGTTCGAATTTGTATTGAATGCAACAGGCTATAGTATGCTTTCAGGATCCATGATCCCTAACATTAGGTTATGTTTATTACTGACTCACTGGTCTGAGAGCAATTACTGTTAAAGACATGATCAATAAAATAAATGTAAAAATCAGCCAGGAAATAAAAAGGGGCCCAGGTATTTTGCCTTTGGTCCACTTCACTTCCCTACCGGGCTGGGAAATGGTTCAGGTTTAGTATCATGTTGCAAGACAAGGCGAAACACCCCTGAATACCTTGCGCAAAATGCTTTGAAATTTATTAAAGCAACTAATGAACGTCCTGAAATTGGAGCAAACTTTACTACATTTCAGGCCTCAGTTCCACAGCGGTATATGGATAAATGATAAAGAAAAGGCGCTGAAGGGCGGGAATCAATTTAAACGATCTGTATTCAACCGTTGGTGCCTTTATGGGTGGAGAGCATGTAAGTAGTTTACCCCGCTTTGGCCGATTATACAAAACCTATATCAGGCCGAACCTGAATACAGGTAAATGAAGAGCAGATTAATAATTTCTTTATCAAAAATGGCGCGAGGAAGATGGGTACCCTTATCAACAATTGCGGATGTTCAATCCATAACAGGGCCTGATTATACCACCCGTTTTAACTTATACAGATCGGTTGAAGTTACCGGAGGGCCAGCAGAAGGATATGCCTCTCTGCACAAACCCGACAGGCACTAAAGGAAGTTGCTGAATCTGAACTGCCGGGTGATATGAGTTATGCATGGGACGCCATGTCGTTTCAGGAAGAAAAGCATCCGGATCATGATGATGATCCTTACATTCTCGCTGGTATTTGTTTTTCTTGATTTTAGCTGCACAATACGAGAGTTTGGTCGCTGCCTTTCAGTATTTTATTGGAGCACCATTTGCTATATTTGGAGGCTTTATTTGCCCTATGGGTTGCAGGTTTTTCAATAACATTTCGAAAATAATATTTTTGCACAGGTTTCCTTTGTGATGCTTATCGGAATGGCGGCAAAAAATGCCATCTTAATTGTTGGTGCCAATGATGAATTTAAAAAGGAAAAAGTTTGTTTGATGGCGCTATCGCTGCTGTCAGGTCAAGGTTCAGGCTATTTTAATGACCGCTTTCTCATTTATTCTGGGTGTTTTTCCATTGATTGCATCAGGTACAGGTGCTGAAGCCAGAAAAGTAATGGGAATGGCTTTACTTGGAGGAATGTCAATTGCTACTTTTTTGGGTGTTTTCCTGTATCCGATGTTATTTGTTTTTATTGGGAAGATTGCCGGTTATGAAAAGAAGCGGGATCGGGGTTAATCTGATTGCTGAAGCATCAAACAACAATAAACAAATAATAAAAGACAAATAAATTTTAAAAATAAAATCAAAACGATTGTCAATAACGCAATAATATTGAGTAATCAAATTAGATGGACTTTTGAAAGTTGGAATTTTATTAATTACTAAAGATGAAAAAAAACATACTCTACACCCTATTCATCATTCTGGTAGTAACAAGCTGTAAGCTTGGGCCGGATTTCAAACGGCCTGAATATGAAGGGCCCGTTTCATTTCGATTCGATGGTAACTCTGCGATTACCATTGTTAACCTTCGATGGTGGGAGATGTTCAATGATGATGTGTTGGATACATTGATCGCCCGGGCCATAAAAAACAATAAGGATGTGCTGGTAGCCGCTGCCAGGGTTGATGCCGCTGCTGCAAACCTTGGTTCTACAAAGGCCGATCAATGGCCAACATTTGGATTTAATGTTGGAGCCAGTAGCGGTAATTCGTCTGGTGGCATGATTACCCTTGATGAATCGAGCAATAATTTTTCTTTCCCTCAAACTGGATTGGAAATTTTTTGGGGAAAATACAGAAGATTGAATGAATCGGCACGTGCCCAGCTTCTTTCCTCTGAATATGGGCTGCGTACAGTACAGATGAGTTTAATTTCAGCTGTAGCTGCTACCTATTTCTCTTTACTGGATAACATAACCAAACATGAAGTATCCAAAAGAACATTAGCGGCAAGGGATAGCTCCACACTTATCATTCAAGCAAGATATGACTATGGTATTGTTCCTGAAATTGATTTAAACCAGGCACAAATACAACGAGCTATTTCTGCGGCTGCCGTTCCCATTTATAAAAGAGCCATTGCCTTTAATGAAAATACACTTAGTATCCTGCTCGGAGGTTACCCATCATCAGTACCTATCGGCAAACAATTGTTTGACCAAACCGAGCCTCCGGATATACCCGCTGGAATTCCTTCTCAGCTGTTATCACGGCGGCCGGATGTAATGCAGGCACAATTGGAATATGCCGCTCAGAATGCCTTAATCGGTGCAGCCCAGGCAATGAGATGGCCCTCTTTAAGCTTAACCGGATTATTGGGAATAGCCTCTTCTGACCTGTCTACCCTAACAACTGCCGGATTAGGATGGTCAGCTACCGGAATTATATTTGGCCCCCTATTCCAATTTGGAAAAAACAAGCGAAGGGTTGACATCGAAATAGCCAATACAGAGGCCGCATTAAGAACTTACGAAAATATCACACTCCAGGCTTTTTCTGAAGTGGAAGATGCCCTCATTTCCATCGAAACATTGCGCGAGGAATTGATCGCACAACAAGAGCGATACAATGCTGCCATGAACGCAGAATACCTTTCGAATGAGCGATACGATAAAGGACAAACCAGTTACCTGGAAGTATTGGACTCGCAGCGACAATCCTTTGATGCGCAGCTTGGGTACTCGCAAACACGAAGAGATTTATTGGGCGCCCACGTTGCTCTTTACAAAGCACTTGGAGGAGGATGGTTATCACCGGAAGAAGAACAAGCATACATTGAGGCTCAGGCCGCCGATTCAACAAATCAGCAATAAGAAACCAGCATATGTTATTGAAATAACTTTGGAACCTAAATTTTTTCCAAATTCGCTATCCGTCAGTTCCGGAGAAGTGTAATTGCTTATACGATCTTGAAGGATGGGATGGTTTATTGGCTCCCCAAAGGAGTTGTTTAGATATTAATTGAATTGAGAATGCTTTTTGCCACAGATTCTTTGAGTTCTCATGGCTATATATTCAAATTGCCATTTATATTCTCCTAATTAACTCTTTCCATTTTCAATGATAAATAAAATAGAATTTCAAGCAGAAATACAATGAAATTCTCCCAAACCCGTTCTATCCCTAAACAAATAATCGGTAACTTTGCACCAAATATAATGAGATGAAACAGCCATGGGAAATATATTTTACAACAACCGAAATGATTATTTCATGGCGTATTCCATGTTTCCATATCAATAAAAAATAAACACATGAAAATTACATTCTTCAGAACGCCTAAACCAAAGCAGTTCAAATACCCAACTCGCTATTACGATGAGGAGAAAGAACGCTGGGAGCAACGAAAGCGTGAGCTTGGGATTACTGCGGATGGAGAAAAATCGGATTTCAAATCGCAGGTTGGAGCCAACTGGCGAAGGATCAGGGAAAAAATCACCCACCGGCAAAAGAAAGCCAATGCAAGTGTTTTGATTTACTTACTGATCGCTGCTATGCTGATCTATTTTATTTTTATTAAATAAAATGCCTCCGGTTTAAATTGAATGATGCTTCGCGTATATATGACAATATTATTTAGAAGAATAAGAAAATTAACCAAACGATAAATACCTGCTGAATCCATGCCTGATATTATTCATTTATTACCCGATTCAGTAGCCAACCAGATTGCCGCCGGAGAAGTTATTCAGCGGCCTGCATCGGCTGTTAAAGAATTATTGGAAAACGCTATTGATTCGGGAGCAGATGAAGTTAAACTTGTAATTAAAGAAGCAGGGAAACTGCTGATTCAGGTCATTGATAATGGGTGTGGAATGTCGGAAACCGATGCCCGCATGGCTTTCGAACGGCATGCAACGTCAAAGATCAAAACGGCCAATGATCTTTTTGCAATAAAGACACTGGGCTTCCGGGGTGAAGCTTTGGCATCCATGGCAGCCATTGCACAGATGGAACTCAAAACCAAACGAATGGAAGATGAATTGGGAACTTGCCTTACCATTTTCGGATCTGAGGTTAAAAGCCAGGAACCCTGCGCTTGTTCAAACGGAACCTCCATCTCTTTGAAAAATCTATTTTACAATATACCCGCCCGACGCAAATTCTTAAAGTCAAACACAACCGAAATCCGTCATATCATTGATGAGTTCCATCGGGTTGCTTTGGTTCATCCGGAAATTAAATTTTCATTTTTTAACGAAAACCGCCAATTGTTTTCATTGAGCAGTAGTAACCTGAAACAACGGATTTCAGCATTGTTTGGGCCTGCATTTAATACACGTCTTGTTCCCGTTGAGCAAGAAACGGAAACGGTCTCGATTTCGGGGTATATTGGAAAACCTGAATTTGCAAGGAAAACACGAGGAGAACAATTTTTTTTCGTCAATGGCAGATTTATCAAGCATCCTTATCTCAACCATGCTTTGGACAATGCATTCAGAGGTTAATACCAAGTGACTCCTTCCCGACCTATTTCATTCACTTCAGTATTGATCCAAAGGACATTGATATTAACATCCATCCCACCAAAACTGAAATTAATTTTCAGGACAACAAGCTCATATATGCTATTTTGAGTTCAGCCATCAAACAAGCCCTTGGAAAATTTAACGTAGTGCAATCCATCGACTTCGATGTTGAGCAGTCTATTCAATTCAGGATGCCGGGTGATAACAAGGCAGTAAGGCCACCGGAAATAAAGATCAACCCTGACTACAATCCATTTGAGAGCCATTCGGATAAGCCAAAGAGCTACCTGGTAAACATTCCCGACAGGCCCAACCCGAAAGGATGGGAGAAGCTATATACGAACCCTTCTGTATCAATTGCAGATCAACATGAGCATGGCTGGCAATCAACCCTGGTGCATAAAGAATCGGATACCGATACCAACAGAAACAACCTTGTATTTCAAATTCAAAACAAGTACATTGTTTCTACGGTTAAATCGGGTTTGATGATCATCGACCAACACAGGGCGCATGCAAGGATATTGTTTGAAGAATATGTAAATATGCTTAATTCAGGCAAAGGGGCATCGCAACAGCTTCTTTTTCCGGAAACCATTCAATTCTCAGCAAGTGATTCAGAAATCCTGTCAAGTCTTTTGGAGGAATTGAAGCGCGTTGGATTTGATATTGAAGAGTTTGGTGAACGAACATTTATTATCAATGGGACTCCTGTTGATTTGAACAATATTACCATCAACGATGTTCTTGAAAGCATCATTGAAAATTATAAAAAGAACCTTGAGGATACCCAGATTGACAAAAAGGTTAATTTTGCCCGTTCAATGGCAGTAAATATGTCCGTCAGGTATGGGAAGAAACTGGAACAGGAAGAGCTGATAGCAATCATTGATAAATTGTTCGCCTGTAAAGTGCCGGAGGTTTCCCCGGATGGCATGCCAATTATTAAAATTATTAACACAGAAGAAATTGACCAACGGTTTAATCGTTAAAAAACAAACAACATGCAACAATTCAGGCCAGGTGGATTCAGTATATTACCCCCGGTAGTTAAAAACCTCTTAATTATAAACGGGCTCTTTTTTCTAGCAACCATAGCCCTTTCATCCCGGATAGACCTAACTGATTTTCTGGGCTTGCATTATCCGGTTTCAAAGCTGTTTATGCCCCACCAATTGGTTACTTACATGTTTATGCATGGAAGTATAGGCCATATTTTTTTCAATATGTTTGCCTTATGGATGTTTGGTAATGCCCTTGAAAACGTCTGGGGCCCAAAACGGTTCCTGATTTATTATATGGTTACCGGTATTGGTGCAGGGCTGTTGCACCTGCTTGTAATGTACATTCAGATCGTAAATATTGAAGCAAAAATTTCGCCTGAAATGATTGCCCAAATTAGAGAAACCGGTTATAGTATTATACAGGAAGGGCAAAATTATGCTGATCCACTCTTTGGCAAATTAAACATGTTGTACAATACGGCTACCGTTGGGGCCTCTGGAGCTGTGTTTGGTATTTTGCTTGGATTCGGAATGTTGTTTCCCAATTCACTCATTTATGTATATTTTGCAATTCCCGTTAAAGCTAAGTATTTTGTAATGATTTACGGAGCCATTGAATTGTATTTCGGATTTGCAAACAATCCCAATGATAATGTAGCTCACTTTGCACACCTCGGTGGTATGATATTTGGGTATCTGCTTATACTTTACTGGAAAAAGCGATAACTGAATTTTTGACATGAATAACTACGGCGGAAATTATCAGGTTCAAAACCCCTTTGATGACTTGAAGTCATTTTTTAGTAGCAAGAATATGCTGCTTCGGCTGATTATAATAAATGTGGCCGTCTGGATTGTAATCATGTTTTTGAGTGTCCTGTTTGATCTTTTCCAGGTTGATTTCATTGAAACCATTATCGGCTGGTTTGCTGTCCCTGCATCCCTGAGTAGTTTAATGATAAAACCATGGACATTATTTACATACATGTTCCTGCATTTTGATTTTTGGCATATCCTTTTTAACATGCTCTGGTTGTATTGGTTCGGCAGGATATTCCTTGAATATTTAAATGAGCGTCAATTGGTCACAACCTATATTCTTGGTGGATTTGCTGGAGCCATGTTTTATATTATTTCTTTTAATGTTTTCCCCAAATTTCAGGATGCCTATCTGCAATCGGTTGCCCTGGGAGCATCGGCATCAGTAATGGCGATTGTGGTGGCCATTTCCTATTATGTTCCCAATTACCGGATTCATTTATTGTTTTTTGGGCCGGTAAAAATCTTCTATATAGCACTGTTCAGTATTGTTCTTGATGTGCTGATGATCCGTTCCGGAAATTCAGGGGGGCACCTGGCCCATCTGGGTGGGGCCATCTGGGGTTTCTACTACATTTATTTGTTGCGAAAAAATGTGGATGTGAGTGAATACTTCAAAGGCATTTCATGGAACAAACTTACAAAACCGTTTATGCGCCCCAGGAAGGCCCATTTCAAAAACGTTTATTCCAACTCACGGCCGGTAAAAGACGAAGAATACAATTATCAAAAAAAGCAAGATCAGGAAAGAATTGACACCATATTGGATAAAATCTCCAAATCGGGTTATGAAAGCCTTTCCAGGCAGGAAAAAGAGTTATTATTTAAAACAAGTAATAAGAAATAGTCGTTATTTATTGTCATTTCAATCCTGACCTAATGGCAGTTTTTGACAAAAAAGATAAAGCACTAAGGGAATATAAGTTAAAGCGTATGGCTTTATGGGTGGTAGTAGCAAAAATAGAATTTCATTTTTTTCGGGCTTGATACTGATCCTGAATTTAATATTCATCCTTGCTCTGCTATTATCCTACCTTGCTTATTATATCAGCCCGGACACCATTCCCATGATTGCTTTTGCAGGCCTTGCATATCCTATAATTTTAGTTGCTAACATAGCATTTGTACTCCTTTGGATATTTGTTAAGCCAAAGCTTGCGCTTTTTTCCATTGTTTTTATTTTGCTGGGATGGAACCATATTGGAAGGCTTGTTCAATTTGGCTCTTCTTCAGATTCTAAAGAAGGGACAATTAAGTTTAAAATTTTATCGTACAACATCCAGAATTTTTTGAAAGTGAATGCCTCCAATACAAAATTCATCACCGATTTCGAAAATCAGGATAGGATCGTTGAATTTATTTCCAATGAGAATGCCGATGTTATTTTTATCCAAGAATTGCTTTACGATAGAGAGGGTTACGATAGATTCGCCCATTTACTGGGTAAAAAGTTTAACTGCCCGAATGTTCACTATAGAAATTACTTTGAAAGGAAGAAAGAAAAAGTTGATGCCATTGCCATCCTGTCGCGTTTTCCTTTAATAAACAAGGGCCACATGGAATACGATGGGAAAACAATTTGCATTTATGCCGATATGATTCAGGGGCAGGATACAATAAGGATATACAATGTGCATCTTGCTTCCATCCAGTTTCGACAAAAAGATTACGATTTCATTTCTGACATTACGTCAAAGACGGAGCAACAGGAGATCAAAGAAAGTTCAATGCAGATCATATCAAAATTAAAATCGGCATTTGTAGCAAGGGGAAACCAGGTAAATATCATTGAAACACACATTTCTGCATCGCCATACCCTGTTATTATTTGCGGTGATTTTAATGATACATCATCTTCTTATGCATATCGAATTCTTTCAACCGATCGTAAAGATGCCTTTGTGGAAAGCGGCAGTGGATTGGGAATTACCTATGCCGGGGATAATTTCCCGGCCTTTAGGATAGATTATATTTTGCATGATGAAGTTTTTCAATCTTCCGGGTTTACACGTCATAAAATCTCCCTTTCCGACCACTACCCTATTTCGTGCATTTTAACCAGATGAAAGTTCCCGGTATTTTTGCCCGAAGCAATTCATGATAATTCATTATTTTAGCTGTTTAATTTCAGATCATTAAATTCTATCCGTTTTGAAAAAGGCTTTTATAATCTTTGTTGTTGTTTTCTGGGTAATACCCGGACTTATGTCGCAATCGGTATTGGATTCTGCACTGCATCAGCGAAATCGCATTTACTCTGATTTCTATGAATTTCAGCAGGGCATGGAAGAGCGAACATGGATAAACATGGTCAACATCACCACCAAAGCCAATGAAGTTATCAAAGCCGACAACACCATTATCAATTATCATTTATACAATTTATTAAAAGAAAATGAAAACCAATTGGATAAAATTGGACAATTGGATGCAGAGATTCTCCTTTTGAAAAAAGAAGCTCAAATGCAAAAATTGATTTTGGAAGAGCGGCGTTTTCTATTTAACCTGTTGCTGATTATCATCGCAACGGTGAGCATCCTCTTTCTTATCATCCTTATACTCTATATCAACAGGCAGATTCGTTATCAGGGTTTGAAAGCGGAAATTCATCACTTATATAGCCATAAAGACAATGAGTCAAACCAATATCATGACAATCAGAAGTTATTTGATTTGAAGGATGAAATTGAGCTGTTAAAAAAGGAAAAACAAAGTTTAAATTCAAAAGTCAACTCCCTAACTGAAGACCTTAATAAAAAGCAACAGGAATTGGAAACTGAAATCAGTTCAAAAAAAGAGGTTGAAGAGCACATCAGGAAACTTATCAGGCAAATTAAAGCATATCAATAGTCACCGCAATGTTTTATTCATCTGTAAGAAAACAGTGATTCCTCCCATTGGTGCAAAACGAAAGGCAGTTCAGCAGCTATAATAACTACAACATCATCAACTCTTCGATATCGACAATTGTTTTGGGAATGGGTTTTCCAAGAACCCGGTAATCTGTATCTGTAACAAGAATATCATCTTCGATCCGGATTCCACCAAAATCTTTGAACGATTCAACCTGATCATAATTGATGAAGTCCATAAATTTCTTTTCAGCTTTCCATTTATCAATCAGGGCAGGGATGAAATAAATTCTGGTTCGATGGTAAATACAAAACCCGGTTGGTGCCTTCTGCCCAGGCGTAAAAATGCCGTCCCGAACTGGTCGCTCCTTTTTATCTCATCGTCATAACCCACATAATTCTCACCCAACCCTTCCATATCATGCACATCAAGCCCCAGCATATGTCCCAGCCCGTGAGGAAAAAACATGGCATGAGCACCTTCTTTTACAGCATCATCAATATTGCCTTTCATCAATCCCAAATCTTTCAATCCGGAAGCAATGGTTTTTGCAGCCATCAAATGCAATTCCCTGTTCGATATACCGGGACGTGTAGCCTCAATGGTTTGAACATTAGCATCGAGAACAATTTGATAAATATGCTCTTTGTCTTTTATTGAAATGGCCTCCAACCGGTACCGTGCGAGTAATATCGCTGGCATAGTGCGATACGGTCTCTGCCCCAGCATCTGTGACCATCATTCTTCCTGCTTTTAACACATTTCCATGATAATGATTGTGCAAAGTTTCTCCATGTATACTTAGAATGATTGGAAAGGAAACCGGCCCACCCAGCGAGAGTGAAATACCTTCTATCCTCCCGGCAATCTCCCTTTCAATGGTTCCGGGCATGGCCATCCGCATCGATGTGGTGTGCATTTCATAAGCTATATCAACAGCTTTTTCAATTTCAGCGATCTCAAACTGGTCTTTAATCGATCGAAGGGCGACAATTCCTTTGATCAATTCAACCGATACCTGGTTTTTAATCTTGGCAACAGGAATCCCTAACAGATTTTCCAATTGAATATAAGTTTCTCCGCGATAAGGCGGAACAAAATGTATTTTACGGCCTTTTGATTTTGCTGCTGCAATAAAGTCGAATAATCCATTCAAAGAGGAAGTATTTGTGATTCCAACCTGAGAAGCCTGATCCTTCATTGCGGGCTGAGGCCCCATCCAGATAATATCATCGAGGTCGACATCATTTCCAAAAATATAATCCTTGTTTTCGTCAAGGTCAATTACTCCGGCAAGATCGGGATGATCCAAACCAAAAAAATAGAGAAAATTACTATCCTGCCTGAAATGGTAGGTATTTGCAGGATAATTAAAAGATGCTTCAGGATTGCCAAGAATTAAAACCAATCCGCTTTTTACATGATTTCTTAAACGATTTCTTCTGCCGGTATAGATACTTGAATCAAACATGAGTATAAATTTTAAATTACTAAAATGACTTGAATAAATATAATTATGTTGAAATAATTGCTTGCTAAATTATTAATAATCTTCAATGATTGCCAGAATTTCTTAAATTTGAAAATAAATTTCCCATCAAAATGAGAACACGACGACCTGCAGTAGCTGGCAGATTTTATCCCAGTACCAGCAAAGAAATAGAGATTCAGCTTTCCCAAATATTACAAAAGGAAAAACCCTTTATTAAGAAAGAATTAGGTTCACATAAAATTATTGGTGCAGTCGTTCCCCATGCTGGTTATATGTTTTCAGCATACCAGGCTTTGCACTTCTTTGAAATATTAAGAAATTCAGATCAACTATTTGATACCTTCGTGATTATCAATCCCAACCATACCGGATATGGAGCAGAAATAAGCCTTGATGAAAATGATTTTTGGGAAACACCCCTTGGGAAAGTTGAACTGGACAGAGAATTTTATGATTTACTTGATTTTTCCGAATCAGGCCAAGCTCACAAATATGAACATTCAGGCGAGGTGATGCTGCCCCTACTCCAATTCAGCTTAAAATATAGATTTAAAATACTGCCCATAACCTTATCAAATCAAAACCCGGAAAACGCTGAATTTATTGCCAGAGAGCTTATTAAGGCAAATGAAAAGCTTCACAGAAAGTTGTGCATCATCGCTTCATCTGATTTTTCCCACTTTGTCAGCCCAGAAGAAGGTCAAAAACTTGATAAATTTGTGATTGATGAAGTCCTGGATTTAAATTCTGTTGGTGTCAATCGGGAAGTATTGGATAAAAATATTTCTGTTTGCGGATATGGACCTATTATGACTTTAATTGAGTACACAAAAAAAAATTCAAAAAACCCCAAAACCCAAGTCTTAAAAATTGGCCATTCCGGCGAAGTGATCCCTTCGGAGGAGTGGTGGATTATGTAAGCATACTGTTTTATGAGGATTGAAAAATTCTTTAATGAAACATAAGATGCCTATATCTGATTTTATTGCATAAATCAAACAACATTCACCTCCCTTTCCAGCTCAACACCAAACTTCAAGGCCACCGAAATTTTTATCTTTTCCGATAAATCATAAATATCCCGGCCTGTTGCATTTCCATGGTTCACTATAACAAGGGCTTGTTTATCATGAACACCGGCATCCCCGTCCGATTTACCTTTCCAACCGCATTGGTCAATAAGCCAGGCTGCCGCCAATTTGAAATTGCCATTAATCAAAGCAAAAGAGACCATTCCCGGAAATTCCTTTTTCAATTGATCGTGCTTTGCGGCACTCACGACCGGATTTTTAAAAAAACTTCCTGCATTCGGAATAAAATTGGGATCCGGTAATTTCTTGTTACGGATATTACTTATTGCTACACGAATGGCTTTCAGCGAGATGGGATTATAGCCTATTCGGTTTATCTCTTCAATTATATCACCATATTTGACGTTAAACTCCGGGACCTTAAGCAACTGAAAAGTTACGGAAACCACCATACCCTTTCCTTTCAATTCGCGCTTAAAAATGCTGTCCCTATATCCAAACTTGCAGGCTTGCTTATCAAAAATCTTTAATGTTTTACTTTCAAAAAAATAAAATTCCAATTGATGAAAGTGGTCTTTCATTTCCACTCCATAAGCGCCTATATTTTGTATGGGTGCTGCTCCTACCGTACCATGAACAAGGGAAAGGTTTTCGATACCTGCATAGCGATGATCGACACAATACTGGACAAAGTCATCCCAGGGTTCACCTGCCCCAACTTTTACATAATAGTACCTGTCATCCTGTGAAATCAACTCAATACCCTTCAAACCTACTTTAATAACCAGCCCTTTGAAGTCTTCGGTAAACAAAATATTACTTCCCCCACCCAATAAAAGTATGGGCACATTCCTGGCCTTTGCAAATGCTATGGCTTCATCAATTTGCTCAACAGAAGCAACTTCAACAAAGTATTTTGCATCTACATTAATACCAAAGGTATTCAACGATCTGAGGTTATAATTTTCATTGATAATCATCGTCTCAAAGATAAATGATTTCATTGAACAGGAACTTATTAATTTAGCGGATCAATTAAGAAAATTTGAAAAAAGTTATCGTTTCGGTTATCAATGACCTGGTTACTGACCAACGTGTGGACAAAATCTGTAATTCTCTGGTAAAATTAGGATTTGACCCTACCCTTGTAGGCAGAGTAAAAAAGGACAGCTTGCCCCTCACTGAAAGAGACTATAAGATGCATCGCATGAAACTGTTGTTTGAAAAAGGCCCGCTGTTTTATGCTGAATACAATTTACGTTTGTTTTGGTTTCTTCTGTTTAATAAAGTTCAATTATTGGTATCAAATGATCTGGATACCCTCCTTGCCAATTTTCTTGTTCATAAATTGAAACGCATTCCCATCGTTTACGACAGCCATGAATTATTTACTGAGACACCGGAAGTAATCCATCGGAAATTTGTAAAAAGCACCTGGGAAAGAATAGAGGGTTGGATTTTTCCGAAACTTAGGGATGTTATGACTGTGAGTGATTCGATAGCTGAGGTATTTATTAAGAAATACAAGGTGGATGTGAAGGTTGTCAGGAATGTGCCCTTTACCCGTCATTTTGATTTCGTGATGTCGCGAAACGACCTTGGACTGCCTATCGATAAAAAGATTGTTCTTCTGCAAGGTTCAGGGATCAATATACAAAGAGGGGCCGAAGAATTAATTGAATCCATGAAGTATCTGGATAATACCATACTGCTTATCATAGGTGGCGGTGATGTGATCAATGAATTAAAGATCATGGCCGATAACCCTGACCTGCTTCATAAAATCAGGTTTCTTCCGCGAATGCCGATTGAACATTTATACCAGTATACGATGAATTGTGACCTCGGTGTGACCATAGATAAAGATACAAACCTGAACTATCGGTACAGCCTGCCCAACAAATTGTTCGACTATATCCATGCAGGAATACCTGTTCTTGCTTCGCCCCTGGTGGAAATAAAGAGAATTGTTGAGGGCTATGACATTGGGAGCCTGATCCCTGACCATGACCCGAAAAATATAGCCGCAAAAATAAAGGATGTCTTAGACGATAAAATTCAATTAGAAATATGGAAGGAAAACCTTAAGTTTGCAGCCAAAGAGTTGTGTTGGGAAAAAGAAGAAAAAACAATACAGGAGGTGTATAAAAAATTTGTCTGATAAATACTTGCATATAGTATCTTTCGATATTCCCTACCCACCTAATTACGGTGGAGTAATTGATGTTTTCTACAAGATATCAACCCTTCACGAAAAAGGCATAAAAATCATTCTGCATTGCTTTGAATATCCGGGCCGTGACCGTTCAGATGAGTTGAATAAATACTGTGAGAAAGTCTTTTATTACCCGCGCATCCTGGGAATGAAATCGGCTTTATCGCTGAAACCCTACATTGTATCGAGCAGAAGGTCGGAAGAGCTGATCAGAAATTTACTAAATGATGATTATCCGATCCTTTTTGAGGGTTTGCATTCGTGTTACTATATTGACGACAAGAGGCTGAAAAGCCGTTTTCTGATATACCGGGAAAGCAACATCGAACACTGGTATTATTACAGCCTTTTTAAAGTAGATAAATCTGTTTTTAAGAAGATGTATTTTTTGTTTGCCAGTGTTAAACTCCGGTTATATCAAAAGATTTTAAAGCATGCCTTCTTGATGCTGGTAGTTTCACAAAAAGATACCGAGTATCTGAAATCATTTTTCCCGGATAACAAAGTTGAATACCTTCCTAGTTTATAAGCAATGACAAAGTAGAATCTTTAACAGGAAAGGCGATTATGCCCTTTATAATGGCAATATAGAAGTTCCCGAAAATGCACATGCCAAGTTGATTACCTTGTCAATGATATTTTTAAAACAGTGGTTTGCAACTGGTAATCGCCGGGATGAACCTCCTGAGCATATTAATAAGCTGGCGAACAGCAACCCGAATGTAAAAATAATAGCCAACCCTGATGATAGCCAAATGTTTAAGCTGATCAGAAATGCACATGTAAATATTCTTGTGACTTTCCAGGCTACGGGATTAAAACTTAAATCTTTAAACACCCTTTTATTAAAGGAAGGTTTTGCCTTTAGCAAATGACAAAATGCTTAACGGTACAAGCCTCGACAAACTTTGTGAAGTAGGAAACTCGTCCGAGGAGCTAAAAAAGAAATTGGATTCTCTTTTCAAACTTGAATTTAAGGAAAATCAAATCGCTTTGCGCGAAGAGATTCTTAATCAGAATTACTCCAATTTGGCAAATGCAGATAAACTTATCAAATTTGTTTTTAATTATTAACCAGGTCGAGTTTATTTGTTAAAAGTGTTTGTGGTTCCACGATATATCAGGTGGCTCACCAATGTATTCCCTTGATTTACTTGTTTTACAATCAGGCTAAAAACGAAAAGGATACGCAGTTTTACACTGTTAAAATTCCTTAATAATTCTTAAACAAAACCCTGGCTTTCAATAATAGGGAGTAAATTAGCGTTGAATTAAAACAGATTAAATCATTGACCCATGAAAGCATTCAAACAAATTAATTTTAGCTACGAATACAGGATGGTATTCAGCTATGCTGCTGTTTTGTGCATGGCTTCCTTTTTTATTGTTCTGTCACCGGTTTTGGCGCAGGATGATGTAAATCAAAACAAGCCTGAAGTTAAGATTGACATTAAGAAGGAATTTGATGATATGGGCAATATTATCTTTTTCGACTCGGTTTACTCCTGGTCGTGGAATGGCCATGATTTCCCTGTTGGGAAACTCGATTCATTGTTTGAAAGTTTAAATCATGGTCTTGAAAATTTTGACTTTTCAAACCGATTTCATTTTCATGACTTTCCTCTTGACAGTGTAAATATTTCATATTTTAACTTCGAGGACTTTCAAAAACGATTTGATGAGAATTTTAACGTTGACGATTTTTTCCTGGATAAGGAATTATTAAAAAAATTTCAATTCGACAATAGGGAATTTATGGAACGTTTCAGGCAATACAGTGAAGAGCATCAAAAATTAATTGAGAAATATTTCAGACAACCTAATAATGAAGAAGAAGGTAAGCCAAAAGCCGAACCTAACAATTATTCACCAGGGAATAATAAACCGGCAGGCAATCATTCAGGGCAAGTTTAAAAAGGATCAACGAATTAAAAGTTTACCTTGCCTGATTTTTTGACCATTTCCTGAAATTGTATAAAAATAAATGCCTCCAGCCAGATTACCGGTAAACACTTTTGTTTGGCCATTCCTCAATAAGTGAAAAATTACCTGGCGTCCGAATGAATTATAAATAGTAAATTTAACTTCGGAGTTTTCTTTAGACAGCGCGACAACATTAATATAATCATCAACAGGATTGGGATAAATATTGAATTTACCAGTGTTAAATAAATTCTCTTCTATTCCCATGATATAACAATCGTCGAAATACTCATTTTGAAAAATAATCTCATTTTCCTCTTTTACACACAATAACTCAATAAGGGGACAAACAATATAGCAATAGAAACCGGGTTCGATCAAACCGTTGTTGCTTCCAACACCTTCAATCCAGAAATTGCCCGGAGTCCACTCACAATCATAAGTCAACCTTTTTCTGTAGTCATTTCCGATCATAACAGAATCAACACCCGAAATAACTATCACCAGCTCATGCTCATAATTGCCTGCAAAAGAATAAACCAATAGCGTGTCGCCCAGGGCAGCACCAAAATCATATATCATTCTCGGTGGTGTAATGGCTGTGTCAGCAGAATGGTATGGTGAATAATAAACCTTTTTATCCTCTTCCCTGATGTATCCATGTTTTATCCAATTAAGCGGGAACTCCTCATCCGAGCGATATAAAACCTGATATGGAACCTGGTTTATCAGAGTATCCCCCTCAACTTCATAGGAATAAGTAAATGTTGGCCCACCAATCCCTGACTCCATCACATTCCAGGTTTTATTGGCTTCAATTAGTGGATGGTAATTTGATTGGGCATGAATAAGAAGTCCAAATAAGCAAAGGGCTGGAAGTAAAAAATGTATTCTCATAATGGCTTAAGTTTATGAGGGTACTAAGATAATTTAAATTGCTCCGTTATTAAAACTTTAATGGATAATTTTTAGTTTATTATATTAAATTTGCCCTAAATAAAGAGTTGTGGACAATACATCAAAAATGGAACGTGAAATTCTGGCGACCAACCGAAAAGCCTTGCGAATTAACCTAAAGCAGAGTGTTTATGGAACTTTTGCAGAAATTGGTGGTGGTCAGGAAGTGGCACGGCATTTTTTCCAGGCAGGGGGTGCATCGGGAACAGTTGCCAAAACCATCTCGGCCTACGATAAGCTATTCAGCGACCATATCTACAACAACGATAAAGAGGGCCGGTATGTTTCCGAAGGCAGGTTGCTCAAAATGCTCAATACCGAATACAATGAGCTGGTCCATATTTTAGCTGACAAGAGAAGTGATGACACCTGCTTTTTTGCCTTTGCCAATACGGTGACAACACTGAACTTCAAAAAGGATAATGAGGGGCATGGCTGGCTGGGGATGCGTTTCCAATTGAAACCAAATTCAGAGCCCAATGAAATTATCATGCATGTGAGGTTGCTCGAAAATGATGCCATTCATCAGCAGGGTACACTGGGGAAATTGGGCGTTAACCTAATCTTTGCCTGCTATCATTTGCATGAATATCCGAATTCTTTTTTGCAATCATTGTTTGACAACCTTTCGGCTGATTGGCTGGAAATAACGATGATGCGCATGAAAGGCCCGGACCTGGATTGGGTTGACAACAGGTTGCTTGCCGTACAGCTGGTTAAAAACAGAATGACAACAGCCATTATGTTCAACAGGCATGGTGAGGTGCAGGAACCGGCGGACATTCTGTACAAAAAGAATGTACTGGCGTTCAGGGGAAGTTTCCGACCCATTACCTATGTGGGCTTTGATATGTTAAAAAGCAGTTATAGCATTTTTAAAAGGGATGAGGATTATGACAAGGAAAATACCATGTCGTTGTGCGCGAAATGACCACAGAACAATTTGCTTGGAGATTTGGCGAGCTGGACGAACGTGATTTTCTCTGGCAAGGGTTAATTTGCTGAACGGAATGGGACAAAAATGTACTGTTTCCTCCTTGAGCGAATACTATAAGCTCGTCAGTTATTTTTCAAGATTTAATATTAAAAACCTCAGGATAGTAATGGGGATACCCAACTTTTTGGATGTACTTAACAAAAAATACTATGAGGATCTGAAAGGGGGTATTCTCGAAGCAATGGGAAAGCTTTTTATTGAAAACATGAAGCTGTATATTTATCCGACCATTTTCTGGTAACGATAGATGACCCTACAAAAGGCGATTATTTGCTCACATCCCAAAATTTACCCCTGCCCGAAGATTTGCAGGACCTGTATAATTACCTGAAGAAAAACAGAAAGATCATTGACATTAAAAACGTAAAGAAAGAAAGGCTTTACATAAATTCAAGAAGGGTTTTAAAAATGATTCAAAATGGTGTTGAAGGCTGGGAAAAGATGGTTCCGAAGTACATTGAGGATCAGATCAAGACCAAGGAATTATTTGGATATCAATCAGGAAAATCATGAACCACATAGAAAGACAGAATACATAGAATTGTATGGTAATAACTCAGAAAACTATTTATGAACGAACGTGCCGGATTATAGTTTGTGCCATAGAAGGTCATATCCATATTGGCCCCGGGTTACTTGAAAGTGTCTCCTGTTTGGTAAAAATCATTGATAAATAACCGGATGTTTTAATACACTATAAAAAGTTATAAAATGCCAACAATTCCACTTGCAGAAATACTCAGGCCGCAAACTCTGGATGAATACATCGGGCAGGAGCATATTGTAGGGAATGGAGCTATTTTAAGGCAAGCCATTGAAACCGGTAACATTCCATCCATGATCTTTTGGGGGCCGCCGGGTGTGGGAAAAACAACCCTGGCTTTTATAATATCACAACAACTGAGCAGGCCATTTTTTACGTTGAGCGCTATCAGTTCCGGGGTTAAAGATGTAAGGCAGGTGATCACTGATGCAAAGGAAACTGAATCGGGAGCCATTTTGTTTATTGATGAAATCCATCGGTTTAATAAGTCGCAGCAGGATTCCCTGCTGGGAGCTGTTGAAAAAGGGATAATAACCCTGATCGGGGCAACAACAGAAAATCCTTCTTTTGAAGTGATCTCTCCCCTTCTTTCACGCTGCCAGGTTTATATTTTAAAAGATCTTGAGAAAGGGAATTTAATTGAATTAATTGAACGTGGACAGAAGCAATTAGAAAGCTCATTGCTTGTAAGAATCAACATCAAAGAAAATGAAGCCTTGCTCAGAATATCTGGCGGGGATGCCAGGAAATTGCTCAATGCCCTCGAACTGGTTATCAGCTCAGAATCGGTCAAAACGAAAGAGGTAGTTATTACCAACGAAAAGGTTCAGCATGTAATTCAGAAAAACCTTGCCATTTATGATAAATCCGGAGAGATGCATTACGATATCATTTCTGCGTTTATTAAGTCCATGCGTGGAAGCGACCCGAACGCCGCAGTTTATTGGCTGGCACGCATGGTAGAAGCCGGTGAAGACCCCAGGTTCGTTGTCTGCAGAATGTTGATCCTACTTTCCGAAGATATTGGGAATGCCAATCCTACGGCGTTGGTTTTGGTACAGAGTTGTTTTGAATCAGTTAACGTTATCGGTTATCCTGAATGCCGCATTATACTCGCAAACAGCTATCTATCTGGCTTCATCACCAAAAAGCAATGCCAGCTACATGGCCATAAAAGACGCTCAGAAGCTTGTAAGCCTTTCCGGAGACCTGCCGGTTCCACTGGCCATGAGGAATGCACCTACAAGTTTAATGAAGGATATTGGCTACGGCCAGGGATATAAGTATGCCCATGATTATGACCAGAATTTTACGGATGTAGAGTTCTTACCCGATCAAATCAAGCGGAAAGAAATTATACAACCCCGGCAACAATGCCCGCGAAAATGAAATGAGAACGAGATTAAAGAAATTGTGGAAGGACAAATACAATTATTAGATGAAATTGAAAAACCTGCTTTACATATTTTTTTTCTTGCTGATTGCCGCAAATGTGATTATCCGGGTGAATCCATGGAAGGAATTCCTTTTATCCGATTCTTATACGAATTGCGAATTCGAATATTTCAATTTTGGCGAAACAATCACCCTCAGCGATCATTATGAGAAATTCATGATCACACTTCCCTATAGCTGGGCTATTCAAGAAGCTTGTCCGATACGCTTTTATGGCATTATCGCTTCCACAGTTTTGATGAAGATAGTGACCCTGAGGAATTTATTCCTGATAACGGTTACAGCTATCAAACAAAGGATTCATTGACAGAATATGTCAGAAAGGAATTAAAAGCCTGAAAAAGGATAAACGTATTAACCTAATCGAAGCCGGCAGATCAACGATTAACGAATTGCCCTCTGGTGGGTCCGTTGGAAACATTGAAAATGAATTTACTATAATGAACCTTGTGCAATATATAAAGCAAACCGACGAGGACGTGGTTTATTTGATCCAGGCTTCTGTTTTGGAAATGATGAAGTGGAAAAGAAAATTTGGCAGATTGAAACGGTTTTTAGATTCTTTTGAGTTTAATGAGGATTGATATGCCCATTTACTGCAATTGAATAACTTTGTGAAACTTAAATTTGAATATTAAACGCATGATGGAAATCCCCAAATTAAAACATAAAAAACTCCGGCAATTTCTTCCTGATTGCCGGGCCATGCGGTTGAAGATGAAGAAATGCCTTTTGAAATTGCTGAAGTTATTAAAGGGATTGCTGACAGGCTTGAAATTCCGTACATTTTTAAAGCTTCTACAAAAAAGCCAACCGCTCGAAGCTGGATTCATTCACCGGGATAGGAGATGAAAAGGCTTTGGAAGATCATTAAGCAGATTGAGAAAATTCAATCTTCCCACCTAACCGATATCCCACACTGCCGAAGAAGCCAAAATCGCGGCCGATTATGTTGACATTCTTCTCAAATCCCGGCTTTCCTGTGTCGGCAAACTGACCTATTGGTGGCTGCTGCAAAAACCGGAAAACAGTTAACATTAAAAAGGGTCAATTCTTATCGCCTGATTCCATGAAATTTGCAATAGACAAGGTCTATGAATCAGGAACAACAAGGTGATGTTAACTGAAAGAGGGACTACTTTGGGTATCAGGATTTGGTTGTTGATTATAGGGGAATTCCTGAAATGAAAAAGATGGGGGTAAATTCGCAGTATTGGATTGCACGCATTCGTTGCAGCAACTCAATCCATCAGGTAACGGAGGCAAGCCGGATTTGATAGAAACCATTGCCAGAGCAGGCATTGCTGTTGGATTGATGGAATATTTATCGAAACCCATCCCAATCCTGCCATGGCCAAATCCGGATGGAGCAAATATGCTGCATTTGGATCATTTGGAAGATTTATTGAAAAAATTAGTAAAAATCAGAAAAGCAATTTCCTGATTATATTTCAATATTAATTTAACTGAAAATCATTTATGAATACAACAGCGGAAGACAAAACAGCGGCAATTGTTTGCTATATTTTCTTAATCGGATGGATCATCGGGTTGATTCTTTTCATTCGAGTAACAAGAACGGATTGGGCGCATTTCATCTGAGGCAGGCACTTGGCTTGTACCTAACAGGTATTGTTTTGTGGTGGATACCAATATTGGGCTGGGCACTTAACCTGGTTGTTTTTATTTTCTGCTGATTGGGCTTATTAATGCCATTAACGGTGAAAAGAAACCAGTACCCATTGTAGGAGAATTTTACCAGAATATTTTCCAGAATTGCTTAGGCACAACGGTTACTCAATCACAACTTTCTTCAATCCCGATTCGGGATGGAACTGAACATTTGAAACGGTTGAAGGCAAGTTTGTAACGATCCTGCATTGAGGTATATTGAAAAATCCCGTGTTTTCAAATCGCCGTTGATTTCAAGGCTGACTTAGCCGGCATGGGTATCCTGTAAAAACAAACCCTGTTTACCATCCGACTGAGCCTGAGAATCTATTACAGCCTGAACAGCCTCAGCATCTGCGATCTCAATCTGTATATAAATTCTTCTCACCTCCAGCCGAACTCACATCCTTTAGCCCAGCCCTTTCGGAATAAACAAATACCGGGATCATACCCCTTTTTCCCCCTCCTGCGGTAAAACATTATATTTGTAATGCAGTGTTTTTTTTACTTTAATTCCGGTGAAAAGAGAAAGGTACTCCTGCAACATCTTTTCCAATTGCTCATCCATATATTGCATGGTACCCGCAGGATAAGGTATTTCGTGGTAACCGGTGAGTAAATTAAAACGGTTTTCCCGAATCCTGCTAATTTTATTGGCAGCCTCAAGCGCCTTATCTTCGCTGCTTCTCTCTAGCCACTTTTTATCAAAATAAACGGATTCAACAGAAACCGTATCTACAACAACTTTCTTAATAATGGTATCGGTGTGTTCATAAAGGTTTGTTTCTGCATAGTATTGAAAAAAGCCAGACTCACCGGATCCAATTACTGTACTTTTTACCTCTTTCTGCATTGTTTCACTCGAAAATGGCCCTTGCATTCCTGCAATCAATCCCTGTTCGGAAAGTGAAAGGATCATGGCCTTATTTTCCTTGGCTGTTTTTTCATCAAACTCAACTAAATAAAAATGATCAGGGTCCGGTTCAGAAATTGCATATAAGCGTATGTCTGTAATGTTGTATTCATTGTAATTGCTTGAACTAACATCATCCAAATCAAGATATTTGCCGGCATATTCGGCATAGGGCCCTGCAATGTATTCCGTTTTATCAACTGTAATATCAACAGCAATGTTAACCCTTGGCAACGCATACAAAACACCCCTCTTCCCGGTAATGTCAGTTCCTTCATTGATGTGGGTTACATTCACCTGTGCAATAACAGAGCCTAAAAAAATACATAAGGCAGCCACTGCTATCAAGGCTATATTCAGGCTTGTGTTTTTAAGTAAATTCATAGTGTAAGCATTAGCTAAATAACCATTCAAAATTACATTATTTTTTTAATACTGTTTGCGGTATAGAAGTCTATAAATATTTTTTCTAAATTTGTTCTTTAAGAAAAAAGCATACAACAAAATTGCAATTAAAAATGAAGAACCGTTATTTATGTCCGCAGTGCCGTTCAGATTTAAAAATCGTTGACCATATCATCTTTTCGGCAAAGACACAAAAAGGGATTAAAGGAATTTTACTTATCAGCCCCGAGCTGGGCGATTATACGATTTTACACGATGATCAATTTAGGTATGAACAAGGTGAACACATTGATTTGTTTTGTCCTGTTTGCCAGGGGAACCTTGCCATCCCGGCCGTTGATAAAGACCTGGCAGAAGTAATTCTGATCGATGAAAAAGGTGTGGAGTATGAGATCATCTTTTCGGAAGTGGCCGGAAAAAAATGCACCATCAAAATGAAGGACAAAAAGATTGTTGAATCCTATGGCGACGATGTTGATGAATATACCAACTATTGGGGTGCAGGGCCACAATATTAGATTTTTATAACTTTCCTGTATTCGTTAAAAATTCTATGGGTTTTTAGCAACTAAAATTTAGCTGTTCCGTTAAAATACTTACACGTTAAGTAATGCAAATGGAAACACATCCCATCATAAAAAAGAAAAGCATCCAATTAAGGGTTCTCCTCAATGATGTAATTGATTATAACTGGGGCTCGTTTTTCGGGGTTCAGTCGATAGACCCTGATGTATTGAGATTGTGGGAAGAATATAATACTATCAGGTCAGTACTTATCGAATATGGACAAATATCGGAATCGCATTTCCGGAACTCGAATATCCCGAACCTTACATGGCTGATAATGATAGTTTTTTCAGCGAAGGAACCCTGATCTATAAGCCGGAACATTTTACCCCTTTGCGTATGACCATCGAAGATTTATTGAAAGAGGTTAATATTGCACGGCATAAGGAATCGGCATAAATCTTCCCATTTTCGAAAAACCTGTTAATCTACCGGGTTTTTCAAATTTTCAGCCTGATTGAACATCTCCATTGAATCGCTGTTTATAGCTTATAACTAACAGGACTATATACGATGACAAAACTACTGCCCCTGCTACTGACTTGTGCTTTACCCTTGTTCCTTCATGCACAAAACCCACAGGGAATGTGACTCTTTGCTGATTGATTGCTGCGACTTCAATATCAATGGTGAAAATACCATCACCCTGCAAGCTTCTAATTATTCAGGTAATATCTTTCGTATCCCGGGTTTATCCTTTTCAACGAAAACATGGATACAGTTGCCAAAGAAACAGTTAATTACTATGGCATTGGAGCCTATTGGCAGCCCCATACCCTTGAGCTTAATGCGCCAATTACCCTTCCATTTGCCGGATACCTTGAATTGCATACCGGTTTCTTTAGTTCACTGGCTTGCTCTTTTCCCATCACGATTGCTGATACCATTTCTGTTGGAATTCCAGAAGAATTAAATCATCAGGAAATATCCATACTCCCCCAATCCAGCCAGCGATTTTGTGACTATAAATGCTTTATCTGAGAAAGCAGATGTTTACTATATTATCCGTATTTATAATCAAATGGCTATTGAAGTGCTAAATTCAGAACTGGACACTCAAAAATCCCGGATTTCATTGAATGGCTGGGATTCGGGTATTTACTACATCACAATTTTGAATCAAAGGGCGAAATTGTTAAAAAGGAGAAGTTGATCCTCAATTAGCGCAAAATTATCCTAAGTTTATCCAATCATTTCCATGAAAGTATCTTCGTCAATTATTGGCACACCCAATTGGTTTTAGCTAATTTATTTGGGCCGATATTTTCGCCAGCCAATAAAAAGCTGGTTTTTGAGGATACTGATGATGCAGGTTTCCTCCATGTTCCAAAATAGCCCGGTGAATTTGCTCACGGTTAAAATGTATGAGTTTGCCACTGGCAACAATTGTTTTTCCAGATAAGGCATCTGATTTTTTGATAAGGGTTTCCTTCGATTCCATTTGAACCCCTTTTGCTCTCAGACGTTCTATAATCTCAACGTTTTTATTATCACTAAAATAATTGATAACAGATTCGGCAATTTTCTCGCCAATTTCATCTACCAGGATAAGCTCTTCAAAAGTGGCCAATCGAATATTGTCAATGCTTTTGTAATGAGCAGCCAGCCGTTTTGCAACGGTTTGACCCACATATCTAATTCCCAGGGCAAAAAGGACTTTATCAAAACCAACTTTTTTGGAGGCTTCTATTCCGTTTAAGATATTGTCAACTGTTTTTTCTTTAAAGCTCAGTTTTTTTACTTTTTTGTCCCCAACTGCTTCAATGATTTTCTCAAGTCCCAGGAGATCTTCATATTTTAAATAATACAAATCCGCCATGTTATGAATAAGGCCATTGTCGTATAGCGTTTCAATTTTCCCTTCACCAAGGCTGTCAATATTCATGGCATTTCGGCTAATGAAGTGTTGAATGCGGCCTTTTATCTGGGGCGGACATTCGTTTTCATTGGGACAATAGTGGGATGCTTCTCCTTCTTTCCTTTGTAACGGGGTATTGCATTCCGGGCAATTTGTGATATATTCCAGCTTGGGCAAATTTAAGTTTCGATGAGCTAGATCCACACCAACAATTTTTGGAATGATTTCTCCACCTTTTTCAACAAATACGATATCTCCCACCCTTACATCAAGTGCAGCAATGATATCGGCATTATGAAGGGAAGCTCTCTTAACGGTTGTTCCAGCTAGCAATACAGGCTCAAGATTGGCTACAGGTGTAATGGCCCCGGTCCGTCCAACCTGGAAACTGACCGAATTCAATCGTGTAGAAGCACGTTCAGCCTTATATTTATATGCAATGGCCCACCTTGGTGATTTGGCTGTAAAACCAAGCGTTTCCTGCTGCTCATAGTCATTTACTTTAACCACGACTCCATCAATTTCGAAGGGCAAATCATCCCTTCCTTTTTCAAACTCGCTGATAAATTGCATGACATCTGCGATGCTCCGGCATTTTGCCATGGAATTGGGAACCTTGAAACCCCAGTCACGCGCTTTTGCAAGGTTTTCATAATGGGTTGAAAAGGGCAATTCCTCGCCGAGCACATAATAGATAAAACAATCCAAAGGCCTTTTGGCAACCTCAGCAGAGTCTTGCATTTTAATACTTCCGGAAGTGGCATTGCGTGGATTTGCAAAAGGATCATCGCTATTCTCAATGCGTTCCGCTGAATTTGGCAAATTCATCCTTTCGCATAAAAAATCTCACCCCGAATTTCAAAGAGTTCAGGAAAATCTCCATGCAGCTTTAAAGGTATGGATCTAATGGTTTTGATATTTGTTGTTTACGTCATCGCCCTTGACACCATCCCCGCGGGTTACAGCCCGTGACAATTTGCCATTGGAATAGGTGAGGCTGATGGAAACCCCATCGTATTTTAGCTCACAAACATATTCTACTTCTTGTCCGTCAAGCCTTTTTTGCACCCTTTTGTCAAAATCGGTTAATTCTGCCTCCGTATAGGTATTGCCAACGATAGCATTGGGTAGGTATGTTTTACTTGCTGAAAAGATTTGGTAACTCACCTCCTACCCGCCTTGTCGGTGATTCTGGGTATGCAAACTGTGGAAATTGTTTTTCAAGCTCAGTTAGTTGTTCCAACAACATATCAAAATCATAATCACTGATGAGCGGATTGGAGGACATAGTAACGATGGTTGTGATCATTGATCTGCTCAGTAAGCTCATTAATTCTCTTTCTGCTTCAGTGGCATTCATTTTATCAGGGTATCAAATCAGCGTTTCTGTATATAAATATCGTTTGGTTTGAATTATGAGGATTCATTTCATGAAGGATATGATCAATAAAACCCGGTTCAATGGTCGTTTCATAAACCATATTTGGAAACTTTTCCTGCATTTTTGCCACACGCAAATCCAAATCCACGTCTTCAAAGAATAAAAAAACCGCGGGGTATATTCCAGATTGGTAAATATTCGCTCACTCAAATTCTCAATCGGGCTTCCTTGCGAAACTTCAATTTCTTTCACCCACTCTGTCAAATAGTAACGTGGCGCCATTTTAACCGATCCTTTAGTTGTATTTTCCATCAAAACAGAAACTACATTATCATATTTTGATAAATATACCATGGATTCAACCCGGGCTTTTTTGGAATACATTGTTGTAATTATTGGAAGCAATAATAGATTAATGGTCCAAAAAAACACCCAGCCACCATGAATGAGTTTTCTTTTAACCCCACCTTGTTCAAATTTGCTTTGGACTTGCATCCAACCTGCTATTCCCATCATAATGACAAATGGAATTACCGGCAAAATAAACCGCTCTTGTTTGTTGGGGAAAAGCGAATGAAAAACAAAAAACAGAACCACCGGAATAAAAATGACGAAATATTTTTTCCATGAAAATCCAATACCCACAACAATAAATATACTTACAGGAGGTATCAGGATACCAAGTACCAACAAAATATAATTATACCATGCTCCGGTTATATACTCAGTTGCATTTTCCAAATTGTATCGCACATACTCACCCAATTCCATAAAGGGTTTCCCCCATACAAAAAAATCAATTCCACCTTGTATGATGACAACTGATAAAATAAAACCAATTCCGTAAATCACAGAGTCTTTCCACCTCTTTTTTAACAAAAGGGCTAAACCCAATCCAAAAGCAAACATCCCGGTTTGAAACCGCACTGAAAATGCAAGTCCTATTACCAGGCCAGCAAGCAGAAAATATTTTGCTGATTTTTCTTCCTCCCAATCTTTAATAACAATCCATGTTCCGGCCATCAGAAAAGGAATGCAAACAACTTCCACAAGATTCCTGACACTCAAAAAAGGCATGAACCAATACACAGCCAAAAGCAAACCGGTTATTCGGGCAGCCTTGATTCCTGAAACCTTTTCAACAGTCCGATAACCAATCGCTACGACGATCAATGAAAAAGCACCATGAATCAGGCGGATAATGAACATTTTGGTTTGCGGGTCTGAGATTCCTATAAACTTAAAGAACAGAAAAATCAAATAATGAATCCCCACATAAAAAAAACTGTGTCCGGACGGAACGGGATTATCGCTGCTTCCCGGTAGCCAGTTATTATAATCATAACCATCTACCCACGATTGGGCGGCCTCAATTACCAAAAAATGATCATCGTGCATCCCAAAACCCTTGCTAAAAATAGCAGCAATTACCCGTAACAACACTGCCATCCATATAATTAATTGAAAGGGTTTTTGATCCCAGGCCTCTTTGAAATACTTGATCATTGATTTTCTTTTGTGCTCACAAATTTAGGATTAATTGCATTAATGCTTTTCGTATATTTACAGTAATTTTGAACATCATTATTCAAATAACATGAAATGCCCATAAGAACATTGTTCATACAAACTGTAAATGTTTATTTATGGGCATTCCGTCTGGCCGATTTAATAAAAAATTTAAAAAATAAACAGATGAAAACACATACATTAAATAATCAAATGCAATCCAATCTGCTTATTGTTTGTATTATTTTTCTCCTTTTCCCAAACACTAAATCGTTTTCTATGCTACCAGGAAAAAGCCCCCAGGATAACAACATTATTCAATTGCCCGCTCCTCAATTGTCTTCGGGTGTTTCTGTTGAGGAAGCCATGTTGAACCGTCGTTCAATTAGGGAATTTAAAGACATTGCATTGAGTCTGGAAGAAGTTTCACAGGTATTGTGGTCTGCTTATGGGATTACTGAAGAGCGGTCACAGCCGGCTTTTTTGCGAGGCGGCTTAAGAACTGCTCCATCGGCTGGGGCTCTTTACCCCCTTGACATTTACCTTGCCATAGGCAACGTAAAAGGTTTGAAAGCGGGGATTTACAAATACATTTCCGAAATGCATGCCATCGAATTGATTTCTGAAGGAGACGTTAGAAAAGATTTAGCCAAAGCTGCCCTGGACCAGGAGTTTCTTGAGCAGGCTCCGGTTTCCTTAGTTTTTGTAGCAGTGTACAGCAGAACGACCCAGAAATACGGAGAGCGTGGAAGAGAGAGATATGTTTGTATGGATTTGGGGCATTCTGCCCAGAATGTTTATCTTCAAACCACTGCAATGAACCTTGGCACCTGCGCTGTTGGGGCATTTACTGACAGGATGGTGAGCATGTCCATGCTGTTAAAATCAGAAGAGGAGCCTTTGTATATCATGCCCATTGGAAAGTATTAAAATATGGTTGAAGTATATGCTATAAAGCTTATTGAAAATGATGAATTTTCAAGATTAAAGGATCACCTCCTTTCTCTGTTACCAATAACGAGCAGGGCTTTCTATGACAATATCAAGTCGCAATCAGTTTATCAACGTTCACTTTTGGGGGAGTTACTTGCGAGAAAAGCCATTGGAAGTAAAACAGGAATAAAAATCGCGGATATAAATATTCAAAAATCAGAAAAGGGGAAACCATACCAGATGAATATTTCCAATTGCTATTTTAACATTAGCCACTCAGGCGAATGGGTGGTAGTGGGTATTTCAGAAAAGGAAACAGGTATTGATGTTGAACACTTAAAAAAAATTAATTTCGGGATTGCAGAACGGTTTTTCAGCCCGGCAGAAAACCAGGATTTAAACTTGCTTACGGGAACTGAAAAGTCGTCTTATTTTTTTGAGTTATGGACACTTAAAGAGAGTTACTTAAAGCTTTTGGGCAAAGGATTAACCAAATCATTAAGTTCCTTTTCCATCTTAAAAAACGGATCAAGTTTTAACCTGTGGGAAGGGAAGCAGAAAATAAGCAACGTTTTTTTTAAACAATATTTTTTGGCGGATGGATATAAACTATCAATTTGCTCCATGGACAATGAATTTTCAGAAAAATTGAAAACAATGACAATAACTGATTTATTTTAACATTTTCATAAATATCGAATGGCTTCAGACAATAAAAACATAGCACTTGCATTATCCGGCGGCGGTCCAGAGGGTTAGCGCATATTGGTTAATTGAAGTTTTGTTTAAGAATGTTTATCAAATCACATCTGTTGCAGGAACATCAATTGGTTCTGTTGTAGGAGGTTTGCGGTGCAGCCGGTAACCTTCGGAGTTTACTGAATGGGTTACCAAACTTGGAAAATTTGATGTATTCAAGCTAATGGATTTTTCAATAAGCAAGAGTGGTTTTATTAAAGGAGAAAAAGTAATCAACGAAAACAAAAGATAACTGGGCCAAAGAAAATTGAAGAATTAAATATACCACAGCAGTGGCAGCTGATATCAACAATCACCATGGGTTGTTTTTAAATCCGGCAAATTGCCTGTGGATGCCATAAGGGCCTCTGTTTCTGTTCCTACCAGCATTAAGCCGCCGTTTACATACAACGATAGTGAATTGGTTGATGGTGGAATCATGAACCCCTTGCCATTGGATGTAGTAAAAAGAAATGATGGAGATATACTGGTTGCTGTTGACTTAGCAGATATTCCTATTCAATACCCGGAAAGTTTAAAACGCCCCTGAAAAAATGCGAATGGTTACAATGCCGCCCCGGAGAAAATTAATAAGAACTGGGCAGATTTATTCAAGACAGACAAAAACAGAAAGCCTGGCTATTTTGAGTTGATCAATAAATCCATTTATGCTGTTCAGTCGAAATTGACTGAAATAGCCATTGCTAAGCACCAACCAAAGATTATTTTTAAAGTAAGTAAGGATATTGCGACCTGTTTGAATTTTATCGGGCTGAAGAATGATTGAATACGGAAGAAAGGTTGCGACGAAAGAATTGAAGAACCTCAAACAGCCGATATAACTATGGCGAGACAGGTTTCACTACAACTTTTTTCTTCCACCTGCCTGTCAGATAATAGAAAAGATAAGATCATTCCGAGGAACCATCCAATTGGGATGGCCCACCATATACCGGTCTCCCCTATTTCGCGGGAAAGCAGCCAGGAAGTTGGTATCCTTACAAACCAGAGGGCAAACAGCGTGATGAACATTGGTATCATCGTATCCCCCGCTCCCCTCATTACGCCATTCAAAACAAATAAAGTTGAAAGATATAAAATGAACTTACAATTACGAGGTACTTCACCCCTATCTCAATCACATCAGGGTCATTGGTAAAAATGCCCATTAAATACTTTCCAAAAAAGATAGCGATTAAAGTAATGGAAATGGAGATGATTGAAGTTAATCCAAGAGTGGCAATAAGACCGGCTTTTACCCTTTCCGGTTTTCCTGCACCTAAATTCTGTCCGACAAAAGTTGATAATGCTGCTGCAAAGTTCATTGCAGGCATAGAGGCCAATGAGTCAATGCGCATCACAACAGAATAGGCAGCAATGACATTGGTTCCAAACAAGTTAACAATCCATATGTTAGGGCCAATAACCCCAACGAAACGAAAGTTTGCTGCAATCCTGAAGGCAACCCCGGATACGGAGACTTTGCCTAAAGATATTCTATAGTCGAACACCATCTTTTTCAACGAAATTCCAACAACGGGATGCGTTTTGTTCAGATAAACAATGGCAGTAATAAATGCCCGCCTTTTGCGAAATTATTGTGGCCACTGCAACACCCGCTATTCCCCAATGAAAAACAATAACAAATAATAAATCAAAATAAAATATTGGTAATCGTTGAAACGATTAAAAAATAGAGTGGAGTTTTGGAATCACCCAAGCCTCTTAATATAGCTGCAGTTCCATTGAAGCCAAAAAGAAGATCAACCCAGATATGTAAATATTCAAATAAAGACGGGCATCGTGAAAGATTTCTTCAGGCAACTGGATCAACCTAAAAATGGGGCCACTAAATAGATCCCAACAAT
This sequence comes from Bacteroidales bacterium, assembly GCA_041393255.1. Lineage (GTDB taxonomy): Bacteria > Bacteroidota > Bacteroidia > Bacteroidales > JAADJA01 > JAADJA01. The sequence goes on along the minus strand of JAWKKM010000020.1, from coordinate 73,949 downwards.
TGACAACACAATGGAGGAGAAAACATTACGATATAGAGTGTATCGATGGTCCTTTTGACTTTGTCCATCTGTTTTGCACCAAAGTACTGCGAAATGATAATGGTGGCACCCATTGCAAATCCAATGACCATTGAAATCAGTGTAAAGATAATGGGGAAAGAAGCTCCTACGGCAGCCAGGCCCTCTTTTCCAATAAAATTGCCAATGACAATACTATCAACAATATTATACAATTGCTGAAAAACATTCCCGAGCAACATCGGAGTAGCAAATTGGAGAATGAGTTTACTCTCTTTCCCTTCGGTGAGGTCCTTCATTTAATTATCATTCATTTCAATTTGGCAAAACTAATATTTAAATGCCTCCAAAAGTATCAATAAGTTTGGTCAATCATTTTTAATATCTATTAACTACACATTGTGGAAAACATTTTTCTTTGCTAAATTGTTTTTAGTAAAATGTAAAATGATTTTTATAAATTTGCTGATTCTTAAAAAATAACAAAGATGAATAAGATAAAATTGAATCCCCGGGTAGTATTTATTGTTGGAGTTGTATTGTTTGGTGCTTTTATGCGCCTGATGCCCCACTGGCCAAACTTCACCCCTATTTTAGCTATGGCTCTGTTTGGCGGAGCTTATTTCGGCAAAAAACATTTGGCTTTTATCATCCCGTTAGCTGCCATGCTTGTGAGTGATTTATTCCTCGGGTTTCATCAATGGATGTTAGCAGTATATGTCAGTTTTGCTTTGGTTGTTGGAATTGGTTTATTGCTGCAATCCCGAATAAAAGTTGGGACTGTATTGTTAGCAAGTATAGCTTCCAGTCTTCTCTTTTTCATCATTACCAACTTTGCAATGTGGATTGGAAGCCCCTTCTATTCTCAAAATTTCGCTGGCTTGATACAATGCTATACAGCCGCTCTTCCATTCCTTAACACAGGAATACTCGGAGATCTTTTCTACAGTGGTGTATTCTTTGGAGGGTTTTATCTGGCACAACAGCGTTTTCCCAAGTTGGCAAAAGTAAAAGTGAATAGTTAAAACTACGTTTAATCGATATAGAAAAGGCTCCTGAAATCAGAAGCCTTTTCATTTATCAGATCGTACCATTATTAAAAATCCCTACTCAAATAAGGAATCATCCCTTTCAAGCAGTAATATGGAATGCTGCGGGACGATAAAATACTTCTCATTATCGTAAATTACTTCAACAGCGCCTTTCTGGAGAAATATGGCAAGGTCGCCCTCCCTGGCCTGAAGGGGAATATACTTTGTTTTCTCTTCCGCATTTTTCCAGGGTTCATCGGCATCTTCTGAAGGCAAGGGAATTGGGTATCCAGGCCCCGCTTTAATGATGTAGCCTGATTGCACTTCTTCCTTCTCCTTATAGCCCGGGGGAAGCAATAACCCCCCTTTGCTTTTCGAATTATGGCTAACAGGCTTGATCAGCAGCCTGTCGCCCACAACAATCAGATTTTGAAGTTTTTTTTCAGGACTTTTCATTCCAATAAAGCTAAACCCTATTATATAATCCTATCATTACGAACCCAGTGCTAGCAACCATAACTGCTTTTATGGTATGCAACCTGTTTTCGGCCTCATCAAATACTATGGAGGCTTCCGATTCAAAAACATCTTCAGTTACTTCCATTCCGTCAACACCATATTTCTGATATATTTCCTCTCCTACTTTTGTATCCCTGTTATGGAATGCCGGCAAACAATGTAAGAATTTCACTTTCGGATTTCCTGTTTTCTTCATCAAAGCCGAATTAACCTGATAGGGAAGCATTTCTTTTATCCGGTTTTCCCAAAGCGATGCATCTTCACCCATTGACAACCATACATCCGTATAAATAAAATCTACACCTTTAACGCCTTCATCCACATTTTCAGTAATGGTAATTTTGGCTCCGGTTGATTTTGCTATTTCCAAACATTGATCCACAAGTTCCTTATCAGGATGTCCTGACTTTGGAGCAACTGCACGATAATCCATTCCCATTTTAGCAGCACCGACCATCAATGAATTTCCCATGTTGTTCCTGGCATCGCCCATATAAGCAAAAGAAATCTGGTGCAATGGTTTATCTGAATGCTCCATCATGGTTAAGAAATCAGCTAATATCTGGGTTGGATGATATTCGTTGGTAAGTCCGTTCCATACGGGTACACCGGCATATTTTCCCAATTCTTCCACGATTGACTGTCCGAAACCCCGATATTCGATACCATCGTACATTCTTCCAAGAACCCTTGCGGTGTCCTTCATGGTTTCTTTCTGTCCGATTTGTGATCCGGAAGGCCCTAAATAGGTAACCTGTGCACCTTGGTCGAAGGCAGCTACTTCAAAAGCACAACGAGTACGTGTTGATGCTTTTTCAAAAATCAATGCAATGTTTTTCCCTTTCAACCGGGGTTGTTCCGTGCCTGAATATTTTGCTTTTTTCAAATCTCTTGATAACTCAAGTAAAAATTTAATCTCCTCAGGTGTAAAGTCCAATAACTTTAAAAAATTCCTGTTTCTTAAATTGAATGCCATAACCATTATTTTTTTCGTTAATATTATTTTTTATTGAGTGCCAGAGTGCCTTAAATGTTTAAAGTTTTGAAGCCTATGTTGTGTAATAAATTTTCTTCCTCAAATTAAACAAATACCACTCGTGTTCCGCCATCATCTACACCGAGCAATGTGGTTTTTGTAATGATGGCATCTTTACCTGTGTTTTCCACAAAATCTATTGCAGCCCTTATTTTGGGAGCCATACTGCCCTCTGCAAATTGCCCTTCCGCCAAATATTTCCTGGCTTCTGCAATATTCATTCTATCAATGGTTCTTTCTTGTGGCGTATTATAGCTAAGGCACACTTTTGCAACATCCGTAAGTATAAATAACTTCTCCGCTCCAATTTGTTTTGCCAGTAACGCTGAGGCCAGATCCTTATCGATCACAGCATCTATACCTTGCAGTTTATTCGGCTCCACATAAAAGGCAGGAATTCCACCACCACCAACAGCAATCACAATTTGACCGCCTCTGGCCAATTGTTCAATTGATTTCTTATTACTGATCACTAAAGGTTTTGGAGAAGCTACTACTTTTCGCCAGCCACCCCTCTTTTTATCTTCTTTGTAAACGGATCCGGTTTCGGCAGCCATTTGGTCGGCCTCTTCTTTTGAAAGATAAGGTCCAATTGGCTTGGAAGGATTTTTAAATGCCGGATCATCTTTATTAACAAGGACCTGAGTAATGATGGTAATAATATCCCTGTCCATATCATTGGCTTCCAAAACATTTCGCAACTGCTGCTCGATCATGTAACCGATAAAACCCTGTGAATATGCTACGCATACATCAAGGGGCATTTCGGGCAAGCCATGAACCTTTAAACCGGCCTGCTCCGAAAGTAAAATATTCCCAACCTGCGGCCCGTTGCCATGGGTTATAACGATATTGTAGTTATTCTTGAGAAGGTTCAACAAATTCTTACTGGCTTCGTAAGCATTCAGCTCCTGCTCATCAATGGTTCCTTTTTGGCCCGCTTGCAACAGCGCATTTCCACCAAATGCAACAACCGCTAATTTTTTCATTACACTAACCCTTTAATTTTGCGCAAATCTATAAATTTATTTAATTTAGACCATTTTCTGAGAATTTTAATTTTGTGAATTTCTAGAGTTACCGAATGGCTTTCAACTTACGCTTTAACCTGGGTTTTTTTGGTGGAATAATCATTTTTCTGTGCATTGTTTTTTTTGGCGATCTCGACCCTGAGCATCCGGAAATCACATTCACACTTGCGATTGCTCTGTTGATGGCGATATGGTGGATAACTGAAGTAGTGCCCTTAGCCGTCACCTCCCTGCTGCCTGTTGTTCTGTTTCCTTTGCTTGGTGTTATGAATGGCAAAGATGTAAGCTCAGCCTATTTTAACCATGTAATTTTCCTTTTTATCGGTGGATTTATTGTTGCCCTTGCTATGCAAAAATGGGACCTGCATAAACGAATAGCATTAAAGATTTTAATGATCACCGGGGTTAGTCCGGGAAGAATTCTACTTGGCTTTATGCTAGCCACGGCATTTTTATCTATGTGGATATCCAACACTGCGACTACAATGATGATGGTTCCCATTTTGATTTCCATTATTCAAAAACTTGAAGAGATTATTGGCAAGAGAAACATTCAACGCTATTCCATTGGATTGCTTCTGGGTGTTGCCTACAGTGCTTCAATCGGAGGCATTGCGACGTTGGTTGGTACTCCTCCAAATTTATCTTTTGCGCGTATTTTTCAAATCATGTTTCCCTCGGCTCCTGATATATCCTTTGCAAACTGGTTTATTTATGCCTTCCCGATAACATCTATTTTTTTCATCATAGTCTGGATATACCTGTATCTTCTCTTCAGGCCAACGGATAGAAACTGGAAAGATATTGATAGTAAAACGTTTAAAGAAGAGTATAAATCCCTGGGCAAAACATCATTTGAAGAACAAATAGTATTTATTGTTTTTATTGCTCTGGCTTTGCTGTGGCTCTTCCGGTCGGACATCACTATTGGAACATTCATCATACCCGGTTGGGCAAACCTCTTTAAACATCCGGAATACATTAACGATGGAACCGTTGCAATTCTGGCATCAATAGTATTGTTTGTTATCCCATCACTAAATCGAAAAGGAAAGAGGATCATGGACTGGAAAGCAGCAAAAGGAATACCATGGAACATCGTTTTACTGTTTGGCGGAGGATTCGCCCTTGCAAGCGGTTTTAAGGAATCCGACTTATCCATATGGTTCGGAAATCAATTGAGCTTTGTGGGTGAATACCACCCTTTCCTGATCATTATGGTCATTTGTTTCGTTATGACCTTTCTAACGGAATTAACTTCCAACACAGCCACTACCGAAATGCTTTTACCCATTCTTGCCGGATTATCTGTTTCGGTGGAAGTTAATCCATTGATCTTTATGCTCCCGGCAACCTTATCAGGCTCTATGGCTTTTATGCTACCCGTTGCAACCCCTCCCAATGCCATCATTTTTGGTTCGGGCAGGTTAAAAGTTATGGATATGGCAAGAAACGGGTTAATATTGAACCTGATTGGTGTAATCGTTATTTCGTCTGTTATGGTTTCTGGGAACATGGATATTCAATATTGACCCATTGGTACTGCCTTCGTGGGCGATTTTAAAATAACTACCTATCTTTATCCGGTGAAATTATCAATTTTAGATATATCCTTGTTAATCGGTTATGCTGCTATTTGTATTGGCATTGGGTTCTGGAGCAGCAGAGGACATAAAGATGACGATTATTTGATTGCAGGCCGAAAGATGACCTTGTTTGGGTTTGTTTCTTCTGTCGTGGCCAGTTATGTTGGTGGGGCTGCTATTGTAGCCTATTCCGCTTATGTATACCAATTCGGCATTTCTGCTATAGCTGTCTTTGCAGGAACTGCCATTGGATTTTTGGTATTTATACCCTACGCACTCAAGCTAAGAAAAATAAGCGGAGAAAAAGAATTCCTCACCTTATCGGATTGGTTCTATTACAAATTTGACAGCAAAACCGGAATTGTTTCTGCCATTATATTATTTGTTGTTTATTTTGGAATGTTGCTTAACCAGTTTATTGCCGGAAGCAGTATCCTGGCTCACATCAGTGGGTTAAGTTATGAACTTGCATTGTTAATATCAAGCGCAATAATCAGTATATACCTCGTGGTTGGTGGATTTAAGAGTGTGGTTAAAACGGATATCTTTCAATACATCGTTTTATTTGTGCTTTTTATTTTGCTGGGATATGTATTGGTAGCCGATGATCAGTTATTCAAAGTTGAATTGGTGGATGTTTCGCGCATGGACCCATTAATGACCATTGTTTTCATTGCATTTGGTATCCTTATCATTTTTCAATCAGCTGAATACTGGCAACGGGTTTATGCTGCAAAAAATGATGCTGTAGTAAGAAAGGTTTGATCGGTTCTGCCATTTTTGTTATTATCACCGGATTTGCCATCACCATTGTTGGCTTATCAGCCCATCTGCATGTTCCGGGGATTGAAGCCAGGAATGCTTTTGCAGAGGGATTAACCATTCTCATTCCAGCCAAGTATATAGGGGCAGGATTGATTTTGCTTTTTGCAGCCATTATGAGCTCAGCCGATACCATTATCTTCGTACTCGCTTCAAGTTTAGCAAAAGACTATATCGCCCAGTTCAGTAACAAAGAGACTAACCAGAGAAACCTTAAAAAGCAAACACAAATATTCATTATCACCTTTTCTATATTAGGATTCGTCTTTGCATACTTTTCAGGGATCTCGTTGCTGTGATCATTTTTATAACAGGCATTGGATTTACCTTAATACCGGCTGCCATTGCCTCTTTTCATTTTAAGTTGAATAAAAATGCCGCGCTGGTTAGTTTTCTATCCGGGACCATATACATATTAATCCTGCTTATTACGAATAACCTGATCCCCGAATTGAGTATTGCCTCTATTGTTGTGGCAGCAATTAGTTTGTTATTATTTCAATTATTTACTGAAAAGAAAAATGCGAATAAGTAGTTTTTTTATAGTTATAATAGCACTTATAACAATGGGGGCTTTCAACCTTGAGGCAGCTGCAGACAGCTTACCCGATTCAACAAAAATCAAGAAAGAAGAGAAGATCAAAGAGGGATTCAACTTCGGGGTGCTACCTGTATTGGGATACAATAGTGATATAGGTTTTCAATACGGATTAATATTCAATGTTTTTAATTATGGTGACGGCACTTTCTATCCCAATTATAAATACACCATCTACACAGAAGTTTCAAGGACAACCAAAGGAGGTGGCATAAACCAGGTCTTTTTTGATTCGAAGAACGTATTTCGTAACAAAATAAGGGTTACTGCTGATTTTAGTTACCTCACGGAACTGGCCCTCAATTTTTATGGTTTTAATGGTTACGATGCAGTTTACAATAATGGTTTTGAAGATGATCAGAGCTCTGAATATATTTCCAGAATGTTTTACCGGCACCAGAGAAAATTTATTCGTTTCACCCTTGACTTGCAGGGCAAGTTGCATTCAAAAAAGGTTTTCTGGCTAGGAGGGATCGGATACTTTGACACAAAAGTTGCTGCAGTTGACATAGACAAATTGAACAAAGGAAAAAAGCCAGAGGATATTTTGCCCGACACAACCCTGCTATATGACAATTATGTAAATTGGGGAATTTTGGAGGAAAATGAAAAAGATGGAGGGAAAACACCTTATTTAAAAGCAGGAATCGTATATGATACGCGCGACAATGAGCCCAATCCAAACAAAGGGATATGGTCAGAGATATTGTTTTTCTATTCACCCAAAATAGTTGGGAACAAAGATTATTCTTATTTAAAACTGGCTGTAACACACCGCCAGTATATTCCCATTGTAAAAGAGAAGCTAACCTTTGCATATCGTTTGGGTTATCAGGGCACAGTCGGAGGAGATGTCCCATTTTACATGCAACCATACATGATCACTTCTTTTTCAAAAGTAACTACTACGGATGGTTTGGGTGGGGCCAAAACCTTAAGGGGTATACTGAGAAACAGGGTAGTTGGGGATGGAATCGCTTTTGGCAACTTCGAACTGCGATGGAAATTCTATAAAACCGTGCTTTGGAACCAAAACATTTACCTGGCATTAAATGGATTTGCCGATGCCGGGGGTGTTGTAAAAAAAATTGAAATAAATAGTAATAATGGGAGCGGGCCGGAGGATCCGATAACTTTTTCATTGCATCAGGAGAAGGAATTCATTGGTCTGCCGGCGGAGGGTTCCGAATTGCCATCAATCAAAATTTCATTGTAGCTGCGGACTACGGTATAGCGTTGGATAGCAGAGATGGGAAAGATGGACTGTATATAGGTATCGGATATTTATTCTAATGATTTGAATTATGTAAATTATCTTTGTAAGATGGATTTCGATTTCTCAAACAGGAAAGGGATTATCATTTTGACGGGTGTGTTTATTTCACTTCTGCTCATTGATTTGGGTTGCATTTATTTGTACTATGAGCATGTAATGAAATTTGTTGAATCGCAGACAATAGAAACCAAAGCTGATGCAGGCATCATCTTTTTTGGGGATTATATTGAGGAGGGCACCAGGCTTGGGCCTGACAGCAAAAAGAGGGCACAAAAATTATTGAATTATACAAATCGGATAAAATCGACCGGGTAATATGCGTCGGTGGATATTACTATCCCCGATGGAAAGGAAGGCCACACCTCATGAGCCGGTACTTGATTGATAATGGGATACCGCCGGACAGGGTAATCTACGATTCATTGTCTTACAATACAATTACCAATTGCCGGGAAGCACTAAAGATAATCGAATCCCATAACATTAAAAGCGTGATCGCCGTTAGTGCCCCATTGCATATATTCAGGATATCCGGTGAACTGAAATTCAGCAATGCTTCCTTTGCTTCATACCACTATGTTTTTTTGAGTTTTAAGGATTACTGGGATTTTTTCAAAGCGGTTCACCACGAATGGATCAGTAATTTTTTATCCGTTGTTTTACAGGATGAAGCGAGAAACAGGTTGATTAATATTTACGCAACCATTCGCTATAACGTTGAGAAAGTATTGTAAATGGCTTAACTCCACAAAAAACGATTCAAGTGAAACCTCAAAACAAGGCCTACCTATATGCAATATCTGCCATCCTTTTATGGTCAACAATAGCTTCTGCATTTAAAGTCACACTTCAATACATAAACCATTATCAGTTGTTGTTGCTTGCATCCTTCTTTTCTTGCTTAACCCTGTTCGTTATTCTTATTGGACAAAAGAAAATTTCTCAACTAAAAGAGCTAAGGTTAAAAGACTACATTGCCTCTGCAATCCTTGGATTTCTGAATCCATTTCTTTATTATTTAACACTCCTAAAAGCTTATTCCTTACTGAAAGCGCAGGAAGCTGGCACGCTCAATTACATTTGGCCCATTACCCTTGTTTTGTTATCCATTCCGATACTCAAGCAAAAAATTGGATGGAAAAGTGTCCTTGCAATACTTGTCAGCTTTCTGGGGATCATCATTATTTCTACCGAAGGCCGGATAACAACACTTGAATTCAGGGAGCCAATAGGAGTATCCTTAGCCATTGGAAGCAGCATTTTCTGGGCACTTTATTGGATATTTAACATGAAGGACAAGCGTGACGAATCAGTGAAATTATTCGTCAATTTTGTTTTTGGAACCGGTTACACATTTATATTTGTCCTCTCCTATTCTGGATTTGAGCTAATTAATTTAAATGGGCTGATAGGCTCGTTCTATATTGGACTGTTCGAAATGGGCATCACTTTCTTTTTGTGGTTAATGGCTTTAAAATATTCTGCCAATACGGCAAAGATTTCAAACCTCGTTTACATCTCCCCTTTTATTTCCTTGATCATAATCAGTATTCTTGTTGGAGAGAAAATTCTTTTTGCCACAGTAGCAGGTTTGGCCTTTATTGTTGGCGGAATAATCCTTCAGCAGTTAAGCGGCAGGTATCGCAAAAAGCCGGTTTAGCCCGATTTAAGAAAACCATCAATAATTGATAATAGTTTGGCAGGCCGAATGGGTTTCGATATATACATATCGCATCCTGCTTCAATGCTTTTCGTCTCATCCTCCGACATTGCATAGGCAGTTATTGACACCACCGGCAATTCGGGCTTAAAGGATTTGATGACCCGGGTTGCTTCATATCCATTCATTTTGGGCATTCTGATATCCATCAGTATCAAATTAACCTTTCCGTTATTCCTGATCAAATCAACGGCTTCTTCTCCATTAAAAGCCCTGACAATTTTAATTTTTGTCCTGTAAATTGAGGCCTTCAATAGTTCAAAATTGGAATCCTCATCTTCGGCGATCATAATGGTTTTGCCCTGCCAGTTGTACTTCGATGCCTGGAAAGGTTCAATATCATCTACATTAAATTTCTCAGTTGAAACAAAAGGTAATGAACAATAAAATGTTGTCCCCTTTCCTTCTTCAGACTCAAGCCAAATTGACCCCTCAAGCAATTCAACCAATTTACGTGATATGGCAAGGCCAAGGCCGGTTCCACCGAATTTGCGCGTTCGGGAATCATCAACTTGTCTGAATCTTTCAAAGATCAATTGCAACTTGTTTTTAGGAATCCCAATTCCTGAATCCCTAACGTAAAATTCAATCCGATCGTTGACTCCATTTTTCTTAATGTTATATCCCAACTCAACAAAACCGTTTTGCGTGAACTTTAAGGCATTTCCAATCAGGTTCGAAAGAACTTGTTTCAATCGAAGCGGGTCTGAATGCAAGGTGAAATCATCACTATCCGCAGGTATGTTTAAACGAAGCTCGACATCAGGATTCCTGTTGGAACTGTGAAATACCTTAAACAGGTCATTAACCAACGGATTGATATTAAATTCCTGGAGATGAACACGCACCTGCCCTGCTTCAATTTTAGAAATATCAATGATGTCATCAATCAGGTTTAGCAAAAGCTTACTGCTTTGCAAAATATGGCTAAGGTATTCTTCCTTTTTATCTTTTTCCAGATCCGATTCCATTAAGAGGTTTGAAAAGCCAATAATGGAATTCATTGGGGTCCTGATCTCATGCGACATATTGGCAAGAAAGGCAGTTTTTAGCCGGTCGGATTCCTCAGCATCCAATTTGGCCTGCTTAAGGTTATTTATAAAACCAATACGTTCGCTAACATCGGTTATGATCAAAACAAAAGCTTTTAGAACACCTGATGAGTCATGAATCAGTCCACCTGAAATTTCTCCGCAAAAATGGCTATTTTTTCCCCTTTTGATCCTAAATTGGTCCTGTGTCACCTGGCCGCTTTTCATCAGAAGCTTCAAGCCCCTTTCAGCCTTTGGAACATCCATGGGCAGAATTAACGATTCGAACGGTTTGTTTAGAAGTTCCTTTTTATCATGCAATTCCAGTATTCTATACGTGGCATTGTTGCAATCAATAATAATTCCCTCGGTGTCAATAACACAAATTGGATAGGGAGAGGCATCAAAGATACTTCGAAGCATTTCTTCATTATCCGTTAAAGCACGGTTGATTTTCTTAATTATCTTATCCGATCGAAGGATTTCTTCGTTTTGCTTTTTAAGCAGCTTATTGGCATGAGCCTTTTGTCGCGCAAATACTAAAAGGACCAACGTAAAAATAACAAGAATTACAAAGCCGCCAATAAAACTATAAATGGCGTAATTTCTTCTTTTGATATCTGAATCTTTTTGTTCCAGGGCCAATTGAGTTTCGAGTGTCAGTTTCTCATATTCTTTTTGCTTCTTTTCAAGATCATACTTCATTTGAATTTCTTCAAGCTTATGCGAATACATTTGATTTTTTGAAGAATCATCATACATATGAAACAGGGAATGATAGCGGTAAGCCTTTTGAAAATCTTGCTTATACTCATAACAAACCGAAAGATTATAAAACAGGGTCTTTAAATTATTGAATTGATTGTTTGCCTGAGCTATTTTTAATCCTTCCAATAAATATTTAATAGCTTGATTATAATAATCCAGATTCATATACAATTCGGCCATGCTATTATAAACGCGGCTATTTTCGATTCCGAGCTCTTTATTAAACTGGATGGCTTTTTGGAGATTTTCCAGGGCTTTTGAATAATCACCTAAGGCAGTATAACTTTTCCCGAGGTTTGAATAAGAATCAGATATACCCTTACTATAATGGGTTTGTTTTCCGTATTCAATGGATTCCAAAAAATACTCAATGGATTTTTCAAAGTTTCCGTTTTCCTGGTCAATAACTCCAAGATTATTCAAAATACCCTGAGTAGATTGAAGTGTATTCAATTTCTTTGATAAAATCAGGGCTTTATTGAAAAACTCATAAGACTTTGGAAAATTTTTCAATTCGTAATAGGTAGTTCCAATGTTGTTATAGCTAATGGCTATTCCTGCAGAATCATTTAATTTTAATTTGGCCTCTAAAGATTTGAGCTGAAACTCAATAGATTTATCATAATCACCCAGGTTATTATAGATCATCCCCATATTATTCCATATCTTAATAATGTTAACCGAATCGCCGGTTGCCCTGAACATTATGAGGCTTGAATCATAAAGTTCAAGAACATCGTTAAACCGCCCCTGGTAAAAACCAATATTTCCCAACAATTTATAGGCTTCACCAATAGCTTGATTATCTTGCAATTCGATAGAGTTTTGAAGCGCCATCCGGGCATACTCGTGAGATGAGTCAAGCGAGACTGAGAGGTAATTATTGGCCAGTTCCATTAGAAGCGTAGTCCGTTCTACGGGCCTCGCAAAAGGAAGAATTTTCAACAAACTGTCAATTTCAGTCCGGTCAACTACACTTGCACCAAATGAACCTGCCCTTGGCATGATCAACAAAAAGGCCAGCAACAGCAAACAATATAAAGAATATTTAATTCTGATAATCATTCCATTTTTCTTCAAAACAAATTAACTTCCAGCAAACATCAAACCAATCTTCCTGAGTAACTCATTTGGTTTTATGGGTTTTGAAATGTAATCATCACAGCCAGCCTGAAGACTTTTTTCCCGGTCATTTGCCATTGCATAAGCTGTCTGGGATATAACAGGTAAATCCCGCCTGATTTTTTTGATCAGCATTGTAGCCTCATAGCCATTCAATTCAGGCATACGGATATCCATCAGTACCAAATCAATGCCCTCATCCTTTTTGCACATATCCACTGCATCCTTCCCATTTTTCACCCAAATTAATTTCACCCCTGTCTTCAACAATACAGCTTTTACAAGCTCAAAATTTGAAGTCTCATCCTCAGCAACCAAGATGGTCTTCCCTGTCCAATTGTAATGATCGGAATCGGGAACCAAAGGTTTTGGCATCAACGCACCTTGGGTAGTTCGGATTGGTAGGGAAAAATAAAACGAACTCCCTTCATTATAAACGGACTCAACCCATAACTTACCCCCCAACAATTCAACAAGCCGTTTTGAAATGGTTAAACCTAAACCGGCGCCGCCATATTCTTTTGTGCTTGACTCTTCTGCTTGCCTGAACCGTTCAAAAATCAAATCAAGCTTATCAGGAGGGAGCCCAATACCTGTATCCTTAACAAAAAACCTGATCTCATTTTCATTCTCAATCGTATAGCCAAATTCTACAATGCCCTTATCTGTAAATTTCAGTGCATTGCTTAAGAGATTATTTAAAATCTGTTTAAACCTAAGAGGGTCAGAGATAATGGCAAATCGTTCATCCGTATTGGCTTTCGATAATCTTATCTCCAATCCGCTTTTGTGGAAGCGATCCAGCTCCTTAACACAGGATTTGTGCAATTCGTCCAAGATCTGATTTACCTGGCACGTAGAATTAATAATCTTAATTTGTTCAGCTTCAATCTTTGCAACATCAATAATGTCTTCAATCAAACCCAGTAGCAGTTTACTGTTTTCCCTGATCAGCCGGATAAACTCTGTCCGTGTTCCGGTATCCAGGTCATCGTCGTTTAACAATTCTGAAAACCCAACGATAGCATTCATAGGCGTCCTGATTTCGTGTGACATATTTGCCAGATATGCAGTTTTTAATTTATCCGATTCTTCTGCTTTCTCTTTAGCCAGTTTCAGTGCAATTTCAGTATTTTTATTTTCTGTCACGTCAATCGCAACGCCCAAAATTGTTGTTTCATTGCCGGCACCGGGTATGAGCGGGATTTTGATTGTATTCAAAATTTTCTGATTGTTCATACAATCGGTAAATAGCTGCTCTTTTACAATCTTAGTATTTCTTGTTTCGAAAACAAATAAATCATCCTTTTTAATTTTTTCAAACTCTTCCTGATTTCTATGGATATCCTTTTGCAGTTTCCCTTCAATCTGGTCAACCCTGAGGCCATAAGCCTCAGCAGTAGCCTTATTGGCCAGTATAAACCGGCTGTCCTTATCCTTTGCAAAAATCATATGAGGAACCGTATCAATAATTTGCCTTAACCTGAACTCACTCTCTTTCACCGCATCATCAAACTTTTTCTGATTAATGGAAATGCATATCTGGTTCGAAACATAATTCACCAATTTCAAGTCGGCATAATTAAAAGCAGATTCATTGGTATAGTTTTGTAAAACGATGGCTCCAATTGTGTGTTCCTTGCAATTCAAAGGAACTCCCAGCCAAACCTTAGCCATTGATCCATGAATTTCAATGACTTTATCTTCGGCTAATTTTTTTAAATCGTTTTCTCTCAACAATAAGGGTTTATTGACATTAATCAAATACTGGGTTAATGTAGGGCCCTCAGGAAATTCAACAAAACGATCCTTTTCATCCACAAAATAAGGGAGTGTTATTTTATCTTCCTTTTTATCGTACATCGCAATGAAGAAGTTAGAGGTATCAATCACCTTATCCAATTCAATCCGAATCACGGTAAAAAGCTCATTGAGATCGCGTGTGGTGCTAACAGCATTGCTTATGTTGTAAACTACATTTTTAATCTTTTCTTCTCTGGCCTTTTCATTCCTGATATTGATTTCTTCCGTAATATCTCTTGCACTTCCAACAATTCCAATCATTTTTCCATCGTCATCCCAAAGGGGCGCTTTATAAACATTAAGAAAAATAAACTTACCCATCACATAACCATACTCTTCAAAACGATGTGGTTTTTTTGTCCGCATAACAACCTCGTCCGATCCTGGGCTATCCTCTCCAAAGGTATACCAGTCATTTGAATCTGGATGCCGCTGCCGCTCCCTTTCAACGAAATACATTTCATTTTTCCCAATGGGCTCTTCTATTGAAGCAGCATTCAAAAGTTTATCGCACATTCCCTTGTTCACAAAAATAAAATTACGATCCAAATCCTTGGCCCACATCATATCCGGGACATTGTCAGCCATTAAACGAAACAATGAATACAATGACTTGTAATTTTGCTCGCTCCTCTTAATGGTTTCAAGTGATTTTTTCTGGGCATTTATATCAATACCAAGACCCATAACCACAGATTCACCGTTTAACTCAAGCCGGGTAGAAAAAAGTTCAAGCCATTTCTCTTCTCCCTGTTTCGTAATAATTTTAATTTCGTAGCTCTGGGGCACTTTTTTACCGGAGATCCGATCGAATCCCCTTTTTTTTACTAATTCCTGAAAATCAGGATGAATAATGTCAAAAAACCTCTTTTTTAAGAACTCTTCTTGCGAATACCCTGTAATCTCACTGGTGGCTGGATTTATATAAATAAATTTTCCTTCATTATTAAAAATATAAAGGGCGCTTTTAAGGTTATCGGACAATGCCCGAAACATGGTTTCACTTTCCTTAAGCTGCTCCAAAACAATTTTTCTCTGGGAAATGTCATAAACATACCCGTCATAGTTTTTCACGTTCCGATCATCATCATAAACAGTTTTAGCGCTAATAACACCCCACATTTCAGTACCATCATTTCTGCGCAGCAATACTTCGGCATTGTCAATTTTCCCATTTTTATTTAGCATACCGACCAACTTTGTCCGCTGCTCAGGATCAATATAAAGTTCGAACAAATTTTTCCTGTACAACTCAGAAATATCTTCATACCTGAAAAGCTTTATTAACCAATTGTTAGCATAAATAAGTTTTCCATCAGGCGTTGACTGAAACAATCCAATAGGCACATTGTCCTGTAAGTTCCTGAGTTTTTCTTCACTGTCATGGATTCCTTCAAGTACGGTAATTAGATCAATAATATTTTGCTGACTAATTTTTTCGGAAGAATGACTGTCGAGAATTTTTTGAACTACTTTTAAACCATGAATAAATTTACCGGTAATTTTTTCATTTTCTTTCATATAAAAAGACTGATAAAAACGCGCTGATTATTTCATACGAAGAAATCGGCATTTTGTTGGACTAATCTTCAACAAATATAAAAGATATTACATACCAGGCAAAATTAATATTCCCTGTGATTACGACTACTTAATCAACTTGAATTCAACGAACTAAATTAAACCCGTGGAAACATCCGAAGATATTTATTATTTTCGGTCTGTTTGATAAGCCTAAAAATTGTAAATTTGAGCATTAAATAAATTGAATATGCATTTGGAATTATTGACAAAACAAGTGGCTAACCTAAGTCGGGTTACAGGCAATTTCGTTAAAAATGAAATCAGAAAAATACAGCTATCAGATGTTGAAACCAAAGGGCATAATGATTTTGTAACCTACGTTGACAAAGCCTCAGAAAGAAGGCTCGTTAGGGAATTGGGAAAATTATTACCGGAGGCTGGTTTTATAGCCGAAGAAAATCCGGAATTAAAAGCACATGATGAATACAACTGGATAATTGATCCGCTTGACGGAACCACAAATTTTATTCACGGTGTACCATTGTATTCAATAAGTATTGCCTTGTTGCATAACAAAGAAATTGTATTGGGAGTTGTTTTTGAAGTAAATTTGCAGGAATGCTTTTATGCATGGCAAAATGGAGGTGCTTTCTTGAATGGCCACCCCATATCGGTCTCACAGACAAATAACCTAAAAGAAAGCTTACTTGCTACAGGTTTTCCATACAGCGATTTTGGGAAAATGGATGCCTATATTGACCTCTTTAAACATTTAATGAAATCATCGCACGGCTTGCGCCGCTTAGGATCAGCCGCTGTTGACCTTGCCTATGTTGCCTGTGGAAGGTATGATGGTTTTTATGAATACGCACTTCATCCCTGGGATGTAGCTGCAGGGTCGATAATTGTAGAAGAGGCAGGCGGCACAGTGAGTGATTTTAAGGGTAGCAGAAGCTTTTTATTTGGGGAGGAGATCATTGCTTCGAACACCAAAAATTACCAGGAACTTTTAGCTATTGTTCAGCAGTATTTTTAAATTTTCAGTTTTTTTATTCCAGCAAAATCTATCATTCGAATATGGGCAAAAACCAAGAAAATAAATCCTTCGCTGACCAAAAAAGGATCAATAAAGATACCCCTGGCCGAAGTCTTGCAAAAGTTCTGTGAGTTTGGAGAATAATTGCCTCGCTTACAACTTTTTTGATCACTTTTGTTATATTCAGGCAGAAAATAAGCGGCCCCTATAAACAAATCCTCGAAGCATCGACTCTTGTTTTGGTATTTGACATTCTGATTAAAATTATAATTTACTACCTGCACGAAAGGCTATGGACCAATATTAACATGGGGAAAATACATGCAAAGCACTTATTGGAAACAAAGGGCCTGGAAAAGGATGTACCGGAAAATGCATAAATAACCAGTGTAAAAATGTTCCATAAAATTTAACACAAATAACAATGGCTAATCCAATAATAAAAAACATACTCGGACTTCTAATAGCATTGCTTTCTGTTCAAACAATTGTTTCACAGGATTCAGTATTTCTGGTTTACAAGTTTGAGATCAAGGAGGAAATTGCCCCACCTGTTTGGCATAAAACAAAAAAAGCTTTTGAAGCAGCAAACGAGCTCAAAGCCAACCTCATTATCATTCACATGAATACGTATGGCGGGATGCTTGACGCAGCTGATTCGATCAGGACAGCTATTTTAAAATCAGAAATCCCTGTATATGTTTTTATTGATAACAATGCAGCCTCAGCAGGGGCACTGATTTCCATTGCCTGCGACAGCATTTACATGAATCCGGGAGCCAACATTGGAGCTGCTACGGTGGTGGACCAAACAGGCAAACCATTGCCCGACAAGTATCAATCTTACATGCGTTCGATGATGCGATCAACAGCGGAAGCCAAAAACAGGGATGCAGATATTGCCCAGGCCATGGTTGATCCACGGATTTATATTGAAGGGGTTGTAGATACCGGAAGGGTTCTCACATTTACAGCCAACGAAGCCCTGAAATTTGGTTTCTGTGAAGGAATAGCGGAAACAGTTGATGAAGTTATTGAACATTCGGGTATAGATGAATATGAAATTGTTGAACAGAAGCTAACAGCTGCTGACAAAATAATCCGGTTTTTAATCAATCCGATGGTAAGTGGCCTGCTGATCATGTTGATCATTGGTGGAATTTATTTTGAACTCCAGACTCCCGGAGTTGGATTTCCCCTGGCAGCATCGGTAATTGCTGCACTTTTATATTTTGCACCTTTGTACCTGGAAGGCCTGGCAGAACATTGGGAAATTCTTATTTTCATTGTGGGAGTAATTTTGATTGCAATCGAAATATTTGCCGTGCCTGGATTTGGAGTCCCCGGAATTCTGGGCATCATATTCATTGTTGCCGGATTGACCCTAAGCATGACCGGAAATATGGGTTTCGATTTTACCGGTATTGAAATCAAAGGTCTTGTAAAATCGTTTTTCATCGTTATTATTGCGGCATTTTTTGCAATACTTCTTTCCATATACTTTAGCCGGAAAATATTAACGACTACCACTTTTGGACACCTTGCCCTTGATTCTACACAAGAAAGCGACAAGGGATATACTTCTTCAGACAGTATTTATAAAAGCATGGTTGGAAAACAAGGTGTAGCATTCAGTGTTTTAAGGCCTGCAGGAAAAGTTAAAATAGGAGATGATATTTTCGACGCAAGTGCAGAGGCAGGTTATATTGAAAAAGGGGATGCCATTAAAGTTACAGGCTACCAGACTTCGCAGTTGTTCGTGAAAAAAATATAGACTTGTGGATGCCAGGATCAAACTAATACAGGGCGACATTACTCAACTTAAAGTTAAGGCGGTAGTAAATGCCGCTAACCGTAGCTTGCTTGGAGGTGGGGGTGTGGATGGAGCCATTCACAAGGCTGCAGGCCCTCAATTGCTTGAAGAATGCATAACATTAAACGGTTGTCATACGGGAGATGCGAAAATCACTAAAGGCTATAATTTGCCTGCAAAATATGTTATTCATACGGTTGGCCCTGTTTGGCATGGAGGAAATAATAATGAGCAAAAATTGCTAGCTGATTGTTATTTAAACTGCCTCCGGCTGGCAGTTGAATATAAATGTATGACCATTGCGTTTCCCAACATCAGTACCGGCGTTTATCGTTTCCCCAAAAAACTGGCCGCCGAAATTGCCACAGACGAAGTAAATCGTTTTCTCCAGAATGCGGATTTGTTCGAAGAGGTCATTTTTGTTGCTTTCGATGACATAAATTTCAATATCTATTCAAAAATTTTATCTCTTTGAACGTTCGCTAAAATCTTCCTTATTTTTAATCTTTTTAAACAATCAAATCGTGTTTTCGCAGTTTATGATTTTATAATTTTACAGCTTTGATTTTGAGGAATGCGAAAAACTATTTTAGAGGTTTGGTTTTTGGTTCTTGGAATTGTGACATTGCTCATTCCTTCCACCTCTGTATTCTCACAAAACGTCAACAAGAAATCTGTATCAGCCATTAGAATTGACATTCCTCCCTCAATAGATGCCGTATTGGATGATGAATGTTGGAACAATGTGCCGGCAGCAACTGATTTTATCCAGTATGTTCCTTTTAATGGAAAACCTGCTTCTTACAATTCTGAAGTAAGGTTTGTTTATGATGATGATGCACTGTATGTCGGGGCGATGCTTAGCGACCCGCATCCCGACAGTATTTTAACCGAACTTAGCGAACGGGATGATATTGGTATGGCGGACTATTTCGGGATTTATCTTGATTGCTTCAATGATTACCTGACAGCCTTTGGGTTTATTGTCACATCTTGTGGGGTCCAAATTGATTTGAAATCCACCGAAAGTTATGGCGAAGACAAAAGCTGGGATGCTGTGTGGCAAAGCAAGGTAAACATTATTGATAACGGATGGGTCGTTGAATTCAAAATCCCCTATTCAGCCATCCGGTTTCCAAAAGAGGATCAGCAGGTATGGGGATTGCAGATATTCCGAAACATCATGCGTTACCGCGAAAACACAACCTGGAATTTAATAAACAGAGAAGTGGATGGTTTAAACAACCAGGCTGGGAAGTTGACCGGTATCGAAAACATCGACCCTCCCCTTAGGCTTTCACTTGTCCCTTATGTTTCAGGCTATATTGAAAAAAGCCCGGACACCAAAAGCTGGGGTTATTCCTATAATTATGGTGCTGACATTAAATATGGAATCAATGAGAGCTGGACTCTTGACATGACACTTATTCCTGACTTTGGGCAGGTTCAATCGGATGATGAAGTTTACAACCTCTCCCCCTTTGAGGTTTATTACGATGAAAAAAGGCCTTTCTTCATGGAAGGCACGGAATTGTTCGACAAAGGTGATGTTTTCTATTCAAGACGGGTTGGCAAAACCCCATCAGGCTATTATAATGTTAAGGACAGCCTCCAACCCCAGGAAAAAATTACTGATAATCCTCAGGAATCGCAACTAATAAATGCTACCAAAATTACCGGCAAAAACAATAAAAAACTGGCAATGGGATTTTTTAACGGAATAACAGCCAATACATGGGCAACTGCAACAGATACCATTACCGGAAATACCCGAAGAATATTAACGGAGCCTTTTACCAACTACAATATGATCGTTTTTGACCAGGCACTGAAAAATAATTCATATGTAAGTTTGTATAACACCAATGTTTATCAACCTGACCATAAAAGATCAGCAAATGTTTCAGGTACGGAATTTAAACTGGCTAACAAAGAGAACAAATATGCCATCAGAGGAAATGCAGCAATTAGCCAGAAATATGATATAAGTTCCCATCCGGAATTTGGTTATAGATATGGTTTCAGTGTAGGGAAAATTAGCGGCAATTTCACCTATGAATTCGAACACGACCTGATGGATGATCTATACAACCCTAACGACATGGGATTTTGCATCACAACAACAGGATTTCGGATGAATTATCATTTGAGTACAATATTTACAATCCCACGTGGATCGTCCTGGAGTGGTATAATTCACTGTGGTTGGAATACGAACAGCTTTATAATCCAAGGACATTTACTGAATTTGACATAGGTTTTCATTCCCGGTCTACATTTACGAATCATCTGACAGTTTGGTTCAACACAAACTTTAGCCCATTTAATTCGTTTGATTATTTTGAGCCGAGAAATGATGGCTGGTATTATGCACGTCCTCCCATGATGGACTTTAGCATTGGCTTTTCTCCTGATTACAGGAAAAAGTTTGTCGTGGATGGAAATGTTGGTTACTGGAGTTCTAAAAGATATGAGCAAAACAGTTATTGGTTCAGTGTTGAACCCAGATTCCGGGTAAACGACAGATTGATGATCGTTTATGAGTTTAGTTATGATCATCAAAAGAATGATATCGGATATGTTACAGATTCAACAAAAGCGGATAACGAGCTTGCAATTCTATTCGGGAAAAGAAATATTGACAATTACGAGAATGTACTTGAGGCAAATTATCGTTTTTCAAATAAATCCTCTTTGGCATTCAGATTAAGGCATTATTTTATCACATTGCAATACAAAGATTATTATGACCTTACCAGGGATGGTGAATTGGCCCCATCAAACTATTCAGCAGCTAATGATTTTAGCTACAATCTTTTCAACATTGATATGATTTATACATGGAACTTTGCCCCCGGTAGCGAAATTAACATTGTTTGGAAGAATGCTATCAGTTCATATGAAGAAGCAGGAGCACTGCAAACATTGGAAAACAATATTGAACGGGATTATCTTAAAAACCTGAAAAAAACAATCGAAACACCTGCCACCAATAGCTTTTCAATAAAAGTGCTTTACTACCTCGACTATCAATATTTGAAAAGGAAAGACAAAAAGAAATAATCTCTTTTTGAACCATTGCTAATAAGGTTCAGACAATCATTCGCTTTTCTTCATCCCAGAAAACTTTCCTATTTTCATGATATGAAACCGTTCCCATATGTGCTGTCATGGCTTCTTCAAACCCCTGGTCAATATTGCAACTGGGCTGAGTTCCGCTGCGAATTCCATCGAGCCAGTCTTTGACGTGTAAATGGGTCGTATCAACCCTTTTTCCTCCGCGGTAGGTATATAATAAACCCCTTCCGGCAAAATACTGTTCAGTTGGTGAGGTGATGGCATCAACCTGTTTTAGCCCAGGCGTAAAAGAATAGAGGGGCAATTCAGGATCAATGATCCCCTCTTCCAATTTGCTTCTGTATTTTGTTGAACCAGGGTCTACAAATATCTTCATATTGTTTCCCAGTTCCATGTTAGCATCGTGTCCCATAATGGTCCTTCCCCTGCCCTTATTGCTTGCCAGTGAAGCACTGTAAAGCAATGTTAAATCCTTATCCGGATATTCAAAGGCCATTTGCAAAATATCCGGTACTGTGCGGCCATCTTTGTAATAATAAATACCTCCCGATGCAACTGCAGAATGAGGAATTCCCAATCCCAGTATCTGGTTCATAGCATCGTATTCGTGAGTAAAAAGGTCACCCGACAAACCTGTACTATAGTCCCACCAGCAACGCCATCTAAAAAATCGCTCCAGGCTGAATTCATGATACGGCGCCGGGCCAATAAATTGTTCCCAGTCTATATTTTGTTTACTGGCTTCTTTATGAATATCATACACCCATGCCCCTTCCGGACTGTTTCTGTTGGTTGTTACTTCGATCAAACTAATTTTTCCCAACACATTCTTGTCTATGGCTACTTTTGCTTTGAAGTAACTTTCCGTTTGCCGGTTTTGATGGCCCAGCTGAAAAACAATTCGGTTTTCTTTTACGGCCTTAACTACCTCATAAGTTTCCGGCACCGTCCATGTCATTGGCTTTTCACAATATACATGTTTTCCGGCCCGGGCAGCTTCAATGGTCATGGTTCCATGCCAATGATCCGGGGTGGCAATAATAACGGCATCAATGTCGTCCGCGGCGAGCAATTCTTTATAAGTTCTGTAGCGCCTGGGCTGATTTTCCATTTTCCCTTCAGTTCCCAGGCGGGAAACATTAGAACATGCTCTCATGGCAAGATCTGCATTTATATCAAAAACATCACATACGCCATTGACAACCACGTTCAAATCTTCCTGTTCAAGGTATTCAGCATATCTTTTGTCGGTTTTGTTGCTTTTAGCTGCTTCTATCCAATCATCAATAATCTCAGGCCGTAAAAACCCAGCCCCTTTCAGTATGCTCCTTCCACGGCCTCCACTTCCAACTATCCCCAGGCGAATTTGCTTATCATTCGAGACCTTCCGATTTAAAACCGGGTTTTCGTAATCGAGATGTATACCGTCCTGAAGAGCACTTTTCATCATGCTTTCCAGCTTGCGTTTTTTGTACCACGAATAAGCGAAAGCACCCAGCACCGGAATTGTGGCCAATCCTTTTATAACATCCCTTCGGTTTAAACCCCTCTTTCCTGAAACATTTTCCTCCATCTATACTTATTTTGTGTTCTTTCTATTAAAAATAAAACGATCGATCCCAATTCGCATACTGGTTGGGAATAGTAACAGAACAACCATGGCGGTGAGTTCAATTAAGATTTTATTGATGATCAAATAACTTCCTTCCATCGGCATAGAATATTTTAGCCCTACAAAGGGAGGGTGTGATAAATAGTAAAAGCTTAAAAGCACGATACCGGACACAAGGGCAAGCCGTGAAAAACATCCGAGTATAAGTCCCAGCCCAATAGCTATCAAACCCCAGATATTCAAAAAATCGATTGCATTCACCACATTTGGGTTTGCAGCCAAGGAATAAAAGAAGCCTTGTAAAAATCCCTCTGAGTCAAGTAAATATCCAACACTCGACCAATTGGGGTTAACAACTTTCACCATCCCTTCATAAAGAAAATGCCATCCAATCATAACCCTTAATAATACCAACCAGAACAATTGAAACCGTGTATATTTCATTGAGATTTATTTTCTTGAACATTCCTTATAATTCCTTAATATTAATATTGCGCCACCTGACTTTTATTCCACCCCCATCATGTATTTGTAAGGCAATAACTCCTACAGCTTCACCAATTTTTTCGTCCGTTAAGTCTGTCATCATTTCATTGTTGAGCCATGTTATTACCCTGTCCTCTTCAACCCTTATTACCAAATCATTCCATTCACCCAGCTTCAGAATACTTTCCCTTTCATCCGGTATTTGCCATAACCATCCCCTGCCATAGGATTCGTAAATTCCTCCAGTGTCCTTTCCTTTGGGTGCAACTTCAACCTGCCATCCGTTGATTTTGGTTCCATCTATTGATGATCTGAAAAACACTCCACTGTTGCCATCAGCTTCCTGCTTAAACTGAAGCCTTAACAAAAAATTCTTATACTTTTTTTCAGTTGCCAGATATCCATACTCTTTATCAGGGCCACTTTCACAAACCAATTCATTATCTTCTACATACCACTTTTCGGTTCCATGTGTTTCCCAGCCATCCAGATTTTCACCATTAAACAATGGTTTTCCCACATCAGTCAGATCGCGGATTTTTATATTCTTAAACCTTACAATGCTTCCATGATCCTGCAATGCAATATGCCCTTTGAGTGCCAGGCCATAACCCGGATAGTCATTCCATTTGGAGTTCGCAACCCTCTTTTTCCAGTTGTCAGTCCATAATTCATATTCTACAACTTTCTTTTCATTGAGCCAATGTTCAACCCACCCATTTTCAACTTTAATTCTGGAAGAATTGAACTCTCCAACAGGTTTCAATGTCTTGTTCGATGCATTGTTCATGGCATAATTTGCGCCTGTTTTTTGCCACTCTTCCAATTTATCGGGATAGCCCACATCGTCAAGGATTTGGTATTCGGGGCCGGTTGCATAAACGGTAGGGTAATCACCCTCAAGAACATGGTACAGTATTCCGCTATTGCCTGCGGGGGAAATAGCCCATTCAAGGTAGCATTCAAAATCCTCAAATTGGTCTATTGTCAGGATATCGCCACCAAGGTCACCACCTTTACCGAGACCCACTAAGCAGCTATCAATAACTTGCCACCCCTCTCCCACTGAAGGTTGCTTAAATCCCCTCCAACCGTTCGTGGAAACCCCATCGAACAAAGATAACCAATCTTGCTCCTGCTGTAATTCAGGAGGATCAACGGAATCATTTACGGTTGTATCAGACTTTGGTTTTAATTCACATGAACAAATTAGCAATGAAATCAAAAAAATTATAATAAAGGAATGAAATCGCATAATAAAAAATTAAAGAGCGTTTGTTTGGCCGATAAAATTATATAATGTTAAGTTCTAAATCATTATTCTTTTAATCTTTTTTAGCAATTAACACTTCAAATTGGTGATAAATAATAGGATATTTTTGGTTCAAATTTAAAAATTTGCATATTTTTGCACACAGGTCAATTGTCAAATACAAACAAATTTATAAAACACAACATTATGATACAAAAACTATTTACACTCAGCATGCTGCTATTGGCTTCTGTTTTCACTTTTGGACAAAGCTTAAGTTTATCGCATGAAGGCACGGCATTAGAGCCTTTCGAAACGGTCACTATGCATGGCGAAGCTACCAATACTGAAATGGTTATTGAATTGGATGTTACAAACACAAGAACAGGTAATGATTCAATTGCAGTATTGGTTAAGAAAGTTGAGAATTATCTAATTGAAGGATCTGAAAATACTTTTTGTTGGGGATTGTGCTTTCCTCCATGGGTTTATGAAGCTCCCAGTTCAATATACATTGTAGACGGAACAATAAACGAAATTGATTTTTCAGGCCATTATAATCCTAAGACAAATCCTGGTGAGTCTTCAATTTCTTATGTCTTTTGGGACGAGGCCAATCCAAATGATTCTGTAATGGTAACAGTTCTCTTTACTACTCTTGAAACAGCTATCGGAGATGAGTTGGCTTCCAATGTTACATTATCAGAGCCATATCCAAATCCGGCGAACGATTTTGTTTCGTTTGATTATGAGCTTGAATCTCCACAAGCAGTTGATGTAAAGATATACTCTTTGGTCGGATCATTGGTTCAGGAATATTCAATTAACAATGGCTTTGGAAATTTAAGAATTAATACTGACCGGTATGTTGAAGGATTATACTTCTTTTCACTTTATGCCGGTGGCAAGGAATTGAAATCTGGGAAGTTCATAGTTAGGCACTAATTCTGATAAGGTATAATAAAAAAAGCTCAACTAGTTTAGTTGAGCTTTTTTTATTTTTCCCATTTACAGTTTTACAATCTTTCTAACTAATTTGTTTTTTCCGTCAAAGGATATAAGAATATAGCTCCCTGCTTGTAAATCTTGTAAATCCATTGTTGTTATTGGTAAATTTGAGTTAACCTTTTTCATTAATCTCCCATTTATTGAATAAAGATAAATTTTCTTTTCTTTTGCATTGTTTATTCCTATGGAAACATGGCTCGCTACAGGATTAGGAAAACAACTCATTTGAATTTCATTTTCATTTTTCTCTGGTATTCCCGTTGCATTGTATTCAAAACTCAATGCATCTATTATCAATCCGCTACCTATTTGATATGGGTCGGTAAGAATGGTAATATTCATAGTATCAGGAACTACTCCCGAAGAATAGTTAATGGGTATACTGAACTCCTGGAAGTAAGGAACTGAATCCGTTGTTGACCACACTCCGCCTCCTATTGTTGCACCATTTTTAAACAATTCAACAGCCACCATTACTTCATCACCATTCGATGCATGCTGATAAAACCCCTTTAACACCAAGGGCCTTTCGGTAAAAGGGATTCCACCGATTGTATTGTTTAATTCCATTGTGCCCAAAGTTGCCACTCCGGGCACCGGTGTTCCGAAAACATCAATTGTTTTAAGTTGCATTGCATACGATCCGTAATAACTAACATCGGACCGGAAACAATTAAGAGTTCCCGTTGGCAACAATAGATTTGTCATTTCCCATGCGAGCGGATTGTAATCGGTTATCCAGCTTTCGAAATTGCTGTTTGGAATTGAGTCTTGCGAGATGCCTATATTGGCCATTGAACCAAGAAAAATGATTAGGACTAAAAGTGATTTTGTCATCGTTTAAGATTTTTTGTTTTGGTAAAAGTATATTTAGATTACAAGTTCATAAAACAAAACAGGAATGACCGAATTAATTTCATGATGAAATGTATAAAAAAGCAGAAGAATTGAAATCACAATAGAATGTTCACTTATGAACAGGAATTGTGCTGATCTGTACAATAGGAGTGAAGCTGTTCATTATCCTTCAGGGCCTAATGTTTTGATATACTTCATACTATGATAATACAGTATCAATTGGAATAATTTCTGATATGAAAATTGACCTAGAAGTGAGCAATGCATTTTATAAAGACTATATTTAGAAATTTTACACACAATCAGCTATATACGGCCATCAATATCTTTGGCCTCGCAATTGGATTATCCTGCTTTACGTTCATACTCCTCTTTATTCAGGATGAATTGTCCTATGACAAACATGTTAAGCATTACAAGCAAATTTATCGGATCGATGCCGATATAACTATTTCGGACAGGCAGCAAAAAGTAGCCAAAACCTCCTTTGCTATTGGACCGGCTTTTCAGAAGGAGTTTCCGGAGGTAGAGGACTTCGTAAGGTTTCGTTCGGTTGATAATAGCTTTTTGCGTTTTGAAGAAAAAAAATTCTACGAAAATCTTTTATACTATACTGACTCATCCATTTTCAGAATGTTCAACCACGCGTTTATTTTTGGCAATCCGGAAACTGCATTAAAAAGCAAGAACAGTATTGTGTTAACGAAAACACTGGCTGAGAAATACTTTGGATCGGCAAACCCAATGGGTCAGCTAATGAATTTAGGAAACAAGATCAATTGTAAGGTAACCGGAGTTATTGAAGATGTCCCTGACAATTCTCATGTTCAGTTCGAAGGTTTAATTTCTATGGAATCCTATAGCCAGATCATCGGTGAGAAAATGTACCATCAACTAAACACCGTTCACTTCTGGGCACTTCGATTATTTACCTTCATAAAACTAAAAGATAATTCATCCATTGAAACCATTTATAAAAAGTTCCCGGATTTTCATGATAAACACATCGCCGACATTAGCAAAAGGCTGAATGGGACTTATCGTTTTCAGGCAATACGATTGGATAAAATCCATTTGTTTTCCGATGCGGAATGGGATTTACCAACAGGAGACATTCGCATTATTTACATATTCACCATCATCGCTATTTTCATATTGCTAATTGCAAGTATCAACTACATGAATCTGGCAACAGCCCGTTCATCGCACAAGGCTAAGGAAGTCGGGGTAAGAAAAGTATTGGGCGCATACAGGGCCAATCTCGCCAGGCTATTGATCGGAGAATCAATAATACTTGCCTTTTTTGCTTTGGTAATGGCAATTGTTATTGTAGAATCCACACTCCCTTTCATTAATAACATTTGGGATAAGCACCTCCATTTCGAATTGCTTGGCAATCCGATAATACTGCTTATCCTGATTACTACAAGCCTGTTGGTAGGGGTTTTATCGGGTTTCTATCCTTCTTTCTACCTCAGTTCGTTCCAACCGGTTATTGTTTTAAAAGGGGTATTAAACCCGGGAAGGGGAAGTGGCAACCTCCGGAAATCGCTCATTGTATTCCAATTTACCATTTCGATCATTATGATTGTAGGGACATTAATCGTTACAAGACAGATGAATTTTATAAAAATTCAGGATTTGGGATTTAAAAAAGAAAATTTGATGGTTGTCCGTTCGACCGACACCTCCTTTAAAAAAGAAATTGATTTCTTTAAAAATGAATTATTGGCCAATCCCAATGTTTACAACATATCAACTTCTAACACGGTACCCGGTGGAGGAAATTATATGGATGTTTTCCTTACCGAAGGCAAAGAGAAAATGGAGGAGCAGTTGATGAGCCATATGTTTGTGGATTACAACTACATTGACTTGATGGGGATGACACTTATTTCGGGGCGAAAGTTTAATCCAAAACAAGGTACGGATATAAATCAAAGCGTAATTATCAATTGGAAAGCTGCTCAAGAACTGGGATGGAATGAAAATGCGCTGGGGAAAGAAATCCATCGTCGCTCATATGGCACTGAAAAATATAAGGTTATCGGAGTGTTAAATGACTTCCATTATTCTTCACTCTATGAAGAAATCGGGCCCATGGTCTTTTTCCTTGAAAAGCAACCGGAGGATTTAATAACCATCAGGATAAACCCTAAAAACAAAGAGAACACAATTGCTTATATCGAACAGCTCTGGGCACAGGCAAACCCTAATGAGCCGTTTAAATACGATTACCTTGACGATATATTAAACGAATTGTATACTTCTGATGATAATTTACAAAAAGTATTCACTTATTTTGCACTGCTTAGCATCCTCATTTCTCTTCTCGGATTGTTTGGATTGTCATCTTTCATTACCGAGCAATTTTCTAAAAACATAGGCATTCGGAAACTTCTTGGTGCTCTCGGTACAATCCATCGTTGTTTTATTATCCGGTGATTTTTTAAAGTTGGTACTTATCGCCATTTTTATTGCCACCTCTATCGCTCCGGATCGTGATGGACAAATGGCTCGAACACTTTGCTTACCGGCTATCCATTGACTTTGTCTGGTTTGTCTTTACCGGACTGGCAGTTTTGCTTTTTGCACAATTAACAGTACTAATCCAAACCATAAAAACGGCATTGACGAATCCTGTTGATGTGATTAAGTACGAATAGAATTCCCTAATGCAAAGAGAACCAATAACTTGTAAACGTTGTTACTACATAGCAGGTACACGCTTAAAAATGCCGCAGATTCAATGATAATTACCATACTTCGACATATTATTTACACTGAAGTAAACGAACGTTGCTTGTTTTTTTGTGAAAATCATTTCTTTTTCTTTAATCTGGGAATTTGTGGCAACTTTATTATTGAAGTTGTTAAAAGTTAAAAAATGAGATATTAAAACACGAATGTTTAAAAGAACGAATGATACAGAAAAATTGATTTCAATAAGTTGTATCATTCGTTCAAAAAACGTGTTAAGTAAAAGTACAATAAAAAAGAGATTTGCCCACATTTGAAATTTGAAACGGTCGAAAAAACACAAAAGTTAAGTGTTATCAAGTGGTTGAAGCAATTTTATACCGGTTAAAAAAATGATGTCAATGGAGACATTCCACGAAGCAATTCTTTAGGGGTAAGTATGGTTGGGCAAGTGTCTATCATCACTTTCAGAAGTGGTGCAAAGATAGTTGGGAAGAGCCTGGAGACATATTCTGAAAGGCATCGGGATTCACTTGATTTACCGGCGTTCAAATTGATGGCACACACACCCCATCAAAAAGGGGCGGACAGGCAGTAGGCTACCAAGGCAGGAAAGGCGAAGACCAGCAACATGCTTGTGCTGACAGATAGCCAGGGTATCCCACTGGCCTGCAGTGAAGCTATTTCAGGAGAACATAATGATGCGTATCACTTGGAAGAGTTCGAGAATATGTTTGAAAGCCTCAGTGTTCTTCAAACATAAGGACAGACTGGCTATTCCTGAATGCCGATGCAGGGTTTGATATAGAGAGCTTTCGTGCTTTCTGTTACAGGAATGATATAATAGATAATATTGATAAAAATAAAAGAAACGGTAGTGAAAGTGAACACCCTTTTTGACAGTTTACTCTACAAATGCAGGTTTGTTGTGGAAAGGACCTCAATGCTTCTTGGCTGGATGCATTTAAGGCTATTTTGATCCGTTTTGAAACAAACAAAATTCATTGGAAAGCATTGAATATATTAGCTTTTTGCGTTATTTTATTACGTCAACTTTAAACAACTTCATTATTAGAGATATACTGCTATTGAGTAGTAACTAAACTTTTTAATTGCTATTATTCTCATATTATTTTGCACTTTTGTATAAATTTAAAACGTGAAAAGCAATCAAATTAGGATCGTTGTTATTCTGGGTTCCATATCTATTATTGGGATCATTGTATTTCAGCTATACTGGGTTAATAAATCATTCAGTCTGGCTGAACAGCAGTTTAATCAAACCGTAGAAATTGCTTCTTACAACGTTGCTGAAAATGGTCACTAACTGCATGAGATGCTCCAATGAAAACCCGGTCCGGCAAATTCTCTCCAATTACTTCATCGTTGATATTAACGAAATCATCGATGCCAGCCTGCTTGATCATTATTTGAAAACTGAATTCGAATACAGCAACATCAAAATTGATTATGAATACGCCATTTACGATTGCGAAACCGACCAAATGGTATTTGGCAAATACATTAACCCAGCGGATATTGACGATAAAGATGAACGTAAATTTCAAAAAGTATGATGAGTTTACTTATTATTTGGATTATGTTTCCCTCCAAAACAATTCTATAGCATTCTGAACAAAATGTCTGGTTGGATATCCGCCTTTGTTTTATTTACAGCTCGTTATCTTTTTGCCTATGCCGTATTTGTGATACTTCGCCAAAAAAGGCTTTCAGAGATCCAGAAGGATTTTATTAACAACATGACCCATGAGTTTAAACAATCAGATCACTACCATTGGGATCTCGGCCAATGTATTGAGACCCTGAAACATTAAGGATAGTGAAAGACTTACCCATTATGCAGCAATTATTTCCGACCAGAACAAACGCCTGAAAGCTACCGAAAAGGTACTTCAAATTGCGAGGATTGAGAAAAACAAACTGCATCTCAAATTTGAAGACATCGAATTGAATAAAATTATCACTGATGCAAGGATGGTTTCAAATTGCAGGTTCAGGACAGAAAAGGGGTTTTACATTTAAACCTTACCAGTGAACCAATTTTCATAAAGGCTGACAAACTCCATTTCACCAATGTTATCTACAACCTGATTGACAACGCTTTAAAATACAGTTATACAGAACTCCAAAATAGCTGTGTCAACCCGTATTAACCCCAACTCGATTACTGGAAATTTCAGATAGGGGAATAGGATCGAACAGAAATACCTTAAAAGAGTATTTGATAAATTTTTCGTGTACCAACCGGCAACATCCATAATGTCAAAGGATTTGGAATAGGACTGAATTATGTGAAAAACATCATTGACACGCATGGCTGGAAAATAAATGTCGAAAGCAAATTAGGCGAAGGCAGTGTATTTAGGATAGTAATTCCATCAAACAAAAGAAAAACATGATGCAGAAAAAAGCCACATTTACTATATGTTGAAGACGATCCTTATTTGAGTTTTGTCACAAAGGACAACCTTGAACTGAAGGGGTACAAAGTAACATTTTGCAAAGATGGAAAGGAAGCAATAGATATTTTTGAATCGAATGCTTTTGACTTATGTATCCTTGATGTGATGCTTCCTGAGGTTGACGGTTTCACGTTGGCTAAGATTATACGGGAAGCAAATGAAGATATTCCGATTATATTCTTGTCAGCCAAATCGTTAAAAGAGGATAGAATTGAAGGACTGATATCGGGAGGTGATGACTATCTTACAAAACCTTTTAATATTGAAGAACTTGTCCTGAAAATAGAGATTTTCCTGAAAAGAAATAAAAAAAGTAATCCCACATCATCTGGCAACAATGTTTTGCCAATTGGGAATTTCAGGTTCAACACAATAAGCTCGGAATTATCATTTGGTAATGATTCAAGGAGGCTTACCTCCAGAGAAGCCTATTTGCTAAAGTACTTGATTGAAAAACAAAAAAACAAGGTATTAAAAAAAGGAAGATATCTTAAGAAGTCTGGGACAATGACAGCTACTTCAATAGCCGTAGCCTGGATGTTTTTATTTCGCGCCTGCGCAAATATTTAAAAGGCGACCCGACCATTCAAATCAATAACATCCATGGTATTGGTTTTATTTTAGTTGTACAATAGAAACAACTTTGTAATTTAATTGAGCCATTTTCAAACTTAAATTGCATACAATTGTTTACAAAATAAAATGTAATTTTGGTCATTATAGTCAAAACTATGAATTGCAAATAAGGAATTAATCATCAATTTATACATTGTCGACAACAATCATGAATCATAAAGACCATAAACTCGCCGCTATTGTTTTCACTGACATTGTTGGATATACCAAACAAATGGAAGAAAATGAGCAACGCACCATGCAATTGCTTCAAAAACAACGGGAAATTGTTTTTCCGATTGTAGAATCATATGGCGGAGAGATCATTAAGGAAATTGGGGATGGTCTGCTGATGATGTTTGGAAGCGCGGTTGAAGCGGTTAGATGTGCATCCAGCATTCAAACCCGGCTAAAAGATGAGGAGCTTACCATCCGGGCCGGTATTCATATCGGTGATGTCATTTTTAAGGATGGAGATGTTTTTGGTTCTGCTGTAAATACAGCAGCCCGGATCGAACCACTAGCTCCTCCAAATGGTATATGCATTTCGGAGGATGTAAGAAGCCAGCTTCGAAACAAGGAGGATATTACACTCCTGTCGATTGGCAGGAAAGAGCTAAAAGGAGTTGGGAAACCCATCGAAATATTTGAAGTATTTATTGAAGGAGTTTCCATTGATCACAAACGGGATTTGGGATTTATTTTGCGTGATTTATGGAACAGGAGAGTCTTTCAAATTCTTATTGGCTACCTTATTGGTTCCTGGATTATTAAGCAAGCCGTTGCGGCAATTGTTACAAATTATATGCTTTCCCCCTACCTCGTTGATTTGGCCTGGGTAATCTTGTTATCACTTATCCCAACCGTTTTTCTACTAACCTATTTTCATGGCAAACGAAGTTTTGGCAAGTGGTCGCGGGCTGAAGTAATTGGATTGCCGGTCAACGCTGTTATTACGATTGCTCTTGTTGTTATACTTTTTCAGGGCAAAGACCTGGGTGCAGCTACCGAAACAGTAGTCGTTGAAGACGAAAGTGGCGCAACGATCGAAAGGGTGGTATCTAAAAATGAGTTCAGAAAAAAACTTGCCTTGTATTTTTTCAACAATAAAACTGGCGATAGCAACCTCGATTGGATGTCCTATGCCATCCCGGCAATCCTCGATTACGATTTGTCACAAAATCTGTTTTTACATGCACAACCAGCTGCGGCATTGTTTTATAAATTTAAAGAGGCCGGTTATAGTAGCGGCCTTGGCGCACCATTGATGTTGTTAAAAAACATCTCAGAGTATTACCAGCTTGAATACTTTGTAACGGGAGATTTCAACAAACAAACAGAGGGTTATTGGATCAAGGTGAAATTATTTGAAACAGCAAATGCCAGGATGATCTCGGAATTCGAATTCTCAAATAAGAACTTTTTCACTCTTATTGACAATGTTTCAGCCATGTTAACTGAGAAGCTGGAGTTGCCTTCCCGCCATAAGACTGAATCCAGCGACCTTCCCATTGCTGAAATTTATACGGACTCAATAAAAGCGTTGGAATATATTACAAAAGGGAACAACGAAATACTCATCAATAACAACTGGCACAAAGCGACAGAATATGTAGAAATGGCCATTGAGGAGGATCCCGGTTTTACGCTGGCCCACCTCGTACTGGCTGAATATTGTTTCAATTCCAATAATATCTCGAAAGCAGAGGAACAACTTCAAATAACAATGGACAACATTTACAACTTGCCGGAACGCCTTCAGTTCAATGCGAAGTTTTTCTATTATATCTCAAAACAGGAACCTGATAAAGCGCTTGCTGTATTAAAAATGTGGACGGAACTTTTCCCTGAAGATATTGAAGCCCATGAGATGTTGGCAACACGCTACCAATACAAAAGCATGTTAAAAGAATCCATTGAAGAATACCGCGCCATTCTTCGGCTTGACCCGGGTCAGACGAAGTATGTCAGATATATTGGCGACCTTCATGAGGCCAGGGGCAATTATGATTCGGCGATGCACTACCATACTCAATATGCTGAGTCAAATCCAATGGACTACAAAGCTTACAGAAATCTCGGCGAGTTATACTTAAACCTTGGAGATTATGAAAATGCTGCAAAAATGTTGGAGAAAGCTTCCATTATGGGGTCGCAGGATATTGATGTGGAACTAACAAGGATTAAAGTGGATATGAGGCTTGGGAAATTTAAGGAGGTTGAAGAGCAATTTTCCGCTTTGCTCAAAAATTGCCCTACCGTTCAGGACAGTTCTTCAGTATTTGATAATATGTCGGATTTCTATGAAATGCTTGGCCAGATGCAGAAATCACTTTATTATCAACAACAATTTGTTGCCGGAATTAAAAATTTTATCAACCCGTTGAATTATTTGGTTTATAGAGTTTTTAGCGTTGAAAAATACATAAATGCCGGAAAAAGAGATGCACTTCAGATTTTGGAAAAAGCAAACTGGAGTTCGAGCCGCCTGTTGACAAAGTTGTTTCTTTTGGTTATATATATTACTATCTGGCACTCGACAGCGCTGGTAAAGCTGAACAATACCTGGGAGAAGCTAAAGAGCTTGCCATTAGCTTTGGTGAAGAGATGCTGCTTAACAATATTTTGTTTGCCAGAGCAATGATTTATGAACAAAAGAAGATTATACCAAAGCCCTTGAGTATTATTTGAAATATGGGAAAACATGCCGCTTGAAACCAACACCTACCGATTGTTAGCAAGGTGTTATCGCGAGTTGGGCGATATGGATAAAGCCAGGGAGTCAATTGAAACAGCCTTGAAATTCAAACCCTATTATCCCAAAATAAATTACGAAGCTGCCTTAATATTTCTTAAAGAAGGTGATAAAGAAAAAGCCAGGGAACATCTGCTAAGGGCGCTGGAAACCTGGAAAAATGCTGACGCTGACTTTGAACCTAAAACACTGGCAAAAGAAAAGCTGGAGGCGATTGAATTATCCTGACTTCAGCTTTATGATTCGATAATCGTAACAACGATATTCCTGCTTTGCCTTGGACCGTCAAACTCGCAAAAGAAAATATTCTGCCATGTTGAAAGTCCCATTTTCCCATTTATAATAGGGATGGTTTCACCTGGCCCAACAATACCTGCTTTCAAATGAGCATCCCCATTTCCATCCTGTTTGTCATGCTCCCAAATACCGGAAGGAATTAGATTCGATAGAAGATTAACAACATCTCTTTGCACCGATTCATCCCAGTTCTCCTGGATCATAATCGCTGCAGTGGCACCTTGGGCATAAACACTAACCAAACCTGACTGGACGTTGCTTTCCGCAACAATCTCATGAACGGATTGTGTAATATCATACAGTCCATTATGTTTCCCCGTTGCTATTTGAATTGTTTGTTGCATAAAAAAGGTGATCCAAAAATGCATCACCTTCAAAATTATGTAAAATTATTGACTTCTATGCTTCCGGTGTTTCCAGCGAATTGTTATCTTTTTCCAGTTTGCTTTCCTTCGGGTTGTCCTTTTCTTTGTCGGGCTTTACCATTTCCGCTGTAGCCTCCACCGTTTTCTCCCCTTCTTTTTGCCCTTTCAAATATTCAGGAAGTTCAAGCCCTGCCATTTTAAATATCTCATCAAATGGCGGAATTGATTTAAGCATCCCTGAAAGGAAATTTGCGGAAGTTGGTGTACCATCTCCCCCACTGCCACCCATGGAATCCCAAACGGTGATCTTATCAATTTTAAGATTTTTAATAGCTTCAACCTGTGTTCTGACAAGTTCCGGCAATTTATCAGCAATCATTAACATAGCTGCATCGCGGGCATTTTTA
Source organism: Bacteroidales bacterium (assembly GCA_041393255.1). Taxonomy (GTDB): domain Bacteria; phylum Bacteroidota; class Bacteroidia; order Bacteroidales; family JAADJA01; genus JAADJA01. The sequence goes on along the minus strand of JAWKKM010000020.1, from coordinate 37,299 downwards.
TTGGCTGCTTCCACAAGTTTTTCAAAACCCAGTGCTTGCTTGGTCAATACCTCCATGATACCTTTTGCTTCGGCTTGTTTTTTAACCAGAATAGCATCCGCTTCACCACGGGCAATTCTTCTGATTCGTTCGGCTTGTGCTTCAGCATCAATCTCTACCTTCTGCTTATCAATTTCAGCGGGAACCACAATATCCGCTTTTTGAGATGCACGTTCTCTTTCCGCACGTTCTAATTCCGCTTTTTGCTGAGCAGTATATCCCTCTCTCAACGCATCAGCTTCCTTAACCTTTTCGGCGGCGATGGCTAGCCGGCGTGCTTCTGCCTCCTTTTCTCTTCTGAGAGCATCCGATTGGGCAATGGTGATCTTTGCTGTATTTTCTCCCTCAACGGCAGCAGCATTGGCTTCTGAAGTCTTAACCCTTTCCAGGCGATTGGCTTCCGCTTCACCAACTTTAGCGTTTGCATCAGCATCTGCAATTTGAATTCTCTCTTTTTTATTTGCCTCTGCTTCCCCAATTTTAGCCATGGCCACAGCATCAGCAACTTGAATACGTTCTTTTTGGTTGGCACTTGCCTCACCAATTTTCGCATCCGCTAATGCACTGGCAACCTGCACCCGTTCATCTTTATGCGCAGCGGCCTGTCCAATTTCACCATCCCTATTCTTTTCCGCAACACTTTTCTTTGCATCATTGATGGCTTTAACTTGCTTCTTTACCCAATGCTTCGATATAGCCGGATTCATCACGAATATCAGTGACGTTCACATTGATTAAGCGCAAACCGATTTTTTGTAACTCGACTTCTACATTTTGGGAAACATTTGCCAGGAATTTGTCCCTATCTGTATTAATTTCTTCAATTTCCATGGTGGCCACCACAAGCCTCAATTGGCCAAAAATGATATCCTTTGCCAATTCCTGAATATGTCCCATCTCAAGTCCAAGGAGCCTTTCAGCTGCGTTTGTCATTACACCAACATCGGTCGAAATACCAACAGTAAACCGCGAGGGCACATCAACCCTGATGTTTTGGCGACTTAGTGCATTTGTCAAATTCACTTCAATTGAAATCGGGGTTAAGTCGAGAAATGCATAATTTTGAATTACCGGCCAAATAAAAGCGGCACCTCCATGAATGGTCCTTGATGAACGATTGGTTCCATCCTTGCTTCTTCCTGTTTTACCATAAATAACAAGAATTTTATCCGAAGGACATCTTTTATACCTTGAAAATAAAGCCATGATCATCACGAAGAGGATCACAACAAACGCAATAATTACAAAAAGTGTGTTCATACTATTTTGGTTAGGTAATAAGCATTAATTCATTTTATACTTTCTGAACAACCAGAATACTTTTACTCACAATCCCAACAACCTTTATAACTGTACCGGTCGGTAAATCTATATCATCATTAGTAATTGCAGGCATTTCCCGCAATGAATCCTGAACTGTTATTTGAACTTTTCCTACATTTCCAGCTGATGCTTTAATAGGCAGGTACACATTACCAATCTGATTTAACGCATTTCCGATTTTTATACTCCCGCCTTCATCCTGTAATTTACTGATATAATAAAACAAGGCAGTTACAACAGCCATGGTAATTAAACCAACTATTACGGCAATGGTGATTGTCCATGTTTTCGAAAGCCCTTCATTCCAGGCAGCAATGCCAGCCCAGCCAAACATCGTAAAGAACGCAATGAAATTTCTTACTGTAAAGAAATGAAAGGAAGGGTCAAAATCAGTAATATGTGAAGCATCACCTGTGTTACTTGCATCAGATATTTCAACATCCGGGTCTGCATCAAGGTCCAGGCCGGACATATCAGTTTCGCCACCTCCTATATCAGAGTCGCCACCTCCCATTCCGGAAAAAGTCAGGATCATCTGAATTACTAAAATTAAAGAAAAAGGCACAGCAATATACCAGAAAACTTGCTCAAATGTGCTAAGTGATTCCCACCATTCTGTCATGTCAAATAAATGAATTGGTTCGTTGGCCAAATTTAGGAATTAAAGCAATAGAATATTAATGTCCTATATTATTCCTGGCAATTTAGAAAGAATTTAAATTAACCGATTGGGAACTGACAAATTTAAAGAAAGTTCTTAAAATTCTCGCAGCCAAACTATAGCTGAAACCAATCCCTAACGATGACAGTTTTGTCTTCCGGCTCATCTTTATGACGGAATTCATTTATCCGTTTGTTATAAATGTAATCTTCTTTCCAGACTTCAATGTTTTCCACAAGCTCATGCAAAGCTGCTATAAAAATGTCGAGTTCTTCATCGGTCATGGTAGGATGCAGGGACAAACGCACCCATCCCGGCTTAACGGAGAGGTCGCCCGAGCTGATCAATTGCGTGATCTTATGCGAATCGTCGTAGCTAACATCAAGCAGGTAGTGGCCATAGGTTCCGGCACAGGCACATCCCCCCCTGACCTGGATGCCAAAGCGGTCGTTCAAGATTTTTACCATAAGGTTATAGTGTATCCCTTCGATGTAGAAAGACACAACCCCCAGCCGGTCTTCAACATTATCGGCCAGTATATTCAAGCCCTTAACTTTGCGCATTTCTGAAAGTGCCTTGCTTACCAATACTTCTTCCCGCTTTTTAATGTTTTTGGTTCCCATCTGGTTTTTTAACTCAATGGAAAGGGCGGTGCGTATGGTTTGTAAAAAACCGGGAGTACCGCCATCTTCACGGACTTCAATATCATCAATGTATTTATACTCCCCCCACGGATTTGTCCAGTCAACCGTTCCTCCGCCAGGCTGATCAGGTGTGGGGCTGTTGTACAGGCTCGAATCAAAAATCAAAACGCCGGAGCTGCCCGGGCCACCCAAAAACTTATGAGGGGAAAAGAAAATGGCATCCAGTTTCTCCATCGGGTCTTCGGGGTGCATATTCATATCCACATAAGGAGCAGAAGCCGCAAAATCAATGAAGCACAAACCGCCGTATTCATGCATAGCCCTGGCCATTTCATGATAAGGGGTAAAAACCCCCGTAACATTTGAGCAGGCAGTAAAGGAGCCGATTTTAAGTTTTCTGTCTTTGTACCTTTCCAGTTCTTCCCTGAGTTTGCTCACTTCCACCAACAAACCTTCTCCGGGAGGTATAACCACGAGGTCGGCCATGGTCTCGAACCACGAAGTATGGTTTGAATGATGTTCCATATGGGTAATAAAAACAACCGGCCGTTCGCTGTCTTTAAAACATCGGCCACCGGTAAGTTCCTTACAATGCTTCAATCCCAAAATTCGCTGAAACTTATTTACAACGCCGGTCATTCCGACGCCGGTTGTAATAATAACATCGTTTGGTCCTGCATTCACATGCTGTTTAATTTTCTTTTGGGCAAGGTGATAGGCTTTGGTCATTAACGTACCGGTCTCCGAAGTTTCGGTATGTGTATTGCCAACCCATGGGCCAAAGGTATTTTGAATTTTTTCTTCAATGGGTCGATACAAGCGGCCGCTTGCAATCCAATCGGCATAGATCATTTTTTGCAAGCCGTAAGGGGTATAAAATTCCAATTCGTTTCCAATGGTGTTATCCCTGAACTTATTAAAATATTGCTCCATAATCAATTGAAATTTGCACCAAAAATAAATATTTAGATGTAGACACTGCAGATTTATTTTAAGTTGGCAAACAGATTTTAAACCTATTTGCTATTTCCTTGTTAAAATAATATATAAAACAATGTCAAAATGGGTAATATTATATACAATTCAGAGAAGATAAAGGGATTAGAGAAAGGCTTCAGAGCCAATTTCATCAACTCTTTAAGCGGTTTTAAAAGCATTAGTCTTTGTGGAACCATCAACTCAGACAACATTGAAAACCTGGCCATTTTCAACACTGTAATCCATGTTGGAAGCAACCCTCCACTGCTTGGCATGCTTATTAGACCACCGGTTGTGAGAAGAGACACCTGGAAAATATTCGACATACGGGATTCTTCACCCTGAATCAAATATCAGAAAGCATTTATTTCAAAGCCCACCAAACTGCAGCAAAATACAAATCGGATAAGTCTGAATTTAATGCAGTAGGATTAAATGCAGAATACACCCATACACTGCCTGCACCATATGTTAAAGAGTCATTGATAAAAGCAGGGTTAAAGCTTATTGAGGAACACACCATAGAATCAAACAACACCATCTTTCTGGTTGGGGAAATCATTGAGACCATTGTCCCAAAAAATTTTGTTTTATCCGATGGAATGATTGACATTTCATTGGCCGGGACTATAACAGCATCAGGCTTGGATACCTATTACACTACCCAAAAAATTGCCAGGCTTTCCTTTGCCATTCCGGGTGAAGAGCTATACAAAATTGGTTAGAGCAAGATAGCTATTCGACTTAGTTTCCGTGCGTAATCTTTAATAGCATAACTTCAACGGATCCGCCCTGAGGCACAAGGCTGATCCAATCGTTATCCTCCGTAAACCATTTGTATTGGTTACCTATTGGAATGATGTATTCTTTAACTCCTTCACCAGCTTTAACCGGAATACTGTAACCACCATTTTTCGCCCCACCCTTTCCATAACTTAAAATAACATTAAACTCGGCATCCGATGTATTTCTGGCTTTGATAAATAACAAGCTACTCTTTCGGTCAGTAATGGAAATGGGGCTAAAGAGAAATTGCTCCTGCATATTGTTTCCAATCGAAACAGCAGAGGATACAACATCCCGCACTGCATTTTCATCCAAAATTTTTAAGATCTTAGTAACCATCTGATCCGGATAGGTTTCATCTGGTTTTACCTTTTTTGCATATCGATACGAATCAAGCGCCTGGTCGAAAACGCTGGAAGAAAAGAATTTATCTGCATCAGCAATGGCTTTATCATAATCCTGCTGAATGCGGAGCATTTCATTTTTAAAGATCAGATTGATCTCTTCAATTTTGGTTTTTGGGTATTCCTCACCGGGAAACAAGGCGGATGCTTCAACATACCTGGGTTTGGCCTCCTGATAATCCTTTGTTTTGAAAAGTTTATCAGCATCTGCAATCAGTTTGGTGTAATTAGCTTTTAAGGTTTCCTGGTCACTAATCAAATGTTCAATTTCCGCCAATTTTTGTACAGGGTAATTCTCCTCCGGTTTAATGGCAAGCGACTCCTGGTATTTAAGCTTTGCTTCCGTGTATGTTTTAGCCAATAACAATGCGTCAGCATCAGCAATTAACTTATTGTATGACTCTTGCACTGCAAGTTCCTGAGCCAAAATCAGATTATCAATCTCCTGTATCTTGTCTTTCGGATATTGTTCATCAGGTAAAACAATCAATGCTTCAGAATACTTTGATTTGGCATTGGTATAATCCTTCGATTCAAGCATCCTGTCAGCCGCAGCCAACATCCTGTTGAATTCCAGTTGAATGGCTTTTTGATTTGAGATCAGTTGTTCGATCTCATCTATTTTATCACGTGGATATTGCTCCTTGGGTTTGATGTTTGAAGCCTTCATATAGGCTAGTTTGGCTTCATCGTAATTTTTCAGGGCAAACAAACCATCAGCCTCATTTATTGCAGCACTGTATGTTTGATTCTCTTTATCCATAGCAGCAACGAAACTTGTGATATCATCTACCCTTTCCCTCGGATGTTGTTCACCTGGTTTTAATTCCAACGCATTCTGATAACGGATTAAAGCCTGGTCATAAAACTTTTGTTTGAAAAGATTATCTCCATCCTCGATAGCTTTTGCATATTGAGCATCAAGAGCTTCCTGCTTTGCGATCAAACTCTTTATTTCCAATATCTTTTCCTTCGGATACTGCTCTGTGGGCTTCATGGCTGTTGCTTTTTCAAATTCTGCAATCGCCCGGCTGTATTTTCCATCCTCGTACAATGCATCTGCAGCAGTTATGGTCTGAACATAAAGATTAGAAGTAAACTCCTGGTTTTTGAGAATCTCATCAATTTCTTTTATTTTGCTACCCGGATATGTTTCATCCAATTTAATCTCCATGGCTTTCTGATACTCAATTTTCGCAAGTTCATATTTCGCTTCCGCAAAAAGGCCGTCAGCAGATACTATAGTTGATTGATATAAATTTTGTTGCTCATCCAATTGGGCAAGCATATCATCAATTTCAGTTATTTTTTGGGAAGGATAATTCGCAGCTGGCTTAAGTTTACTAGCTTTTTGAAATTCTGATTTTGCGGCTTCGTATTCTTTCTTTGCCAAAAATTTATCACCATCACTAATGGCTTTATCAAAGGCCTCATCAGTGGATTTAGCAGCGATCAATATCCCTGAAATAGCAGCTAGCTTTGCAGCAGTATGGCTCCCTCCGGGTTTAAGTTGATCTGCTTCGTTGTATTTGGCAGTAGCCTGTCCATATTCGCCCTTTTCAAAAAACTGGTCACCTTCGACAATCAAAGCATTATAAGAATCTTCGGTAGCTTTCTGCTGCGCATAGATCTCTTCAATTTTCACCAGTTGTTCTTTGGGTTTTACTCCATTGGGGTCAAATTCCAAAGCCTTTTCGTAACCCGACTTTGCTTTATCATATTCCTCATTCCTGAATAAACGATCCGCATTTGCCACAGCAGTTTCATAAGCATCCTGAGCCGATTGAGCGGCTAACAGAATCGCTGCTATCTCAGCAAGCTTAATGGATACATGTTCGGTTCCTGGTTTCAGCTTTTCAGCTTCATTGTATTTTTCTTTGGCCTGGCTATACTCTCCCTTATTCAAGAATTGATCACCTTCAGCAATCAACGCATAATATGAATCATCTATGGCTTTTTGAGCTGCCATAACATCTTCTATCTTTGCTATTTGCTCTTTGGGTTTAAGTTCTTCCGGTTTCAATTCCAGGGCCTGCTCATAAGCGGCTTTTGCATCACTGTATTGACCCTCCTTAAACCATCGGTCAGCATCAACCATCAACAATGCATACTGGTTTTCCTGTTGCACTGAATTAGCTATAAGTTGATTGACTTCTGTAATTTTATTTTTTGGGTAACTATCATCCGGTTTTAACAAAGAGGCTGCCTGGTATTCCTTTAACGATTTCGAATATTGTTTACTTTCCAGAAGTTGATCTGCAAGGGCAATGGAAGCAAGGTATTTTTCTTCCGTACTTTTCTTCTCATTAAGTATCCCATTGATTTCAGAAATGCGATCCGCAGGATATTTTGATGCCGGCTTCAAGCCATTCGCCTTTTGGTATTCGCCGAGGGCATTTTCATATTCTCCATTGTTAAAAAAAATATCCGCTGTAGCAATGGCTTGGTTATAACTGTCCTCTTTATCGCGTATTCCGGCCAGGATAACTCCAATTGCTGCAATTTTACCGGAGGCATAATCATCCGCTAATTTTAACTTTTGGGCTTCTTCATACCTGGCAAGCGATTCTGAATATTCAGCCTTTTCAAACAAGCGGTCTGCCTCAGCAATCAACTTTTGATATTGCTTTTCGCGTTCAGTTTTTTCAGCACTTAATCGTTTGGACTCTGCTATTTTCTCTGTGGCATATTTCGAACCGGGGATATAAACAAGTGCCTTTTGATATTCTTCAATGGCTTTTTCATAATTGCCGTCAGCCAATTGCTGATCTGCGGTTGCTATCGTTGCATCAAAGCTATCCTGAATGCCTTGCTGTTCTTTCAAAACAATCGCCAGATCTGCAAGTTTTTGTTTCGGATAGGCCTCATTTGGCTTTAACTCATTTGCTTTTTCAAACTCCTCTTTGGCGGAAAAATAATCCTTTAATGTTAAATACTGCTCTCCTCTTTGAACACTTAAATTATATTCCAGTTGGTCAGCATCGGCTTTTGCCAATAGAGTTTCAACCTCTGCAATTCGCTGTATCGGGTATGCTTCATCAGGTTTAATACCAGAGGCATTTTCATATTCTTTCTTTGCATTTGTGTAATCCTTATTGTTAAAGAAATCATCGGCATCGGCAATGGATTTTTGATACAATTCATCCTTGCTTTTAAGTACATTCAAAGATGTATTGATTTTGTCAATCATATCCTTTGGATAGCTCTCAGAGGGATAAATCGTCAAAGCAGCCTGGTATTTTGTTTTTGCCGATTCCAGGTTTTTGTTCATATAAAACTCGTCAGCTTCTGCTACGAGGTCATCAAATTCATTCTTTTCAACCAGGATTTCATCTATTTCCCTGATCTTTTCTGTCGGATAAACCTCATCGGGTTTTGCATCCAATGCTTTTTGGTATTCCTCTTTCGCATTTTTATAATACTTAAGATTGAAAAGCCTGTCCGCAGCAGCGATTACTTTATCGTAGGCTGCAATTACCCTTTCCAATTCTGCAATAAGGAGGTCTAATTCTGCTAATTGATCCTTAGCATACTGATCATCGGGGAAAACAGAGATTGCAGTTTCAAATTCAATTTTGGCCTTGTCGTACTTCTTGAATTTTACAAACTGATCCCCTTTTTTTATGGCTTCGTCATAGATTGCTTGTTTGTTATCTGCTTCGGCAGTAATATTATCAATCTCCCGGATCCTATTCCTTGCGTATTCTTCTGAAGGCAATACGTTAGAAGCTTCAGAATACTTCACCTTTGCCTGGTCATACTCTTTTAGTTTGAAATGCTTATCCGCCGCTGCAATGGTAGAATTGTACTGCTCCATTACGGCCATCTTTTCCCGTAATTTAGCGATGGTTTCGGAAAGCTTTGTCTTTGGATATTCAGCTTCAGGATTTAAATTGGAGGCATATTGATAAGAAGCTTTGGCGTTGATATAATCACCGTTTGAAAAATATTGGTCAGCCTTGGCTATTGACTCTTCGTATTCCTTGCTGCCGCTGGTCTGGGCAAACAAATGGCCAACCGCAATAAGAATTAGAAAAACAAATGAAATTAAGTGTTTACTAGTTAGGATCATTTTACTTTCTGGATACCGGATTCTATATATCTATTTGATTAATTCTATGTAACGAGCGAGATGTTAAAATATTATGAATTGTATCAAGCTCCACGATGTATTATTCCATCCATGATGGTTAGTTTTCGATCAGCCATATTGGCCAATTCCATATTGTGGGTAACAATTACAAATGTTTGTCTGAAATTGTCACGCAGTTTAAAAAGAGCTTATGAAGTTCTTTTGCAGAAGCCGAGTCAAGGTTCCCGGATGGCTCATCAGCCAGTACTACGGCCGGTTCGTTAACCAGTGCCCTTGCAACGGCCACACGTTGTTGTTCACCTCCCGACAACTCAGAAGGTTTATGGTCAAGCCTGTCAGCAAGGTTTAAAAAACCAAGTAATTCTTTTGCCTTTCTTTCTGCTTCCTTTTTATTTACTCTGGCAATATAGGCCGGAATACAAACATTTTCAAGAGCAGTAAATTCTGGCAATAAATGATGAAATTGAAAGACAAAACCGATGTGCTTGTTTCTAAAATCGGAAAGCTTTTTTTCATTCAATTTTTTTATATCTGTATCATTTATTATCAATTGTCCTTTGTCTGCATTATCCAATGTACCAATAATATGAAGCAGGGTAGATTTGCCTGCGCCAGAAGCTCCAACCACAGAAACAATTTCACCCCTCGCTATAGCAATATCAATTCCTTTCAACACTTCAAGGCTGCCGTACGATTTATGAATGTTGTCTGCTTTTATCATGCTTGTCTGAAATTGGGTGCAAAGATAAAATATTTATCTTTGAAGGCTTTAATTGAATTTGAATCCATGACACTATGGCGACCATTTTAGTAATTGATGATGAACGCAGTATCCGCAATACCTTAAGGGACATCCTGCAGATGGAAAAATACGATGTTGATGAAGCAGAAAACGGAGAAATTGCCCTTGAAAAAATAAAGCAACACGAATACGATGCGATTCTGTGCGATATCAAGATGCCAGGTGTAGATGGCATGGAAGTGTTAGACAAAACCCTTGTTATATCTGACGCCCCTGTTATTATGATTTCCGGGCATGGAACTATTGAAACGGCTGTTGAAGCCATCAAAAAGGGTGCTTATGATTACATTGCCAAACCACCCGATTTAAACCGTTTGCTGATCACGATCAGAAACGCCTTAGACAAGTCAAATTTAATAACAGAAACAAAAAAGCTCAAAAAGCAGGTTTCTCAAACATATGAAATGATTGGGAATTCAGAGGCACTTAGGCAAATAAAAGAAATGATCAACCGGGTTGCCCCAACCGATGCACGGGTTTTAATAACAGGTGAAAATGGCACCGGCAAGGAACTTGTCGCCAGGCAGCTTCATGAATTGAGCAACCGCTCCTACGCACCCTTTATCGAAGTCAATTGCGCAGCTATTCCTTCAGAGTTGATCGAAAGCCAGTTATTTGGCCATGAAAAGGGATCTTTTACTTCAGCCATCAAACAACGTAAGGGAGATTTTGAGCAAGCGCATGGCGGCACTATCTTTCTTGATGAAATTGGTGATATGAGCCTTTCGGCCCAGGCCAAGGTATTGCGTGCACTTCAGGAAAACAAGATTACCCGTGTAGGGGGAGAAAAAGACATATCTGTTGATGTCCGGGTTTTTGCAGCAACCAATAAAAACCTTAAGGAAGAAATTAAAAAGGAAAGATTCAGGGAAGATCTATACCATCGGCTCAGCGTGATCCCTATTCATGTTCCCGCATTAAGAGAAAGGAAAGAGGACATTCCACTGCTTGCTGAATACTTCATGCAACAAACATGCGAAAACAGTGGCAAACCCATAATGCCTTTTGAAGAGGACGCCATTACAGGCTTACAAAACATGCCGTGGACCGGAAATATTAGGGAATTAAGAAATGTTGTGGAAAGGCTTGCTATTCTTTGCGATCATAAAGTTACTGCTGAAAATGTCACTAAATTCGTTCAGCCTTTGATTGGATAATACTTGCTTAAGTCTATCAACATTATAACAGCATTGCAATAGTTCTTGATTTTCTCATTTCAATTATTCAAAACTTTTTTTCCTTTTTCAATATTTTAACATAATAAACTTGACTTTTAATTTAGATAGTATTAATTTTGCATACCTCTTAAATAAGAATTATTCCTATTTAATAACGTAAATATATGGATTTCATCAAAATACGAAATACTTTAACCATGCACGGGCTAAAAATTACACCCCAGAGAACAGCTATCCTGGAGGCTTTTGATGAAATGAGGGATCATCCTTCCGCAGATATTATTATTGAATACATCAGGCAGCATCATCCAAATATTGCTACAGGTACCGTTTACAATACTCTTGAAACATTTGTTGACAAAGGGATTATTCAAAAGGTAAAAACAGAAAATGGAGTTATGAGGTACGATTTCATCACCGAAAAGCATCACCATCTCTATGATGACTCCAATATTATTAAAGATTATTTTGATGAAGAACTAAATGAAATTCTACAGGATTATTTTAAAAATAAAACCATTCCTGGTTTTGAAATAGAAGATATAAAGCTTCAGATTAAAGGGAAATTCAATAATGTATAACTATTATTAAAAAAAAAGCTAATGGAAAACAAATCGCAAAAATGTCCCGTAACCGGCTCAAATCGCAAGCATAACGTTGGATCTAGTGGTACGAAAAACCTTGACTGGTGGCCAAACCGGTTAAAATTAAGTACCCTTCGTCAACACTCATCTTTGTCTGATCCGATGGCTAAAGATTTCAATTATGCTGAAGAATTTAAAAATCTGGACTTAGCAGCTATCAAAAATGACTTGCATAAATTAATGACCGATTCACAAGATTGGTGGCCGGCCGATTTCGGGCATTACGGGCCTTTGTTTATCCGCATGGCATGGCACAGTGCCGGAACATACCGTGTAGGTGATGGTCGTGGAGGAGCTGGCACAGGGCAACAACGTTTTGCACCGCTAAACAGCTGGCCCGACAATGTCAATCTCGATAAAGCGCGCAGATTACTCTGGCCAATTAAACAGAAATATGGCCGAAAAATTTCCTGGGCAGATCTTATGATTCTTGCCGGAAATGTTGCACTGGAATCAATGGGATTCAAAACCTTTGGATTTGCAGGTGGACGAGAAGATGTCTGGGAGCCTGAAGAAGATGTTTTTTGGGGTGAAGAAACTACCTGGTTGGAAGGCGATAAACGCTATTCGGGTGAACGTGATCTCGACAATCCTTTAGCTGCCGTACAAATGGGATTAATTTATGTAAACCCGGAAGGACCGGAAGGAAACCCTGATCCAATTGCTGCCGCAAAAGATATTCGTGAAACCTTTGCCCGTATGGCCATGAATGATGAAGAAACCGTAGCGCTTATTGCAGGTGGTCACACTTTTGGAAAAACCCATGGGGCCGAAGATACTAAACTTGTTGGGCCGGAACCCGAGGCTGCTGATATCGAAGAACAAGGCCTGGGATGGAAAAGCTCATTTAAGTCAGGAAAAGGAGGCGATACCATAACCAGTGGTATTGAAGTCACCTGGACACAAACTCCGGCAAAGTGGAGCTATTACTTTTTCGACAATTTGTTTAAATACGAATGGGAGCTTACTAAAAGCCCGGCCGGGGCGTATCAATGGGTAGCAAAAAATGCCGATAAGGTTGTTCCTGATGCCCATGATCCCTCCAAAAAGCATGCTCCTACTATGTTAACTACGGACCTATCCTTGCGTTTCGATCCCGCTTATGAGAAAATTTCAAGACGTTTCTACGAGCATCCACTTGAATTTGCAGATGCCTTTGCCCGTGCCTGGTTTAAATTAACGCACCGGGATATGGGACCAAGGTCACGATATTTAGGGCCGGAAGTACCTGCTGAAGAATTAATTTGGCAAGACCCTATTCCTGATGTGGATCACACATTGATTGACAAAAAAGATATTGCTGAATTAAAGACTAAGGTGTTGGAATCTGGTTTATCCGTTTCCCAACTGGTAACAACTGCATGGGCTTCAGCTTCCACTTTCCGCGGATCTGACAAACGAGGTGGGGCTAACGGAGCACGTATACGCCTTAATCCACAAAAGGATTGGGAAGTAAATAACCCTGTTCAACTTAAAAAAGTTTTAAATACACTGGTAGGTATTCAAAATGATTTTAACGATGCCCAATCGACAGATAAAAAAGTATCACTGGCTGACCTAATCGTACTGGCAGGATGTGCGGGCGTTGAAAAAGCCGCTAGTGATGCCGGGTATAATGTCACGGTTCCTTTCACACCGGGTCGCATGGATGCATCGCAGGAGCAAACGGATGTTGAATCATTCGAAGTGATGGAGCCGGTAGCTGACGGTTTCCGGAATTATTTAAAAAGAAATACGCTGTTAAAACAGAAGAACTGCTGGTTGATAAATCTCAACTACTTACATTGACTGCACCTGAAATGACAGTTCTTGTCGGTGGAATGCGTGTATTAAAAACGAACTTTGATGAGTCTAGGCATGGTGTATTCACCAAACAGCCTGAAGTTCTTACGAATGACTTTTTTATAAATCTACTTGACATGAATACGGTTTGGAAACCCATTTCTGATGATAAGGAAACTTTTGAAGGGTGCGACAGAAGTATTGGAAAACGCAAATGGACCGCCACCCGCGCTGACTTAATCTTTGGATCAAATTCCGAACTTAGGGCGCTTGCAGAAGTATATGGAAGTGCTGACGCAAAGGAGAAATTTGTGACTGATTTTGTGGCAGCATGGAACAAAGTTATGAACCTCGACCGGTTTGATTTGGCATAGGATTATAAGGTTTTGCAGAAGCTTATTATTGAATTTAAATTTAAAATCAGTATCAACATGAAAGAAAAAAGCATAGAATTATTAAACAAAGCGGTAAAAGATGAACTGGCAGCGGTTCATCAATACATGTATTTTCATTTCCACTGCGATGATCAGGGATATGATTTACTGGCCGGCTTATTTAAAAAAACAGCAATTGATGAAATGATGCATATTGAAAATCTTGCTGATCGTATACTCTTCTTAAAAGGAGATGTAGATTTGACACCTGCTATGGAGGTTAAAAAAATTCACGATGTAAAAGAAATGCTTACCCTGGCAAAGCAAATGGAAGAAGAAAGCGCCAGGGATTACAACCTCTGGGCAAATGAATGCGCCCAGAATGCAGATGCTGTTTCAAAAAAGATTTTTGAAGCACTGGTTGAAGATGAAGAAACACATTACAATCAATTCGATGACGAAATGGAAAACATGAGCAGGTTTGGGGATAATTATCTTGCTCTCCAATCCATTGAACGAAGTAAAAATGTATCAATGCGAAAACAAACTGAATAATTAACTTTTTAAATTTTTAAACAAATGGAAGAAAAACAAGAACAAGTGGTAAGTATGCCCAGAATTGGTGATCCTGCCCCAAAGTTTAAAGCAGTGACAACACAAGGTGAGATTAATTTTCCTGATGATTACAAAGGTGAATGGGTTATCCTTTTCAGCCATCCGGCTGATTTTACCCCCGTATGCACATCGGAGTTTATGACCTTTGCAAGTATGGAAAAACAATTTGATCAGGCCAATTGCAAACTGGTTGGATTATCTGTTGATGGATTGTACAGCCATATTGCATGGTTAAGAACGATCAAAGAAAAGATTGAGTACAAAGGGATGAAAAACGTTGAGGTTATGTTTCCTCTGATTGAAGACATTACGATGAATGTTGCCAATCTTTACGGAATGATCCAACCCGGTGAGGCTACAACAAAAGCGGTAAGGGCTGTCTTTTATATTGACCCGAAGGGCATTATCCGAACTATTATCTATTATCCGCTCGCCTTTGGGACGGAACTTCGATGAATTGTACCGTGTTCTGATAGCTCTCCAGGCTGCCGACAAATTTGGTGTTGCCACACCAGCCGACTGGCGCCCCGGTGATGATGTTATCGTCCCTCCGGCAGGTTCATGTGGAACTGCAAAAGACCGAATGGATGCCAAAGACGCAGACATGCATTGTTATGACTGGTTTTTCTGCACCAAGAAAATTGCCAAAGAAAAAGTTTTGGATGCTGTTCTAAAAAAGTAGAGAAAACCATCAATAGAAAAAACCACTTGATAAGGTTTCAAGTGGTTTTTCTGCTTTATTACCATTCCCATAACCCGTCTTATCAAGAAGCAAACAAAAAATTGTTAATTATTTAACACTGATACCCTGCATTTATTTAATGGATTTATATCTTTGCACGCAGAAAATAAGGTATTTTTTCATAAAAGCAACGCATGTCAAAAAATCTATACATAGCCACTACAGAAGCGGATTCGGGGAAGTCCCTGATCATGATGGGAATTATGAACTTGCTATCGCGCCATGTAAAAAGATTAGGATTTTTTCGCCCAATTATTCACAGCAACGAAAATGGCAAACAAGATCATGATATTGGGTTGGTTGCAAAACGGATTAAACTTCCGTTTGAATATGATGAAATGTATGGATTGAACAGCAATGAAGCGCTTGACCTTTTGCAGGAAAATAACATGGATGAGTTGCTAACCATTGTTCTAAATAAATACAAAAAACTGGAAGCCGAATGTGATTTCGTAGTCTGCGAAGGGACGGATTACAAAGGATCGTTAAAACCTTTTGAGTTTGATTTTAATGTTCATTTGGCCAATAATCTTGGAGCCCCGGTTTTGGCCATAATTAATGGCAGGGAAAAAAGTGTAACCGATATTGCCGATATAGCTTTGATGATAAAGTCGGTTATGGATCGGGAAAAATGCAGTTACCTCGGAGCATTTGTTAACCGGGCAGTTTCAAATGATGTTGATAAAATCTACGAAACCCTTGCCCGGCATGAAACTGACGGAAAATTCAACTTTGTAGTCCCCGAACTTGACCTGTTACAAAAGTTAACAATTCGTCAGATCAGTAACTATCTTAAGGCTGAACGAATCTATGGTGATGATTCCGTTTATGATATCGATGTAAATCACTTCAAAGTGGGAGCCATGAGTTCAGAGCACATCTTAAAAAACATAGAAAGCGGATGCCTCGTTATTACTCCCGGTGACCGTATGGATGTATTGATGACATTATTTATGACCCTGTTGAGTGATAATTTCCCGAAAATTTCCGGTATTATTTTAACAGGCGGATTAAAGCCCGGGAAAGAATTTATGCAACTCATAAATGGGATAAACAAACTACCCCTGGCGATGCTTTTGGTGAATACAGACACTTTCACGACAGCCATGAACATCAGTAAGGTTAAGCCTCTGCTTTCACCTGACAACGAGCGAAGAATGGCTATAGCTCTTGGGCATTTCGAATCGCATGTGCAAGCTGAGAAAATGATAGAAAAGATAGCAGTTGCCCCAGCAGGTGTTGTTACTCCGGTTATGTTCGAATATCAATTGTTTGAGCGTGCCAAAACCAATCGCAAGCATATTGTTCTTCCGGAAGGATTGGATGAGAGGATTCTCAGGGCATCGGAAATCCTTTTGAGAAGGGATGCGGTAGACTTGACGTTGCTCGGAAACGAAGATGAAATTCTCAAAAAAGCCAATACCCTGCACTTGAAATTGGATGGCATCAATATTATTGACCCCTACGACAACGACCTGATTAATGATTATGCCGCCACTTATTATAAGTTGAGAAAACATAAAGGAATTTCGAAAGAAAGTGCCCATGAAGTCATGATTGATGTTAGTTACCTCGGGACGATGATGGTATATAAAGGCCATGCAGACGGAATGGTATCGGGAGCAGCTCACACTACCCAACATACCATTCGCCCTGCATTTGAGTTTATTAAAACAAAGCCAGGATTTTCTATTATTTCCAGTTCCTTCCTTATGTGTTTCGAAGACCGTGTGCTTGTTTATGGAGATTGTGCTTTTAATCCAAACCCCAATGCGGAAGAATTGGCGGATATTGCGATCACCGGCTGATACTGCTAAAATGTTTGGTATTGATCCTCGTATTGCTATGCTCTCCTACTCTACCGGAACATCGGGAAAGGGAGCCTGATGTGGAAAAGGTGAGGGCTGCCACAAAAATTGCCCGTCAACGCCGTCCTGACCTCAAACTTGAAGGCCCCATTCAATACGATGCAGCTATCGATGCCACCGTCGCAAGACAAAAATGCCCGACAGTGAAGTGGCGGGGAAAGCTACTGTTTTCATTTTCCCTGACTTAAACACAGGTAACAATACCTACAAGGCTGTACAACGTGCTTCCGGCGCCATTGCAGTTGGCCCGGTATCACAAGGATTGAACAAACCGGTAAACGACCTGAGCCGCGGATGCCTTGTGAAGGATATCGTGAATACTGTATTGATAACGGCTATTCAGGCACAGGAAGGGTAGTCTGGATCATATATGATATTTGATTTGTGATATTTGAAATCAGTATCAAGGAATTCGCTCGTATATCACATATGAATATGGATAGGATTCTTCTCATCCTGATCAGGAAAATCTTCTTTCGAAATTACTTTCCACTCGTTATCGTTCAATTCAGGGAAAAAAGTATCAGCATCAAAATCCTCATATACCCAGGTGATGTAAAGTTTATTTGCATGGGGGAGAAACTGCCTGTAAATGGAAGCCCCGCCTATTATAAAGTTTTCAGCATTGGGATTCATCTTATCGATGGCTTCCTCAATCGTGTAAGCCATAATGCAATCATCAATTTGTTCGCCAGGCACATCTGTCAAAACAATATGCGTTCGGTTTGGCAAAGGCCTTTTGGGCAATGAATAGTAAGTATTTTTACCCATGATGATGGTATGCCCGGTTGTTAATTTCTTAAACCGCTTTAAATCTTCTGACAAATGCCAGAGTAATTTGTTATCCTTGCCGATGGCATTGTTTTTTGCAACAGCTACTATTATTGATATGTTCATTGGTTTATCTGTTGAATTAGTAAGAATAGTAAGTTGGTTTATGGTTTCTGCATAATTTGAGATTCAATGTATTTTATATAAGCATTAAGTTTATTTGTTAAAATATTCAGGTTTTCTATCATTTCATTGTATTTATCATCGGATACCAATTTACTTCGATTTGATTTTTTCAGAAAAGTAAGGGTTTCGTACAATAATCCTCGTGAGATATAACAAAATTGTCTGTTTTCTTTATAGGAAAACTCCCATAAAACCCGGAAATATTGGCAGCATTTGAATCGGCTGCTTTTACAATTTGATAACCCAGGGCATTCTTTGCAAAATTATCCCATAAAACCACAACATCCAGGATATCTTCAGCAATTTCCATACTCGTACTTTTTGATATCCAGATTTTCAATAATATGTCTTTCCATAATTAAAAAGTCAATTTGCAACCATATTCAAATCAAACTTTATCCAATTTAACCAAGTTTCCTATTTCCCATTTTAACCATTAAATCGAAATCTCCCCTTTAATATGTTGGTGCGACTGGTAATTTATCAATTCAAAATCTTCAAATTTAAAATCATTAATATTATTAACATCCGGGTTTATTTTCATTTCGGGCAAAGGAAATGGATCGCGACCCAATTGAGTTGTTACCTGTTCAATGTGGTTCAAATATATGTGGGCATCACCAAGGGTATGAATAAATTCGCCGGGCTTTAAGCCAGTAACCTGCGCAATCATCATGGTTAGCAATGCATAGGATGCAATGTTGAAAGGTACACCGAGGAAAATATCACAACTCCTTTGATACATCTGACAGGATAATTTGCCATCGGCCACGTAAAACTGAAAAAAGGCATGACAGGGTGGCAATGCAGCCCTTCCTTCTGCAACATTTTCTGCAAATGATTTTCCTGGCAGGGGCAATACACTTGGATTCCATGCAGCAACGATCATTCGACGACTGTCCGGATTATCCTTTATCAACTGTATAACATCTTCAATCTGGTCAATTCCATCGTTGTTCCAATTGCGCCATTGAGCCCCGTATACCGGTCCGAGGTCACCCTTTTCATCAGCCCATTCATTCCAGATACTAACCTTATGATCGGTCAAATATTTAATGTTGGTATCTCCTTTAAGAACCATAACAATTCGTGGATAATTGACCGAAGGTGTAATTTCTTTGTTGTCATAACCGGAAATCCCTCCTGTAAATCAAAACGCATTTGGTAACCAAACACACTAATGGTTCCTGTTCCCGTCCGATCGCTTTTCGTCACACCCTTTTCAAGTACATGGTTTAACAAACCAAGGTATTGCTTCATGCTGTTATTTTTGAATTTGTCTGATTTGCAAAAGTAGGTTTAACTTGAAAAATGAGCCTAATATGAAGTTTGGTATATATAAAGAGAATAGTAAAAGTTATTAACAGATATTGAAATCCCAAATTTCAGGTTGCAGTTTCGTTCTGTACTATCTTTGACGTTGGACTTCTTACTTTTTCTTGATCTTGTTTCCTTCTAACCCAATATCATCCCAACTATAGTAGCAGACAGCAAAGCGGCAATGGTACCTCCCAACAATGCCCTCATACCAAACTTTGAAAGCAAAACACGTTGATTGGGAGCAAGGGATCCAATTCCACCAATCTGTATTCCTATAGATGCAAAATTGGCAAATCCACACAACATATATGTTGCCATTATTATTGATTTAGGGGAAAGCAGCCCTGCTGCTTTTAATTCGGACAGGCTCACATAACCAATAAACTCCGTCATGATAATTTTCTCGCCCAATAGCCGCCCCACAAGGGTTATATCAGACAAAGGGATGCCAATTAGCCACATGATGGGAGCAAAAGTATAGCCTAATATAAACTGCAAATTAAGCTCAACATAGCGTCCGTCAGTGTTCGCCGCGATCATTTCATTTAAGCCGGTCCATGCCCCGATTTTCATGGTGACGAAATTAAAAAGGGCAATAAAAGCGATAAACACAAGCAGCATGGCAGCAACATTTGCTGCTAACTTCAAACCCTGAGTTGTTCCGTTTGAAATGGCGTCCAATACATTGCTCCCCACATTCTCTTTTGAGACCTCAATATTTTTATCAATATCCTCCGTTTGGGGAACCAGGATTTTGGAAACGACAATCGCACCGGGAGCAGCCATCACGGATGCCGTTAACAAATGCTTCGCAAACAATAACTTTTGAACCGGGTCATCGCCTCCTAAAAAATCGATATAAACTGCAAGCACACCACCGGCCATGGTTGCCATCCCTCCCATCATCACCAAAAGCATTTCCGATTTGTTCATGGCTGGCAAATACTCCTTGATCATCAAAGGGGATTCAGTCTGGCCTAAAAAAATATTTCCTGCTACTGAAAGGCTTTCCGCACCCGATAGCTTCATTAACTTGCTCATCACCCATGCCAGGGCATATACGATCTTCTGGATAATCCCCAGATAAAACAAAAGGCTGGTTAAAGCAGAGAAAAATATAATAGTAGGTAATATTGTAACTACAAAATTAATAAGTCCCAATTCAATCTTTCCGGTTACAAAAGAGGCAAATAAGAAATCAACACCGGCACGGGTAAAGTCAAGCACCAAAACAAACAAACGTCCGGCAAATTCAAAAAACCCCTGAACAATTGGTACATACAAAACACCCAATGCCAGGACAACCTGCAATGCAAGCCCTGTTATAACAACCTTCCACGAAATGGCCTTCCGATTTGAACTAAACAAATAGCAAATCCCAACAAGGGCCAACATTCCAAGCAAACCACGAAGGATTGTAATGAACGAAAACTCACTCATGGAATCCCTGTCCAATAGAAGATTTGATTTGGATGATTCCTGCCCGGATGCAATCTCTTCGACCTGACCCGCAGCAACAGTTTCGATGAGGGTATCTGTATTCCCGCCGATCGAATCTGCTGATGTTTGCTGACTAAAGGCATAAACACCTGAAACAATTATTAAAATAATTAAAACCGAAATGAGATATTTATGCTTCATATTCTGAACGGATTAGAATGATACTAATGGGTAATAAAAAAAGGGGTGTAAAACACAATCATCATGGATTACTATTTTTTCCTCCGGGTTATTTCGTCACGGATTCGTGAGGCCTTCTCGTATTCTTCTTTTTCAACCGCTTTTTGCAGTAAGTCTTTCAATTCAGTGGTGGTATATTGCTCATAGATATTTTTTGTCTCTGATTTCTCTGTTTTCGACTTACTTTTCGAACCTTCTGCAGTTTCCTTTTTTTCATCCACAATGATCCCGGCTGCCGACATAATTTTTTCATAGGTATAAATGGGACAATGAAACCGCAATGCAAGAGCAACAGCATCAGATGTCCTTGCATCAATCCTCAATTCTCTTTTGCCATCAAGGCAAACCAATTCAGCATGAAAGACACCCTGTATAAAGTTATTGATCACTACTTCACTAATCGTTATACCAAAGGTTTCAGCAAAACTTTTAAAAAGATCATGTGTAAGTGGCCGGGTTGGTTTCATCTTTTCAAGTTCAATAGCAATGGCCTGCGCCTCGAACCCTCCAATAATTATCGGAAGCCTTCTTTGTCCGGCCACTTCTCCCAAAATCAAGGCATACGCGCCACTTTGCGATTGGCTATAAGACATTCCGATTATTTCAAGCTTAATTTTTTCCATCCAAACTACATCTCCATTTGTCCCATTATAACAAAGGATAAAAGTATTAATTATTTTATACTCAAAGCCTGTTTTTGCGAAGAAAAAATAAAAATTATCAACATCGGACAACTTGCATTATAACTTCAACATGTAGATTTATCAACATTTGCAACCCATTTAAAAAATCTACTTAAAAGGAGATCATTATCTGAATTAATTTTCCATTTCTGAAAATACTTAGTATTTTAGCCACAAATTTTCAAAACTTAATATTAAAATATGAAACGACTATTATCAATTTTTGGAGTACTTTCATTCCCAGTGTTATCAATGGCCAGTGAAGCAGATTTAGTAATACCTGCAGGTATCAAATCAGAATCAATCTTGTACTGGGGTTTTCTGATAACCTTTGCCGGCTTCATGTTTGGCTTGTTCCAGTTTATGAAAGTAAAAAAAATCAGGGCTCACCAATCAATGCTTGATGTAGCACATGTAATTTATGAAACAGGCAAAACTTACCTGGTTCAGCAAGGAAAATTTTTAGCTATTCTTTTCCTCTTTATCGGAGCAGCTGTTGCCTTCTATTTCGGATGGCTTTCTGATGCCCATTTTGGAATAGGTGGTGTATTAATGATTCTTGGATGGACCGTTATTGGTATTTTAGGTTCGTACAGTGTAGCATGGTTTGGCATAAGGATGAATACGCTGGCCAATTCACGAATGGCTTTTGCTTCGCTTGAAAGAAAGCCCATTAAATTACTGAACATCCCTCTTAGTGCAGGAATGAGTATTGGTGTTGTGCTGATCTCCCTTGAATTGATCATGATGCTGATAATCCTGTTATTCGTTCCGGGAAAATACGCCGGTGCCAGTTTTATCGGATTTGCCATTGGTGAATCATTGGGTGCTTCTGCGCTAAGAATAGCCGGCGGTATCTTTACAAAAATTGCTGATATCGGCTCCGATCTCATGAAGGTTATCTTTAAAATTGGGGAGGATGATCCAAGAAACCCTGGAACCATTGCCGATTGTGTTGGTGATAATGCAGGTGACAGTGTCGGACCTACGGCAGATGGCTTTGAAACTTATGGAGTAACGGGTGTTGCGTTAATCTCTTTTATCCTGTTGGCAGTAACGAGCATTGAATACCAAATTCAATTACTATCCTGGATTTTTGTCATGCGCATTATGATGATTGTAACTTCTGTGGTTTCATACGGAATTAACAATATGATTACAAAAGCCAAATATCACAATGCAGATGATCTTGACTTTGAAAAACCTTTAACATCATTGGTCTGGATTACATCCATTTTATCTATTGTTGTAACTTTCTTAGCGAGTTATTTCCTTATTGGCAACCTTCCTGATAAACTTTGGATTTCACTCTCTGTCATTATTAGCGCTGGTACATTAGGGGCTGCTTTGATTCCAGAATTTACAAAATTATTTACCAGTCCAAAATCAACCCACGTTAATGAAGTTGTGGAGGCCTCTAAACAAGGTGGTGCTTCTTTAAATATCCTATCCGGATTGGTTGCTGGTAATTTTAGTGCATTCTGGAAAGGTATGGTTTTCTTTTTACTGATGTTCATTGCCTATTATACAAGCACTTACGGATTAGACAACTTCATGATCTATCCATCCATCTTTGCCTTTGGACTGGTCGCTTTTGGTATGCTGGGAATGGGACCGGTTACCATTGCCGTTGACAGTTATGGCCCGGTAACTGATAATGCACAATCCATTTATGAGCTCTCGCTGATTGAAGAAAACAGAGAAGAAACAATAAAGGAAATTGAAAAAGATTTTGGATTTACACCTGATTTCGAAAAATCCAAATACTATCTTGAAGCAAATGATGGCGCAGGAAATACTTTTAAAGCTACAGCAAAACCTGTATTGATTGGTACAGCAGTTGTTGGAGCCACTACAATGATTTTTTCACTCATCCTTGTTATTAAACATACACTTGGGGTAGAACCCATCGAAATTTTAAACTTACTAAATCCATATTCGATCATGGGATTCTTACTTGGTGGTGCAGTTATCTATTGGTTCACAGGAGCATCTATCCAGGCGGTAACTACGGGAGCTGCAAGGGCTGTTGAGTTTATTAAGAAAAACATTAACCTTGATCCAAACGCCCCTAAAAAAGCGGATGTTGAAAAATCACGACAAGTGGTTAAGATTTGTACGGTTTATGCCCAAAAGGGGATGTGGAATATTTTTATTGCTATTTTCTCCTTTGCCTTAGCATTTGCATTTATCTCTGCCCCTACCGAAACATCTAATGCACCGGTTGCATTGTTTGTTGCTTATTTATTATCGATCGCATTTTTTGGTTTGTTCCAGGCTGTTTTTATGGCCAATGCCGGAGGTGCATGGGACAATGCAAAAAAAGTAATTGAGGTTGACATGCAGGAAAAAGGAACTGATTTACATGCTGCTGCAGTAGTTGGAGACACAGTTGGTGATCCCTATAAGGACACTTCTTCAGTTGCGCTTAATCCGGTAATTAAATTTACAACTTTGTTTGGTTTATTGGCTATGGAAATTGCTATTGCTCCACAATTCAGGGCTGCATCAGTTTATGTTGGATTGGTATTTTTTGCCATCGCATTGTACTTCGTTTTCAGGTCATTTTATAAAATGCGGATTAAAGGATAATTCCGCTTTACGTATAAATTTTAAGTCAGTAAGCTCCGTTTAATAACGGAGCTTTTTTTTAAATAAATTTCTACTGCTTTGAAACTTCATAAATAGCTGTTAAAATTATCCTGCCACAATGTCCTGTAAAATTAATTGGCAAACTATTTGGTATCGCAAAATCCCGTATTTAGAATTTGATTTAAAGCATTGAAAACATAATATCTTAAGTAATTTTTAATTATGGCAAGAAAGACTAAGAATAAAAAAGAGGAAAAGAAAGTTGCTGAAAGCAAGAGTAAAGATTTAAAACCAGAAGAAGGATCTGTAAAAACTACTGAAAGTAAAGAAAAAAATGAAGAAACATCTGTTCCGAAAAAGACAGTTGAAGAAGAATTACAGGAAAAGTTGGATGCAGCAAACGATAAATACATTAGGCTCTATTCTGAGTTCGATAATTACAGGCGCAGGACCATTAAAGAAAGGCTTGAATTAAGCAAAACCGCATCAGTGGATGTAATTGTAGACCTACTTCCCGTCCTTGATGATTTTGAAAGGGCTATTAAATCAAGCGAGGAATCAACCGACTGTGAGGCTGTAAAAGAAGGTGTAAAACTTATTTACAACAAAATGAAAAGCGGGCTCGAAAAAAAGGGATTAAAACCAATTGAGGCCATAGGATCCGATTTTGATACGGATTTTCATGAGGCCATTACACAAATACCTGCTCCTTCCGAAAAGGAAAAAGGAAAAGTAATTGATGAAATTGAACGTGGTTATTTGTTGAATGATAAAGTAATAAGGTTTTCGAAAGTGGTTATTGGCCAATAAGGGTCATACATAAGCACCCTAAATGAGCAACTCAATATTAGAACTAAACTGCACCGTATCACAATGTCAAAAAGAGATTATTACGAAGTATTAGGCGTTTCCAAATCTGCAACGGATTCTGAAATTAAAAAGGCCTATCGTCAATTGGCCCTTAAGTACCATCCTGATAAAAATCCGGATGACAAGGCAGCCGAAGATAAATTCAAGGAAGCTGCCGAAGCATATGAGGTTTTAAGCAACCAGGAGAAAAGGAACCGATATGATCAATTTGGCCATGCCGGAGTTGGAGGTGCCAGTGGTTCGAATGGCTACCACATGTCAATGGATGACATTTTCAGCCAGTTTGGCGATATCTTTGGCGGAGCATTTGGCGGCTTCGGTGGCGGATTTGGAGGGCGCGTCAGCAGGCGCGTCAACAGAGGGTCTAACCTTAGGGTAAAAGTTAAACTTACACTTGCTGAGATAGCTCTTGGAGCCGAAAAAAAATAAAAGTTAACAAATACATTGGTTGCGATTCATGCAACGGATCAGGGTCAAAAGGCGGTTCTTCTTATTCCTCCTGTCAAACATGTCATGGTACAGGGCATGTAACCCGCGTTACCAATACTTTTCTGGGACAGATGCAAACATCCTCAACTTGCCCTTCCTGCGGTGGAGAAGGACAAACCATTGTGAATAAATGCCCTGTTTGTACCGGCGATGGCATCGTAAAAGGAGAAGAAGTTATAAGCATTAAAATTCCGGCCGGTGTTGAGGATGGAATGCAACTTTCGATGAGTGGCAAAGGAAATGCGGGTGCACGCGGTGGCACGCCGGGCGATTTGATCATTCTGATTGAAGAGATCGAACATGAATTGTTGGAAAGGGATGGCAGAAACTTATTGTATGATGCCTTCATTAGTTTTACGGATGCTACCCTTGGTTCTTCCATTGATGTTCCGACTATTGATGGAAAAGCAAGAATAAAAATCACACCCGGTACACAGGCTGGAAAAGTTTTACGGTTAAAAGGCAAAGGGCTTCCATCAGTTAATTCATATGGGACCGGAGACCTCCTGGTAAATATTAACATATGGACACCCAAAAACCTGACGAAGGAAGAAAGAGAAATTCTTGAAAAGCTGGGGAAGTCGGAGAATTTTATTCCAAATCCGACATTAAAGGACAAAAGCATTTTCTCCAGAATGAGGGAGTATTTTGCTCAATAAAGCACAAATTGTCAATGATAATAATGCATCGTTCGTTTAAATACAATAAATGAAACCTCTTTTAGAAGCCCGGAATATTTATAAACAGTTTGCCACTCACAGGGCGCTTACTGATGTAAGTGTTTCTGTACCTGAGCAAAGTATCTATGGATTGTTAGGACCTAATGGAGCAGGGAAAACGACCCTTATCAGGATCATTAATCAAATCACGGCACCTGACACGGGAGAAATATTGTTCAAGGATCAAAAATTTACCCCATCACACATTGAGAAAATAGGTTATTTGCCTGAAGAAAGAGGTTTGTACAAAAAAATGAAAGTTGGTGAACAAGCCATTTACCTCGCTCGCCTGAAAGGGCTTTCAAAGCAGGATGCTCAATCCAGGTTAAAATTCTGGTTCAACAAATTTGATATTGGAGCCTGGTGGAACAAGAAAGTTGAAGAGCTTTCAAAAGGGATGCAGCAAAAAGTTCAGTTTATTGTCACAATTATTCATGAACCCGAATTGTTGATTTTTGATGAACCCTTTAGCGGCTTTGACCCTATCAATGTTAATCTATTGAAAGAGGAGATACTAAATCTGAAAGAAAAAGGCTCGACCATTATATTCTCCACACACAACATGGCTTCCGTAGAAGAGTTGTGTGATCACATTACCCTCATTGACAATTCGAAAAAGATACTGGAAGGAAGCGTAAAAGATATAAAGGAGAATAACAAATCAAACACTTTCAGCCTTACCTATAAAAATAACAATATAGACCTGAATGAGATATTAAGCCATCCATTTAAAGTCCTTCAACAAGAAATGGGTGAATATGGAACAGCAACCATTTCAATTGATCACAATGCCAATCAAAATGAATTGCTATCCGAGCTCTTGCCTCACCTAGCAATACTTTCATTTAATGAGATATTACCTTCGATGAACGATATTTTCATCTCAAAAGTTAAAGAAAATGAATAAAACAGGGCTGATCATAAAAAGGGAGTATTTAACAAGGGTAAAAAAAACCTCTTTCATAATAATGACCATATTGGGGCCCATATTAATGGCTGCCTTATTTATTGTTCCTGTTTATATTGCTCAACTGGAAGGAGATGATAAAATCATTGGAGTGATTGATGAAACAGGGTTGTTTTTCAACTATTTTGAGGATACTGACAATATTAAGTTTACCTCTCTGGTGACGGATTTGGAGGTAGCAAAAGAGAATATAAACCAGAATGACTTATATGCTATACTCTATATACCCATCACGGAATTAAGTGTTCCGCAATCAGCTAAGTTATATTCGCACAAACAGCCGAATATTATTGTGAAAGGGTATATAAAAAATTCAATGCAAAGAAAGGTAGAGGCATTAAAACTGGATGCCTCAGGTATTGACCCACAAGTTCTGGAATCCATAAAATCGAACATCAATCTGTTTACCATTAAAATAAATGAAGGCGGCGAAGAGGAAGCAAGTTCAACGGAATTGAGCATGGCCATCGGAATTATTAGTGGCATCATGATTTATATATTTGTGTTTATGTGGTCCCTTGTCATGCGCGGTGTGATTGAAGAAAAAACAAACCGGATTGTTGAAGTGATTGTATCCTCGGTAAAACCATTTCAACTGATGATGGGAAAAATAGTGGGTGTTGCTATGGTGGGATTGACCCAATTCATACTTTGGATAGTTTTTACATTAATTATAGTGTCTGTGTTTTTCGCAACCTTTTCCGGTGATGTATCACGTGTTCAATCGTCGCAAATGCGCCTCAGGAAATGGACTCATTCCAACTGAAGAAATTAGAGAAGCCACAGAATCAAATAACATAAATGAATCCCTTCTCACTGTTTTGGAATCCATTAAATCCATAAATTTTATTACCATAGTTGGGGCGTTCCTGTTCTATTTTATCGGAGGATACCTTTTATATGGAGCATTATTCGCTGCTATCGGTTCGGCTGTGGATAATGAAACAGACACCCAACAATTTATGATGCCACTTACGATTCCACTTATTATTTCTGTGGTTGTTGCCCAATTCATCATGAACAACCCCGCTGGCCCTGCAGCATTCTGGTTGTCTATTTTTCCACTTACTTCACCGGTTATTATGATGGTACGAATTCCTTTTGGTGTACCCTATACTGATCTTATATTATCTGCAGTGTTTTTAATTGCAGGTTTTCTGCTTGCTACCTGGCTGGCAGCCAAAATTTACAGGACAGGTATATTAATGTATGGAAAAAAATAAACTATAGGGAATTGTGGAAATGGATACGCTATTAATGGCCATTGAAAATGCTCATTAAAAAGTGATAAAATTTGCTATTTTTAATTATCAAAATTGAAATTTTAACAGTTTTAAGTACTGAAAATTGCAACTATCCGAAAGAGAAAGCTTAAATATTTCAAAGCATCATTAAAAGCGGAATAGATTGGAAGATCAAAACCCCTACCATTATAATATTAATAATCAATACAATAGGTGAGGAGCAAGATGCAAATTCATTACTAAATCTTTTACACAAATGACTGTTGAAAAATATACTATAATGGAATTTAATTAATTGTTTATTTAATAATGTTGTTCTATATTTGCACCCTCAAAAAATTAGCGTAAATTTTTATATTAAAAACGACAGAAATGCAGAACAGAGGAGCTATTAAATTTTTTGCCATATTATTCGCACTTGTTTGTTTATTCCAGCTTTCGTTTACTTTTATAACGTCACGGATTGAATCAAAGGCAGAGGACTATGCAAAAAATGAAGCCACAGTACAATTAGCTAATGAATTAGCCAATGGGGATGATCTACTGAAAGGTTTTTTAGTTGATTCCATCGTACGTGCCCGGGAGAATTATTATCTTGATTCAATGTCGAATCAGGTAGTATATAATGTCCTGATCAGAAAATATACTTATAAAGAATGTAAAGAGAGAGAGATCAATCTTGGACTTGACCTTAAGGGTGGAATGAACGTTACCCTTGAAGTGTCCATTGGAGATATCGTAAGCGGATTGGCAGGAAACAGCCAGAATGCAACATTTCAACAGGCATTAAGCCTCACTCATGAAAAGCAAAAGGACAGTCAAAAAGATTTCGTTTCTTTGTTTGGGGAAGCTGTAAATGAAATTGATCCCAATTTCAGCCTGGCTTCTATTTTTCTGTATGAGTTCAGGGACAAAGGAATTACAGCAAACTCAACAAATGATGAGGTTATTTCTGTCATCCGTTCCGAAACCAGTGGAGCATTCGACCGCACCTACAACATTCTTCGTACCCGTATTGACAGGTTTGGTGTAACTCAGTAGCCAAATGTTCAGAAGATTGCATCTTCAAACAGGGTATTGGTTGAATTACCAGGAATAAAAGATCCTGAAAGGGTTAGAAAGCTCTTACAGGGAACTGCAAACCTTGAATTTTGGGAAACCTACAGGTTTAATGAATTGCATCAGTATTTTACCGAAGCAAATACAAGGCTTGCACAAAAGATTGCCATTCTGGAAGGCAATGAAACAGAAGAATCAAATAAACCTGCTGATGTTAATGAAGTTGGTGAAACATCAACGGATGAAGGTGAAGAGATCGCTAAAACCGAAACTGTTTCTGACACAACAGAACTATCATTGTTAGACCAGCTTGAAGGAGATACAACCAATCTGGATGTTGATGATCCAAATTTTGAACAATACGCAAAGAATAATCCTTTATATTCAGTTCTTAATCCTGCTTACGAGCAAAGACAAGGGCAGTATTATCCCGGGCAATCGGCAACTGTTGGTTATGCCGCCATTAAAGATACGGCTAAGGTAAACCGTTACCTCAGAGAGACACGGAATATTTTCCCCCGTGATTTAAGGCTTTCATGGACAAACAAACCGCGTGTTGAGGGATCGAATGTTTTGGAGCTGGTTGCTTTAAAAATCACCAATCGTGACAGAAAAGCAGCACTTGGCGGAGAAGTAATAACCAATGCCCGTCAGGATTATGATCAAAACGGTCGTGTGGAAGTTTCCATGTCGATGAATGCTGAAGGAGCTAAAACCTGGAAGCGTTTAACAGCTGAAGCGGCCGAGGATAACAACCGCCAGATTGCAATTGTTCTGGATGACTATGTTTATTCTGCTCCAACTGTTAATGGGGAAATTCCAAACGGACAATCCTCCATTTCAGGAAACATGGATGTTGAGGAAGCTCAAGACCTTGCAAATATTCTGAAGGCGGGTAAACTACCTGCACGCGCAAGGATTGTTGAAGAAGCTGTAGTTGGCCCCTCGTTGGGTAAAGAAGCTGTAAACGCAGGATTGTGGTCCTTTGTAATTGCCTTTATCCTCGTCCTGATCTATATGATTTTCTATTACAATCGCGCCGGTTGGATTGCCGACCTTGCATTGATTACAAACATTTTCTTCCTCTTTGGAGTACTTGCCTCATTTGGCGCAGTGCTTACCTTGCCGGGTATCGCGGGTATAGTACTTACTCTTGGTATGGCGGTGGATGCCAACGTAATTATCTATGAACGTATCAAGGAAGAGATCCGTGCTGGTAAGGGAATGCGACTTGCGATTGATGATGGATATAAAAATGCCTATTCTGCTATCATTGACGGAAACGTTACTACTTTGTTAACAGGTATTGTTCTGTATATCTTCGGATCAGGGCCGGTTCAAGGTTTTGCAACCACTCTTATTATTGGTATTCTGTCATCATTGTTCTCGGCTATTTTCATCTCAAGGTTGATTTTCGGCTGGGCGCTTGACAAGAAGAAGACCGTTAATTTTGCCAATAATTTCACTAAAGACTTTCTGGCAAAGGTTAATATTGATTTCCTGCAAATGAGAAAAATCGGATACATAATTTCTGGAATCCTCATTGTTGTAAGTATCCTTTCTTTGGGCTTAAGGGGTCTGAATTATGGTGTTGACTTTTCGGGCGGAAGAACCTATACTGTTCGATTTGACCAACCCGTAAATACCGTGGAACTCAGAGAATCATTAGCCAATGCATTTGTTAATGCCGATGGGCAAAATATTGTTCCTGAAGTAAAAACTTTTGGCCCTGATAAACAGGTTAAAATCACGACTACTTTTATGATTGATAACAACGAACCTGAAGTTGACTCCATCATTCAAACTAAATTGTATACGGGACTTAAAAAATTCTATAAAGATCAGAGTATTAAATATACTGATTTCAGTACTGAAAATGAAACAGATTCAAAACTAATTGGTATTTTAAGTTCACAGAAAGTGGGGCCAACCATTGCCGACGATATACGAAACAGATCGCTTATGGCCATCACTTTTGCATTGATCGTTATATTCATCTACATTGCTATCCGTTTCAAAAAGTGGCAGTTTGGACTCGCAGGAGTTATTGCCTTGTTCCATGATACCATTATTACTGTGGGGATGTTCAGTATATTCTATAATCTACTGCCGTTCAACATGGAAATTGACCAGGCATTTATAGCGGCAATCTTAACACTTATCGGATATTCCATTAATGACACGGTAATTATCTTCGACAGGATCAGGGAATATACTCAACTCCATCCAAAACATGATTTGAATATGAATATAAACGGGGCTCTTAACAGCACCCTGGCAAGGACCATCAACACATCGGGTACCACCATTCTTGTATTGTTAACCATTTTCATTTTTGGTGGAGAAATTATTCGTGGATTTACCTTTGCATTGCTGATTGGAATTATTATAGGTACATATTCTTCTGTATTTACAGCAAGTCCGATAGCTTTTGACCTGCTTAAAGGCAAAAAGAGCTCACAAGCTCAAATTGAAAAGCCAAAGAAGAAATAATAATACTCATTGTATACGAAATTAAAAGTCTCTCATTCGGAGACTTTTTTTATCTTTTGTGGTTCTATTTATTGTTATGGATTCAATTTTGCTGTTTTTCAATATTAGTGGTGGCGAATTACTTATAATCGTTGTTGCCATCTATCTGGTATTCGGGCCAAAAAAAATTCCTGAATTTGCAAGAATGTTAGGCAAAGGGATCAATGAGCTCAGAAGGGCTACCAACGATATTAAAAACGAAATTACCCGCGAAGCCAATAAGGTTAAAAGCGATGTCAATGTAGATATCGGCATCGATCTCGATGATCCACTCAGCACCAAGGCAAAACCCAAATCCAAGCCCAGTCAGCAAACTCAAACCGCTGCTGAATACGAAGAAGAAACCAAACCCGAACAACCCAAAGGAACCGAACCCTACACCCAAAAGCCTGTCAACGACCCCCCAACCGATGATCAGGATTTGAAATAATGGGATATGATGAAAAGTATTTCTCTTAAACGATACTATCATCAAAACCCCTGGTTCGGATTCACAATATTCGCCCTGTTCAGCATTCTGTTTATGGTATTGGAGATTATCAACAACCGATTTTGGCTGGCCGATTTTGAAGTCTATTACAAATCCGCTCAACGTCTGCTGGCAGGCGAAAACCTGTTCCGCATCCCGGAAGATGATTTTTATGTCTTCAAGTACTCACCTACTTCTGCACTATACTTCATACCCTTTACTATCTTCTCATTTGCCACAGCCAAAATAATCTATTGGTTTACCCTTTCCGGCATTATGATTTACGGATTTTACCTTTCCGCAAAACTAACTGCATCACAATACTGGATTAAGAATTTCGCAAAAATTAATACCCTTGTTCTACTCGCTATTCTCATATTGATCGTCCACATTCAACGCGAACTTCATTTGGGACAGGTAAACCATATCCTGTTGGTGCTTTACATCCTGGCAGCGTACTTCTATCAAAATAAAAGGCCAAAGCATTCTGCCCTCTTCCTCGCCATCAGTCTGTTTATAAAACCCTTCGCATTAATATTTATACCCTATTTCATCGTTAAGAAAAACTATCAGGCCATTGTTGTTTTTATTATATCTGTCATTGTACTATTCTTTCTGCCCTTGCTGTTTTATAGTTTCCCCGAATTTCTTCAGCAATCAACACTTTGGTTTGATGAATTAATGATTGAACTCAATAACAAACAGGACTTACTACAGGAAGCTAACCACACCATTTTTTCTATACTGGCAAGATATACGCCCGTCCGATTAATAACCTTTACCCCGGTTCTCATCAAAACATATCAGATCGCTTTATTATCATTGATTGCGGTATCAATATGGTGGTTTATAAATAAAGGGAAAAACATTCAAAATTCGGGCGTTGCTGAATTTGCACTTCTAATAAGCATGATACCGTTGCTGTCATTTACAAGTCACAACGCATTTGGGTTTAATGAGCTTTCCATTTTCTTGCTTTTGGCTTTCTTTTCGAAATTTGATGGTGTTGGAAAAACAATTATCATTATGGGTTTTATTTTTACAGGATGCAATATACATGATCTATGGGGGCATGATCTTTCAAATTTTATAAATAATATTTCACTGGTTTCCTGGGGAACGCTGTTAATTATCATTGCCTTATTCAGAGGCAGACAGAAAGGGATCTTCTAAAAATCAATAAATTGTTGAAACAAAACCTGCAAGTACGATTTTCCATCCTGAATAATTGAGTCAGCCAGCCCGGCCTGAATATCATATTCTAAATACCTGTCAAGTGTGCGGTGATAAACAAAATACCCACCCGGACTTATCCAGCCCACACCATCAGTAGCTTCAAAAAAAGCAAATTCGGGAAGTACAGGATTAAACAAATCACGGCTCCATTCAAATTCATTTGCATCCAATTCCAATTGATGAAGCAATGTTTTTGAAATATCGTTTTGTGACACAATTTTATCGATCGTAATTCCATGAAATGAATCCTTAACTACATCACCATAAATTAGCAAAGGGATCCGACGATAATCTTTCGAACAACACTGACCAGTTTTTATGCGAATTATGACTATGGTCGGCAACAATAATAAAAGGGTATTCTTAAACCATGGTTGCAACTTTGCTTTACTGAAATAATCTCCCAGGCATTTGTCAGTGTAATGGACTGAATTCAAATATTCATTTTCAATCGGCGCAAAATCGATTACACGGTCTTTAGGCTGGTCGTAAGGCTATGGACTCAATGTAAACAATGCCGAAAGAAGGGCTGTTTTACCTGGTTTAAGTCATTGATGTTTCGTCAAAACAAATTCATCATGGACACCTAATTTCCCGCGCAACACATCGTCATCAAAATCTTTTCCCTCAGTATCCTGTCAAAGTCATTTGCCATCAAATACGATTTAATTCCACCATAGATAAGCTGGCCTCCAAAATAAAAGGAAGTTTGATAACCCTCTCTATTCATAATTCTTATTAAACTGGGCAATTTCAGAATCTTATCAAGGTTATGGGTAATTGAGGCCAGGGGTGTCGATGGGAACCCTCCAAAAATGGAAGCCATGGCTTGCTCCGACCGATTACCTGTTGCGTACAAATGGGTAAAGAGTATTCCGTCCTTCTCCAATTCGTGGAAGTTTGGTGTGATGCCAGTTTCTCCCGTTATCGATTCAATTACATCGGCCGACCAACTCTCCAGCAATAACAAAACAACGTTGGGCCTTTCAGCATTTAATATTTTGGTTGTAGTATCCTTTGGAACTTCAAGCAATCGTTGAACTCTGGCTTTCGCCCTTTGCTGATTAAAGAACCCATAGGGATTTTCATCTTTAAACTTATAATTTTCAATCGTACTTATCAAGGAATGAATAGCCCGAATTGACGGCTGCAAGATTTAGTATATTATGGTTCGAATAATAAGACTGACTCTGGTTGATCAGAATCTCTCTGATCCCTCCCTAATCCCCAGAAACAAAATCAGCTCCAAAAAACAACAAAACAACAGAGTAAAATATATGGCGGCTTTGCAGAACAAAATACTTCCCTACAACCTTTAAATAAAAATAATAACCAACCGAAAACTGTAGAATAAAAACAATAACTAATATAAAAAACGTTGATGTCGAAGCAGAATTATAAACCTCATCAGGATTTGACAGATAGTTCAATGCTTTATAGTGCAGTTTGGTTTTCCATTCAGCATAAATCCCGATTTCAGCTGTGGTTATCAACAAATAAACGATCAACGCCAAAGCGGTGTATATTTTAGTCAGCAAAAAAATCCAGTATTTGTTGAACAATGAATAGAAAAAAAGAATAAGTAAAGGAACAAGTAATAAATAGCAAGCTGTAGAAATATCGAGTGGAAAGGCAAACCAAAAAGCTTTTAGAACTTCGCCCAATTCAATTTGTTCAGAAACCAATAAATGCTTGTAAAAAACCAAAAAAGTTGCCCTTGCTATGGCAAAAACAAGCAACCAGAACAAAAACTGCCGGACAAGAGATACTATAATATTCCGCATGAAAACAGCTCCTTTAGGATTGAGTAAGAATGCCCCTCATTTTGTTAATTTGGTCAGGAGTTCCCATAACAAAAAGCTTCGATCCGGGGATCACTTTGGTTTCCGGAACGGGATTTAGAATAAACCTGCCATCCGGCGTTTTAAAACCAATAATATTTGCTCCGGTGGTCCTTCTGATCGCATATTCCCCGATCGTTTTTACCGATTCACCTTCATGATGTTCAGGACACTGAAATTCTTCCAATGACGTAGGATCTTCGCCATGCACCGAAACGTGATCCAAAAATTCAATAATGTCGGGCCGGGTAACTAAATTGGCCATATGGCTTCCTCCTACCCTTTCGGGCATAACCACGTTATCAACTCCCGCCATTCGAAGTTTGAGTTCCGTACTTTCGTTGGATGCACGGCTTATGATCTCCAAATCGGGGTTTAGGGCACGTGCAGTCAATACAACATATAAGTTATCAGCATCAATGGGGAGCGTCGTAATTAGGGCTTTTGCAGTTCTTATATTTGCTTTCAGCAAAATATCATCCTGCGTGGCATCGCCTTCAATAACACTAATAGATTTATCAACAATTTTTACAATTTCATCGTGGTTTTGATCGATTACGACAAATTGATGGTTTTGTGCCTTTAATTCCTTAGCAACCTGCTGGCCATTTCTTCCATAGCCGCATATCAGGACATGATTTTTCATTTTTTTTATTGTTTTGGTTCCATACCCTCTAAGCATATAATTTAATTGTCCTTCAAAAAAATGGACCGATATTGTTGTAAGGGCGTAAGCATAAGTTGTAAAACTAATTATGATGAGGAAAATAGTAAATATCTTTCCAGCCGGGCTGAGATTATGAATTTCACCAAATCCAACCGTTGAAATGGTGATAACAGTCATATAAAGGGCATTCAAAAAGTTGTCTTGCTCAATGATCATGTATCCGGATATACCGATTACCAGGATAGTAAGAACCATTACAATCCCAATCAATACTTTGGTTCGACTTGAAAACCCTTCCATTTATTAGTTTTTAGGATGCAAAGATAGGAAATAGAATATCATCCATAACTGATTTGCTGATAACAAAAATCGGTTTCATACTACCATACCCGGTTATTATCTATTCACAATCTGCAATCACCTCCTGCATTTCTGCCTCCGTATTGATCGTTTGGGTGGTTCCGTCTGGAAATACAATATCAACAGGATATTGCAGGACAGGGCGCTCCTGAACACCCGGGTTCTCATTGTACCATCTTAAAAACTCTCCGGTAGAGTCGTCCGAGGCAGCAGGTATCAATGATCCATCAGGCATGATGTAGATAACCGGATAAACCAACACAAAACATTCTTCTTCCTCACACGATGAATAGGCCTCTCTTAATTCCGAATTACTGATAACAGTAGAAATTGTTCCATCAATGGCAACAACCTCAACAGGATACTGAAAGGCAGGCCGCTGGGTGTACCTGGGATTCTCCTGATACCAAACCCTTAATTGGTAGACCTCTCCTTCATTTTCAATTGCAGTGGTTGAACCATCCGGCATAATGTATGTCACCGGATACACGAAATCAAAGCAGTCACCCCTGTCCAAACCATCAAGGTCACCGATATTTTTGAATGCTACAGGCCCGATATTATTATCAGCTTCTTCTGTGGTGCACGAAAACAATGTTGCCAGAAGCAGTAAACCAAATAGAAAGAAATTTTTCATGTTTATATTGATTAAA
Organism: Bacteroidales bacterium; assembly: GCA_041393255.1. Classification (GTDB taxonomy): domain Bacteria; phylum Bacteroidota; class Bacteroidia; order Bacteroidales; family JAADJA01; genus JAADJA01. The sequence goes on along the minus strand of JAWKKM010000020.1, from coordinate 28 downwards.
ATTAAATGGCTAAGATAAGGAAAATGCT
>JAWKKM010000019.1:0-117452 GCA_041393255.1 Bacteroidales bacterium | reverse complement strand
ACTATTATTATATTCGGCAGCATTATCTCTCCAGGCAATGTAGGTGTCTGTTCCAGCATAATTATGGAAATAAACCGTAAAGGTTTGATATTGATCAATTAATCCTGAAACTGTATCGTGAGGAGTAAAGGTTGTTTCATCCGTTGGATCAGTCATTGTTCCCATAATAATAGCCCTGTCTCCTGTTGATCGTGCCATAAAAGTGGCTCTGACCGTATTTATAGCGGGTGATAATGCAGGTGAAGCTAAAATCAATTCTGATGCAGCATCTCCAAAAGGATCCATGGCAATACATAAGCCAGCATAGGAATTATAACTCTGAACCCAAATTCCGCCGTATTGTCCTCCGCAGATATTAATAAGCGACCAGCAAAGCGGTAGCTCGGGATTTTGAGGATAGGGATCTAATCCAAAATCTTCATCAATGGGTACTGACCAGGGCAAACATTTGGTAAGAATGGTTATAGGCCAGCTCCAGGCGCTTTCATCTCCACCGCCGCAATCGGCCTGAACATAAATATCATAATATGTTCCATCCATGAGTCCGGTGATGGTGGCAGGATTGGAATTCACGTTTACCACAGTTCCGGTTCCCGGTGTAAATCCTGCAGTATCATATTCAATATTCCATGATGTAGCTCCGTTCACATCGGTCCAGCCGATGGTAGCCTCCAATGCCTGAATATCAACTTCAATCAGATCGGAGGGTTTTATACAGGAAGGAACCTCATCTATGGTTATATCATCTACCCAAAGGTTTCCATATTGTGGCACTACTCCTCTTATGGCGAGATATGTATCCGTTCCGGTATATCCGGTCATATAAAATTCATGCAATGTCCACTCAGCACCCGGGATATAAGAGTCAAATGCAGTGAAAGTATTAATATCAAAAGGATTGGACATGGTACCGATTTCAATCGGGTATTGATTGGTCTGCCCGCCAATCCAATCAACTTCATTCATGCCGTAAACCGACACCACTTTATCTGATATGGTTCCCACTTCAGGGAAAACCAACACCAAATTTGGAGAAGGTTCTGCATCTGCAATAAACCTGAGTACGTTAGGAGCACTTCTTGCATATCCACCCCACTGATCATACCAGTTATCTATTCTACTAAACTGGTTTGTGGAACCTGATAAGGGTATCCAGCATGAAGGAAATTCAGGGGCAGTTACCCCATCAAAACCCTCTAAATAGGGATAAACTGGTGAGGCACATTTGGTAGTAAAAGACCAAACATTACTTAGGTTTTCATTTAATGCATTTTTTGTAACCACTCTCCAGAAATACTCAGTTGCCTCAGTCATAAGTACCCGGGTCATATGATCCTGTAGGTCCACCTGATACAGCATTGGAGACTACCATAGTAGTAGGTGGATTATCCGTTCCGAAATAAACATCATAGGTGTCGGTATTTGAACCAAAGTTCCATGTCAGATCAGTATCCAAGGTCAACCAATTGTTCCATGTTTGCTGGAGGTACGGATTAGTTGGATTTCCGGGGGCCCAGGAGGTAAATAAATGACGGTAACTGTCCATGTGCCATCATCAACCACCTGGTATAGATCGCTGCATCCGGTGGGTGCATTCCAATAAATAGTTCCGGCATGTAATTCAAAATTAACACCAAATCCAAATATTGTCGTTACCTCATTTGCAATATCTAATCCGGTTCTGGAATACATTTCAGTTTCACGAGACCAGCCTCCCGTTCCCGCATAAATTTGAGGTTCTGCGGTACCGTTTGGTGAAGTACACTTTAGCTGGGACATGGCATTGTTCATAGATGCGCCTGTAATGGCAGTCATAGAATACTCAACATTTACGCTGACAATGATCGCATTATTCGGTACCGGGACGTTCAAAATACCCCGGACAACTCGAAGATTCCCCAAGTTGATCGAAATCGCCATCGGTCTGAATGACACCAGCGACATAGGTTGCACTTATCGTATCACCAATTGGTTTGCGAAAATGAGTTGCTAACCAGTATGAACGTAAGCAGAATCGGAGAGTAAAATTACTTGTTTCATTTTCATACTTTTCAAATTTAATTGTTCAATTGATTTATTTATATATATGAGTAATTCGAATTCATTTTAAAATCCAATTTAAATTGAAGGACACAAAGGAAAGCACCCTTAAGTGAATTATAAAAGAATCTGCCAGCTACAAAGTTCTACAAACAGGCAATTTGATGCCACAAAAATGCTACAATCGATCTTTATACATTGATTGTTAAATCCTTAGGTGGAGGAAATGATGGCGAATTTGGAATAAACTACTAAATTTTGCTGTACTCCTTTTACACTAATAGATAGTGTATATCTCCCAAAATGCTTATATAGTATCCGGTTACCGTCATTCATTTACAAATTAAGACCTCTTGATGATAAATTGAGACCAAATGAGCTATATCTTAAGACCTGAATATGATAAGTTGAGACCCACAATGTATTCCTCTTTATTAATTTCGAAAAATAATAGAATCAATTATTAAGCAAGAAATATATAAGGCTTAAATTCAATAAAATATAAACTTTGTAGAACTTTTGTGGCATTTAAAATATAAGTTGTAGAACTTTTGTAGCAACCAGATATTTCATATTTACATTTTTATCATCTTGTTTTGTTAGCGATTTTGAAACGATAAAACCGATGAAAAAAAAAACAAGAAAAAGTGAAAAGTGAACAGGAAAACTCCAATGATCTGGATAAAAAATTTGGATAAGATAATTGAACAAACGAAATCGGAAAATGATACTGAAGAAATTACTCAAGGCATTGGAAAAGATGCAAAATGATAATTTAAAAAAATAAATCCATGAAAATGAATAATCAATTTTACACATTCACGATTACCTGCTCTATGCCTGAGCCTGGGAACATATGCAAGCGCCAGGCATCCCGGAAGATTGGTACGGTACTTATACCCGAGTACTTTCGGTAACTCCAGATTCATACATATTTGAGGATACTTATATCGGACAGACCACATCCGCAAACTTCACATTTTCAAATACAGGTAGCGATCCTGTCAATATTACTGATATAACCTTTACGGATCTGCTTTCAGTATCGATTACACTGCTTTCCTATACCTCCTGGACAAAGCGGCGATATCGGTACATTTACACCTGTAAGCGGCTATTATGAAGGAACTATGCAAATATGGAGCAATGATCCGGTAAGCAATCCCTATGAGGTGCAGCTTTCAGGAAATGGAATTGTTGAATTAAACATGGGTTGGGAATGGATTGAAACCGGTTTTAACTATATCCTGATGGACATCGAATTCCCGGAAGGCCAAAATCAAATCGGTTATTCCATTGGTCAAAGTTTAACATACAACGGCGTGGGAATCGTCATTAAAACCACCGACGGAGGATCGCATGGGAACAACTTACACCTGAGGGTATTCCCGGATTACAGGGGTGTTCATTTCTTGACATAAATACCGGATTTGCGGTAGGATGGGATGGATATATGATTAAAACAACAGATGGCGGTAGCTCATGGGGATACCATTGTAATACAGCAAAACATCTGGCAAATGGTGGATGTGGAATTCCGGGATTATGACCATGGTATCGTTACTGCTTGTGGACGGATGGAACTTTCGTAACAGATGATGGAGGATTGACATGGATTGCGGCAACGGGGATAACAACAGGCTCCTCAAATGATCGAATATGCTGATGAAAATACCGTTTTCTCGTGGGTGGAGAAGACCGTATCAATCGTTCGACTGATGGTGGGTATCTGCCTGGACAGAAGTTTACAGTACAGGTGTGCCCGGTCATATTTTACTAGGCGTCGATTTCCTGAATTCAGATTTTGGCATTGCTACAGGTGATTATGGTCATGTACTTACCACCACCGATGGAGGAGATACATGGACGCTAACTCAACCGTTTAACGATCAATTGCTGCATGTTGCCCACATTTGGGATCAGGATAGCATTTGGATATGTGGTACACCTGAACTCCTTTACAAAACAACCGATGGTGGAATAACTGGAGCACAGCCTACAATGGAAACTGGCAGAAAACTTTCTACGGGTAACTTTTACGGATAACTATACCGGCTTTATTTGCGGTGGCTCAGGAGGTATCGTAATGCGTAAGGAAGGAATAAACGCTCCTGTCCTCTCAATCATACCCGATACGGTTGCATTTGATGATACGTATGTGGGTGAAACATCCAGTGAGAATGTTACCTTTTCCAATACAGGAAACGAACCACTGGTAATTTCTGATATTACGTTCACTGATCTGGCTTTTAGTATTGACTATACGGCATTTACCATACAACCCGGACAGAGTGGTGATATACCGGTACATTTCACGCCTCCTGCCTCAGGATTGTTTGAAGGGATCATGCAAATCTGGAGCAATGATCCGGTAAACGATCCATATGATGTGCAGTTATCAGGCACTGGTGTTGTTGAGCTGATTGACGGCTGGGAATGGATTGAAACCGGTTTTAACTTTATATTAATGGACATTGAATTCCCGGAAGGCCAAAACCAGGTTGGATATTGTATTGGAGAGAGCCTCACCTACAATGGCGACGGAATCGTGATTAAAACCAATGATGGAGGAAGCACCTGGATGCAATTGACGCCTGACGGAATACCAGGATTGACCGGCATGTCATTTATTGATATGAATACAGGTTTTGCTGTCGGCTGGGATGACTACCTGATTAAAACCACAGATGGCGGATTAACCTGGGATACACTGAATTATGCTACCGGAACATGGTCGTTTTATTATGATGTGGAATTTTGGGACGAAAACAATGGTGTGGTGTTAGCCGGTGATGAGGTGTATGTAACTAGCAATGGCGGATCAACATGGACAACCCCGGTTGCGTTAAACGCATCATGTAACATGATTGAATATGTGGATGAAAACTCGCTGGTAACCGTCGGAAATGAAAACATCATATTACGTTCTGCCGATGGCGGGTTAAACTGGACAATCGTGAATCCGGCAAGCGGGGGTGCAGGCCCCATTCTGCTGGGTGTTCATTTTCTGGATAGCAATTACGGAATGGCTGCAGGTGATTACGGTTATATATTCACTACCTGGGACGGAGGAAATACCTGGACTCCCGATCAGCAAGTCGGAGATCAGTTGTTGCACACACCGTTTATCTGGGATGAAGACACAGCCTGGGTGGTGGGCACTCCTGAAATGGTTTACAAAACAACCAACGGCGGTACAACCTGGAATTCGGCATACAATGGTAATTATGATAAAGCTTTTTACCGTATTACATTTACCGACAACTATACCGGATTTATTTGCGGTGGTTCGGGAGGGATTGTGTTACGCAAAGAAGGATTGCCTGAATTGCCCGCTATCAATGTCAACCCTGTATCCATTGAATTTGAAGACACCTATGTCGGTGAATCGTCAACTGAAATTATAACTGTGTCAAACAGCGGATTTGCAGAATTGATTATATCAGATATCAGTTCAACCAATGACGTTTTTTCTGTTGACCTGACTTCGTTTTCACTCGATCCGGGAGATAGCCAGGAACTTACAGTGACATTTGCTCCAGATGATGAAGGTTTGTTTGAAGGCATAATAGAAATCGAAAGCAACGACCCTGATTATAGTGTCACTGAAATAGTGGTTAGCGGAAACGGGATGATCGCTTACCCGGCAATTGCTGTAGATCCAATGGCTATTACATTTGACACCACACTTGTATATGAAACCACCACGAAACTATTAACCCTAAGTAATACAGGAATTGCTACTCTTTTTGTAACGGATATTGTTTCCTCAAACCCTGTTTTTACTGTTGATCTGACAACTTTTGACATAGAACCGGGAGCCTTTCAAGAACTGGATGTAACTTTTGCTCCCGATGGGCAAATGTTATTTGAAGGTACATTGCAGATTGAAAGCAATGACCCCAATGGAATGGTTGAGGTGATGCTGTTGGGATATGGGGATATCGAAACCTCTATCATTGATATGAATTCAGAAAAGGCGATCAGGATCTATCCCAATCCTGTAAATAATGTTTTACATATAGAAAACCTTAAGGATCACCAAATCATCATCTATAATATTTTAGGTAATGCTATATTGAAAAGATCAGGAGTTTCAGGCACAGTAGAAATCAATGTATCTCATCTGCCCTCTGGAATATACCTGATAAAAATTACAGACAATCAGCGCAGTCACTTAGAAAAAATAAAAATCACAAAATAAACAGGACGCTTCACTGAGTTTGCCGCTTATCAAATGAATGGAGAATCTTAAACTTTGAAACAACACACATGAAAACACTTACATCATTTATAATAATAAGTATTGCCATTATCCTGGTTACTGCAGGTTATGGTCAGGATCAGAAGTATTTGGGGAAACTGGAGCAACCCACTCCTTTCAAAACACCCAAATCAGGTGAAATCCTGTTTGATCAGATGTACAATCCCGGAACCGGGTTTATGGCATCTCACCATTTCAGCACGACCTCTAACAATACCAAAACCTGTGCGGCTGCTGATGATTTTGATATTCCGACGGGTGAAACCTGGAATATCCATTCAATTGGCATTGTGGGTTCATACTGGCAGAATGCTCCCGGCGGTGCAGATACGCTGAATGTATATATTCTCAATGACAATAACGGAATGCCCGGAGATACGGTCTTTGGCTGTTTTAAACATACCGACTTTTATAAAGATGAAGAATTGTTCAACGGATATGTAAGCACCTATTTTGAAATTTATCTCACCCTCCATTGTAACTTCATTAGAAGGAGCTACTGGGTTTCGGTACAGGTAAACTCGACTTCGATGTTACCGAACATTGGGCTGGATGGAACACATATACGAAACCGCCATTTTCGGTTCACAGGCGCTGGATCGTCCTAAGAATGGATGGGGTTTTGGATATACTAACTGGACACCTGCCAGCACGGTGATCCGGTCCTAAGATCGTATAGGATTATCTTTGCTTTATTTGGGCCTCCCCCTGTCAGCCCGACCTGACTGCAGTGCAAATTACCTCACCGGATAGTTATTTCAATTCCACCTCCTACCCGTTGATCAAGATAAGGGTTGTCATTAAAAATGAAAGTGCTGATCCCCCAATCGGACTTTGATGTAAAATATGTATTGAAAGGAAACGAGGTGGTTGAAAATGTAGGTTCAGTCTAAGCTCAATTACAATCAGAGTTATGAATACACCTTTGCCCAAACAATCGACACCTCCCTCCGGGGTTTATAATATATGGAAGTTCCAACCATCCTGCCGGGTGATTGAAATCCGGAGAATGATTCTACAAAGTTTTAGGTATGCACGTTTTTTGATCCCACCATTTTACCATGCCGTCCATACGACCTCTTCCATTACGGCTTCACTCAGTGCCTTACCGATGCCGGCGGTTTGGACGGAAATCTTACGGTGGATGATTGGGAGTATTTTAACCATTTATCCGGCAACAACAGGATCAAAATTGAGACTCGATTTATTCAGTTCGATATTGATTGGTCTGAGTTTTATATCTATGTTGGAGATAACACGCAAGGCTCACTTATTGGATTTTATGAAAACGACCGAATCCGGGGACAATAGCGGCATCTTTCAAATACGACGGGTGCGCTCACCATTCATTTCATAGCACAAGGATGGACGCCGTTTGAGGCTTATACGGCTGGGCTGCCAACATCATTTGTCATGATCACCGGAGATGAGTTTTGCCGTAATCGATCTTACCTTATCTCACCCGGCTGTTTTTGAGTGTGATTGCGTCACAGCATATGCTTCCATAAAAAATAATGGGACTACTATACTCGACAATTATAACTTTTACTGCAAATGGCATTGAATTTGCAAGCGCTGCAACCGGTCCTGTTTCACAGTCGGATAGGTTGTTGTGGAAGTGATTTGGAATCCCGATACGGAAGGCGATTATGAAATAACTGCCACCCTGCCTGATGACATGGGAACGGACAATAACAATTCCATGAGCATCATACAGCACGTGTATCCATTCGATCATTTTTATGAAGGATTTGAATTATCCCTTTTCCCGCCTGATGGCTGGAGTCCAGTCAAGTACAATGTGGACCCACGATTATGCCCCGGCTGTCGGAGAGGGTCATGCCTATGCATGGCATTAATGGGAATATGGATTGTTTTGATACACTGTATACACCTAAATTGCATATCGAAGCAGGTGATAAGATCGGATTTTATGCATTCAGCAGTCCCTGGTGGCCGGGTGAGTTATCCCTTGTATGGGTAGACGGCCAGACCGGTGTATCCGGTTTGATACAGAATTTAAGTATTCCGTGGATGTGGTATACATATATGGAGGTGGATGTAAGTGCTGCTGCCGGAGGATAATTACCTTGGTTTTTAGCCAAATACAATCCAGCCGGCGGACGAGGTGAAGTCAAACTGGATGAAGTGCAGGGCATTGGCTGGAAAAGGTTCATCTGGATGATCTGAAAGCATACCCTTGCCGGGGGATATAACCCCTGAAGAGAATGTTCAAACAACACTGGAAATTGAAATAAAAAACATTGGTTCGGAATTTCGGACGGATCAGAATATACAGTCAAACTGATGCAGAGCCCGGCATAGGGCCTGGCCTCTTATCCCGGACAGGACATCAATCCAAAAGTGCTGCACTTTCAGCCTTGATTATACTTTTCCTTACGCCCGGATTGTACAATTGTTATGTGGAGATAGATTTTGCGGATAGTAAAGGATGTGTCGAACAATATCTCATCAAATATAGAGTATGTTCAACAGGAAGGCACTGTTCAGGTTGATATCAGCGACGGATTTAACAGTGATTTTGAGTCGAGCTGGTGGCATCCGATTTCAATAACACATTCGGGTGGGGGATACTATGTTCAAACACTTTATGGAAATCGGAAGATGTCGGAGGTCCGAACACATCACTGGCACATCATGTACTATTACTATTTCGATGAGAATTATCCAGATATGATATTCCGGTTACCATATGGATGTCGGAGACCGACGAATTAAATATGGAAGATTCACTCAAGCGGCCCGTTGATTTCGTACTTAGTATTTGAAGGAGCCCTTTAATGCCATTCGCAAATCATAGTGTTTATTTCCCGCTTGATTATGTATACAGCTTCTGGGGCAGTAACTTAATGGTAACCACTTATAAACATTTTGATGAACCGTCGCAGTGGGTAATTTATTAGCGGAATTACACATACAGCCAATACCATGGTAAGATATTTTCATGGCTTTGGCAATGGCGATGAATTGGATCCCTACGATCAATCTACACTCGATTTGTTGTATCAGCATAAGAAGGCGAATACGGCAGTGTAAAGTTCTTTAAATTTAGCTATGGAAGGACAATATTGCATTCCGCAGCCATTGAATGGGACAATTGCAGGTGATTACATTGATGGTGTTACGTTCGGTTGTTGAAAATTTGGGAGCGGTGGCACTGGTGGAGTCCTTATAATAATTATACCAACTTGAGTGCCAACCTTGAGCGTGGCAGGGCCTATGAATTGACCATACAGGCTGAAATCAGCGGCACAAATAGCTCCATCGCAGCATGGATCGATTTTAATGGAAACAACAGCCTGGATGACGAAGGAGAGCGGGCAGTTTCGCATATCAGCAGTGATGAAACCTCTCAGGAAATAACCGTTCAGTGTATATTCCTGAAGATGCAGCGCTTGGATTGACGATCTTACGGGTCAGGAACAGTGCCGGTCCCGATCTTTTCTCAAGTTGTGAGGCGGTTGATTATGGCGAAACAGAGGATTACGGCATCAACATCATTCAAACGGTGCAGGTATACAATCCCGTACCGGAATTTACGGCCTCCCTTTACGATGACGGCAATGTTGATCTGAACTGGACAGTTCCTGAAAATCCCGGAACAGCGCATGTGGAAGGATTTGAAATGAGTACCTGGCCACCTGTAGGTGGTTGGGAAATCAAACAAAGCACCTCACTGAGCGGACCACTGAACGACCCGGCAGGTGCCTCATGGATGCAGTACAACGATGATATGGAGTATGTTTATAATGGAGCTTATGCTGCATTTTGTTCCGATACGGCGCAGGATTTTAATTGGCTGATTACTCCAACTGTTCGTTTGCAGCAGCCAGCGAACTTTCGTTGCTCTCAATTATTCTTCCGATCCCGATGGCTATTCCAAATTTTATGTAATGATTGAAACGAGATGTCTACCTGGGATACCTTACTGACATATAGCGATGAGATCACCATGTATAATCATTATGAAGAAAAAGTTGTCCTCGATCTGGAGAATTATGCAGGTAAGATGGCACGTTTCGCCTTTGTATCGGAGTTCAACAACGCCTGGCCAATATCAGTTGATGATATAGTCCTGAATGAAATGGCCATGTCAGGTAAAAGTGTATCGGACTTCACAGGTTATGAAATATACAATAATGGTGTCTTGTCTGCAACAATAAATGATCCTTCGATAACCAGTTACCCTGATCTACTGACCCTTACTGAAAAATATCAGTATTGCATTTATGTAATGTATGACGACGGTCAGAAATCTGAAGAGATGTGTGATCAGGTATTTTATCTGGCCCCACTCACACCTCCGGTTAATGTGGTGACCACAGCCAACGATGATGATGTGGTGGTTTACTGGACGGCCCCAAACCAGGGTATAACACGTTTTAATGATGATTTTGAAAATTATGCTGTCGGTCAACAAGTAGCCTGTCAGAACCCTGACGACTGGACCACCTGGACCCTGGAGCCTTGTACCGGAAATGATCCTTATATTTCCAATGAGAATGCATATAGCGGCGACCAATCCGTAATTATCCAGTATAATGCCGACTTGCTTTACCTCACAGATGATCTGTTGGAGGAAGGGAAATATTCCGTCAATTTCAGGATGTATATCCCGGCAGACTTTAATGCCTACTTTAATGCGCTGCAGGATCATGACCTTACAATAGGTGCACTCTGGGGAATGCAGGCATTTTTTGATGAGAACGGTATTGGTACACTTGATGGTGGAGGATTTGGTGCAGCTACCTTCACTTATGAATATGACAAATGGCTCCATGTTGAATTAATGGTAGACCTCGATAATGACTGGGCAGAATTTTCCATCGACCAGGAATTGATCCATGAATGGCAGTGGAGTTTGAGCATATACGGCACGGGTGGCGATAATACTTTCGAAGGAGTTGATTTCTATGCATGGAATAACAATAATACATGCAAATTTTATATGGATGATTTCCGGATGATCCAGTTGTACGATAATGCTGATCTCGTCAATTATAATGTATACAAGGATGGAAGCATGATCGGGAATACCACCGAAACAAGTTATGAAGACCCGGATGTTGTGGCAGGATATCATGATTATTGTGTTAGTGCAGTATATGATGAGGGAGAGTCGGAGCAGGTTTGTGATTTTATAACTATTTATACGGCACCAACCAATTTCACGGCAACATTGCAAAACGTGAATGAAGTTTATTGTACATGGGATGAAATCGTGAGTCCTGATGTGGAAGGATATATGGTTTACAGGAATGATGAACCTGTATCAGGAATTATTACGGAAAATGAATTTACCGATGTAGGAGTAGAAGGAGGAACTCATGTTTACTATGCAATTGCTATTTATACCAGTGGAGAATCACAACCCTCCAATACGCAAACAGTCGTTATTTTGCTTACACCACAGAATTTAACTGCCAGTTCCGACGGCTCAGGAAATATTGTACTGAACTGGGAATCGGTAGGTGAGGTTCAGGAAAGGTGAGATGGTAGAGGCTTTACCAGCATGACAATGATCCTGTAAACGGTATGTACGAATGGTTTGATTTCGGCTATGGAGTTGTGTTCGATCTGTCGGCTTATCCGGTGCACAGTCGAAATGGTTGATTTCCATCATGCATCATGGGGCGTCACAGGAATATGGTCGTATATGTTCCATATTGTCGACTGGAATACTTTTACAGAGTTAGCTTATGCAGGACCTTTCCAGACAACAGCGAATGATATTTGGGAATTGGAAATCCCGCTCGGCTCGATTGATCCGGTACGACTCATGTGGGTATATTTTTAGAGCCCATGAGCAATGATCCACGGATGCCTATCCGGTTCTATCGGTAGATGGAGCTCTTGAGGGATATTCTGTTGAGGTGAGTTTAAACAGCCTCAGTAATTTTGCACCTGCTATCGGTGACTTTTTACTTGATCTCTGGATATGGGCACCTAACCAGGAAAAAGTGGTAAAGGCACAAAAGTTAAATGTGAACAATGAAAAAGCAAAGGCACGGGCACCCTACAACCCTATTAAGGGTGATATCACGGTAAACCAAAAAGAAAAGGCTTCGAAAGCTTTATTGGGATATAACATCTACTATGCACATAATGAAGATCCGTTCGAATATCTTGATCAATCTTTTGATACCACATATACACACATCGATGCAGAAAATATCATTGGAATTCATAATTATTATGTGAAAGCAAATTACGAAGAAGGAGAGTCGGAGCCATCCAATATAGCTACGGAAGTGATCAGCAAAATCGAAGATCACAATACCGGTGATATTCAAATTTATCCAAATCCTGTTATGGATCAAGAGTGATCATTAGATCGCCAGAAATCCTGCAGGGACTGACCGTTATTAATCCACAGGGTATTGTATTATTTAACGCCGAAAATTTGGAAATCAATGAATATTTGCTGGATTTCAGTCAATATCCTGAAGGGGTATATTACTTAAAAACTCAAATAAAAGATAGAATCATAAATAAAAAATTGATTAAAAAATAATTTTCATAATAATAATATTTAGTTAATTTTCATTTTGCAGTAAAAGTTTGATTATGTTTTCTATTAGAACACAAACCAAATCCAATGATTTTGGTTTGTGTTTTTTATTTTTAGATAATTACATTTTATTACAAGACTTACCATTCCTATCAATGAAAAAGTTAATCTTTTATCTGGCAGAAAAACTATATATTTGTGTAAATATAAATTAGGAGTGAAATACTTTTCATAAATTTTAAAAGTCTTGTATGTATCCTTCTGCTGATAACACTCAGCTCCATGCCAGCACAAGTTAAAGTCAAAATTTAGTTGATACTTTACGAATTCAGCTACAGAATGAAAAATATGATACAGCGCAAGTTAATTTTTATAAGGGAATTGCAAAGTACTATTTGAAAATAAATCTTGATTCTGCATTGTTTTATGCTGAAACAGGATTAAACCTGGCTAAGGAGATTGAATTTGAGAGTGGAATAGGACACATGTACATTGTATTGGGCCATATACAGGTAGTTGAAAATGACCTTTTCAATGCTCTAAAGAATTATCAAAAGGCAGCAAATTCTTTTCACAGAGCTAATGAAAAGGAAGGAATTTCAATAGCTTATCTACTCTTGGGAAATGTATATTTCACGCTGGCTAATTATCCTAATGCATTGGATTACTATCAAAAGGGGGTCGTCATAGCCGACAGTTTAAATCTCAAAAAGATCCTGCCTGATTTTTATAACAACCTGGCAGCCTTGAATGAGATACTACAGAATTACAATGAAGCCATAAATAATCTTAACAAGAGCTTGCAATTAAGGGAGGATTTAAAAGATCAATTTGGTTCCATTAACATTCTTATCAACCTGAGTAAAATATATTTGAAACTTGATGAATTGGGAATTGCCAATGATTATTTGGAAAAGGCATACAGACTCTCTCTTCAACTTCGCTATAATGAAGGATTGTACAATATTTACAATGTGTATGCCGACATAGAAAAAATACAAAAAAATTATATAAAAGCAATAGAATATTATAAACAAGGATCTAAGTACCTGGAAAATATTGGGTCAGAATACCTGGGACCCATTTCAATATTAAAAGCAGATTTATTAACTAATATGGGGTATTGCTATTTAGAGAATCAGGATTACGCGCTAGCTGAACAAAATTTATTGAAGGGTAATCACCTTGCTGAAATAACCGGACAATTGTTACTACTTAAATCTACTTCTCAATATTTGAGCAGATTATATGAGGAGACCAGACGACCTGTTAAAGCACTAGGTTATGCGAAAAAGTTTAAGAATTATTCTGATAGCCTGTCTAAAGATGAAAATATCAAAAAAATAACGCAATTAGAAATGCAGTTTAATTTTGATAAAAAGTTGAAGGAGCAGGAAATAGAACAATCTCGCATCGCATCAAGGCAAAAAAGAAAAGAGTTAATCTACATAATGATTTCCTCCAGTATCTTTCTGGCTTTGATAATTTTGTTTTTATTGTTCCGGTTGCAAAGATTTAAAGTCAAAAAAATAAACCTTGAAAAGAAAACCTTGCTTTATGACCTTGACTATAAAAATAAAGAACTTACCACTAACGTAATGTACTTATTAAAGAAAAATGAGTTTATAATGAATATATCGGATAAACTCAAAAAATCCAGATACGATTTTAAGCCCGACAATAGAAAAATAGTTGATGATATTATTAAAGAATTGGAGCACAGCACCACAGATGATGTATGGAAAGATTTTGAGGTTCGTTTTCAGGAAGTCCATGCAGATTTTTACAAGAAATTAGTAAAACAGTTTCCAGACCTGTCCCCAAACGAATTGAAACTTTGTGCATTCTTACGGCTTAATATGTCAACTAAAGAGATTTCAACCATCACTTTTCAGTCGCATAAAAGCATCAGTATGGCCCGATTCAGGTTAAGAAAGAAAATGGGAATTGAAAACTCCGAAAACCTTGTCACTTATCTAAGCCAATTATAACATTAAGAATCATTTATCAGATTTTTTTTATTCCACATTTTTGTGTTTGAAAAGTGGTAACCAAATTGGTCACCTGTTTTTTGAAAATTCTGGTATTTATTGCGGAGGTGTAAAAAATAAAACCGCTCAAAACCAATGATTTAAGCGGATTTAATATTTTTTGTTTCTCGATTTGTGATCCCGACAGGATTCGAACCTGTGACCCACAGCTTAGAAGGCTGTTGCTCTATCCAGCTGAGCTACGGGACCTTGATTTAGTATTGCCACTTCATTAGCAATGGCAATAGCCATTGTGGGCAAAATTAGTAAATAATCGCAAATCAAAAAAAAGTTAAGAATATATTTTCAATTTCCTGCTTTAAATAAAAAAATCAATTAATTTCACAACTTATGTTTAGGTTCTTCCGTATACAAGCCAGGTTTAGTTATACAGGAAACAATTTACCCAACCTTTAAAAACAAAGGCATTTGAAAAAGAGCAATACATCTGTAAATTTTTATTTTCTGTTTTTATTCTTTTTTGGCTTGGTTTATCAATTGCCAGGAAGATCCGTTGACTCTATCCAATCCCTTATCAATTCTTCTGAAGGTACTCAAAAATCGGAACTCCTGCTGGAGCTTTCGGAATACTACCTGGGGCATTTGCCGGAAAGAACTGTTGAACTTGCCACGGAAGCCTTAGGGTTGGCCCACAAGCAAGGTAACCGAAAATTGCAGGCCGATGCCATGTATAATATTGCAGATGGTTACCGGGTTATGGGCGATAACATCAAAGCATTGGATTACTTTCTACAATCTCTCCGCATTAATTAGGAACTTGCTGATAAGCAAGGCATCGGTGAATGCTCAAACAATATAGGCCGGATTTATCGATTTCTGGGCAATTTCCCAACAGCATTGGAATATCATCTTACAGCATTGAGTGTTTACAAAAGTATTGAAGACTTTTCTGGAATAGCAACTTCCCTAATTAATACCGGGGTCGTTTACCGAAACCTGGGGCAAACAGAAATAGCCATTCGCAATTATCAAGAGGCCTTGTCGCTTTCACGTGAATACCAGGACAAGGAGAATACCGTCTATGCGCTGTTATCCCTTGGAAACATACACTGGTACGACGACCAAAATGATAAGGCTTTAAACTATTACGAAGAAGCTCTGAGGATCTCTCAGGAAGAAGGTTTTGAGGGTGACAGCCCTGCCGGGATCATCAACAATATCGGGAATGTTTACAGAAATAAAAATGAATTTGATAAGGCTCTGAGCTATTACAGGCAATCCCTGGACATCAGCAAAAACATCGGAGATAAAAACCTGATTGCTACTACCCTTAAAAACATTGGGGTCACTTATAAGGAATCGGGTAAGTTATCACAGGCTATTGAGTATTTTAATGAGAGTAAGGATATCGCGCAGCAGATTCATTTGCTCCGGGTATTAAGGGAAACCCTTGACCAGCTTTCACAGACATATACGTTATTAGCGGATTATAAAAAGGCCCTGGAGTATTTTATTGAGTTTTCGAAGCTGAACGATTCCTTATTTGACAAAGAAACCAGTGAAAAAATTTCCATGTTGCAACTGAAGTATGCTATTAAGGAAACAGAACAGGAAAATAAAATAGAAGCCAAGGATCTTGAATTGAAAATTTCGAAAGTAAAGAACACCCGGAATATCATCATTTTCATTACCCTGCTGGCTATTTCGTTAATGGTTGTGTTGTGGAGCCGGTATCGCCTGAAATCAAAAGCACACGAAGAATTGAGGTTGTTGAATGCAGAACTTGAAAAAAGGGTGGAAGAAAGGACCAAACAACTTCGGGAGGAAAATGAGCACAGAAGAATTGCCCAGGAGCAGGCTGAGTTGGCCAATGAAACCAAAAACCGGTTTCTTGCTACCATCAGCCACGAAGTACGTACACCCATAAATGCCATTATCGGATTTTGCGATTTGACCATAAAGTCGGATATTGACCCTGAGCATCAGCTTAACCTTAAGCGCGTTAAGGATTCATCTGTACACCTTCTGGCCCTTATTAAAGATATTTTGGATTATTCTCAGATAGAGAGTGGCCAAATGGTGCTAAAGAGTTCTACTTTTGATATTACGAAATTGGTTGAGTCAGTGGTTAATGCTTTTTATCTGGATGCCATCAGCAAAGAAATTAAACTCAGCCTTGAAATTGACCATAGCATACCCAAGTTTGTTGTTGGTGACCCCGATGCCCTGCGACAAGTCTTGTACAACCTTATCGGAAATGCTGTAAAATTTACTGACAATGGTGAGGTGAGGGTAGAGGTGAAGCAGGAAAAGTGTTCTGCCGGAGATGAATTTGCCAGGATTAACTTTTCCATAAAGGACACAGGCATAGGTATCTCTAAGTTGAAACAAAAACTTGTCTTCCTTGATTTTACCCAAGGCGATAGTACTTCTCACCGGAAATACGGTGGGGCAGGATTGGGCCTGACGATCAGCAAGTATTTTGTTGAATTGATGAAAGGTAAAATATATGTGGAAAGCGAAAAGGGCAAAGGAAGCAATTTTGTTTTTTCAATTGAACTTCAGGTAGATAAGAATAAATCGGATATAGCTATTTTTGATGAACCACCTGCAAGAAAACCCTTCATTTATTGATAGCAGAAGACAATTTGCTGAACTCGCAGGTTATTATTGCTTTTTGAAGCGCCTCGGACATACCTCAAAAGTTGCAGACAATGGAAAGATTGCATTGGGAATGTTGGCAGAAGAAGATTTTGATGCGGTGTTAATGGACATTGAAATGCCGGTAATGGATGGAATTGAGGCCACAATGTCCATCCGAAAGGGGATGACAATGTACGCAATCCCAAAATTCCGATCATTGCCCTTACCGCTCATGCACTGAAAGATTATGAAGAGAAAAGTTTAAAAGCAGGGATGGATAGTTATTTGACGAAACCTGTAGATATTGATAAACTTTCGGATGTACTGACTGCCCTCTAGCAGATTATTCCAACCACTTTTTTAAGGTCTCGATAACCACCTTTTTTGATTTTCCGGTAAATTATTTATCCTTGTATCGTGATGTCCATCCGGTTTAACAATTTTAATTGAATTGGTTGAATAGGTTAAGTCAACCAGAAGTAGCCGACTGGGATCGTCACTCCCCATAAATAAAGATCATATTTTCGGCCTCGTGCCGGATAAAATGATCAACCTTTTACATTGGCACCGGATCATATTCAATACTTACTCAATGGGGGCCGTAAAACCAAACGTTGGGTTTTGCTAAAACTAGTCATTCCCGGATAGGCGGATATGTCATAGCCATAAAATCCAATTTCAGCCAATGCCTGGTAAAAAAATGGCAATAGCCTTTGTATGCCTTGATCCGAAACCCATTCAATTCCTGCAACCCGGTTAAGGTGATTAACCATTTCTTTTGGCGATTCACCCCTTTGCGGAATCGATTTACAATCCGTTCCGCCCCATTGCCAGAAGGCAAATGAATACTCAAGTACGGTTAAATCATAGGCTTCTGTTAAACCAATGCTGTAGCTTATTTTTCTGCTGTCGGCTAACTTCTCAAATTCTTCCAGATAAATGGCTTTATTGTTAAGCATTTCGTATTGATAATCGTGGATTTTTTTTCTGCATACTGAATCTCCTACCTGCTCTAAAAAACGATAGACTCGCTGATCTTCAATTGAGAAATTTAAAGGGCACACATATCCTACGGTTGCATCTACATCATCGGGATAAAAGTAGCGGTGATACATAGCCGTTTGTCCTCCTTTACTGATGCCGGTATTGATCCACTTTTTGATATAAATTTGTTTGAGTATTTCAACTACCCGGTGATGGTCGGAGGCAGCATTGTAAACTGTCAATTGTTCCCAGTCAATGGGTGATGGCACAGATTCGCCAAAAACCGGTGTTCGACACAAACCTGATTGGCATCAATATAGGTGTAAGCTCGTTCAGATACATGCTGTGCATGGCATAACCGGCCGTATACCCTTCCGTAATGAATACAACCGGTTTATCAAATCCCAAATGGGAGACGATAACTCGTTGATTAAACAGTGGAGATTCAGGATTTTGATGATCGGGGCTGAGGTATCATCAAAATATACTTGTCCGTAAAAAAGTATCCGTTTTTAGCGACTCAAATGTAAAACCGTATTCCCCGGATAGTTCTTCAAGTTTCTCAATAAAGGTTTGAGTAAAACCATTTTGAAATGTTAAAAGAAGATAAGAATTGAAGCCAGTCGTAAATTCATCATTTTTATATCGTTTATTATTATTTTTATTGAATCTATCGGAACACAAAACCTTTTTCAAGGGGTCATTCGGATCGAACCAGAATTCATTCGAACCGGTAATGAAAGCCGTTCCGGTTACCTCAGGCAGGACTGCGTCGTAGGGGCCAAATTTGGTTGTCTTCACTACCTTGACATCCATAGTAGAGCCAATAATGCTTTCAATTGTTATGCTAACCCCCGGCTTCAACTCCCTCTGCTGTGGTGCAAAGCAGCCCTTGCACTGACTCCAGTTCCGGTAGCTGACCGGTCAACTTCCCCTTCAGCAAATACACATACGTTGCGGCTATGATGATTTTCTTTTTTAGCTTTTCCTGTAAAGATTATTCCATATAGAAATCCCAAATCTTCTTCATAGGGATGTTTTATTTCAAATTGATTACTGATGGCATTTTTTATTCTTCTTCCATAATCAATCAACTGGTTGTAGCCAGTTGCATCCAATTTCAAACCCAATTCATCTGCACCACAAATGGCGTAAAAAGCACCGCCGAATGCAACATCAAATCTTACCCTCCCAATTCCTTCAATTTCTATTTCCATATCTGTCATCAATACATAGGAAGGAACATTGATAAATGAAACCTTTTCAACTTTTCTGTTCACTGCCTTAGCTGATGAAATAATCCTCCCCGGAGGGGCATCAATTAGCAGTAGCGGGTTTTCTTCAGTTTTTTTAATCAATCCGGTTTCAATTACCAGCTTAGTAATAGCAATGATAGCATGGCCGCACATAGTGCTATAGCCTTCGTTGTGCATAAAAAAAACTCCGAAATCTCCATCCGGTGTGCAAGGTTCTGTGAGTATGGCTCCATACATATCGGCATGTCCCCGGGGTTCGTAAATGATACCCTGCCGGATATGATCATAGTTTTGACGGAAATGTTTTCTTTTTTCAAGGATGGTAGTGCCTTTAATTTCAGGAAGCCCATCGATGAGAATCCGTAAAGGCTCGCCACCGGTATGCATATCTATGGTCCTTATTTTCATCCAGTTGTCAGGTGGATTCCAACTCCATCCATCAAAAAAATTGAATCGGTTTTTTTCCATTTATTTTTTTTCCTGAGATATAGAAACGTGAATAATTTCCGATATTTCCTTCTTTTTTCCTGGTTTAGCAAAAGCAATGGCCAGGATTGCCCCCCCGACAACCAATATTGCTGCTATTACTGCTTTTAGAGAAATCGTTTCCGGTTCAATCCATGTAACTTCTAATACCGTTAGAATCCCAATGATTGCAAAAGTTAGAATGGGGTTCATGGTAACGATGATACTGATTTTGTTGGCTTCAAGATATTTAAAGGCAAGGGCCAGACTACCATAAGCAATTAAGGTGTTTAACCCAAGATAAATCATGAGCATCCAGTTTCCAAAATTCAAGTCTGAAAAACCAGACGGTTTTATAAACGGGAGAAACAATAGTACCGGTAACCCAAAGATAAACAGGTTTAGTTGCTGGCCGGGGTAGGTTTTAACAAGTTGTTTCTGAAAGGTTGCATATACCACCCATGCCATAGCTGCTACCACAATCCACAGAATGCCCATATTAAACATGTCTTCTTCCCCAACCATTTTATTGATGCTTTGCCGGTAAAACAAAAACAGACCAATGCCGGCAATCAGAAATCCTATTCCCTGACGGAGGCTGATTTTTTCCTTAAAAAAAACAAGGCCCACAACCCCCAGAAAGATAGGCCCGATTTGAATCAGCACTTGTGCTGTTCCCGGTGTTGTTAACTTCAGCCCATACAAAAAAGCAATGTAGTTGATCCCTAACCCCAAGGAGGCTATTACCACATACATGGGAGGTTTTACTAAGATGTTCAGGTATGACTTATTGGTGATGAGGAAATACAAAAACAAAACCGTGAAAGCCACTAAAAACCGGAACCATACTATTGTCAACGGGTCCATTAAAGGTGTTGCCATTTTCAGGGCAATGGCCAGGAAGCCCCAAAAAACAGCTGTAACTGACGCAAAAAAAACTCCCTTAATCCGGGTATCTTTAATCACCATAGGTTTATGATTAATGTGTGATTGTTAAAGCTTGTAAAATTATCGAAAAAAAGATCAATAGTATCCCACCATTTTTTTTAAAATCACAAAAACTATTGGGGGTTGATGAAAATTACAGATATGCAAAAATCAAGTTTTAGTAGTTCTATAAGGAGGCCCTTCTGACCGGCAAAGTCATGCAACGTGCACCGCCACCACCTCTTGCCAGTTCCGATCCTTCGATGGTAACAACACACTTATTATAGTCAAACGGATCAATTGAATTGTTGACTACATCCTGGGCTTTTATAACTTCAAAACCATTTTTATTCATCTCTTCAATGGTATAAACATTCCTTTCGTATCCAATTACTTTTCCGGGGGCAAATGCGAAAAAGTTTGCTCCGCTATGCCATTGTTCGCGCTCTTGAATCCATTGATCATGTTTTCCACCGCATAAGATGGGTTTCATATCCATTCCCAGCTTTCTAAGCGAGTCAATAATGTTGTTTTCATTCCGGATGCCGGCTACCTTTCCATTTTCAATAGTAAGGTGAACCGTCTGAAATTTGTTGGGTTTCAAAATCAACGGTTCATAAACCATGCAATAATCGTTATCCAGGAAGGTAAATGTCATATCAAGGTGGATGAAGGATTCAGGTGATTCGGGCAATTCCTGAATAATGATGTGGCGATTGACTTTCCTTTCCTTCATCCGGTTTAGAATATAATCCACACCCTGTGAAGTTGTTCGGGTTCCAATTCCAATAAGTAAAATATTATCGCTGGCCACCAAAACATCGCCACCTTCAATTGTAACTTCATCCATACAATCCAAACATTCAAGTGGGGCAATGGTTTCTGATTTCACGTCCGGGTGGTTTCGGAAAATAGCCTTCATGATCAACGATTCCCTGTTTCGGACTTTGTTTGCCATTTCTCCAACCAGAACCCGGTCGTAAATTGCCATTGCTGCATCACGCGTAAAAAAGAAATTGTGAAGTGGGGGCATTGAATAGCGCTCTTTTGACAAGAATCGGGTAAGGTTATCCTTTTGCATTAACACTCCTTCTATCAATTTGGTGGCCAAATCATCGGCAGCAAGTGAACGGATGTACTCATCCTGCAGACCTATCTTTTCTTCTTTAAAGATTTCATTCAGAAGGATGTTTTTAGTGGCCTCATCTAACAGAATATCTTTCAGCAACTCCTTTACCTCATATGTCTTGGTTACTTTGTTTAAAACCCCACTGAACTGATCATATTCCTTTATGGCCACATCCAAATTCAAAATATCACTATACAAGGCCCGTTTGGCGCTTTCCGGTGTCATATTTTCCACCTCTTTGCCGGGCGTATGTATAATTACTGCCTCCAGCTTTCCGATTTCCGAAGTTACATTTACTGAGTTTGCCATTTCATTTAGTTAATAATGTTTTCAGCTGTCAGTGCGTTTTTTAATTCGTTAATTGTAATTGGCTTGGCGACAATGTTTTTTTGATGATCAAGCAGAAACATGGTGGGGGTAGCATATACATTGTAGTCAATTGCTGCCTGACTATCCCATCCTTTCAGGTCACAGCAGTCTTTCCAGGTGAAATTCAATTCCTGAACGGAAGATTCCCATTTGTCTTTTTCTTTGTCAAGCGATATAGCCACCACCTCAAGCTTGCTTCTGTCAACGGTTTGATATATGTTGTCAATGCTGGGCAATGATTCGGCGCAATGCGGGCACCAGCTGGCCCAGAAAACAATGAGCGTATATTCAGATGTTATTTCCGATAGTCTGGTGATATTTCCATCCATATCCGGGATTGCAATTTCAGGCCCCGGTTTTCCAATTGTCAGCTCTGCATATTTTTCCAACCGTGTCTGAAGGTCATTTTTTCGCTCCTCGTTTTCGCACTGCTCCGGATTGTAATTTTCGGCTATATAGTCAAGCACTTTATCAAAATGAAAGCGTTCAAATCCACTGACAAGGTATTCAACAATAAATTCATAAACAATGCTGTTATCCATTGCTTCATACATGATTTTATCCACCGCTTTGATGAATTCGTTTTCAAGTTGGTCCTGTGTCAGGCTGGGATTGCTGAACAACGTCATGTATTCAATGGCAATGGTGGTATAAACATTGCTTCGGAGCAATTCAACATCCGTGAAATCCATATTATCGAAGTAATGTTCAACAGCGTATTCTTTTCTTCCATATTCATCCAGTGTAGGATTGTAATAAAGTGGCCTTTTTTGTTTGATTATTTTGGTTGCCCATGCATCGGGGTTTTTCTTCACAGTCTTGTCAATATATTCCAGAAATTCAGCCTGGATGAAAAGAAACTTAGTCCTTGCTACAAAGAAAAAGCTATCCGTTTTTGGGAAGTAATCGTTTACTGGAGCCAATAAATCAAATTTTCTTCGGTAATCATTCCCTTTTCTCAGAAAGTCGTAATAGATCTTGTTTTCAACGGAAGTAACAACTACCAGCTTTTCGTAAAGATCCTCGTAGTCTGTTTTGATTTCAATATTTTCTTTGTTATATATGATATCGAAAAAAATATCCTTATCAAGGAATATCCGGTACAAGCCTTCATGGTAATCTGATTTTAAGGGGAAAATTATTTTCCCCTCCACAGGCATTGCGGTATCAACGATATTGTTTTTCTCGCCATAAAAGTTGGCCAGATAAATTTCCTTTTCGGGTATGTTTTCGATCTCAAGTTTCAGGCTGAATTTTTGACCGATAACGCTGATTGATATCGTCATCAGAAGGATAAGCAGATTAATGCGATTCATGAATTCTTATTTTTTGCACGTAATAGTTGAATATTTCCGCAAAGATAAATTTAATTGGTCAGTGGCTAAAGTTTGGAGTGCTTAAATTGACTAAAATTGAGATTTCTAAAAGTAAAAAAGTGGATTTAACTTTTGATATCCAGTAATGCGAATTATTATTCAGGTACTAGCAGCTATATGAAAAATTATTTATCCAGACTTCGTTCAAGTCTTTGTTATCAACTTGGGCATTCATATTGATATCTGAACATTTATATCCTTCAATTCCTGCTTCAGACCTCCAGATGGTTTTGTCTGTCATATCAATTAAACCGTCACCATTAATGTCGCCAACAGGATTCCCCATTTCATAGACAAGTTCTTTATAACTTGCCTTTTCTCCGTAGACCTGGCTCGAATCAATTGTATAATCATAGGTATACATTCCGTAGGAATTAATCATGGGATGATTTGAAATAATTTATGGATGATTCCTGTGCCAGACTGCGGCGTAAACACATCATGTGAAGACGCTGTCAAAACTCAACAAAGTGGTTCCATCAATATTGAATATCGATCCATCATTCATCAGGAAAGCAGCCTTCCGTCCGAAGATGGTTTCGGTTGTGGCTGCCCCAACACTGTCAGGTTGTTCTTATATCAACCAAAACCCAGTCTACGACTGCTCCGTTTGGAATTTCCGAAACGGATTCGTTGCCGTTGTAATTCCATGGTGCTGTATGATAAGGCTGTGACAATGGAATTTGATTTGCTTTGTTGAGGTCTGTATTCATTTTGCCCGCATTAAAGGGTCCCTCAAGGAAAACAGTTAGCTTGAAATAGGTTGTGCCTCCCTTCAATCCCTTCTCCTGGGCAAAGCTTCCCAACGAAATCAACCCAATCATGAGTAAAATAATTATTCTTTTCATTATGTAAGAATATAGTGTTATTGAAAATTTGCATAAACATATACATTTTTTCATATGTGTGGAAATAATTTTTGTTTTTTTTAAATTTATATTGAAACCGAAATTTGAAATACAGGTTACAAAAAAATACCCGCTCTGCTCATGACCGAGCTTTATTACGGGTAAAATTTATCCAATTAGTTTATTCGGGTACCTGGCTCGAAAGACTTGTATTTTCAACCCAAACATCGTTTTTATCCGGATTGGCAATCTGGCTATCCATATTAAAATCGGATGATTTATAGCCATATTGTCCGGCATTCGATGCCGATCCTGCTTTATCGGTATTGTCAACATCTCCGTCCCCATCAAAATCCCCACCGGGCATTCCATAAACTGAAGGCTGCGATTAACTTATAACCTGACGCTGCTCCATAGGCTTTGTTTATACTTGTGGAAAAATCATAGGTATACGAACCTCCAGATCCTGTTAGTGGGCTGGCTGAAAGAACTCCTAAGTGGTTTCGATGCCAAACCACAACAAAGAGGTTGTTCGAAACAGAATTTGTAAATTGCAAATTGGATGAACCATCCAGTCCTACAACAGAACCATCTTTTAAAAGGAAGGCTGCTTGTTGAGCTATTGTTGTCGCTGTTGTTGCAACTGCAGCATTAGCAGCATCCCTCAGCTCAACCATCACCCAATCTACGACATTCGGGTTGGGGATTGCAGCAACCGATTCGGTACCTGAATAATTCCAGGGGGCAGTATTGTAAGGCTGAGATAAAGGTAGTTCCCCCGCTAAATTAAGGTCAGTAGACATCTCAGGCCCTGAATAAGGCCCTTCAAGATAAACCAAAACATCCAGGTCAATTCCGGCGATCATCACATTGATGGGCTGCTGAAATCCCTGGGTTAAAATCACTCCCCCGGCTGAAT
Organism: Bacteroidales bacterium; assembly: GCA_041393255.1. Classification (GTDB taxonomy): domain Bacteria; phylum Bacteroidota; class Bacteroidia; order Bacteroidales; family JAADJA01; genus JAADJA01. Next base: position 91,709 of record JAWKKM010000019.1, on the reverse strand, counting down.
AAGTTTCTGTAGCTATTTCACCAAGTGTCCAGCTTAAAGAACCATTGGTGCCTTCATAATAATCACCTGAGGATGCAACAACTTCTGGTGATACAGATTGTGCTGCAAGGGTTGTTGAAAATGCAACAATGACGAGTAAACTAACTATCTTTTTCATGTTGTTTTATAATTTGGTTTTTGAAGTTGTAAAGATAATACACAATTGTTAGTATTACAAAACTTGATAAAGAAATATGAATTTGTCGTTTCCCAAAATCCTTTTGAATATTTTTCCGGGAGAAAGAACCAAAAAAAGCTGTCGCTTAACGGACAGCTTTTAAAAAAATGATCGTTTTATTTCATCATTTCTGCAAAATATTTGTAGAAGTGAGGTATCGTTTCAATTCCATTAAAGAACTGTTCGAGTGGGAAGTTTTCGTTTGGAGAATGGATAGCGTCTGATTCTAATCCAAAGCCCATCAACACAGATTTAATTCCCAAAACTTCTTCAAAGGTTGAAATAATTGGAATGCTTCCACCACTTCTTACCGGAACCGGCCTCTTGCCGTAAACTTCCTCATATGCTTTTTCGGCTGCCTTATAGGCTGGTAAGTTGATCGGGCAAACATAACCTTGTCCTCCATGAAGTGGAGTTACCTCAACTTTAACGGAACCAGGAGCCATAGATTCAAAATACTTTTTGAACAGAACCGCTATTTTCTCATTGTCCTGGTTAGGTACCAAACGAGTAGAAACCTTGGCATAAGCTTTTGAAGGTAAAACTGTTTTGGCTCCCTCGCCGGTGTAGCCACCCCATATTCCACAAAGGTCGAATGAAGGCCTGATGCCGGTGCGTTCCATGGTTGAAAATCCTTTTTCTCCAGCCAGTTCTTTCACGTCGATAGCTTTTTTGTATTCCTCCTCATTAAAAGGCGCTTGGCCTAACAATGCTCTTTCTTCAGCAGAAACTTCCAGAACATCATCATAAAAACCGGGAATTAAGATTTTACCATCATCATTAGTCAACGAACTGATCATTTTACTCAATACATTTATGGGGTTTGCAACAGCTCCGCCAAATAACCCGGAGTGGAGATCGCGGTTGGGCCCGGTCACCTCAACCTGCCAGTATGAAAGGCCACGCAAACCGGTTGTGATAGAAGGAATGTCAGGAGCAATCATACCTGTATCAGATACCAGAATAATATCGGCTTGAACCAATTCTTTGTTTTCAGCACACCATTTTCACAGGTTAACTGAACCCACCTCTTCTTCGCCTTCGATCATGAATTTAACATTGCAGGGAAGGCTGGTTGGTTTTAACCATATATTCGAATGCTTTGGCGTGCATAAAAGCCTGCCCTTTATCATCGTCTGCGCCACGGGCATAAATTTTCCCATTCCTGATCGCGGGCTCGAATGGTGGGGTTTCCCATAATTCAATCGGATCCACCGGCATTACATCGTAATGTGCATAAACCAATACGGTAGGAGCATTGGGATCGATTATCTTTTCGCCATAAACAACGGGATTACCGTCGGTTGGCATAACTTCGGCTTTGTCTGCTCCTGCTTGTAAAAGGGTTTCTTTCCAGTATTCTGCAGCCCTTATCATGTCTTCTTTGTGCTCTGATTGAGAACTGATGGATGGAATTCGGATAAGACCGAACAATTCTTCAAGGAACCTTTCCTTGTTTTCGCTAATGTAGGATTTTAAATTTTCCATGTTTATTTTTTAATATTTATATAAATTCAGGTATGGGCCTCAAAATTAGTAATTCTAATTAAACAGGGTGGTTAAATAGTTATAAATTTGTGGTTTTATTGAATGGGGAAATGGTATGAAAATAGGAATAAAGGTATAGAGGTAATGTGGGAAAAAGGTTATAAGGGTATTAGGTTATGATTGTAAAGGGGTATAATGGTATAGGGGTATAAGGGAGAGTCTATAAATTTAGGTTTTGGGGTACATGATTATTAAGGAAAAGATCTATTAAGAATGGAAAATGTTTTTGAGGATTCAGCAGGTAATTATGATAAAAACAAGGATTTTACCTCTTTGGTTTGTTGGCAGGATGCAAGGAGGGTAAAATTGTTTTTCCATAAAAAAGTTCTTCCATTGCTTCCAAAGGAAGAGCAGTTTAATCTTGATATTCAGATTAGAAAGTCAACTTGTAGTTCGACAGCAAATATTTCTGAGGGCTATGGACGGTTTCACTGCCAGGAGGGTATTCAATTTTATAGAATTTCGAAAGGTTCCACCTATAGTCGAAAGATCATCTGATTAGTTGCCATGATTTTGAATATATAAATGAAGACATTTATAGTGAAGGCCTTGAACTAATTGAAAAAGCAAAAATCAGTATCAGTGGTTATATTAATTTTGTAAAAAAACAAAAAGAAGGATTACGGTAAGGTGAATGTGAAATGTTGGAAATAAGGGAAAAATGTGAAATGAAGGGAATAAAGGTATCGTGGAATATGAGAAATAAGGACAAATTGATTCTGCTACCCCTTATACCCCTATACCTTATACCTCTACAACCCTTTACCCTATTGATTTTTAAATAACAGTTTTTATTAAAATAAAAGTAATGTCAAAAATCAGGATCGCAGTTAATGGTTTCGGGAGGATTGGCAGAATGTTTCTGCGCGTTGCCCATGCAAAAGACAACTTTGAAATTGTAGCAATAAACGATGTGATGGAACCATCAACCATGGCTCATTTACTGAAGTATGATTCGGTGCATCGCAAGTTTGAAGGCAAAGTTGAATTCAATCACAACCACATTGAAGTAAACGGACAGAAGATCAAAGTCTATACGGAGGAGCATATCGAAAACCTTCCTTGGAGGGAGCTGGCAATTGATGTGGTGATTGAAGCAACGGGATTGTTCACTGAAAAAAAAGATGCCCTTAAGCATGTGAAAACAGCGGGTGCAAAAAAAGTGATCATATCTGCACCTGCCAAGGGCGAAAGCGATGGGGTACAGTATATTGTTCTGGGAGTGAATGATCATTTAATTGATAAACGAGATTTGGTAATTTCCAATTCATCCTGCACCACCAATAATGTTGCTCCCTTAATATCTATCCTGGACAGATTTTGGGGAATTGAAAAAGCTTTTATTACGACTGTCCATTCCTATACCCGCGATCAGAATATTCTTGATGGCCCTCATAAAGATTTGCGAAGGGGACGAACCGCTGCTTATTCCATTGTCCCAACTACTACCGGTGCTGCAAAAGCAGTTACTAAAATTTTCCCTCATCTGGCTAAAAACATTGGTGGAGCCGGAATACGGGTCCCTGTTCCCGATGGCTCCCTTACGGATGTTACTTGTACGTTGTCAAGACCTGCCAGTATTGAAGAGATAAATGCTAAGTTCAGGGAAGCGTCGGAAACCCACCTTAAAGGTATATTGGAATATACAGAAGACCCTATAGTATCCATGGACGTTATTGGCAATCCGCACTCCGCTCTTTTCGATTCGCAACTTACAGCGGTACTTGGCGAAAAAAACAAACTGGTGAAAGTAGTGGCCTGGTACGACAATGAGGTGGGTTACTCGCACCGGCTTGTTGAGTTGGTTGAGAAGTTTGTTTGAGGAAGACTTAAGTTCAAGGTTTAATGCTTGAAGTTATAGTATTGACTAATATTGAAATTGGCAATTAATAGTGATTCTAAATTATATGTCAGTATAAATAATTCTTTCCTATAAGTTATCTTTGTTGCTTATTAATCGTTGCCCCATGAAACATAACAATTCTTTTGTCCGGCTTTTCGGCATCTTATTTTTATTATCAATAGTATATAGCGGAAGTACGCAGGCAGATGTGGATAATTTGTTTGCCAACTTAGATACAATACAAAATGATTCTGCTAAGCTATCCTATTTGAATAGTATGGCTTTTGACAATTCTAAAAAGGATTTTCAAGCTGCCCGGCTTTTGGCAGATAGCGCAATAAAGCTATCTAAAATGATGAAGAATCAATCAGGATTGTCAATGGCATATTTAAATAAAGGAACAAGCTATCACTATATGTCAGAGTTTTCTGAAGCTCTGTTGTATTTTGATAGTGCAAAAATGATAGCCGAATTGCAAAATGATTCGGTAATGCTTGCCAGAGCTTATAACAACATTGGGTTAACCCATAGATTTATTGGAGATATGGATATTGCACTGATAAATTTCTTTCAGTCAATTAAGTTTTTGAAAAGTGATACAAATCGAATAGCATCCAGATTAGGAAATATTGCAACAATTTACTTCATGCAAGATAAGTATGAGAAGGCAATTGAAGTTTTCAAAGAAATAGAAATCATTTTCAAAAAGCAGGGAAAAACAAGGTATTTAATTTCAACCTATAACAATCTTTCGATGTGCTATATGGAACTTGATGAATTTAGCAAAGCCAAAGAGTATAGCTTAAATGCGTTGCAGGCATCAATTGCAAGTGAAAATATTAGGGGGCAGGGTATTGCATATTATTCTTTAGGTAGGTTGTCAAACCAGATGAAATTATATAGCGAATCAATTAATTATTTGCGAAAAAGCCTTGAAATAGCTAAAGGCCTCAATGATAATGATATTGTTATGAATTCAAACCATGAATTAGGAGTGGCATATAAATACCTTGGAGATTTTAGTAATGCCGAGTTTTATTTATTGGAGTCAGTAAGATTTGCCGAGAAACTTAATGCAAAGATTCAATTGGAGGGATTTTATAATGAAATGTCGAATTTTTATTATGATGCAAGAATCTTTGAGAAGTCATATGATTTCCTTAAATTAAAAATAGCGATTACCGACTCATTAATGAATGAAAAAAGCAAAAACAAATAGCCGAACTCCAAACCCAGTACGAAACAGAAAAAAAAGAGCAGCAAATCGCCTTGCTTGAAAAGGAAAAAGAGCTAAATCAAATAGAAATAAAGCAAAAGGCGCTGCAACGTAACTGGCTGATCGGTTTTTTTGCGATCATGCTGATCATTGCTTTCATTATCTTTTACTATTACCGTAAAACCAAAGCGGCAAAAACCAAAATTGAAATGCTTCAAAGGGAAATCCACCACCGGGTAAAAAACAACTTGAGTATCATTAAACGACTGGTGGAAGTAACCCAGGAAACCATTAAAGATGCCAAAGGAAGGAGCAGCCTTAACGGACTGTCGAACCGGATTGCCAGCATGGCCCAGGTTCATGCTCAGTTGTACCAGAAAGAGGATATTACCCATGTTGATTTTAAACAGTATGTAAATGCTTTATGCGAAAATATCAAGTTATCTTTTCATCGGGAGAATTTAGAAATTAAACTAAATATTGAAAGCGGTCTGGATATCAGTTTTAACAAAGCCATTCCGCTGGGGCTGATAGTAAATGAGTTGTTGACTAACGCCTTTAAGTATGCCTCGAACGGGTCGGATGTGGTGAAAATTGCCGTTGAAATAAAGGAAACGGCAGATAAGTTGACATTGAGTATCTCTGATAATGGGCCAGGGTTCTCTGATGGTTTTAAAATCCAAAACATTGAATCGTATGGTTTAAAATTGGTGAATGGGTTGGTTCAACAATTAAATGGCCAGATTGAATTGGCTAATAATAATGGAGCAAATGTAAACATAGAAATACCTGCTTAAACCTTGTTATGAAAAAGAACTATATCTTAATTGTCGAAGACGAATGGATCATTTATGATGAATTGTCCTCCTTTTTACAAAACAAAGGTTTTTACGTGGCCGAATATACGAAAAGTTACGAAGAAGCTGTTTCGGAAATAAAAACAAAAAAGCCTGATTTTGCCCTTTTGGATATCCATTTGCAAGGCGGTAAAGATGGCATTGACCTGGGCGAAAAACTTCATTCAACCTATAAAATCCCCTTTGTTTACCTTTCGGCCTACACCGACGAAGTTACCCTAAACCGTGCACGCCGGACCAACCCCGATACTTTTCTTATAAAAACGAAACCGGAAATTGATAAAGGGCAATTGCTGGTTACCATTCAGATGGCTTTGTCAAAAAATAAACCCTTTGCACCCGGTGAGAAGGAAGGGATTTTTGTGTTTTCCGACTATTACCGCGATGTCAGGCATGTGGGCAGCGACGAACTGAAAAAAATACTTTTCAGGTTTGATGAAATTTTGTGGATAGAAACGGATACCGAAAAGCGAAATTATTTATTGTTTCAAACTCCAAACTCCAGGGGGTATATTAAAAACTCACTTAACAAAGTAAAAGCCCTCCTTCCGTATCATTTTGTCAGGATCAACACCCACCAGATTGTTAACCTGAAAAAGGTGGAGGGAAAAATCAACCATTCATCCTTTAAAATAAAAGACAAAAACTTTCGTATTGGCCCCAATTTCTCCGAAGAAGTGCACAAGGTGCTGCATAGTTTTTACCATGAGTAATCCCATATCGGTTGCTGGCTGGCATTGATACCCTCCTTATTTGACAGAACAGCATTTATTTCCCCATCACCCAAAATGAACCCTTCTTCATCCTATATAGGTGAAATAGCACCATTGTTTTTAAATTGCAGTTTTTTGGTTTAAACTCGCAATCAAAAATTTGGGATAGAACGAATGGAACGTAAACCGGATTGGCAACCAACAAACATTAATACTTAAATAAAAGCAGACAGGGCATTGATTTGTGATGTTCCTGTTTGTTTTTATTTTGAAGCATTACAAATAAGTATTTATTTTGATAATTTATGATTAATGTTTTAGTTTTGCTTGTGTCCAAGAACATAATTTTATTTCTATTGAAACGGGTTTATAAATAATTGTCAGTAAATATACTGTATTCAAATGATAAATATGAAAAGTTACCTTTTTATCCTGGCCCTGTTTGTTGCAGCAGGCCTTAAAGCCCAAACAGGGTCCATATCAAATATCGAAGTTATCCCATATACGGATGGGACCGGCATGGTTGAGATAACATACGACCTTGAAGGCGCGGAACCTGAATATGAAATTAGCCTGGAAGTAAGTTTTGATGGTGAAGGGACATTTACTGCAATTGATATTGGATGTATAACAGGAGATATTGGTGAGGTTCAACCTGGAATAGACTTAGTGCTTATACTATGGGATGGGGAATGTAGTTCACCTGGTGTATTTAGCACGCAAACCCAGATAAAATTATCTGCTTCTTTTAATCCGGGATGGACATGTGGCGATCAGACAGTCCGTGATGGGCAATCTTACAACACTGTTCAAATTGGGACACAATGTTGGATGGCGCGAATTTGAATATAGGATCATGGTAGGTGTAAGTGTTGACCAATCCAATAATAACGGCATTATTGAGAAGTATTGCTATGATAATAACCAGACTCACTGCGAAAGTTATGGAGGTCTTTACCAATGGGAAGAAGCAATGCAGTATTCTACCTCCGGTACAACCAGGTTTGCTGATGGATGGCATATCCCAACTGATTTTGAATGGGATCAACTCGAGGGGCAACTGATCAATATGATTATCCAAATCCTGAATGGTACAAGTATGGTTAGTGATGTTGGTTCTAATGTAAAATCAACAACAGGCTGGAACTCTAGTGGTAATGGAACTGATGATTTTGATTTTTACTATTCTCCCATCAGGAGTAAGAGGAATAAATCCTGGATTTTATTATTTAAATAGTCAAGCATACTTTTGGCTGTCAAGCATATTAAATAATTCTCCGGTGAAAAGAAATTTTATAATACACATAATGATGTTTACAGAAGTGGTAATTATAAATTGGATGGCATGTCGGTTCGCTGTTTAAAGGATGGTAATCAACCCCCATCAACACCAAATTTCCCATCACCAGCAAATAATACATCTGATATTCTAACCTCAACTGAACTTCTTTGGGCATGTGTTGATCTTGATGGTGACCCAATTTTGTTTGATATATATTTTGGAGATTCAAATCCTCCTTCCATTGTGCAGTCAAACCAAAGTCTTCCATTTTATAATCCGGGAACTCTTTTATTTAACACAACATATTTTTGGAAAATTGTTGCTCATGATGACCTGGCAAATCAAGTTTCCAGTGATGTATGGAGTTTTACAACAACAAATGATCAATCTTTCACATGTGGTGGGTCATTATTAGATATTCGGGATGGACAATCTTATAATACAATTCAAATTGTTTCTCAATGTTGGATATCCGAAAATATGAATATTGGCGTAATATTGAATGGTAGTGTAGAACAAGCTGATAACAACGTTATTGAAAAGTATTGTTATGATGATGACAATCCTTCAAATTATAGCTGTTGGGGGACTATATCAATGGGATGAAATGATGCAATATTGTGCTATAGAAGGAAGCATAGGAATATGCCCTGATGGTTGGCATATCACCATATCTGACCAAGAATGGAAACAACTTGAAGCTGTTGTAGATAGCCAGTTTGGTTATCTTGATTTTGAGTGGGAAGGAAATTATAATAGAGGATTTAATGTTGGGTTGAATCTAAAGGCAAACATTGGATGGAATCCTGGTGGGAATGGTACTGATTTATTTGGATTCACAGCCCTACCTGGGGGTTATCATTACAATGGAAATTATCAATATCAATACTACTCAGGCAACTATTGGACTTCAACTGAGCAGGTGCTTCTTCTTCGATAGATCGTCAATTAATTGATTACACTGGATGAAATAGATAGAACAAATCGAAATAAAACTTCAGGTATTTTCAGGTGAGATGTTTAAGATATTAATCAATAGAAATTTTAGTCAACAATCGATTCGACGCTAATGTTTATTACGTGAAGTATACAAAAAAATATTATCATATGAAAAATATCAATAATCTCCTGTTATTTACTTTTATAGTATTAATATTAATAAATTATTCATATTCTCAAGATTTTTACGGAATATCCTCCAATTTCACATTTGACACAAAAAGACCCTGAAGCAACTGTCATCAGCCCCAATGGAGGAAGAGATATTAGGTGATACTTTTTTTAGTTCAATGGGATGCAACTGATGAAAATTTTACCGATAATCAGTATCCATCTTTATCGATTATAACCTGACAGGATCTATGAGTTGCTGGTTGGTGAGATTGAGAATACGGGATCAATTGAAATACCCAGCCCTATTACAAGTACTGACTCTGCCCGGTTAACCATTATGGTAATGGATGCATATGGAAATATCGGATCGGATGAAAGTGATGATTTGTTTTCAATTAAAACAGGGGGGACTATATACGGACAGATATCTGATATAATTACAGGTGAAGCAATACCTAATGCCTTGGTATTTACAAATACTGATATTTACTCAGAACTTTCAAATGATTCAGGTGAATATTGCATTTCTGGTATACCATTTGGGTACGGTTATGATATTTTTTGTTACGCGGAAGATTATAATTACAAGATCGAAAGAAACCAAAATATAACTTACCAGAATCCTGATATTAATATTGATTTGCATCTTTTTTCTTCAGAATACTCACTTGAGTTAATAGAAATACCTTTTGTAAATCCAGCAATAAGTAAAGTGGAAGAAGGTGGGATTTTGCATCGATATTATAAAGTTTGGGATACATATACTCAACAACCAGTACATTATAAGGAGGTTGGAACAACAGTTCCAGATGGGATTTTTATTCTAATGAAGAAGGAATTGTTGATATTGAAGTACCATCAAACATAATTAGTGATGGTACCCCTAATAACACTGATCAATTCTTGATTACTCATATTCATGGAGTTGAAATCCCAGAACCATTAAACTTTACTTGTGAGGTTGTTGAACATGGCAAACGAAAATTTTTATAACAACTATAATTATTTAAAACTTGGTGTCTCTAATACTACAGTACAGAAAGCTTCTGGTTGTTTAAGTGAAATTGTCAATGAACCCATATCAACACAGCAAGATGCAAAGTTTTTAATTTCAAGACAAAAATTTGATGATATTTCATATAGTAATTCATTAGGTGCAGTCTTTCGGTTCAACTAGGAGAAGTTGTAAATGGAGCGTATATAAGTGGAGGCTCAAATATTGGAATAGGTGTTTTAACTGAAGATAATTATTTGTTTGATAATTCCAATTATAATTCTATAACAACTCTTGCTCAATTTATTCTTTTAGGTGATGGAAATTTTTTTCAAGCCAAGCCCTCAATTAAGAAGATTTTGAGATTTGCGTACCATACATTTCAAACTGATACAATTTTTAACAACTATTTAATTAATGATTCAAAGGCAATAGATGTTCATTACTCATATGAAGCTATCGGTCAAATCGGCATTGATAATCTAAGTAATGTTCGAGTAAGTGCAACGGCTAGTACTGGTTTAAGTAGTCATGCTGTAATTACGGTTTGTAATAATAATAAAGATGGTGTAGTAACAAAAGTGTTGAAATTAATGGTGAGTGGAATGAAGGATATAATGGTTATTCACATCTTACACCGGAGATGATTGGGCACAAAAATTACCTGATATGAACACTCCAACTTCTCAGGATGAATTTAGGGCATTTCGGATTGAGTTGGATGTTAATAGTTCAACAGAAAATTTAGAAGGTTTAAGGTTGATTTTTAATCGAAGAAGTTTGAACAATATGATTGGAGTGGAAATTGAAAGTGTATACTCTATACTTTCATCTGATGATATTGAATTGCTAAGTGTTTTAAATTCTACTTTTAATAACCAAGTCTTTTTTTATTAAATTCTGATGTTGAATTTAATATCACTAACAGTTCTTTTGCTGATATCATAAAAGACATTTTTAAAAATATTACAGATTATCATAAAACTAATTCATCTGTTTTTACCATTGATTATTTCAAACGGTTAAAGATTATTGAAAATATTACCAGTTTCCCCATAAATATAAACATCGGTTTGTCAAATATCAATGGTTCATTTGGACTAAATGATGGATTTGAAGAAGGTTTGTCATTTGTAATCGAAAAAGGAATTTGTGTGAATGGGGAACATTTTATACTTGAAGACTATACAGATTCTGAAATACCTATATTATTAACTACCTACAATCAAAAAGTATCAGAAATTTTTGAAAATTTACCACAAGAGATTATTAATGACTTTGGACTTACTAATGTTTGGCAAAATAACAGCAAATCAAATATTTTTCAATTGGATGAGTATGGTCTACACTTGAAATTGTTGATAATGCCATTCCTTCGGAAATCGATAGCATTTTGTACTACATGGAACTGGTATGGAAATCGGCTTATACAAACAAAGAAACAATTAGTTCTGAATTGATGCAGCTTGGCGAAACCCTGAAACAAAAATCAAAAGCCATTGATGGAATGGAAACCGGTATCGGTGGCTATTATCACTACAACCATTTGAGCTTCAATTATTGGACACATGTATTTTAACCCTGGTTTACCAGCGGGAAGAGATTAGTTGTAAGTAAGGCAGGCCTTGGAATATACTTTGAGAATCGAAATACTGAGAAATGGGAATATATTCCTGGAGTGATAGACACCTTAAATAATACAATAGTGACTGAGGTAGACAGGCTTGGATTGTTTACTATCGCCCCATCTTCACCTTACGGAGATTTTGAATTTCACGCTTTACCTGATTCTTTGTTTGCTGATAGTTTATCAGTCAGCCAGCTAATTTCCGATACTATTTTAAATAATAACTTTACAGTAACGAACGATGGATTGGTATTTATTATTAATACTTCTTTATGTATCTGTTTAAATGAGGACGCCGATACAACAATTGATGGATTGCAGGTGCCTATTTCAAATGGTGTTTTAGAAGAACTTAATTCAATCAACTTACACTTCAGGTACTGCAATTATTCATGCAAACAGCCTTTATGGTTCTGCTAATATTTCAGGAAATGTAACAGTATTTGATACTATTTTTACGGTATCCCTACAATGAAATCAGTTTGTTGCCCTCAATAAAGAAGTTATAGTTAAATGGTATCGAATATTCAAATGGATATGGCTTAAGCTATAAAATCTATTATGATACTGATACCTTCACTCCATTTAATGGGATCCTTACTGTTCTTGGAGAATCTTCTCCTATTTATACCAGGTTGATAGTACAAAACTGTTTATGCACTTTTTAATGATACTACCTACTATTTTGCAATATCAGCAATTGATATAGCTGGAAATGAAAGTCCGCGTTCAGCTTTTATTGAGGCAATACCAACAGAAGGCATAACTCTGGATCTAAAAGTGTTTTTGGAGGGTCCATTTAATGGGATTCAAATGGATAATGCACTCACTACTGATTTATTACCTATGGATCAACCATATAACCACTTACCTTGGGATTATCCAGGTGATGAAAGTTTTCAAATTCCACCAAATAATGCTATTACGGATTGGGTATTGATAGAGTTAAGGGAAACTGAAGGTGATCCAAGTACAGCAGGGATTGATTCAAGAATATCTATGATTGCAGGATATGTTCTTAATGATGGTTCTGTCATATCTCAAGATGGGACAAGTAACCTTTATTTTAATCTATCAATCAACGAAAATCTTTATGTCGTCATACACCACCGTAATCACCTAAGTATCATGTCGGCAAATCCTTTAATAAAATCCAATGGAGTTTACACCTATGACTTTACAACTTCTGCTGATCAGGCTTATGGAGAAAATTCTCAGAAGGAACTGGCATCCGGTGTATGGGGAATGTATGCTGCCGATGGCAACGCCGACGGAATTGTTGATGAACTGGACAAGTCGGAAGTTTGGTTATTAGATGCAGGTAAATCCGGGTATTTACCTGGTGATTACAATCTTGATGGTGAAACCAATAATCCGGATAAAAATGATATTTGGGAACCGAATGTTGGAAAAATAACACAAATCCCGGATACCGTTACTTCTTTTACCTGCGGCTCACTATTTATTGACATAAGAGATGGACAAAGTTACAGCACCGTCCAAATCGGAGATCAATGCTGGATGGCAGAAAACCTGAATGTAGGAACTATTATACAAGGTAACCTGAATATGGCCGATAACGGGACTATAGAAAAATACTGTTATGAGAACATACAGGATAGTTGTGATATATACGGCGGATTATATCAATGGAACGAATTAATGCAATATGAGATCAATGAGGGTGTAAAGGGTATTTGCCCTGACGGATGGCATGTACCAACGGATGATGAGTGGTGTACATTAGAAAATGAAGTTGATGTCGGAAGTTTTACCTGTTTTCAGGGATGGCATGGTTTGGATGCTGGTATCAATTTAAAATCTACTACCAGATGGTATGGCGGGAACAATGGCTTGGACCTTTTTGGGTTTACAGCCTTGCCGGGAGGATTTTATCTAAATAGTGATTTTTCATTTAATTTCCAGTCATGGTATGCTTTTTTCTGGACATCAACTGAGGTAGGCAGTACCAAAGCATGGAACAGAAGCATGGATTACAATCATGATAATATTGCAAAAGGAGATTACTTTAAAACCAATGGTCTTGCTGTAAGATGTTTAAAGGATGAAGAAGTTAGTAACCAACCACCGGATCAACCATCTGATCCAAATCCTCAGGATGGTGCAGCTAATATCTCCGTTGATGCTACTATTAATTGGTTCTGCACTGATCCGGATAATGATCCTATAACTTACAGTGTTTATTTTGGACAAGACATCAATCCTCCATTAGTTTTGTCATATCATACCGATACATTTTATGTTGCGGGGACTTTGCAATATGAAACTACCTATTATTGGAAGATAACCACTTATGATTTTTATGGAGATTCTACAGTAGGAAATGTATGGAGTTTTACAACAGCATCGCAGCCAGTTTGGGAATGCGGTGACCCTTTAATCGATAGTCGTGATGGTCAGGTTTACAACACAGCACAAATAGGAACTCAATGCTGGATGGCTGAGAATTTAAATATCGGAACCCGGATTGATGGAGGTTATAACCAAACAAATAACTGGAATATTGAGAAGTATTGTTATATTGATACCGAATCAAATTGCGATGTGTATGGTGGTTTATATCAATGGAATGAAGCAATGCAATATTCCACAAGTCCAGGAGCACAGGGTGCTTGCATGTCCGGGTGGCATATCCCTACAGATGATGAATGGTGTATCCTTGAAAATTACGTTGATAATAATATGGTTGTTTGTGATATTATAGGTGAGCGAGGAATTAATGTAGGCGGTAGATTGAAAGAAACAGGTACTTCTCATTGGAATCCACCGAACACAGGTGCAACCAACTCTTATGGCTATACATTATTAGGAGGAGGGATGCATGATGCAACACAGTTTACAGGTTTAGGTTGGGATTCAAGACTTTGGTCGTCCACTGTGTATTTAACAAATTACGTTTTATACAGATATTTCTCATACAATAAGTCAAACGAGATGGTTTATTCTGCGCAAAAATATTTTGGAATGTCGGTGCGTTGTATGAAAAATGAAGAATAATCTTTTTAAAATTTGGGATAAATGGAGCTTCAATCGGAATTTGAGTAAGGATTACAAGTGATGCAGCTGCTGACGGCCAGATTGATAATATTGACAAAAATGACCACTGGTTTTTGCAGGTTGGGAGTTCCGGATACCTTGAAAGTGATTTTGATATGAGTGGCTCGGTAAATAACATTGATAAAGATATGTGGGAACCAAATACAGGAAAAGGAACCCAATTGCCTGAATAGGATTTCTGAACATTAAAATGCAAATGTAGCATCTTCAAAAATGGAAATGTTTTTATGGGAGTAGATAGTATCTTATCTGCTCCCAATTTTTTCCTCTTAAAGAATTGTAACATTATTTTTGGATGGCAATAAGCATTTTCTAATTACCTGTTTTTATTTCAATTTGTCATTCCTCACAGTTGGAAGAAACCTCAAGATTATTGTCACTTTAGGCATTCAAAACTTTAGTCACTCAAGGCACTCCTACTTATGCACATTCCTAACAAACTATTCCACCTCGGGAACACCGCCTGGAGGACAAGGTATCCGTTTTAGGGTTCCCGTTCGGTGATCTCGCCATAGTTATACAAAATTGTATTATACAAAATTGTATTATACAATATTGTATAATTGAAATCATTTATCTATCTTCGCGGATAAAAAAATGGAAGTGCCATTTAATTTCGGGAAACAGGTTGAAGGAGGCAATTTATAAACAGAAAGCCTGAAATACTAAACCTTCAGCAAAATTTTGAGAGCCATATCAATACGGTTCTTATATCTCCACGTAGATGGGGTAAATCATCACTGGTGAACCATGTAGCAACAAAAATGCAGAAAAGTGATAAACGATTAAAGTTCTGTTTTATCGATCTTTTTTCTGTGCGGGGCGAAGAAGAGTTCTATCAGGTATTTGCCTCAGAACTATTAAAAACCACATCTAACCGCTGGAGGACTGGGTGGCTAATGGAAAAAAGTTTATCTCACGATTGATCCCCAAGTTTCAGGTAGGTATTGACCCGGTCAATGATTTCTCAGTATCGTTCGACTGGAAAGAACTGAAAAAGGAAGGGGATGAAATATTAAACCTGCCGGAGAAGATATCATTGGATAAAAATATCCATATCGTTGTTTGTATAGATGAATTTCAGAATATTGCCCATTTCGAAGAACCATTGGCTATGCAGAAAAAGATGAGGGCGGTATGGCAAAAGCACCAAATCACCACTTATTGTTTGTATGGGAGTAAACGACATATGCTTTCTGAACTTTTTGAAAATAAATCGATGCCGTTTTATAAGTTTGGAGAAACCCTATTCCTTGGTAAAATTGATGGCATTCATTGGGAAAAATACATCATAAAACAATTTAATGATACGGGAAAAGAAATAGATAAAGAACTTGCACGAACGATTTCGAGCCGGATGGAGAATCATCCTTACTTTGTGCAGTTATATGCCGCCTCGGTTTGAAGCAGACACTGTCGAAATGCAATTTTCAGATCCTTGACAAGGCATTGGAGGACTTAAAATTGCAATATGCCATTATGTACCGGCGTGAACTGGATAGCCTAACCAATAAACAACTAAATTTTTTAATTGCTTTGGCCGACGGTGGAGCAGTTTACATCAAAGGAAACCCTTAAAAATTATAACCTTGGCTCGCAGGGAAACATTGCCAGGATAAAATCTGCACTCGAAAACAAAGAAATACTTGATCTATGGGGAGAAAGTATGGAATTTATTGATCCATTGTTCAAAATATGGTTTACGCAGGAATACCTGCATAGGATATAGACTAAACTCTTACATCCTTGTGTCGGGAATCTAAAAGCAATTTAAGCTCCTACTTATGCACATTCTTCACAAACTCCTCTACTTCGGGAACGCCACCCTGGTATACAAGGTATCCGTTATAAGGCTCACGTTCGGTGATCTCATCATTGATGGGTGTAAGCATTATCTTCTTAACTTCTTCCGGGTCATCAGTCTGGCCAAGCGCCCAGCTGAGTTTTACCCAGGCCACTTCGGGAAGCATGTTTCCGGTGGGAATAATCCCTTTAGCCATCATATCGCGGCCTGTATCGTATACAAACATATGCACATATCCCCAAATGGTCTGAAGGGTCATATACATATGAACCCCTTTTGCATGGGCCCGCTCGATAGCAGGGTAAAGTTCTTTGTTCACATGTCCCAGGCCGGTCCCGACAATGACAATCCCTTTATAACCTGCATCTACCAATGCATCAATGGTATCAGGCTTAATACCCTGGTAATAATATAGCATGGTTACCTGGTCACTAAAAAAGGGGAGGATATCTACGTTTCTGTCTTTCCGGCGGGGTTTGTAATCTTTCTTGATCGGAATGACACCTTTTCGGCTGACCCTTGCCAAAGGTGTATCACCAATTGTCCTGAAAGTTGAGCGATAAGAGGAGTGCATTTTCCTCACACGTGTTCCTTTATGCAATAGTCCGTATTCATCCGAAGTTGGGCCAAACATACAAACCATCACTTCGGCAATGTCGGAATGTCCGGCAGTTGTCATGGCATGCATGAGGTTGAGGGCTGCGTCTGAACTGGGTCGGTCTGACGATCTTTGTGATCCCACCAAAACGATCGGTACCGGTGAATTTTGGATCATAAAAGTGAGGGCAGCTCCCGTATGGTGCAAGGTGTCGGTACCATGTCCGATAACAATACCATCAATCCCGTTTTCAATCTCTTTGCCAATCGCTTTTGCAAGAGCAACATATTGCTTGGGGCCCATGTTCTCAGAAAACACAGCAAATACTTTTTCAGTTTCCAGGTTGCAAATATCTGCCAACTCAGGAACTGCACCATAAAGTTCACCGGGCGAAAAAGCCGGTATTACTGCTCCTGTTCTGTAATCAAGCCGCGAAGCAATGGTTCCGCCGGTTCCGAATAGTTTCACTTTGGGTAATCCCGGAGTTACCGGAAATTGTTTTTCTGGAATTTTATAATTGGCTTTTTTGTAGCCGGTTTCCAACATGTTCAAAACAGTGGTAATGTCTATCCCTACATTATATCCGGTTTCTATTTTTAAAACAATGTGTTGGTCATCATCATTTTCGGAGCGGGGTAAAATGGTGCCTTTAAAAGGCCCGCGTGTAGTCTCAATCTCAGCCTGTCCCCAAACACGCACGTTGTACTTTTTTAAAATTGCCAGTGAATCGCCTTTGTATCCTTGAAAAATATCCTGATCCATGCCTGTTTTGTTTAATTCGTTATAATTTGTGATAATTTACCAAGTGCAATATTCCCAATGGCTTTTTTTCGAAGTTCGCCCATGATCCAGTTCTTTTCATTTTCAGGGGTGTTATTCCTGGAAGTTTCCCTGAATTTCTTTTTTAAATGGGGAATAAGGGAAACAATATCCTCCTCTTTTATTTTCCTGAAGCTTAAACTTTCGAGCACGGAATCAAAATCCATTTTTGGATGTTCATAAAGCACAGGCATCATATAGCGGGCCAGCTCTATATTTAATTTGTTTTCCCGTAGGTATTTGAAAAGGTCATAAATAATTTCATTGCAGGAAATTCCCGGAGTATTATAATGCCCTTCCACAAATTTAAAGGTATGACCGATAAATGTTCCTGTAAATACCGGATCAAGTTTAAGTTCATTAATTAATTTTTCGATCAATGGATACAGGTTCTTACTGAAAATATAAGTATAAGTGTCTTCGGGAATGTCCCATTTTTTAAGTTGGTGATACCTGTCAATTATTTCCGATGGAAGGTCTTTGCTCAGGTTTTCAATGTATTCGTTGGCCAGTGGAAGTGGGGCTGTGTCTGTGTCAGGGTACATCCTGTCGGCACCCGGTAAAACCCGTTCAAAAATAGTAGTTCCATTTTCGAAAGACTTGCGGGTTTCATTTGGGATGCCTTCAAAAGCCATTAAGCATCTTTCTTCAATGGTTTCCAAAGCCGTTTTAATATCTTCTTTAGGACCCCAAAATACAATTTGTGCATCTTCTGCACTGGCCTTCAATTCCTCTCTGATCATTGCCAGGCTCTTTTTCCCAAGGCTTGGTTCCATCTCTTCCGAATGTGCCATAAATGAAGGGATTAAGCAAGCAATCACTTGTAACCTGTCTTCTATCTCATTGGCAAAACATTTTCCTGGCTGTGTAAAATGCGATAGAATCCCATTAAACCCCGGAAGGTTAACCGCGTAAACCTTCAGTTTGTTTTTAAGGGCTGATTTGATTCTGTCATCATTCGGACTGTTGGTGCCGTTCAATTCAACAGTTGAAATTTTCCAGCTTTCAGTATTCCCTATTTTTCCTTTTAAAATACTTCGTATATTTAGTAATGCCCATTGCCTGAAAGCTTCATTGTGAGTAAGCTCAGGGATCCACTTTGTGTGTGCAACCCCTTTTATCTCAACACGTGAACCCCCTCTGCAACTTACATTCACATCCTGTCTTCCCGCACCCATTCCAGTTCTCACAAGGCCTGTACTTCTGTTCAAAAAGCGGATGTAGTCACATGCTTCCTTTACTTCGTCAGGATTAACGCAATCTGGATAGGTTACAGTTTCAATTAGCGGCATTCCCAACAGGTCCGTTCTGTAAACCCTTGTATGGCCGATATCAGATACTTCACGGCACGAATCTTCTTCAAGGCTCAATTGGATCAAACGGACCTTTTTATGCTTCAGGTAAATCTCACCTTCAACACCAATGATACCGGTTCGTTGAAATCCTGTAGGAATGCTCCCATCAAGATATTGTTTTCGGGTGATGTGGACTTCTCCCACGATGTTCAGTTTCGATAACAGAGATATGCGAATGGCAATTTCCAACGCTTCCATGTCAACATGAAAAGGAGGTGTGTCATCCACTTCGTAAGTACAGGCCGTATCATTCGATAGATGATAAACAATCTCTTTGCGGGTTTTGAATTCCATTAATGCCGTTCCGTCGTACTCTCCAAGTTCACTTAGTGTTGGGCGCATATGCCTGATCACTTCCGCATCATATTCATCCGGTTTTTGAAATATCCCTGCCGGGCACTTGCAAAACAATTTGTGTTTCGTTTTTAGTTGCTGATGTACCTCCAGGCCCGACATGAATCCAATTCGGTCGTAATCTTTTTGGGTAGCATTTTTTCGGGTAACATATCCTATCGTTTCCCTGGTTTTGCGATAGTTTTCTGATGCATTAAAGGATGCTTGCATAATCGAACAGATACTTGAATTAAAAAAGGTTCAAAAGTATAGATTTAAAAATTAAACACAAGAATCAAAATTTATTTTTTGTTTTTGAATTTACTTTATATTTTAGCACGCTAATAAGGTAAGGTAAGATTTCTATTTACGGTTTTTTTTATAATGAAACATTCTAAAGCAGTTTACTGTATAAGGTGTTAGAAAATCATTATAAAATGAAATCGGTTAACCAATTTATGAATCAACATGGTAAAGATCAAGGTAGTACTCATTCTGACAGCTTTTAGTCTGTCTATTTCGTGTTTTTCACAGAATCTGGTAAAAAGCACTTTTGATAAAAACTCATTCACATTTGAGTTGACATTTGAAAATGATAACGGATTTCCAATCTTTGTGAATGAAGTTGGTGCCATTAGCCAACTTAATTTCGGTGAATTTAATTGCGAATCCAATTTGTGGGTTCCTGATCCTGCAACCGATTTTGTCGTTAGTGTTCCGGCTGCAAGCGAAACAAAGTTTGTGAAAACCAAACCACTTGTGAAACTTGAGCCCGGTGAAGTTAAAACCATTGGTTTTGCCATTGTCCCCGATGTAAAAAAAGCATGTGGAACATGGGCCATGGATTTAACAGCAATTGTCAAATTTGATTTTGGGTATACCTTTTATTCTTCTCCCGAATTGATCATGAGCCAGGATGTTGAAATGCTATCCCACAGGATTTATACCGATGATGAATTGCCTTCGCTACTGAATGCGTTTGACAGCGAGAAAAAAATTAAAGCGATCAATGAACTTAAATTCTCAGGTATTGATAGTAAGTTAATCCAAATTTATTTGTCAAACAAACTCAAAGACAATGATCCAAAGGTTCGGACTGCTGCTGCCATTGCAGTTATGGACAATAAAATGGCCCCGCTTTATGAACAAGTAGGCTCCAATCTTTTTTCTACAATGGATCAGGTAGAAATAGAAACCTTGATCAGGATCATTGGAAAACTTAAAATAGGTACCGGAGTTGACCCGCTTATTGGCAGGTTTGTAAACGGAAGTATTGAAGATGCAAGGTCGGTTTCCAAATCCCTTCGCAATATTGGAAGCCAGGATGTGATGAGCAAAGCGCGCTATATTTTGCAGAAGCAATCGGCCTGGTCGCATGGAAATGATATTGAAAAAGAAAAATTTACCTTATTGGCTGCCATTCTTATAGGATGTAAAGACCAAAACAGCGTTCCCATCCTTCAAGGTATTTTGAGTGATGCTGCAGCTTCAGCTGAAGTAAAGAATGACATCCTTGCAAATTTAGCCGGATGGGTAGAGGGTTTTGCCGTAACAAAGGATGCTTATCTAGCTAATTTTAAGGAATATTATCCTTATTCCTCAACAATAGTGAAAGCTATGCGAGATTCAGTGCATTGAACCTTTACATGGCTTCTGATGTTGATGATAAATCAAAATCAAAAGTCATTAAGAAGTCTTTTAAGATCCGGAAATTGTTGTTCAGTGCGATGCTGCGATTTGGGCCGGAGAATTGGGATATACTGAGTATTCGGAGCAAATAAAAGCGTTATCCATGTCTTCGCAGGTTCTTCAGTATGAGCAATTGGCTGAGGCATTGATAAAGTTAACGCCGGATGAATAATTAAGACTTGATTTTAATTCGTGCATGACCTTCTTACAAAAGTTTTTTCGTACTTTTGAATCACATCTTTTTTACCAAACAATTTTTAGACAGAACAAGTGAGCAAAAAAGGAATTGTTAAGCTGCTTGTCACGTTTTTCTGGGATTTGAATAAATAGCAATTTCTGTTAAAAACTATTTATGAAAAGCAAATTGCATTACAAGGGGTTGCTGGTTTTGAGTCTGATGTTATTTGTTGCGTTAAAAATGTCAGGCCAGTCAAATCAGGTTTCTATGGATTCGATAAAGAATGATAGTCTCCAATTTGAAATTTTTGAACAACAATTTTTAAATTCCAATAACTTAAGAAGGTTGCCTTTTCAGGATGTTAATTCAACAAGCCTTATTTTCCCTTCTTCCTACTATCTTAAAGGCCACAGAATGTTTTATAATGGTATTGAAGCCAATGGCGATTACATTTATATTGATGGAATGCAAGTAAGCGACGGAGTGGATTTTCCGTTCCGAAGTATTCGGTCATTCCGGTTTTATGGTAATGATTCTCCCATTGAATTGGGGAATTCAGCGGCGGGATTTATTGACATAGAAACCCTGGATGCCAGTGATAAATTTGGTTTTGCTATTGAAGCCCAAAATACCTTTAGGGGTTTGAATGAATATAAAGTAGAAGTCAACCTGAACGCCCCGATCAGATTTAGTAAAAAGAAATCGGCAAAAAAACCTTCCACTATTTTTGTTGCAGGCAATTATTTTTCAACAAATAATAACGACCCGATATGGGAAACTTGTTATGTTGCGGAGTCTACAGTTTTGTCATTTTTAAATGATGAACCTTTAAGGGCATCAGGGCTTTCATCAGGAGGAACATTACCGAATGCGGAATTTGTGCAAATGAAAGACATAACAAGTTGTAAAAATCCTGAGAATGCTGGAAGAGATGCACTGAATGCCTTTGCCAAAATAAATATTCCCATAAGCAACAATATTGAACTGACCATTGGAAATTACTCAAAAATCGAAAACAGGGATGAATTCGTTTTTGACAACGCCCTTTTTAATTCAAAAAACAATCCTGAAAGGTATACGAGGAGTTTTGATAATTACCTGCGGTTTGAACATGAAATAATTAATTCTGAAAATTTAAAGATTGAATACCAGGTTTTTCTTCAGTATTCCAATTATTTTTCACGAACACAAAGCCGCATATTCAAAGATAAGTTTTTTGAATATGGCTATTTAGGGAAATACAGCACCGCAAAAATACCTGCTTATTTTTTTGATAGTTATGTCGTAATTGGTGATGAAGTTTATGAGGATGTATATGTATTGCAAAGTTGGGATTTTGATACAGCCTATACTTTCCAAAACTTGTATTACAACCCGGAAGCTGCCCGATACACAGAAATGATTTATGAGCTCTTTCCAACAAACTGGGAATCCTTTCCATCCGGGGTTGGCAACTGGAGAAACGCAGATCAATTGCAATTACGGGGTGGTTTGCTGAATGGACAAAATCCGGGTTTGGTATATGGACTTTGGAACAATACCGGAAATACAAATAATTATTATGGTCCGACAAGAGGTTTTGGAAATTACACAGAAAATTCTAAAGAAAAAATCAGGGGCAACCTCCAATTCGTGGCAACTTACAAATCACATTATTTTACTGCTGGTTTTGAGTATTGTAAAAGTATAAAGAGGAATTACAGCATTAATCCTTCAGATTTGTGGACAAGGATGAGGCATTTAACCAACGTTCATATCCAATCACTGGATTTTGATAATCCTACCTTAGTTTATAATAACTCTGGAATTTTTCAGGATACAATTATGTATTACCGGTTATATCAGTCGGCACAACAGAATGAATTTGATAAGAATCTACGAAAAAAATTAGGGCTGCCTGTCGATGGAGTTGACTATATTCTTACCGACTCGTATGATATGATAAACAATACCATTGAGTATTATGACAGGGATGGAGAATTGCACACCATCAAATTGAATGAGGATTTGTTTGCATTGGATATGTTTTCACCGGAAGAACTTCTGAATTATGGCTTGGGAGTAAGTTATATGGGATACGACTATACAGGAAAAAGAATGAATAGTAAGTCCAGCCCTTATGACTTTTTTACCAATTGGTCGGTTGATGCTTTTCGTCCAGTGTATTTTTCGGGATATGTTGAAGATAAGTTTAAAATAAAAAACTTTAGTGTTTCAGTAGGGTTGCGTTTGGATGTTTACAATGCAAATCAACCTGTTTTGAAAGATCCGTATTTACTGTTTCCGGCATACACTGTTGGGGAATCTGATTCGGAGCAGGCACGGTTGCAATACCCTGGCCTGGAGTTGGATCATCATCCCGGCAACATGGGTGATGAATATGTTATTTATGTTAATGAAACTGGTGATCCATCCGAAATCGCCGGTTACCGGAATGGATCTGCCTGGTTTAATGACTATGGTGAAGAAGTTCAGGGTATAAGTGCTCTGGGGCCGGAAGCCGGGCCATTGCTTATTGATCGCAGCCAATATAGGGCAAGCCAGATAGATGAACGATCATTTACTAATTATAAAGCGGTATATAACCTTCTCCCTCAACTAACTATCGATTACACAATATCGCCCAACACCCAGGTTTATTTCAACTACAACTCTTATTCTCAAAACCCGGATTTTTACAACGAATTCAGGCTGGATTTGTATTATTATCTCGATAATAGAATATCTGTTACTAATCCTGCTTTAAAGCCTCTGAGGGTTGATAAATTCAATTTGGGAGTGATGCAGCGAATTTATAAAAAGCTGTTTTTTGATGGCGGAGTTTTCTTAAATTCCCTTAAAAACAATTATTATTATGACGGGGTTTACGGAGCATACCCACGTGATTATTATACTTTGCTGAATTATGACACTGCAATTTTCAATACAGGTGCTGTAATTTCAATGAACTATTATTCTGCCAAAACATCGGGTTTAAATTTGAATGTAAGTATAACAAAGTTTTTATTTGATGAGCGGAGCTCTTCTTATGAAAACATTAAATACACGAACTATTCGGAAACTTCCGACCTGGTTATAAATGCTTATGCAGGTTTTAATTTTGGTATCGGCAGAGAATATATTGGCCCGGTTGCCAATAATTGGAAAGTCTTGGAAGACTTTGGTATGGGCTTGTTTTTCCAGTTTAGAAAGGGAACCCCATATTATACATCCGTTTCGGGTGAGCAACAATTGGAATATACACCCGGTTTTAAAATGTTTAACCTAAAACTTGAAAAAGGGTTTTACATGAAAAATGGGGCAGGAATTAATCTTTACCTGCTTATTGAAAACCTCTTTAATTTTAAGAATGTATTTTATGTTTATCCCCAAACTGGCCAACCCGATGACGATGGATTCCTGTCGGACCCCGAATATCAAAATTATATTGATCAGCAAACCGACCCACAATCCTATCGGGATTTGTATTCGATTCATCTCAAAAATCCAAATCATTATGGTAGTCCGAGAGTTTTAAAAGCCGGGTTCATTTTACATTTATAATCTATATGGCAAAGGTTCACCTTATCGGCTTAATATATTTAGTGAGCATATTCCAGCTTTCATGCGGGGTTAAAGCACAAATTATTTCCATTGATCCAATTGAAAGTTTCCGGATCATGTTTTACAATACCGAAAACCTTTTCGATATTTATAATGACAGCCTCACAAACGATGATGAGTTTACGCCGGATGGCGACCGGCATTGGAATAACAAGAGATTTTATAAAAAAATCAATAACACATATAAAGTAATTGTTGGAGCAGGGGAGTGGGAACCCCTGCAATAATCGGATTGTGTGAAATTGAAAACCGGTTTGTGCTGAATAAACTACTTTATGAAACTCCTTTAAAAGCTTTCGATTATCAGGTCATTCATGAGGATTCACCTGATCGGCGGGGGATTGACGTTGCCATGCTTTACAGGGAATCTAAATTCATCCCTGTTTCGTTTAAGTTTTTTAATGTTCGTTTCCCTTTCGACACTGCTTCAAAAACCAGGGATATTTTATATGTAAAAGGATTGATTTCTGAAACGGATACGTTGCATTTGTTTGTCAACCACTGGCCGTCGCGTTATGGTGGCTATATGGCAACCAGGCCAAAACGTGAGTTTGTTGCCCGGTTATTAAGAAGCCAGGCAGATTCTTTGATAAGCCTGACTATAAATCCTTTTATTCTGATCATGGGTGATTTTAACGATGAGCCTGTTGATGAAAGCCTTGCTAAGTATCTCAATGCAAAAATGGACACTCTGAATTTTGTGGATTCTGACCTTATTAACCTTATGGGTTTTATTGATCGCGATTGGAAAACCGGGACCAGCAAATACCAGGAAAGTTGGAATATTATAGACCAAATAATTGTTAGCGGCAATTTTTTGAAAAAGGGTAATCCTGTGTATATTGATCCCAATAGCATTAAAATTTACAATCCTGGGTTTTTGTTGGAAGATGATTTGAAACACACTGGTAAAAAGCCTTTCAGAACCTATAATGGATTTAAGTACATCGGTGGGTTTAGTGATCACTTGCCCGTCTGTGTGGATGTAGAACTAATAACGAAATAAAATTTAAATATTCTTTATCATGGCTGTCCAGTTAACTTTTATTTCGTCCCCATGGGACTTGGTATGCATTTCATATTTCTTTCTTACCAACATCTTGTCCCTGTCGGGACAGTTCCGTTAGGAACAAAATATGGGTAGTTTAAAATGCAAGCCCTTTGGATAAGAGTTCCTTAGGAACGAAATAATACTCAATGTTTCCAGGCATTTCGCAATTTTATACCGGACAACATTGATTCTTTATTGTCAGATTCAGGCAAACCGAATAGCTTTTAACGGGGAAATTCTAGTAATAATAAAAGTTGGAATAATGAGAATAAGGGTGCAAACAATCAAGGTCCCGGCATTGATTAACAGGATGTGCGATACTTGCAAATTAACCGGGATTTCAGAAATATAATATGATTCCTGGTTAAGTTTGAATATTCCGGTTTTGAGTTGAAGTAAACACAGTCCAATCGCTATTGCATTTCCCCAAATCAATCCTTTACCGATAATATAAATGGCATTGTAGATAAATATTGTCCTGATGCTTTTGTTTTTTGAGCCAAACGCTTTCAATAATCCAATCATACTGGTTTTTTCAAGAATGATAATAAGTAAAGTTGAAATCATGGTAATTCCTGAAATAAGAACCATCAATGCAATGATAACAATAACATTCATATCCTGAAGTGAGAGCCACTCAAAAATTTGGGGATAAAGCTGCTTGGTGGTTTTCGAATTAAAGTTGTAACCGATAAGGCTATATACCATTTCGCCCATCTGATCAATTTTATCAAAATCATCAATAAAAACCTCAAATCCACCCACCTCTGTTTCTTTCCATTTGTTCAGTTTTTGAATATGATAAATAGCTCCTATTACATATAGTCTGTCGAATTCTTCCAGGCCGGTTTCATAAATACCCGATATGTTAAACTTTCTTCCGCGAGGTTGCATTTCGTCCGGAATGATAAAATACATCCTGAGCGGGTCGCATGCTTTTAATCTCAACCGTGAGGCAAGGCTTCGGGAAATGATAACATCGTTAACATCAGATGAATCGTTGATTTTAGGAATACTGCCTTCAACAATTTTATCTTTTATATAAGTCCAATCGAAATCACTACCAACACCTTTTAAAATTACTCCTTCAATTTGATCTTCCGTTTTGATAATTCCGGCTTTCGTTGCAAATACCTGGATGTGTCTGATTCCGTCAACCGTATCAAGAAACGGATAAAAGGGCTGGCCCATATCTATTGGCGAAGGTTCGTAAGAGGAGTTGACTTCAAAATTGGTAATGAGTATGTGAGAGCCGAAACCAACCACTTTGTCGCGTATCTGCTTCTGAAACCCTGTAACGATTGCAATGGATATGATCATTACACAAAGTCCCAAAGCAACACTGACTATACCAAGTCGTACAATGGGTGTTGAGAAATTGGCTTTGTTAGAGCGAACAATTTTTTTTGCTATAAAAAATTCGAAATTCAAAAAATTTATCTTTCTGCAAAAATATGTAAATTATATAGTCACTTTACGGGATCGAATTAGCCAGCATCGAAGGGGTGAGTTCCAGAGAAGCTATTTTGTTGTTCTCCCAGCCATAATTTATTAAAATCTTGCACCTTGAACAAAATTAATTATCTTTGCCCGCTCAAATATTCTTTGATCCAGCTTTATGATATTAAGATCGAAAAGCAACGAGGATTTTGATTCAACGAATTTCATCATTTTTCTGCACCATTGGCGAAAGCCTTTGATCATTGTGTCTGCTATAGCTTTTATAGCATCCATCATCATTTCTTCACCTTATTTATCACACCAAAATTCAAGTCAACAGTTATCATGTTCCCCACTTCTTCCAACTCTATTTCCAAGGCGTTGTTGTCGGAGAATGTCAGCGAAAGGCAGGATATTTTGCAATTTGGTGAAGATGAGCAGGCAGAGCAAATGTTACAGATTTTGAATTCGAATAAAATCCGTGACAGGATTGTTGAAAAGTACAACCTGCTCGAGCATTATGAAATAGATCCCAATTCATCCTACAAAAATACCAAGCTGTTTAAGACATATGAGAACAATGTAACTTTCCGTCGTACTGAATACATGGCTGTTAAGATCACCGTTTTGGATAAGGACCCGAAAATTGCGGCCAACATGGCAAATGACATTGCGGAATTGCTTGATTCCACCAAAAATTCAATGCAGAAGGAAAGGGCATTGAAAGCCTTCCGGATCGTAGAAACCGAATATCTTCAGCTTAAAGGAGAGATTCAGCAAATGGAAGATTCCTTAACGGTATTAAGGGAAATGGGTGTTCATGATTATGAATCGCAGGTTGAGATGATCAACCGGCAACTCGCCATTGAGATGGCAAAGGGAAACCGGGCTGGAATTAATGCGCTCGAAGACAAGCTGGAGATTTTAGCCCAATACGGAGGGCCTTATGTGTCCATCAGGGATGCCCTGGAGTTCGAGAAGAAACAACTAAGCGCTATAAAGGCCAAATACGAAGAAGCAAAGATTGATGCTGAAGAGTTTTTACCCCAGAAGTTTATCGTTAACAGTGCCTATGAGGCAGAAAAAAAATCCTATCCAGTTCGCTGGATCATAGTGTTGATTTCTACGGTGTCGGGCTTTATTCTGGGAATTTTGGTTCTAGCAGTTTTGGATAGTTTGTCAAGATATAATAAAAAAAAAAGCCGGAAATTGACCTGAGCTTTTTAGAGATTGCCGCCTATTTTGATCGTTTTATTGCCTGGTTCAAAACACCGAATCAGTTGGCACAAAAGAGCAAGAAACATGAGCGAACACAAAAAGAAGAACTAAATGAATCAGGCGACAGGAAGTCTTTTTATAAAATTAGGATAAATATGGAGAGTCAGTTTTATCAAATAAACCTATTGAAATTGTTCAATAAGTGGAAAGTACATCTTGGTGTTATTACCCTTGGAGCAGTTATCCTGGCTGCAATTTTTTCCGGCCCGGCATTTATTACTCCCAAATTTAAATCTTTTGCTGTTGTGTATCCGGCCAATATTTCTGCCTACTCCGACGAAAGTGAAACGGAACAGATGCTTCAGATCATGCAATCGAAAGATATAAGTGACAATGTAATCCGAAGATTTAACCTGGCGGATCATTATAAAATTGACAGTTCATACAAGTATTTTTATACGACTTTAATGTATGAATATTCTCAGAACATCAGCATCGGCAAAACGCCCTACGAAGGAGTAAGTATTGAAGTGCTGGATACGGATCCACAGATTGCCAGTGATATTGCTAATTCAATTATTGAGTTTTATAATGACAAGGTACGAATACTTCACGAAGTTAAATTTGGAGAAGTAGTTGGAATGTATGAACGGGCGATGAATAAAAAAGAAGCTTATATTGACAGCCTTGAAAATAGATTTTACAAGCTAAGCACCGAATATGGTTTGCTTGATTACACCAGCCAGTCGAGGGAGATTGCACGTGGGTATTTAAAAACAATTGATGGCTCTGCATCAAATAACATAAATACAAAAGAGGTCTTGCGATTGAAAGAGAATATTGAGCAGAAAGGCGGTGAGTTTATTTACCTTCAAAAAATGCTTCAAGAGGAAGCCGTGAAATTTACCGAGCTTAAGCGAGATTATGAGCGGGCCTATATGGATTATGACAGGCAGTTTACGTATTCAAATATTATTACTGAACCTTTCCCTGCGGATAAAAAGGCTTATCCTGTTCGATGGCTGATCGTTGTTATGGCAGCACTGGCATCATTTTTTGTTTCGTACATAGTTATTCTGATTATTGAAAACTACAAGGGAATGTCCAAAGGTTCCTGATGCTGCTTTGTCCCAGATAAAAAATCATACATTGACCGAACGAAGTAAATTGATATGGGTTTATTTGTTAAGCGTTTTATTTATCGCTGTCAATTCCTATTTTATTGTTAACCATATATTGTGGGGCGCTTTAACTCCTGCTGTGCTGATCATTTTACTTTATTATTTTGTTTCGCTTGATAAAATAATCCTTCTCATTACTTTTTTAACCCCATTGGCCGTCAATATCAGAAACATGGATTTGGGGATTGGCGTTTCATTGCCTACCGAACCTCTGATGTTTGGTGTCTTGATTTTCTTTTTGATCAAAATTCTTCATGAAGGAAAATACGACAACAATATAGTTCGGCATCCCATAACGCTGGCTATTTTTTTCAACCTTATCTGGATGTTGTTTACAAGTATTACCAGTGAGTTGCCGGTAGTTTCTTTTAAGTTTTTACTGTCAAGGTTATGGTTTGTGATTCCGTTTTACTTTTTTGCCATTTTGCTGTTTAAGAAAGTCAGCAATATTAAATTGTTTATATGGCTATACATAATTCCATTTATTGGGGTTATTTTTTATACCATTTTCCGTCATGCCCATTATGGATTGGATGAAGATTCAGGACATTGGGTGATGCGTCCTTTTTATAATGACCACACTGCTTATGGCGCCCTTTTGGCCATGTTCCTTCCGGTGTTGGGTGCAATGTGTTTTAGCCGAAAGATATCATCGCTTACCCGAATAATTACAATATCCGTCCTGGTGTTGTTCCTGATTGCATTGGTTTTATCCTACAGCCGTGCTGCATGGTTAAGCCTTGCAGCCTCACTGGTGGTTTTATTTATAGTTTTATTAAAAATTAAATTCAGGTGGGTGTTCATTACAGCGTTTGTAATTGTAGGTTTGTTTTTTACTTTTCAACAGCAGATATTT
This sequence comes from Bacteroidales bacterium, assembly GCA_041393255.1. Classification (GTDB taxonomy): domain Bacteria; phylum Bacteroidota; class Bacteroidia; order Bacteroidales; family JAADJA01; genus JAADJA01. Next base: position 61,096 of record JAWKKM010000019.1, on the reverse strand, counting down.
GACGCCCTAGAACAAAACAAGCAGGATTCTTCAGCTAACTTCGTCGAGCACATGCAGTCCATAACGAATATTTCTTCGGATGCTTCCAATTTGGAAAGGATCAACCGCTGGCAATCAGCCATCAGAATGTTCAACGAAAGGCCATTCTGGGGGTGGGGGCCGGGGACGTATCAGTTTTTATATGCACCTTTTCAGCGTTCCAAAGAGAAAACAATTATCAGTACCAATGCCGGCGATCTTGGAAATGCCCATAGTGAATATATCGGGCCAATGGCTGAAAGTGGCATCCTGGGGATGCTGTCTATCGTTTTGATTTTTAGCCTGTCAGTTTATTACGGATTGAAAGTTTATAAAAGGGCACGTAGTCACGAAATAAGATTAATAGGACTGGGAGTGGTAATCGGTTTAATATCTTATTTTATTCACGGATTTTTAAATAATTTTCTGGATTCGGATAAAGCATCGGTGCCGGTTTGGGGATTTATTGCTATAATCGTTGCGCTTAATTTATATTATCTTCATGACGGTGAAAATAAAAATGTTAAAAATTCAGAATAAATTTTGTATTTATAAATATTTTATATCTTTGCACAGTTCTTAGTTCCCTGATAATTTTCAAAATAATTTCTTCAGAATAAGATAGTATTAGTAAAGATTTCTTAGAACATAGTTTTTTAAGCAGGAGGATTAACCCAGACGTTCGGAAAGATTCCCATATAATTAGGTAAACTATAAAATAAACAATAGTATTATTTAGCATCCTTATATTACATTCAATAAAATTTACATTACATGTACGATATAATCGAACTCAACAGCAAGTTGGTAACAGAATTAAGAGAAATTGCAAAGAACTCAATATCGAAAAATTTGAGGGACTTAAAAAGAATCTGGTTTATAAAATCCTCGACCATCAGGCATTAAACCCTTCTGGAAAATGTTATTGAAAAAGAGAAAAAAGTTAAAAAAAGAAGGCGCATTAAACCTGAAGTCGTTGAGAAGGTAGCATCTACTGATGCTAAGGCGGCTGATAATACCACAAGCTGCCAAACAAAGCCCGGTTGCACTAAGCAGGGTTGTTACTGAAAAAGGGAGTCCAGGCCCAGATATGAAAGATCGGAATCATCAGACCTGAGCGAAACGCTGGAAGGCGAAGTTATTTCAGGTTTAAAAGAAAAGAAGGTTGAGCGGGAGAATGTGCAAGAAGAAAAACCTGCCATGCAAGATAAAAGTGCCAGGCCCAGTAAAGAGGAAAAGCGAAAAGATGAATTTCCTTTTGAATTTGAAGGTATGGTTTCAAGCGAAGGAGTTTTGGAGATTATGCAGGATGGATACGGATTTTTACGATTCATCTGATTACAACTCCCTGAACTCTCCCGATGATATTTATGTATCGCAATCCCAAATCAAACTTTTTGGTTTGAAAACAGGAGATACGGTTCGCGGAAGCATACGTCCACCCAAAAATGGCGAGAAATATTTCCCATTGATTAAAGTTGAGAAAATCAACGGAAGAATTCCACAGGATGTGCGCGACAGGATTCCGTTTGATTTCCTGACCCCATTGTTTCCTGAAAAGAAGTTTAAACTAACAGGACATCGTGAGAGCTCAATTTCTTCGAGGGTAATTGATATGTTTGCTCCCATCGGAAAAGGTCAGCGTGGATTGATCGTTGCTCAGCCAAAAACAGGTAAAACAGTCTTATTGAAAGAGGTTGCCAATGCCATAGCTGCTAACCACCCTGAGGTTTATCTGATCGTACTGCTTATTGATGAGCGCCCTGAAGAGGTTACCGATATGGCTCGTAATGTAAGGGCTGAAGTGATATCTTCAACTTTTGATGAACCGGCTGACAGGCATGTTAAAATTGCCAACCTGGTTCTCGAAAAAGCCAAGAGGATGACTGAATGCGGACACGATGTGGTAATTCTTTTAGATTCAATTACCCGATTGGCAAGGGCGTATAATACGGTTGCCCCGGCTTCCGGTAAGGTTCTGTCAGGGGGTGTTGAAGCCAATGCCTTGCAAAAACCAAAGCGTTTCTTTGGAGCTGCACGTCAGATTGAAAATGGAGGTTCATTGACTATCATTGCCACAGCATTAACCGAAACCGGATCGAAAATGGATGAGGTGATTTTTGAAGAATTTAAAGGAACGGGTAACATGGAGTTGCAGCTCGACCGTAAATTGTCCAACAAAAGGATTTATCCTGCTATTGATATTGTTGCATCCAGCACCCGTCGTGAAGACTTGTTGATTGACAAAGAGCAATTGCAACGCATTTGGATTCTCAGAAACCATCTGGCTGATATGAACCCATTGGAAGCAATGGAATTCCTGAAAGACAAGATGAGGTTTACTGATACCAATGAAGAATTCCTGATCTCGATGAACGGTTAGATACACTAAAAAAATTATTAAAAGCCTTTCCTGTATGGGAAAGGTTTTTTTTTGGAAGTTATTATTGATTTTCATTTTATAAAAGGGTTATTTTTTTACTTTTGTCAGAATAGCTGAATGTGGTAACCCTATCAAATTGTCCTGAGATGGTAAAATATCTTCCATTTATTTTTATTCTGCTGATCCTTTCCGGATGTGCTTCCAAAAAATTTACAAAGAAAGGCGACAAGTTTGAAGACGCAGGTTTGTATGAAGATGCAGCTGAGTATTATTACCAGGCTGTAAAAAAGAAGGACAGTAACCTGGATGCTAAAATTGGCCTTCGGAAAAACGGGCAGTTGTTGCTGGACCAAAAACTTTCTGATTTCAATAATGCTTATGTGCAGGGCGATTATAAAAAAGCCGTTTATGATTTTATACGTGCAGAAGATTATTATTACAAGGTAAAAGCAGTGGGCGTAAACCTGGAGTTTCCGGAAAAAAATAGGGAATATTATCAGGAGGCCAAAGAAGAGTATCTAACAGTAAAGTATTCAGAAGGTATTGATAAATTGAACCGTGAAGATTTTGCATCTGCCCAAAAGGTTTTTAAGGAGATTATGGATATTGATCCCAATTACAAGGATGCAAAGGATCAATTTATGGTAGCAAAATTTGAACCCATGTACCGGGAAGCAATCCAGTGGCTCGAGAATGATCTATACCGAAAGGCTTATTACCAATTCGAAAGCATTCTTGCTGTTACCGGCCAATATAAGCAAGCATTCATATTAAAAGACGAAGCCCGGGAAAAAGCCACCATCCGGATTGTCGTTTCTGATTTTTCAAATGCAAGCTATAACTATCGGGAAGTATCAAATTCCTTGAACAGTAAGATCAGGGGTAAATTGAGCAGTACCAATAACCCCTTTCTTAAAATTATTGATCCGCAAACCCTGGATGTAAACCTTTATGATAATGGGATCGTGAATATGCAGGCTGCAAACCTTGCGGGTATCAATGCCGTCCTGACAGGCAGAGTTGAAAAGATTTCAGAAATCGCTGGTAAACTGAATAAAACTCAGCAAAAAGGTTATTTAAAGGAAATCAGGAAAGTGAAAAATGAAGCCGGGGAAGAAGTTGAAAAAGCATTTTATAGCAAAACCGAATACTTCGAATACAATGTGCAAAACAACGCAAACCTTGATGTCAGTTTTAAGTTGGTTTCAACTGAAAACAATGAAGTCCTGGTTTCGGATTTGCTTACCATGGGCAATTCGGATTTTGCTCATTATGCCACATTCGAAGGTGATTATAAAAAACTGGTACCGGGTCACTGGAAATCTAAAAACGGCAATTCTCCGGAAGATGTAATCAAGGATAACGTCAGTGATGTGAGGAACCTCAGGAATTTGATGGAAGCAAAAAGGACAGCCAAATCCCCCTCTACATTATTGGTTGAACTAATAACGGAAACCACAGACGGAATTACATCCAAAGTTGAAAATTATAACCCGGAGGAATAATGAATCGTTATTTGATATTTTTATTGGTCGTTTTATTTTCATGCACTGCAAAAAAGGAAGCTGCCAAATTTGAATTGTTGCCGGATTGGGTAAAACAAAAGCCCATCATTTCAGATTGCTATGTGGGTGTTGGGTCAGCAAAAAAAATTGGTACCGCTGCGCAATACAAACAGAATGCCCGGCAGGATGCACTTGCCGACCTGGCCTCCGAAGTTTCCACGCGCGTTAGCTCAACATCCGTGCTGCATAGTATAGAAACCGATTACGGGATTGTTGAAAATTTTAATCAGCGGATAGAAGTGAGTACTTCCGAATACCTCGAAGGCTTTGAACCGGTCGATGTTTATGAAGATGAAGATGCCTATTGGATATACTTTAAAGTGAGCAAGGCAGAATTTCAGGAGAAGAAAATGCAAAAAAAGCAGGATGCATTATCAGCAGCTGTTTTGAAATATGAAGCCGGTCAAAAAGAACTGAATGAAAACAAGCCCAGGGAATCATTGACTTTCTTTCTTCAAGGCTTAGCCGCCATTACCAATTACTTATCTGAGGATACAAAAACGGATTATAAGGGCAGTTCAATTGATATTGGTAATGAACTTTATGCCTCTGTTGATTTCATTGTTAACGGCCTTTCAATAAAAGGTGAAATAAGTGAAATAACCATAAAACGCGGTAGCTCCTACAATGGCGATTTGCTTTTTAAGGTTGAGTTTAACGAGCGGCCTGCACAGGCGATCCCGGTAAATTTTATTTCACAGGTGGCTATTTGAAAAAGGATATGGATGTTTCTGATCCCAATGGAATGGTTGAATTGGTAAACCGGAAAGGTCACATCCGGCAATGGGTCGGAACAGATTTCTGCCGTTATTGATTTAAAGGATATCGCACGCAAGGCTGTTGATGATTTGTTTATCAGGGGTTTGATCACCAAACGAAAAATGGAACCCGCAATCGTAGATGTAAAAATTGAAGCGCCAACCATTGCCTTGATTTTTGAGGAAACTACATGCCCATTGTTTGATTGCAAAACGATAGGAACCCTGTTTGAAAAAATCGCTATAAAGGAAGGTTATAAGCTGGCAGATAAGAGCCTGCCCGATTTTATTTTTGAAATGGGTTTGCACTATGCCGATGGTAATTCTGCCGGTGGTCTGACATCGGTTTTCCTCAATGGCAAGCTTTCGCTGAAAAACACAAGTGGAAAAATCCTTTGGTTAAAAGATTTAGAAACCACCAAAGGGGTGGGTACGAATATGGAGGAAGCTAAATCAAAGGCCTTTGAAGCATTCCCTGAATTCTTTCGGGAAAGGGTTTATTTTCAGCAAGGGATTGATGCAATCAAATAAAAAATCCCCACTAAATAAATAATGGGGATTTCTCATCAATTTTAAATCGTTAAAGATTTGCCAGCACATCTTCATAATTTGGTTCGTCAACTATTTCGGGAACCTGTTGTGTGTAAACGATCTTTCCGTTCTCATCAACAATTATTACAACTCTTGAATGCAATCCCTGCAAGGGGCCGGTTGAAATTTCAAGACCGTAGCTTTTTCCAAAATCGCCTGAAACATAATCAGAGAGTGTTATAACATCCTGCAGCCCTTCAGCTCCGCAAAAGCGCGCCTGGGCAAAAGGAAGGTCGCGCGAAATGCATAATACCTTTGTATTTTCAAGTTCCGATGCTTCTTTATTAAAACGCCTGACCGATGCTGCACAGGTGCCGGTATCGAGACTCGGGAAAATGTTCAGAATGAGTTTTGACCCTTTAAAATCTTCAAGTTTTACCCTCGATAAATCTGACTTCACTAACGTAAAGTCTTTTGCTTGTTCTCCTGTTTTTGGTAATTCCCCAATGGTTTCAATCGGGTTTCCTTTTAATGTGATCTTTGCCATGAATGTTGAACTTTATATTGTTTAAATTTACGATTTATGTTAATTATTATTTGTAATAATCTTCCCAATTCTTCAAAATCAATTCCATCAAAAATTGCCCGAACTCATCATCAGTAGGTTTTTATCGTTCCAATTGATTTGCTTCAAGTCTTCAAGTAGCCGTTTGGAGTCAGTGTAAATTTCGACTTCAGGATTTTCAAAAGCCTGTCTGACTTGTTCCGGTTTTAAAGGAGGAAGTTTTTTCAATTGAATGGCGTGTGGGTTGAAGTAAACTTTTGCCACATCTGCATCATCAAGGCAACCTTTATAGTGGCTCAGGAATTTTTCGCTTAAACTGCTGAAAGTATGCAATTCAATGCAGGCAACCAATTGTCTGTTGGGGAATTGGTTTTTGACTGCCCTGGTGGTTGCGATCAGTTTAGAAGGCGCATGGGCAAAATCCTTAAAAAACAGGGTAGATTCATTTTTTGTTACAATCTCCAACCTTTTGGAAGCTCCCTTGAAACTCTTTATAGCATTATAAAACTCTTTACTTGAAATACCCAATTCATTGCAAACCAATAGAGCACCTTGCATATTCATCAGGTTATGCTCACCAAAAATTTTAAGTGGGATAAGTTTGTTGTTGAAAACAACTTGTGTAACGCCAAATTCTATTTCATGCGGAGGTATGGAATAGGGGATGGCTTTTACATCGTTTCGGGCCGCTTCACCGATTTTTTTCACTTCTTTATCTTCAGCACAATAGATCAGTGTCCCGTTGTGCGAAATGAGATCGGCAAATATTTCAAATTGTTCGATGTAATTTTCATAGGACGGAAAAACGTTGATATGATCCCAGGCAATTCCACTGATCAGGGCAATATCCGGTTTATACAGGTGAAATTTGGGCCTTCGGTCGATGGGTGAGGTGAGGTATTCATCTCCTTCAAGGACCATTACCGGAGCTTCATCGGTCATTTTTACCATTACTTCGAATCCTTCAAGCTGGGCGCCAACCATGTAGTCGCAAGGTTTCTTGTAAAAATTCAAGACATGCAGTATCATTGATGTAATGGTAGTTTTTCCATGACTGCCACCAATCACTACCCTTTTTTTATCTTTTGCCTGTTCGTATAAGTATTCAGGATAGGAATATATTTTCAAGCCCAACTCCTGGGCTGCCAATAGTTCAGGGTTGTCTGCACGTGCATGCATTCCTACAATAACCGAGTCCAGATGTTTATCAATCTTTTCAGGGAACCATCCCTCATTTTCGGGGAATATCCCATATTTTTTCAAACGGCTTTTTGAGGGTTCAAAGATTTCATCGTCCGATCCGGTGACATGATACCCTTTTTTAAAGAGGGCTATGGCAAGGTTATGCATGGCACTTCCACCGATGGCAATAAAGTGTACGTTCATGTAAAATGATTTTTCGCAAAATTATCAATTATTCAGGTATGTATTGAGAGCAATCGCGAAGCATTTATAAACAGTAAGTATTGAATATCCCTCCTATTTGTTTTTAATCTTTAAATTTGCCCGCAATAAACTATTTATTATGAAAGTATTTCCAATAATAACTGAAAACTGGAAAATGGACGGGGGTGTTGCATTTGGTGTTGTTCCCCGCACGATGTGGCAAAAACTTGCTGAACCTGACGAAAACAACCTGGTGAAGATTACCACACGCTGCCTGTTGGTTGATACCGGTGAAAAACGAATTCTGTTTGATACCGGAATGGGAAGAAAGCAAAATGAAAAATATTATGGTTTTCGTTTTTTGTTCGGAGATGATAACCTTGAAGATTCATTGAAATCCCGGGGTTATGAATTGAAGGATATAACCGATGTAGTTTTTACCCATCTGCATGATGACCATGTTGGAGGAGCGGTGAAGATTGGAGCCAATGGGAAGCCCGAACTTGTTTTTAAAAACGCCATGCATTATTGCTCAAAGGATCAATGGGAATGGGCGAATTTTCCAAATAAAAGAGAGATTGGTTCATTTTTCAAAGAAAACTTTAGCCCCATTGACGAGGCCGGTAAATTGACTCTGATTGAAGATGAGGGAGAATTTTGCAAGGGCATTCATTTACGGATAATGAATGGACATACGGTTGGGATGATAATCCCGATCATCCATTTGGAAGAGAAGTCCCTGGCTTTTATGGCTGATTTCATTCCTTCTTCCACTCATATCCCATTGCCTTACATTGCCAGTGTGGATATACAGCCTCTTGTGGCTTTAAAGGAAAAGGAAGCCTTTTTGAATGAAGCTGCCGAAAACAATTATACATTGATTTTTCAACACGATTATGATGTTGAAGCATGCACTGTTAAGCACACGGAAAATGGTGTTCGTGCTTGATAACTCTGTAAACTTGTAAAGTAAAATTATTATAAATTTGTTGCCACAACAGGGGAAAATATGATTGAGATATATATAACGAGCGATTCAATAACAGTTCAGCCGAGGAGGTTCTTGAGTTTTTTTTAGGAGAATTTGGTAATAAAATTGCCTTTGCCTCCAGCCTGGGTGCAGAAGATCAGGTGCTGACTCACATGATCGCTTCAATTGATCCCTCTGCCATGATTTTTACCCTTGATACCGGTAGGTTGTTCCCCGAGGCCTACGACCTGATTGAAAGGACCAACAGCAGGTACAAAATTAAAATGAAAGTATATTTTCCGAATTCCAGTAAGGTGGAGGAGATGGTCAATGAAAAAGGAATCAACCTTTTTTATGAAAGCGTTGAGAACAGGAAGCAATGTTGCCATATTCGGAAAATAGAACCACTACACCGGGCACTGGAAGGAATGGAAGCCTGGATCACCGGATTAAGAAAAGAACAATCAGTTACCCGCAATAACAACGCATTGGTCGAACTGGATAACAATAATCATGATCGGATAAAGATTAACCCGTTGATCAACTGGACGGAGAAACAGGTTTGGGATTATATCAAAAAACACAACATCCCCTACAATAAACTCCATGATAGTGGATTTCCAAGCATTGGCTGTCAACCCTGCACACGCGCCATCAAGCCCGGTGATGATGTACGTGCCGGCCGCTGGTGGTGGGAAATGCCCGAACATAAAGAATGCGGCCTGCACCAAAGGTAACAGGCCGCATAAAGTTTCCTGATAAATTATAAATCGATGTAAATCGTATGATTATTCGATAATTAAATTCCAATTGTGTTTGTCTTCAATCTCTCCTTCCTGGATCCCTTTCAGGGTTTTGTATAATTTTGTGGAAATAGGGCCTGCCTGTCCATCACAGCAATAGGTGTATTCTTTACCCGATTCCCTGTCAACAATCCTTTTGATTGGGGAGATCACGGCAGCGGTGCCGCAAGCGCCCACTTCATCAAATCCTTCCAATTCTTCCACAAGTACGTGCCGTCTTTCTACTTTCAATCCCATATCTTCAGCCAATGTACGTAAGCTCATATTAGTTATAGATGGCAATATGGTTTTCGAATCCGGCGTAATATAGGTGTTATCCCTAATGCCAAAGAAATTAGCAGGGCCCGCTTCATCAATGTATTTGTGTTCTTTTGCGTCTACAAAAAGCACCGTTGAAAATCCTTCTTCCTTTGCCCTGGCTGCAGGTTTTAAGCTGGCTGCATAGTTACCTCCCACTTTTATGTGGCCGGTCCCATTGGGTGCAGTCCGGTCATAATCCCTTACTATCTGAACATTTACAGGGTTAAAACCTTCTTTAAAATAGGGTCCAACCGGACCTGCAAATATCATAAACAAATATTCTTCAGCTGGCTTCACACCCACTTGTGGGCCGGAGCCAATTACCAGCGGCCTTAAGTAAAGTGCAGCACCCAATCCGGGAGGAGGAATGAATTTTTCATTTAGTTTGATCACCTTGATCATCATCTCTTTAAACAGCTCAATGGGTGGTTCTGCCATCATAATACCCTCGCAGGAGCGTTGCATGCGTTTGGAATTTTCTTCCCACCTGAAAGCCCTGATCTTACCATCATTTCCCCTGAAGACTTTCATCCCTTCAAAACATTCCTGCCCGTAATGCAGGCATGTCGCCGCTATGTGAATGTTAACGTATTCGGAGGAGGAAGCTTCAATTTCTCCCCATTTTCCATTTCTGTAGTAACACCTTACATTGTAATCCGTTTTGAAGTATCCAAAGGGTAATTCTCCCCAGCTAATATTTTCCATATGTGTAAATTTTATTTAAAGAAATTAATAACCTATAACCGGGCTAATTTAGAAATAAAATTAATTATGCTCGATGTTTCCATGCCAATAAAATTGTTTCAACCTGCTATCTTGTTAATTTTGAAAATTTTAGTGAGTATTCGATCGTTGTATTTATAATAACTTTAAATAATTGGAAGATATTGGCAAAACAATGAATAATCATTCTTTACTTTTTGACAATCTTCTTAATGATGTTTTTATCTAGGGTCAATATGTTAACGAAATAAACTCCGGCAGGCAATTCCTCCAATGATAGTTCATAAATATAATGATCACCGTCAACATGGATTTGTTTTTCGAAGATTGTAGCCATTGATGTATTATGCAAAGTGGCTTTAATGTTTTGGTTTTCGAAACCGCTTAATTCAATATTCAGCTGCTCCTTTGCAGGATTTGGGAATACACTCACAATGGTCGATTGTTCCCGTTCATTAACAGAAGTTTCATTATACACAGTAAACTCATAAACAGCAAAGCGCCCACACTCCGGCTCAAAATTTTCAAGCGTATAACCCGCATCATTTTTTAGTTTGAAAGATCCGGTTCCCTGGCTTGAATTATGCCACCAGTATAAACCGTCATCGGCACTGTCATCAATTCGAATCCGGTAACAACCGGGTGCCAGGTTCAGATCATCCGTATATAAAGTATTGTCTTCCAAATCACTTCTTTCCAAAATAATGTTCCCGGAAGCATCCATTACGGTATACGAAGTTTGCCAGCCTTTATTGTTGGTCATGCATTCCAAAACCAATGCCTCATCATCTTCGTAGGCATCCGGAATTTCATATTCAATGCTATAGTGGTTGTTGGGTTCATATTCGTCTGTTTGTCCGTTTGGATTGCCAATGTTCACATTGAACCGATGCGTCGATGCTCCAAACCAGAAGGTGAAATTCGGAATGGGTAGTTCGATATGGGCAGTATCCAGGAATTCCAGGTTTCCTGTCCAGCTATAGGTTAATACATCACCATAATCAACATGGTATTCAATGTCGAGGCTGGTGAGTGTTTCTGAGCCGGTATTCTGAATAATTACAGTTGGGAACATACACGAAGGATTAAATCGTTCAAAAGCTGCATCGGATTTATTCGGGTTCCCGACTTTTTTAATGGCTGCATCAAGGTTGAAATTAGCAGGCCCGTAGGTGACCAATTGGTTTGAGATACGATAGTCAGCCTGTGTCAAGCCGGAAATATTTGTCAGGCCATAATCGATCATATGCGATTCACCCGGTGTAACCAAATCTGTAATATCGAATTCAAATAAGGTTGTGGGATCGCCCGGGCACCATCCGGCCCGATCATAAATCCAGGTTCCTCCCTGCGGATAAATGGGAATGGTCGAGCATTCGTTCCAAACCAGAAACTCAAATTCCCATCCCCCTTCGTTCAAATTGAAATAGTGCCATTTGGGATTGAATTCTCCGTTTTGGCCATGTCCGGTAATGGCTGATCTGATCTTGAAATAGGATGCATCCGGGTTCATCATCACATCTCTCGGTTCATAAACCTGATCTTCCCAAATAGCATTGGCTCCGGCACTATACCAGATAGAAGAAGCACTGGCAATGGGCCAAATGGATTGAATGGACAAAACATCCCTTGGTGGTGTTCCTTCGATAAATAAAAACCGGATGTCCAATTCTTCGCTGTTTTTTCCTACACCTTCAATTGAAAGATACTTTTCTCCTTTTAGTATAGGTGTAAAATCCGTGACATCAAATTCCCACATTTTGCCTTCCTCACCCAAATCAAGTCCATTTCCGTAGGGTGTGATAAAGGATAATAGCTCATAGCGTGATGGCCATTTTTTGTAATACTCAAGGGTTTCAATTTCTATGAAATCATCATAGGCTATGAAAATAGAATCAACGATAGTATTGGCTTCATCATATACGTGCATATAACCCGACTCCCAATAATAATTGGTGTCATTTAAAATCAAGTCAAAATTTTCGACGTAATAATCGTAAACCGTATTAAACGGTTTTTGTAAGGAATCGAGGTAGATGGTTTCGATAATTGTTTGATCATATTCACCTTGCACGATCTCGATATTCGGCCGTTCCTGCAGTTGTATAAAATTCCTTGAAAGCTGATGGCCTTTCAAAGTGATCCTCAAAGGCTGGCCTGAAATGGTTCCGTCATATCCATTTGGCGAATGATCCGTCACGATTTCACCATCTGGTTCATCCATTTTATAATATACCAAAAGATCGTTGTAATTTGGATGGGAATTGTCAACATCCCTGTACATCCATTCTTTGATCGAAGCTTCATCAAGCTCGGCATTCCAAATCCTGAATTCGTTGATGTAGCCTGCATAAACCCCACTGCTTCTGTTTCCTGCTAAATTGAATTTTGTAATTCCTGCCATGGAATGAAACTTGTCTGTTCCACTGTGCCATAACTCACCATTCAAGTACATTTTCATTTCCCCGGTAGTGGCATTTTTTGTCAAAGCCCAGTGGTTCCATTGCCCGGCATATTCTTCAAAAGAAGCATCTTTGTCGATCCGGTCGTATGAGGAAGTCCCGGAATTTCCGGCATCCCAATAAATCCTTCCGTTGCCCCAGGGTAAATGGCAGTTGATAACCCTGTTATTATTAGCATCCGCCCCTTCAAATATATAAGAATTGAAGGGTTGTAAATTGATATCGCCATATTGCCAGAAAGAAATGGTAATCAAACTATCCACAGGGGCAAAAGCTTCTGCCGGAACCTCTACAAAATCGCCCTGGCTGAAAGAAAGAAAGCGGTCTTCTGCATTTGTCGAAATTGTTGTAAAGGTATTGGTTGTTAAATGGCCGGCAACTAAATTTGCATTTCCGGCAGATTGAAGGGTATATGAAAATTCAAATATCAAGCCTGAGAAACCATTCCATGCGAATGGGTTGTAAAAATTAAAACTGTATTGGTCGGGTGATGTAAAAGCTGTATTTAAAAAGTAAACTTCTGTAAACCCATCCACATCAGGATGGTTCATGTCAAGTTCTGATTTTGGAGAATTCTTAACCCTGATTTTTAAAAACTTAACTTCGCTCGCGGCTGTTTCAATAGTAAGACGTATTCCGGTTATGTCTCCTGCAATTAACCCACCACTAGCCAGTTCGCTTTGTGTGAAAAGGATTTGTGTTTTCCCTTGTTTATTCGCTGTATTAAATGGAATGTCAAGGGACATTGTGCCATTACCAATCACAGCCGAATTTTCTGAAATAATTTCATTATACAGAACTTCTTGCTGTACATATTGATAGTAGTAATAAGTTGGCCCATAGATGTAATAAAAAGGATTGGCATTGCTTCCAGTTATTATATGTGTGGGATGGGTTGACCATAAGGAGTCGATTTGGCTACTGTCAGTTACAACGGTGTTGCAATGATAATCCCATTCATAACATCCCACATTTCCATTTCCAACCAATGCATCATGACATCTCATCCGGTATTGCATAATGATCTTTTCATAGGTTGTCCCCGGTTCATCAGGAAACTGAAAAATCCCTTCACGACTTACTGAATCAAGAGTGAAAGTTTGCACTACCAGGGTGTCCTGAGCTGAAAGATGTTTGAAGATGATGCTTAATAACAGGAGAAGATAGAACTTTTTCATAATGAATAGATTTATTGACAAAGCTACAATTTTAACTTTATATATTAATTTCTATATGTAAAAAATCACTTCTGTTAATCAATAATCCCAGAACCTAAAAGTTCATCCTCTTTATACCAGGCTGCAAATTGTCCGGATGTGATTCCTCTTTGCGGTTGTTCGAAAAGGATATACATTCCTTCTTGTTTTCTGTATATTTTTGCCTTTTGAAGTTCCTGACGATACCGTATCCTTACAAGGTATTCTTCCGAATGGCCTGGTTTCAAGGCTAAATCAGGCCTGATCCAATGAATTTCATTCGAATGGATGAAAAGTCCCTTACGGTAAAGCCCGGGATGGTTTTTTCCTTGTCCGACGTAAATTATATTGTTTTTGATGTCGGTTGAAATAATGAATAATGGTTCAGGTGTGCCGCCTACATCCAATCCCTTGCGCTGTCCGATGGTATAAAAATGGGCTCCCTTATGCTGTCCTACTATTTTACCTTCGGCCTGATTATACTTTCTGTCGGAGCAAAGCTCATTGAGTGGGGTGTCAGGATTCAGGGAATCCTGTAAAGAAACATGTGAAGCCGGGATCTCTATGATATCCCCTATTTTCGATTTTAATTTCTGCTGAAGAAATGTGGGCAAGTCAACTTTCCCAACAAAGCAAATCCCTTGTGAGTCTCTTTTCTCAGCAGAGGCAAGGTCAAGTTCTGCCGCTATTTTTCTTACTTCCGGTTTTTCAATATGGCCGATAGGGAAGAGGGCATATCGCAATTGCTCTTGCGAGAGTTGGCATAGAAAGTAACTCTGGTCTTTATTGTTGTCGCTTCCGGCTAACAGCCGATAAATAGTTTCTCCGTATTTCTGAATGCTTTCTTTCCTGCAATAATGGCCGGTAGCAAAATAGTCGGCACCAATTTCTTTTGCCTTTTTAATAAAAACATCAAATTTAATCTCACGGTTACAAAGTACATCGGGATTTGGAGTGCGGCCTGCTTCATATTCCCGAACATATAATCAGCGACATTCTTCCTGTAGTCATCACTTGAATCGACAACATGTAAGGATGCCCAATTTTTTAGCCACCAACCTTGCAATGATGATGTCTTCTTCCCACGAACAATCACCCCCACAACGTAACACTGCTATCCTTCCAGTTGATCATAAACAAGGCCTCCACGTCGTACCCTTCTTTTTGAAGCAGGTATGCTGCTACACTTGAATCAACTCCGCCTGATAAACCGATGATAACTTTCTTTTTCAATTTCGATAATATGTTGGGCAAAATTAGAAATAAAAAAAGAGATGACCTTATTACAAGATCATCTCTAATATATGATAAAGAATATTGTTTTAATTATAAATTGGATCAACATCCAAATTATACATCATGAATGACCATTCATCGGTATATTCTTCGATAACTTTCGCGGTTGGTTTTCCCCCTCCATGGCCTGCTTTCACATCAATCCGGATGAGAACGGGATTATCACCTTTGTGATTTTCCTGTAAGGCCGCAGCAAACTTGAATGAATGGGCAGGAACAACACGGTCATCATGATCGGCTGTTGTAATCATCGTTGCCGGATACTCTACACCTGCTTTTAGTGCGTGAACGGGTGAATAGTTTATCAGGTATTTAAACATCTCTTCACTGTCTTCGCTGGTTCCGTAATCCGATGCCCAAGCCCAGCCAATGGTGAATTTGTGATAGCGCAACATATCCATCACACCCACAGCAGGAAGGGCCACTTTGAACAAGTCGGGGCGCTGAATCATGCAGGCGCCAACAAGCAGACCTCCGTTTGAGCCACCGGCAATGGCAATTTTCTCAGGTGAGGTATACTTTTCTTTTACCAGAAATTCAGCTGCCGAAATAAAATCGTCAAAAACATTTTGCTTGTTCATTTGCATACCGCCTTCGTGCCATGCTTCGCCATATTCTCCTCCACCGCGTAAATTGGCAACAGCGTAAACGAAACCATTTTCCAGCAATACACAACTGGTAATCCGGAAACTCGGGGTTAAACTAATGTTAAATCCGCCATAACCATAGAGGTAAACCGGATTGTTCCCATCCAATTTGAGTCCTTTTTTGTGAACAAGAAACATCGGGACTTTGGTTCCATCTTTACTTTCGTAAAAAACCTGGTTGGTCTCATAGGCTTCCATGTCAAAATCAATATCCGACCTTTTGTATACTTCAGAAGTGTTACTTTCTACATCATATTTGTAAATGGTAGAAGGGAAGGTAAAAGATGTGAATGAATAAAATGCTTCTGATTCATCCTTTTTTCCAGAGATTCCAGAAAGCGATCCGATACCTGGTAAATTAAAATCAGCGAGGAAGTTTCCGTCAAAATCATAAATATAGGCTACACTCGAAGCATCCTTCATATATTCTGCCACCATTTTCCCGCCAATTAGAGAGATAGACTGTAAAACCTCTTCCTTCTCAGGGATGAGTGTTTTCCAGTTTTCCTTAGCAGGATTGTTGATATCAACCATTACAAGCCTCCATTTCGGTGCGTTATCATTGGTCATGATCAAAAGTTGATCTCCAAAATTATCAATCATGTTATAATCGTATTTGAAACCTTCAGCGATCAATGTGAAATCCTTTTGAGAACCGTCCAGTTTCTTCGCATACAACGAATTTCCGCTTGTACTCTCTGTTTCTCCCAAAGTCAGGATGGTTTCATCCTCTGTGGTTGCAACATAATAATTCCGTAATGGATAATTGTCGTTTTTATAAATCAAAACATCCTCTGATTGGGGAGTGCCCATTTTATGAAAATATACTTTATGGTATTCATTCTTGGCTTTTAAAGCATCGCCTTCAGCCGGAGCATCGTAACGGCTATAGTAAAACCCATCATCTTTCCATGACATTCCTGAAAACTTGATCCACTCAAGGTGATCTTCCAGTTTTTTCTTGGTCGCAACTTCCATTATAAATATTTCACTCCAGTCCGATCCTGATTTTGAAACACTATAAGCCAGGTAGTCTCCATTTTTGTCAAATTCCAATCCCGAAAGAGCGATTGTCCCATCTTCTGAAAACGTATTGGGATCAAGGAATACTTCAGGTTCTTCTTCAAGGCCTTTTTGAATGTACATTACATACTGGTTCTGCATTCCATCATTTTTAAAGAAAAAATAATTTTCCCCTTTTTTTAAAAGGTGTGCCGTATTTGGGATAATCCCAAATTTGTTCCAACCGCTGTTTAATTTTATCACGGAAAGGAATTTGATTGAGGTAACCAAAAGTAACTTCGTTTTGGGCATTGACCCATTCTGTTGTTTCGGCTGAATTATCATCTTCGAGCCAGCGATAAGGGTCAGCTACCTCTGTGCCGAAATAGACATCGACGGTGTCTACCTTTTCTGTAACCGGATATGGAGCCGGTACAATTTTCTTTTGTTTTTGTTCGCAACTTGTCATTAATGCAAATGCAATTAGAATAATTAAATAGGGTAACCGTTTCATTTACGTTTTGTTTTAAATTATTAAAGCGATTTTTGGAATATATTTTAAATTTGTGGCTAAATTAAATAAACAATTAATTTAGAGACAAATAAAATTTAAAATTGGATGGCTAAAAAGAAAAAATCAGTTTCACTCTTTAAAAAAGACCTTACACCTTCAAGTTCCAGATCAGCGAAAGCTGAACGCAAGGGAAGAAAACACACCTATACAGAATTTGACGAAAAGGGCAATTTGGTGCTTGAAATTAAGTACAATGAAGAAGCTGAAGTGGATGAAAAGTTGGAAATAACCTACGATGACAATGGATTTATCAAGGAGGAGAAGTCTTTTTTTGAAGGAAATGAACTTTCCGATCATGCAAGCTATGAAAGGGATGAAAATGGGGTCATACGAAAATCCTTTAAGCATTACCAGGATGGGACAACCGATACGATCAATTACCGGTATGATACTGATGGAAACCTGATCGAGAAAGTGACAGTTGACTCGTATGATGAAGTTGAATCGAAAGAGCTCGCTACTTATGAAAACGGAAAACTGATTTTGAAGGAAATTTATGAGTATGATGAGCTGATGGCAAAAGAGACTTATTTGTTCGATGATTACGGAAATATGATAGAGCATCATACATGGTCGCCCGATGATGGAAACAGGTCCTATAAACATGTTTATGATGAAAAGGGCAACCTCATTCAGTCGAATCAATACAATAACAAAGAGGAATTGTCAGGAAAAGCGGTTTATTCATACAACAAGATTGGAAAAGTCGTTGAGGCTATTGAAGAGACACCTTATGGAACCTCGAAAACGTCCATAACGTATGATGAGAATGGCAATGCAGTTGAGCAACTTGAGACCAATTCATCAGGGGAGGTTAACAACAAAGTTGAGCGAAAGTACAATGCGGATAATGATGTGACCGAAGCCGTGGTATTTATTAATTTTCATGGCCGTAGTGTTGATCAGAACTATGTTTTGAATTATGAATATACCTATTTTTAAAGGAGCTCCGGGAAAAAGTAATGTGTAGTTTGTGTGCGATCAGATGGATTTCTGTTTAAAAACCATAAAATGCTTATTGCTTTAGCTTAAACAGACACTCGTGCATTTAAATCATACTTTGACCTGAAAGATTTTTGATTTGATCAGCCCGATTCTGTTCAGGAAAAATAAGCATGAAGTTTTCAATACCCCAAAGGCGTATATCGTGCTATTCTTTAGGTTTATTGAGGAGGCACCTTCAAAGTATTTTGTGGGACAGGTTATTTCAGCTATTTCATAACGGGCGTAAATGATCTGTGCAAGCATTTGGTTGTCGAATACGAAATTATCCGAATTATTATGGTAGTTGATGTTTTTCAATACTTCCCTCGAAAAAGCCCTGTAGCCGGTATGGTATTCCGAAAGTTTTTGTCCGGTTAAAACATTTTGAACGAAGGTCAAAAACCGGTTGGCAATGTATTTGATCATTGGCATACCCCCATTTAAAGCGCCATTTCCAAGAATTCGTGAACCCAAAACCACAGGGTAAACGTCGTTGGCAATTAAGTATGCCATAGAGTGTATCAACTTAGGGGTATATTGGTAATCGGGATGAAGCATGATAACAATATCGCCACCAAGTGCAAGGGCTTTGTCGTAACATGTCTTCTGGTTCCCGCCATATCCTTTATTCACCTCATGCCTGATAACATGCCTGACACCGATTTCTTCAGCCAGTTTTACTGTATTGTCATGGCTTAAATCATCTACAAGCACAACTTCATCAACAATGTCGTTGGGGATTTCGTCGAAGGTTTTCTTAAGAGTTAATGCTGCATTGTAGGCAGGCAGGACGACAACTATTTTTTTTTGATTGATCATGCAATTATAAAACCACTTTAATTCTTATAAGGCAAAAGTATCAAAATTGCATGAGAATTTGGTTTTTATCGTATTTTGGATTCGTTGACCAAGTGTTAAATCCGGCTGTGTTTTAATTTGCCGCTTTTTTTAAATTGTTTACAAAAAAATCTTTTGAAATCAAAGCCTTTTTTAACAACAAGATGTTAATAAGTACGTTGATTTTAAGTGTGTTTCATATTAGTTGTTTCCTTATATTTTACTACATTTGCACAACATTTTAAATACCCTAAATAATTATTTTAGAATATGACTACGGAAGAAAAAAATAATTTGTCGAAAGATAGCTATAATGCCGATAATATTCAGGTATTAGAGGGGCTCGAAGCGGTTCGTAAAAGGCCTGCGATGTATATTGGAGATATTAGCTCGCGGGGATTGCATCATTTGGTGTATGAAGTTATTGATAACTCAATTGATGAGGCATTGGCTGGTTACTGCGATAAAATTGAGACCTTTATCCATACAGATAATTCCATTACGGTAATTGACAATGGCCGGGGGATTCCAACAGGCATGCATGAAAAGGAAAAAAAATCTGCCCTGGAAGTTGTAATGACTGTTTTGCACGCAGGTGGAAAGTTTGATAAAGGGTCCTATAAAGTGTCCGGTGGTTTACATGGTGTTGGAGTATCATGCGTAAATGCCCTTTCCTCTGATTTGAAAGCAACCGTTTACCGGGAAGGTAAGGTCTTCGTTCAGGAATACAAAAAGGGTAAACCCGTTGAAGATGTTAAGGTTATTGGTTATTCATCCATTACAGGGACAAAAATTACTTTTATGCCTGATGATACCATTTTTACGGTAAAGGATTATGAGTATGATATTCTTTCCGCCAGAATGAGGGAATTGGCATATTTGAACAAGGGCATTACGTTGACCATTACTGAAGAACGCGAGACTGACGATGATGGAAATTACCTCAGCAATACTTATCACTCTGAAAGAGGGTTAAGCGATTTTATTGATTTTTTGGATGCCAACCGAGAGAAACTGATGCCGGACCCTATCTCAATGGAAGGTGAAAAAGCGGGCGTGCCGGTGGAGATTTCAATGCAGTACAATACCTCTTTTTCCGAAAATCTTCATTCGTATGTAAACAATATTAATACCCATGAAGGTGGAACACATTTGTCAGGGTTTAGGAGGGGTTTGACCAGGACTCTGAAATCCTATGCGGAAAAATCAGGCATGTTATCCAAATTGAAATTTGATATTAGCGGGGATGATTTCCGCGAAGGTTTAACAGCCATTATTTCTGTAAAGGTTCAAGAACCGCAGTTTGAAGGACAGACAAAGACCAAGCTTGGTAACTCTGAGGTTATGGGTGCTGTTGACCAAATGGTGAGTGAACATTTAAACTATTACCTGGAAGAAAATCCCAGGGAAGCCAGAACCATTGTAAATAAAGTCATTCTTGCAGCCACTGCACGTCATGCTGCCAGGAAGGCAAGGGAACTTGTTCAGCGAAAAAATGTACTTTCAAGTACTGGCCTGCCGGGAAAACTGGCGGACTGTTCAGAAAAAGATCCCAGCTTGTGTGAGATTTACCTCGTAGAGGGTGATTCTGCCGGTGGTACTGCCAAACAAGGCAGAGACAGAAAATTTCAGGCCATATTACCACTCAGGGGTAAAATTCTGAATGTTGAAAAAGCCATGGTACACAAAATATTTGAGAACGAAGAGATTCGAAATATGTTTACGGCTTTGGGAATAACAATTGGTACAGAAGAGGATAGCAAAGCCCTGAACCTTGATAAACTACGCTATCATAAGGTAATCATTATGACGGATGCAGATATTGATGGAAGCCATATTGCCACCCTGCTTCTTACTTTCTTTTTCAGGTATATGAGGGAGCTTATCGAAAATGGTTATGTTTATATTGCTACACCACCGTTGTATCTGATTAAAAAGGGTGGTAAAGAAAAATATTGCTGGAGTGAAGAGGAACGTCAACAAGTGGTAGCCGAGTTTTCTGAAAATGGAAATGAAAAGGGTGTTCATATCCAACGGTATAAAGGCTTGGGTGAAATGAATGCTGAACAGCTTTGGCTTACTACCATGAACCCGGAGTTCAGGACGTTGCGACAGGCTACCATTGAAAACGGTACTGAAGCCGACCGAATATTCTCTATGCTTATGGGCGATGAGGTTCCTCCACGAAGGGAGTTTATCGAGAAAAATGCTAAATATGCAAATATAGACGCCTAATCAAGTAACGATTATTTTATAAATGAAAGGCCATATTGCTATGATGCAATGTGGCCTTTTGCTTTCAATTGTTCTTTCTTTCGGGCTCCATTTAACACATTCGACTCGCTTGATATAAGGGTGTGATCTGATTTTCTATAGCGTTTTAAGTGGTTTAATAATTTAAGCTCAGTTTAATATTGCATCAGGAATGTGAACTGTTTTTGTGAAATAATGAATGAAAGTTATTTACATTAACAACATTTAACATGGATTGGGGTTATTTATTCAAGCAAATCAGTAATTTTACAGCGAATAATGATGAAATCAAAAATTAATACTATGAAATTCCGAATAATAAAAGTTGCGGGGTTTACCATCCTTGCAGTTGCCATCAGCTTATGGGTGTTTGCTTCCCGAAGCGATTCTGATGAATTAAGAAGAGACCTTCTGCTTAAAGTTATCACCTTTGCTATCAATAGCGGGCACTATCATCCCGGAGAAATTGACAATGGTTTCTCCGAAAAGGCATTTGATTTTTATATTGATAATATTGACTATGCAAAACGGTTTTTATTAAAAGAAGATGTTGATAGAATGGCTAAATACAGGAATGAGCTTGATGATGCTTTTCTGAATATTGATTTTGAGTTTTTAGACCTCTCCACTTCGATCCTTGATAAACGGACTTTGGAAGCTAAGGATTATTATACCGATATTTTGAGCCATCCATTTGATTTCTCTGTTGATGAAAAGTATGAATATGATGTAGATAAAATTGATTTTGCCAAAAACCAAAAAGAGTTGAAGGAAAGGTGGAGGTTGTCGTTAAAATCGGAAATCCTTTCACGTATTTACGATGAAATGAAGGATCAGGAGAAGGCGGCTGAAAAAATTGATACAGTTACGATTAAAAGTTTTGATGAAATTGAAGTGATGCCAGGAAAAAGTTTTAAAAGATATGATGACTGGTTTCATCGCATGTCGAAATTTGATGACAATGACCGCTTGAATACTTATGTAAATTCGTTGTTGAATGTTTTTGATCCACACACTCAATATTTCCCACCAAAACAAAAGGAGGATTTTGATATTCGTTTCTCGGGACAACTGGAAGGGATTGGAGCCCACCACACAAAAAAATGCATATGTTGAAGTAAACCGCATTATTCCCGGAAGCCCGTCATGGAAACAGGGAGAGTTGGAAGTTGGGGACTTTATCCTAAAAGTTGCGCAGGGAGATGAAGAACCTGTTGACATTGTAGACATGCGCCTCGATGAAGCAGTTCAACTTATTCGAGGGAAGAAAGGTACAGAAGCCCGATTGACCATAAAAAAATTGATGGCACCATCAAGGAAATCTCAATTATCAGGGATGTGGTTGTATTGGAGGAAACTTATGCCAAATCTGCCCTTATTAAGGATGATGAAGGTGACCGGAATTTTGGGTACATAAAGTTGCCCTCTTTTTATGTTGACTTCAGTAATATCAATGGTAAAAATTGTTATGATGATGTTGCACTTGAGATTGAGAAATTAAAAAAGGAAAATATTGACGGAATTATTTTTGACCTTCGCGATAATGGGGAGGGTCGTTGGAGGATGTTGTTCAAATAGCTGGCTTGTTTATCAAAGACGGGCCTGTTGTTCAGTCCAAAGGAAAAAACGGTGTGAAAAAGATTTACAAAGACAAAGATCCTGAAATACAGTACGATGGGCCACTGGTTGTCATGGTAAATACCATCAGTGCTTCTGCTTCTGAAATATTTGCTGCTGCCATGCAGGATTATAACCGTGCACTTAATCGGGGTAGTAATTCAACCTATGGAAAAGGAACTGTTCAAAACTTTTCTGAACTTGACCGCATGGTTCCTAAAAACCTTCGGATATGACTGACCTGGGCTCGTTGAAAATGACCGTCCAAAAATTCTACCGAATTACCGGTGATGCAACTCAATTGCATGGTGTGACCCCTGATATCATTTTCCCTGATTATTATAATTATATGGATATTGGTGAAAAAGATCTTGACAACGCCATGCCATGGGATGAAATATCGAACGTTTCATTTTCCCAATGGGACTTGGATTTTGATGAAGAGTACATTGTTGATATCAGTAATAAGCGCATTCTGAATGATTCTATATTGGTATTGATTGAAGAGAATGGCAGAAGGATGAAAGAAATGAGGGAAGATACAGAAGTTAATCTTAGTTACAATGCCTATAAAGACGAGATTGAAAAAAGAGAGGCTGAGAGCAAGAAATATGATCGCATTGGAAAAGACACCCTAAACCTTGTAATTGAAGTATTGCAGGACGACCTGCCGGAAGTTTTGGCCGATACATCTAAAAGCAAGGACCGATGCATGGATCATGAACCTTAAAAAGGACATTTATTTGTCTGAAACCGTCAATGTTTTGAAAGACATTGATAATTACAAAACGCAAAATGCAAGGAAGGATGATTAGTGTTCTTTCCTAAAATCTTACCATTTTGTTAATTGAGTTTGGTTTTTGTAAATAATTTTTACACATAAGAAAAGGCAGGATGCAGTAATGGTTTCGACCCACTGCAAACTGCTTTTTGGAGTTTTTATTTTCCTGTGATTTCTCTTTTTAGATTATTCTATCCGTTGCCTGAACAGTTTTTTGTTTTGGGATTCACCCCAACCTTTGTAGATGAAATAAGCATATCCATTGTGCACATTTATAGTTGAAACGTATGGGAAGGGTATTTTAATCTTGAATTCTGTTTCTCCGGTTTCTAAATTGATCTCTTTCAATTCCTTGGTGCCGGAATTGTTTAGAAACAAGGAATACGCTTTTCTTTTTTTCCGGTCAATATAAATTTCGGGTTGCCATTTGTTTATTCTCCATACCGATTCGATTACATTGCCGGCTTGTCCATTATTGTATTGTTTATGGAAGGATATGTTCGTTTCGCTGAAAAGAGAATCCTTATCATTAAAAAATTCAAGTTTGGAATCGGGGAAATTAAATACACAAACGGAATCTCCTATAACATGCATAGGTGCAAAAGCCGGAGACAAATAAGCCATGCTGTTAAATCTTTTTTCAATTTCAATAAAACGAATTTGATCCAGAATGGCCTTATCGGTGGCCAACCCCTTTAATTCACCAAGGTCAGGGCCTGGCCTTCCCAAAAGGAGGCTGAAATTCTCAGGATTGTAATACAGGAAATCAATTTTGTCCTGATCCTTGACCGTATGAAATATTTTCCTGCTAATTGAATTTGTATCAACGTAATAATAGTTGACGACAAGGTCTAAATACTCCGATTGCTGATAGTACATTTTGGAACCTATTAAAAACCTGCAATATTTCATGGTGTTGACAAACCAATCAAGGTCAACTCCCGGATAAAGGATAATATCACCGGATTCAATATAAATTTGAAAGGATTTTGTTTTGGTAAAGAAATGGATGTTTCCCAAGCAATCTTTGTACAGCATGACCGGTTTTCCGGGTAGAGTTTGAAGGGTGTTTATTTTATTCCCATCGTAATCCGTTAAAACCAACTCTGATTTGTTGAGTGTGTTTCTAAATATCAATATGAGTATCCCTTCTTCAACCAATTTATAGTCTTTCACCGAATAATCCCGATCATGGTAAACCGTGTCAATTTTTTCAGTGGTGATCAAAACCCCTTTGAGTGTTGCTATTTTGGGTTTTAGAAAAATTTCAATTTCATCTAAAGGGGCAAATTCAAGTATAATGGTTTTAGCCTCGAAACCAATGTGTGAAATTTCCAATAAGGTCGGAAGTTTGTCTGATTTTATTGAAAATTTCCCTAATTCGTCGGAGGTGGTACCGATGTTCTTGCCTTTGATCAGAATATTCACATTGTTAATTGGCGTTTCCCAGTTCGTCTTTTATAACCCCTTTGATTTCAAATCCAATACAAGCTGGGGCAATGTAAAGGAAAGACTAAACAATACTATGAATAAAGGGTTTTCGTAATTCAAACGATTTTATTGTTTTTCAAAAATACTCACAATAAGCACAGAGTACATTGTAAAAACAGTTTTAAGCCCATTTTGATCTGATGAGGTTATTAATGCTTAAAATTTATTGTATTAGAAGCTTTTGTGTAATACGGTTTGTTTCTCCACTTTGCTGGTTGATGGAAGTAACCATATAAATATACAAGCCCTGGTTAAGTTTATACCCATTGTCGTTGGACCCGTTCCATTGATAATTATAAAGTGGCAAGCCGTCAGATTCCTTCCATTCCGATGGCATAACCTTATGTACCAACTTGCCCGGAAATATCATATATGTCAGATAAATATCCACAGGCCCCGAAGAGCCGGTATGATAGTATTGAAAGGTAGTTGCGTTGGAAAACGGGTTGGGAAAGTTCATCAACTCTGCATATTGAATGACAAAATCAATGGAAACTGTAGATGAGTTATTGTATGAATCCCAGGCTTTAAGTGAAAGTGTGTGCCTTCCCTGTTCCAGTTTGTCAAAAGGATATAAGATGCTTCCTTCGGTGTAATTTTCAGAATTGGAAATAAAATCATTGTTTAAAATAATTTTATTGTGTGAATCTCCATCAATGGTTAAAACAATATCATGGCCCAGGCCGTTTTCCGACAAACTGATTCCGTTTTTATCATGGGAATTGTGCGATCATTTGGTTGTCGTCACGGTAAATGGTTTCACCCGATTGAAAACTCTCATGGTTTATAAACAATGAAATCTCGGGGCCTTTGTTATCTGTTCTGCACTTTCATTAATTCCACCGATAACAATGTTACTCACACTTCCAAAAGCATCTGCATAATCACTATGGGCATAATAACTTATCTTTCCATATCCAAAATCATAACCAATATCCATAGGAACCATAAATTGAAAAACTTCCGTTAACAACCGTGTCTTTTCCCTGCCATATAATTAAATCCTGATTCTCAAATTCTATGGATAAGACTGGCATCATGACCGAATGTTTTGAATTTTTTAGGTTTTATCATAAACCACAGAGTAAATTACGCCATTAAAGCCTTCTAATTTGTTACCTTCATAATCCGGTTATTTCCCCAACAACGGTAATCCTGTCCAGCCCTCTCAAGGTATCGTTTTCGAGAGCAGGGTCATGTCCGTTAATGGAAAGGGTGTGAATTTCATGTTCGGGATATGCCATTTAAAGAGCAGAATCATACATCAAAATAAAATTCCTTGTCGTTAGTTGTCCGGGTGGTTTTGAGTATAGGATGAGTTCACTGGGTAAGGCATGTCGCCATCATGACGGGTGAAGGCACGGGAATAGAGCCTTTGGTTTAATGAAAAATTAGACTGCGAATAGGCAAGGCGAGTGGTTGTAAAAAGTGCAATACCGCCACCATCGGATTTAAGAAAACCATTTCACCACCGTATTGAGCTCGGGCTCATCAAAACGGCTGGACTCACAGGTTGCTGTTATGAATACCGGAAGTTTGTCTTTGTTTTTCCACCCCTGGATATCCGAAGTTTGAAGGATGCGTTCATGAGCCCATCCTGATTTTCCACCGTGTCCAACATAGTTGAGAATAAGTACTCCCTCCTCTATTTGGTTGTTGATTTCAGAAGTAACATCCGGGTAACGCTCACCGGCCGGTGTGCTGATTTGCGGATAGGCATCCAGGTATATCTTTTTCTGGTTGTAATTATCGGGAATGAAACGTGAGAGGCTGTCTGCCTGTTCCATGTGCAGGTTTCCATCCTCATCATCGCCGATCCGGTGTTGTCTGGTTCTCAGGCTTCCGAATGAAGGTCGGGAAAAGATACCGTTCAATTTTATCCAATACAATTTTGGCTTCCTCAGGGATTGTACCAGAAATCAAATGATTCAATGTCCAGGTCACCTATAGCATCATTTCCTTCGTATCATCCAGAAATCCAGTAATCATCGATTACATAACTTGATGATGTGATCCAGGATTCTTTGTTTTGGAATGTAGGGATAAAATTTGAATTGTTTTCAACCGGTCTTTTGGATCGAAAGAACCATCACCAAACAAAAGTAAAAACCTGGGTTCATTGCCTTCGTATCGGTCGTACAGCATTTTCATATAATCCCTGATGGCCGTGGGATCTTGTTTGCCCGCTAAAGGAATTCATTGTAAATTTCTTTTACCGTAAGTGTTGTAATGCTCAAATTATCAATGGAGTCATGAATCTGGGCCAACCTTTTTGGCTTCTTGTAAAATAATGGATGGCTTACAATTACCATGTCAAAAGGTCCTTCATGTGCAAATTTTGGTTTTCAACTTTTTCGACAAATTCGGGTATAAATTGGGTTTCATTAAATGCCACAAATTCCCTTAGGGTATCAGTAGAAACTATAAATGAGGCAGTTCCCAGGTTTGTTTCATGTTCTGGTTTTTTGATAGTTAGCGGATCCGTAACGTCCCATACACGTACATTGCCATTTGCATTCGAAATGTTAAACTGTGTTGTGTTCCCTGTCTGTACTGAAGATAAGTCCCTGAATAATAATTGTCCTAACGAAAGATCTAATTCGGAAATGAGGTTGATCATGATATAATCCAGCCAGGACCTTGATGTGGATGTAGCCGGAACATATTCCATTTTAATATTGATATCGGGGCTATTTGCCTCATAGGTAAGGGTCTTCTTTTTCTTTTGGGCAAATTTCGTAGAACTTGGATTGACAGAGGTTAAAATCACCGAATCAGCATAAATATCATTGATATAAATATTCATTGACTCGTTGATAAAAGTACGGTTTGCAATTTCTGTTTTTATGGTAACCGGTTCTCCGACCGCTATATTGGGAAAATTAAAATTGTAATTCCTTGTTTATGATCTCCCCAAATTCATCACCATACCATTCTTTGCCCGATAAAATTAAATTGACTTTATCCTCTTCAATAACTGTATAATCATTAAAGGTTGATACTGTTTGATTGGGAGTGGCTGAAGGAGCCGGATCTTTTTCAATCCTTTTTCCGACTCAGCAGAAGTGGTCAGATAATAGTAACAGTATGTCTCGTAATAATTTATATTGTGGGTAGAAAAACCAAAGAACATTTGCCATGTATTTGGATCAGATCGAAAAGAGTGTAATCATCTTCGTCAAAAACCCCATCATCTTCATAACAACCTCAATGGCAAGTTCCTTTAAGTCGTCAATACGTCCGGATATATTGCTTTCAGGCAACATGCCGGTAACGCCACCATACAAACGAATGTGTTGTGGATAAAATGCAGAAGGATCCATCCCGTAGAAACGAGTCGTCATAACTTATTTTATAAACACCCGTTTTTAACCTTAAGTTTATACCAGTCACCCGATGCCAAAACGGAATTTTCAGCATATTCGCGTTTAGGTTGTTTCTTCATTTCTTTTGCCGTGAAACATCAATATGCAATTGAGAAGGAAATTAATTTCTCAAAATATCCGGTCATATTATTGTACCGGATAGGAGTAAAATTCACTACTCCATAACGTACTTTCTTTTTACGGATATGCTTGTTGTTATTTCAATTTGGGCGGAATAAAAGAAGAATTTTGAATAAACACCATTTCTTCAGAAGAAAATGGTGCATAAACTTGTGCTGACATTTCAACCCGTTCATCGTATTGAGACGCCATTTGAAATGATTTTGTGAACAGCGGTAGCGAGGTAGCCGGATCGGTATAGGCATCGGTAAAATACATATACTCATTTTGTCCTCCTGCATCATTTGACTCTTTTACAAGACCCTTCCGGTCAATCCTTTCATTAAAATCAAATGACTGAGTGAACCCATCCGGTATCAGAAGAAAAGAACTAGAGAAAAGAATAAGTGTAGATAGTATTTCATTTGCTTTTTTCAGCTAATTAAAAATATAATAATGATGTTATTAGATAGACGTTTCGCCAATGGAAAACGTTGCGTTACTAACAAAGATGTTGCCAAAAAATGAATCTATGAAAATTCCGGCATTAATCAAGTAAAACCAACTTGCTGGTCAACGAGTACAAAGTCTCTCCCTCTTGTGATCTGGCAAATATCGGTAAATATACATTTCCACCATCCAGACGGCTACCATTTTCGTTGGTGCCATCCACTCTCAGATTTATAAACATAACAACCAGAATTGAATTGATCATTGATTGTTCGCACCAACTGGCCCCGTCAATGAATATATTTGAATGGTCACATTAATGGGTTCATCGCAATGGGTATGTTCAAAAACAAATGATGTTGAATTCCGGAAAGGATTGGGATAATTGTTTGCCTTCCGTATCACCATTGATCACGAAATCAATCGATGTGGTGGTAAATTGTATGTATATCCCAAACTTTAGGGTCAATACATGATAACCGCTTTTAAATTGAAGAAGGGATAATTTATTTTTCCCTTGCAGTAATTATTCAAATCGGCTTCGTAATAATCATTTAAAATAAATTCTTCACTATCATCAAGTGTTGCCACTATATTATGGCCAATCCCTGAACCTACTGTGTTAATACCACTTTCATCCTCAATATGGGCAAGTAAATCGGGGTGTTCGTCGGTAATACCACCACTTTTAAAAAGAGTATCACACATGAACAGGTTTACCACAGGCCCCTCCAGGTCGATGGCGGCATTTTCGTTGTATCCGCCTACAACAACATCCAGGTAATAGCCGGCAGCATCCAGTTTATCGTTTTTTGCATAATAACTCAATTTGCCGTAACCGTATTCGTAGGCAATATCTTTCGGGGTTATAAAGGTAAAACTCCAATCTCCATTCTCAATAGTTGCCTGACCTTTATAAAGGGGGTTTTTCTGGATGTAGAAATTGGTCGGACTACTCGCAGGGTCATTCCCCAATGTGGTATATCGGGTAGGTTTATCGAATACAATTGGAAAGAGGGTTCCGTTAAAATCACTTAATTTGTTTCCTTCAATATCTTGCAATTCCCCTTCTATGGTAATTTCAGATAAGGCCTTAACCGTATCCGTAAGTGCTTGTACCGAAACATTGTTTATTTTACTTGTTATTACATTTTCTTCCGGAAATGCGAAAGCCAGGGCCGGATCACCAAGCAATACAAACTTATTGCGGTTTTCAATACTTCCGGTTTGGTTTTTAGCCAGCCTGATAACATCGCCCATGCGATAGTATTCACCATCTACCCGGGTAAGCATAAACTGTAAGAAGTTTTTATTCAGAGCCGCATTTGCTCCGGCGTAAGTAGCACGTGTGGTTGTAAACAGGGAAATCCCTGCACCGTTTGGATTGAGAAATACATATTCTCCGGCTGAGGTCCGTGTTGGGTCATCGAAACGGCTGAACTCGCAGGTTGCTGTCATAAATACCGGCATGTTATCAATATTGTTCCAACTGTTTATATCCGCTATTTTCAATATTCTTTCATGTGCCAATCCAAGTTCGCCTCCATGGCCTACATAATTCATCAGCAGCGCACCCCGCTCAACCCGGTTGGTAATGTCTTGAGTTACTTGTGGGTACCGTTCACCGCTGGGGGTTGATATCTGTTCGTAGGCGTCCAAATAGATTTTGTCAATATTGATAGTGTGGTTTGATGTGTCAATTTGATAGGCAAGCTTTTCTGCATCACTGAAATGTAGGTTTTGATCTTCATCGTCAGCTATCAAACAGATAATATTCCGCCATTCGTTCATGACAGCATCCGTATTGGTAGCGTAATGAATTACCTTGTCAACAGCACTCTTTGCCTGACTTTCCGACACAACAACGAACCGACCTACTCCAATATCCACCAGGTCATCCTCATCATAAAGCGCATAAAAATCATCTTTTACATAGGACCCAACCGGATTTAGAGAGGAATAGGATTGCCAGGTAGGTACATAATTTGTATTGCCTTCAACCCGATTTTTGTTATCATAGGAACCATCTCCAAAAAGCAGCAGGTATTTGGGTTCCTCTCCTGCATGTGCCCGGTCGTAAAGCATTTTTACAAAGTCGCGCAAGGCAGAAATGTCCTGCATACCGCTTGAAAACTCATTGTAAATATCCTGCAATTCTACAACAACCGTATTTATATTATCATGATTGATATGGAAATCGGCGAGACGCACGTGCTTGATTGGTGAAGTTCGGATGGGTAAGGATGATCATTTCATAGGTTCCGAGTCCGTGAGTCTGATTTGAAACGTTTCCCTCGTCGTAAACGGAATAATATGATGTGCCATCAAAAGCTAAAAATTCATTTAAGCCGTTCGACTCAACTTTAAAGGTCAATTGGTTGTTGCCGTTGGTTGTTGAAACCGAAGAAACATTTGTAGGATCGGTAACATCCCAAATAATGACATTGGAAGTTACCTTCGAAAGTGTGTATTGTGTAATAAAAGCCTGGCCGGCAGTTCGAAGATCCCGAAAGGCCATTTGCCCCGGAACAAAACTGAGATCCCTCACAACATTAAGGGTAAAATAGTTCAGCCAGCCGGTGGAAGAATTCAGTGGTTTATTATAAACGATCTTTAGCGTTAAATCAGAACTGTTTAAAAAGAAAGAGGTGGAATCGAATTTTGCTTTGGCATAATCAGAATTAATATTTGAACTATTGGTTGGTGGGATACTGATGTTCATAACGTTTTGATTGTTCACTTCGAAGCTGAAGGAACTCCCGATGTCTGATTTTGCAGCTACATCGGCGGCTAAATACACTTTGTAGTTTTTGTCAAGATAAGGAAATGAAATGCTCTCAATCATGGTGGTGGTGAGGTCAAATGTTTCACCAAACCAAACCCTTCCGGTGCCTATCAGGTTTTTTTCGTCTAATTCGTGATGATATCCTTCGGTAAATTTGTTGGAGCTGAATGTTGGTTCAAGTGTGGGCGATTGTTGCATTTGAATGCGTTTTCCGGCACCGAGATCTGTAGTAATGAAATAAAAGTTGTAGTCGGAATACAAATGCATTGATTTATAAAGTCGTTTCTGTGCTGAGTTGTAATTCCAAATATTTGGCGACATTCCATAGAAAAGTACATAATCTCCCGAATTGAAAGTCCCATCTTCCTCTCCATAAACAAAAATTGCATTTTCCTGCAGATCATCATATCTTGGTGTGGTGGGGTTTTCGGGTAACATACCCCCTCCATTACCATAAATCCGTATGTTCTTAGGATTGATATTATCCACGTCAATTCCCATATCTTTAAATTCCTGGTAGGTTATTTTGTAAATACCGGTATTTGAAACAGATACTTTACGCCAGTTTCCCTGGGCAAGCACTGAACTTTGTTTGTAAGTTGAAGATTTATAAGGATTCTCTTGCTGGCCTTCCTGGCCAGGAATGATTTCAATGTCAAACGAAATTAAACGCTCGTATGACCGAGTCAGCTCATTTTTTCGGATAGGGACAAAAGATACTGTGACAAAGGGCTGTTTCCTCTCAAATCCAATGCCCGAATTAATATGAATTTCGCTTCCTATTTCATTAAACCCTTCTATGATTTTTACTTCGTTTGCCGGAATGGGTTCATATACCCTATTTAGAATTCTTACATCTATACCTTCGGTATACCGTTCCAATTGAAACCGGTCGTAAAAAACAGGCAGAAAATTGGTTTCAAATCATTCACTGAACCTTCAAAACAGATGATCGGAATGGACTCGTTTCAGACAATTTAATCTGTTGTATTGTCTTCCAGCTAAGTTTCTTTTATATATTTGGGTACTCGAAAACAATACTCCTGGTATCATTAAAAACAGCAGAATAATGTGATATCTCGTTCTCATAATTTGTTAATGAGATTAATGATAATTAATTTCGTAAAAATAATTAAAAGTAATTTAGTTGCCTGGTAATGATAGTAGTTATTCAATTGGTTGATATTAAAATATTTAAATAAATATCTTGCAAACTAAATTAAGATAATAAACGTTAATAGGTTTCGTATATTGTTAAATTTTTGGAAAAGGAAATGATTTTGGGTGTCAGAATAGTTACATTAGATCCAGCTTTTAGTTTAGCCAGATTAATTTATGTGCCTGTTGTTTTTTGCTCATAATTATTCAGTTTCAAACCTTGAAGGTTATTGCATAGGATCCTTCCTTTTCTCAGTTTTATTCCAATCCGTTGTATTTGAATCCAGCTCTGGCAGGCGCAGGAGAATGTTGGAGTTAGCAATTAACTACCGGAATCAGTGGCCATCACTCGCGGGTAACTTCACCACTTACAATGCATCCGTTGATCATTATATCCGCGCTATATCAGGAGGAGTCGGGTTGATTGTATTGTCGGACAATAAGGAAAAGGAATGATCAATACTTTGCGGGTGAGTGGAATGTATTCCTACCATCTTGAGTTGAGTTATAATGTAAGTCTGAATGCCGGAATTGAAGCCACGCTTCACCAGCAGCGGCTGAATTGGGATAAACTTGTTTTTGCTGACATGATCGATCCTTCCACAGGGCAGATTGGAAACTCAGGTGAAAACCCCATTGATAATACCTCCCTCACAGTCCCTGATTTTTCAACAGGTTTATTTCTATCGGTGAAGGAAAAATATTATTTTGGAGTAGCTGTTGATCATTTATCTCAGCCGGCACTTGATTACTACAACAATTCTGCAGGTAGTTTTTTATATCGAAAATATACTTTTCATGCGGGGGGTAATTTTAATTTATCCCGGGGCAGTTATCAGTTTGAGGATAATGCCTTTCAGTATCTCCGAACATTCTATATCAATACCAGCAAGGGGCGCAGCAAATCAATATGGGACTCTGTACCAAAAAATCTGTATTGGTGGCTGGTGTTTGGTATCGTTACGACATAGAAAATGCGGATGCTATGATTTTTCTTCTTGGAATTGTTCAAAAAAGATCTAAATTTGGCTACTCATATGATGTAACTATGTCGCAGTTGAAAGGTATAAGTGGAGGAGCGCATGAAGTATCAATGACGCTGTTTTTCGCATGCAATAAAAAAGAAATAGGCCCGGTGCAATAAAATGTCCGGAATTTTAGTTATTTTTGCAATCAAATTTTGAAAGATGAAATATTTCAAGTTATTAGCATTCACATTGGTTTCAGGCTTGATCATCAGTTTAACTTCCTGCGGGGGCAAGCAAAAATCAGCCACCACCGGATGGGAGTACAATAATCCTAAAAACGGTGGGTTTCCAGGTAGCTGACTACAGAGGCCAAATAGCCGGACCTGGCGCCCGTTTTAATTCAGGGCGGAACGTTTACTATGGGTGCCAGCTATGATGACCCCATGTATGAATGGGATAAAGTGCCTAGGAAAGTAACTGTAAAAACTTTTTATCTGGACGAAACAGAAGTTTCAAATCTGGACTACCTTGAGTATTTGTATTGGATCAACCGCGTTTTTGGAACAGACTATCCAGAAGTTTACTCAAAAGCACTTCCTGACACCTTGGTGTGGCGCGACAAGCTGGCTTATAATGAGCCGATGGTTGAGCTTTACCTAAGGCATCCGTCTTATCATTATTATCCTGTTGTAGGAGTTAGCTGGGTTCAGGCAAATGATTATTGTGCCTGGAGAACCGACCGGGTAAACGAAATGTTATTGGTTGAGCGTGGAATCCTTGATTTGGATCCCGATCAGTTAAACGAGAACAACTTTAATACCGAAGCTTATATTGCCGGCCAGTACGAAGGCTTGGTTAACCGAAACCTTCAGGATTTAAACCCCAACAGCACCGGCGAAAGAAGGGTGAAAATGGAAGACGGTATTATTCTGCCCCGTTACAGGTTGCCAACCGAAGCAGAATGGGAATTTGCTGCTCTCGGGTTAATTGGAAACACAGTATATGAGAGGGTCATTGACAAACGGATTTATCCGTGGAATAGCCATGTGTTGAGAACTGATGATAAGAATTACTATGGTAGCTATATGGGTAACCATCAAAGAGGACAGGGTGACTATGCCGGTGTTGCCGGTGATTTGAATGATGGAGCTATTGGCCCTGCCATGGTTGGTTCTTTCTGGCCAAATGATTATGGGCTCTTTAATATGGCTGGAAATGTCAGCGAGTGGGTTTTGGATGTTTATCGTCCTTTATCGCTAGAAGATATGACCGATTTGAATCCCTATAGGGGAAACGTATTTCAACGCAAAGTTCGTGATTCTGAAGGTTTGATCGCTGATAAGGATGAATTCGGCAGGATTCAATATGAAGATGTAACCGTAGAAGATAATGTTGATAGAAGAAATTACAGAAAGGCCAATAACATCAATTACCTGGATGGAGATTTCCAATCAACCCTTAACCGTGAAGAATGGGTAAAAGAAACTGAAGACGGAGGTTCCAAGTCAATGTATGATTATTCGGTCACATCCATGATCAATGATAATGCAAGGGTTTATAAAGGAGGTTCCTGGAAGGATAATTCCTATTGGATGATGCCTGCCAACAGAAGGTTCCTTGATGAAAACCATGCAACTGACTACATCGGTTTCAGATGTGCTATGGATCGGGTTGGCAGTGATGATGGGTATTAATCGTTTTAAAAAGATATTTCAGACCCCATTCCGTTTATAGGGATGGGGTTTATTTTTTCACTTTTGTTTTATGAAGCCAGCTATTGATACTTTATATAAAGTTTTTCTAAAGAATCCCCGGATTTCGACCGATTCCAGAAATGTACCAAATGAATCTATATTCTTTGCCCTTAAGGGTGATAATTTTAATGGTAATCATTTCGCTCTGGTTGCATTGGAAAAAGGTGCTGTTCTTGCCGTAGTTGATGAGATCATATCCGGAGGGAATGATAAAATTTTAAGGGTGGATAATGTTCTGGAAACCCTGCAGGAACTCGCCCGCCTTCATCGTATCAGTTTGGGATTAAAGGTTATTGGAATTACAGGAACAAATGGAAAGACCACGACTAAAGAACTGATTCAGTCTGTGCTGAAAAAAGAATACAATTCGTTAGCTACTTCCGGGAACCTGAACAACCACCTTGGAGTCCCTCTTACCCTGTTGTCTTTATCGAGTGATCATGATATTGCGGTTGTTGAAATGGGTGCAAATCATGTTGGGGAAATTGCAACATTATGTGAAATAGCCCGACCTGATTTTGGAATTATAACGAACATCGGCAAAGCGCATCTTGAGGGCTTTGGAAGCTTCGAGGGTGTTATCAGAGCGAAAACCGAATTGTACGAATTTATCCGAAAAACGGGCGGTAAGGTATTTATAAATGCAGATAATAAGCTATTGGTGAAGAAAGCTGTTAACATTGATTCCATTTCATACGGCATGAGTGAAAACCTTTATTGCAAAGGGGAGTTTATAAATGATTTTCCTTTCCTTGAGCTTAATTGTGCACTTGAAGGGATATCCGTTCCCGTGCAATCCCGCTTGATGGGACGCTATAATTTTGAAAATATTCTTGCCGCTGTGTGCATTGGGAACTACTTTCATATTTCCCATTCCGATATCCAGGAGGCCATTGAAACTTATCAGCCAACCAATAACCGTTCACAAATCATCCATACGAAAAACAATACACTTATTCTGGACGCTTACAATGCTAATCCGTCAAGCATGAAGGCGGCCATTGAAAATTTTGCAGCTTGTAATTTTGAAAACAAATCCCTCGTATTGGGTGATATGGCTGAACTTGGAAAGGACAGTTTTAACGAGCACACGGCAGTTTTAAAACTCTTAAAATCACTGAAATTACATAACGTAATATTAGTGGGGACGGAGTATGCCAGGGCCAATCTGCCTTTTGAATTTCAGACAGTTACAGATCATAAGCAACTGGAGGAGCTGATTCTTCAAAAACAATTCCGGAACATGACCATTTTAATAAAGGGCAGTCGCCGGATGCAGCTGGAGAAAATCACCCATTTATTGTAATGGATACCTATAAAGTTGTCGGATTAATGTCAGGAACATCAATGGATGGTGTTGATCTGGCATATTGCGAATTTACTTTTGAGGCATAATGGAATTATAAAATAGTATTTGCAGAAACGATTCCCTATCCTGAAAAATGGGTTGATTGCCTGTCCAATTTGATATATTCTTCCGAAACTAATATAGAGTCGACACATATTGAATATGGTAAGTATCTTGGTTTGCTGGTAAAGGACTTCATCCATAAACATAAGGTATCACCCGATTTTATTTCTTCCCACGGACATACTGTTTTTCATCAGCCCGAAAAAGGATTTACTTTGCAGATTGGCAGTGGTCAGGCTATTTCTGATCTTCTCAATCTTCCGGTAGTATTTGATTTCAGAACTTTGGATGTGCAGTTGGGAGGACAAGGTGCCCCGCTTGTTCCCATCGGTGATAAACTTCTGTTTGGTGATTATGCGGCTTGTTTAAATTTTGGAGGAATTGCTAATATATCTTATGAAAGGGAAAAAAAACGGATCGCTTTTGATATCTGTCCTTTCAATATGGTGCTGAATCATTATGCAAGAAAATTGGGGTTTGAATACGATGATAATGGAAGTTTGGCGCTGTCTGGCAGGACTCATTTTGAATTGCTAAAGACATTGAATGAACTCGCTTATTATCATCAGGAGCCACCTAAATCGCTGGGAAGGGAATGGGTTGAAAAATTTGTCATCCCCCTTATTGATGCATTAAATTTACCGACTGCTGATGTATTGCGAACGTTTGCAGATCATATTGTTTTTCAATTGGAGGAAGTCCTGAAAGGTATTCAGGCTGGGAGAATTCTGATAACGGGAGGTGGAGCAAAGAATTCCTATATCGTTAATCAACTGCAGGCTAAAATGGATTCAGAACTTGTAATCCCTCAGGAACTCCTTGTTGATTATAAGGAAGCATTGGTTTTTGCATTTTTGGGTGTGTTGCGACGGAGGAATGAGATCAATTGCTTGTCCTCGGTAACAGGAGCTTCCAGAGACAGCAGCTCAGGTGCAATTACAGGAAGTTCTTAAAATAAATACTGAACGCGCACCATTGCGCATGGTGAACCTCAATTTTAAATGGCCGGATTTTTGGGAAGCCTGCAAAGCAAACTTACGGCAGTTGCGAAATGGATTAATAATTCCCCCCAAAATCCCGCCATTTTTGCACTTCTATATAAACCGTATCGGCAAAACCAAAATTGATTACACGGTCGGGGATTTCATTGCCCCATTCATCCACTTCAACGCGGCCCCAGCCGCCCCGCGTAATTTTGTAAGATGTGGAGTTTCCTCTTTTTTTAATGTCAATATAGGGCCTGCCGTCAGGGAGTGTTAAAAATATCTGGGATTTGTCCTCCGGGTTCCAGCCATTGAAATCGGGGGCCAGGTAAAGGGCATCAAGCCGGGGTGTGTTATCGGGCAGTTTGTTAATGACGAGCGTTACTTTGTCAGTATCAAAGCGTGGCCTGTCCTTCCAGTTGGCGACATCAATATGGATTGTATCAATGTCCTTGTAATAATAAAAGCGGTTGGGGATATCCGATCCGTATTGATCCACTTCAATGGATTCCCATGAACCCCGTGTTATTTTGAATTCCAGGGTATAGTTGTCCCTGCGCAGGTTTACCAATAATCTTCCCCTGTCATCCTTTTCAAATTTATTCCGGTTTCTTTTCGGATTCCATCCGTTGAAATTACCTGCAATATAGAAATCCTCGTTTGGAGGTGTTGTTTCCGGTAAGTTTTCCAGGACGACCGTAACTTCATAGTCCCTGGTTTCCGGGATATCTTTCCAGCCCTGTATAGAAAGGTAAACGGTGTCGAATTCCATTAAGTCTGTTTCCCTGTTGGCAATGTCATTCCCAAACCTGTCGACTTCAACAGTTGGCCAGTATCCTCGCGTTATTTTATATTCAAGGATTCTTTTTTTGCGTGGCATTGGGAAGAAATATTCCCCTTGCCTGTTTTTCTGAAAAATGTAGTTTTTATCACCGGGAGTCCAGTCGTTAAGGCTGCTGATCAAATAAAAATCATCACCGGCAGGCGTGTTTTTGGGTAAGCTTTTAATGATCAATACTACCCTGTCCGATCCTTTTTTGTCTGGCCGGTCTATCCAACCATCGACATTCACTTTTAGGGTATCTTTTGTTCCAAATTTTGCTGTGCGGCTGGGTAGTGCATTTCCAAATTCGTCCGATTCGGAAGTGGACAAATCGCCACGGGTTATTTTAAATTCAAGTTCATTGAAATTTGGCGGGCGGGGTATCGTTATTAAATATTTCCCGGTTGAACTATCTTTTTCAAAGGAAGTTGATTCATCCGGATTCCAGGAATTAAAATTACCTGCAACAGATATTTTACTGTCTTTGGGGGTGTTGGCCGGCAAGCTGTCAACAACCAATGTAAGGCGCGGGCAATTTTCCGGGTCAAGGTCCCCCCAACTCAATATGGAATTGGATACTGTATCCGATTCGCCAAGCAATGTTGACCTGTTGCCGATCTCATATCCACAAATGTCTTTTTCAACCGTTGTCCAGTCTCCCCGTGTAAATTTATATTCCACTGAACCAAAACCGGGAGGTAATTTAATGGTGTAGGAGCTGTCTTTATTTAATTGCAACTGGTACCGCTGATCGCCCGGATCCCAATTGTTAAAATTGCCTGCAACATAAATTGCCTGTCCTTTGGGTGTATTCCCTGGAATGGAATCGACCCTCAACACCACCTGCTTACAGGAGGCAAACAGAATTGCAAGAAGCAGTAAATTTAATATGTTGACTATCCGGCGCTTCATGTTTATTTATCCATCCATTTTAAAAATTCGGGAACTTTAACCCTGCTGATCAATACGGTATCCTCTGTTTCAGGCGATAACGTTAAGTGTAATCTGCTGTTAAAATATTTATTGATTTTGCTGATGGATTGCAAGGCAACAATGTAACTTCTGTTGGCCCTGAAAAAATTATCAGGATTAAGAAGACTTCCCAGCTCATCAAGCGAGTAATCGATAATGTATTTGTTGTTGTTTTTTGTGATTAACATGACTTCATTGTCTTCGGCCATAAAATAGGCCACATCCATAATATCTATGTGTTTTATCTGATCACCAACCCTAGCAATGAATCGTGTTTTATAGTTTGGTTTGCGGTATTGCAGCAGCTCATTGATTTGCTCCTGAGAGATAGTTACTTCCTTCGATTCGTAACTTGATTTTATTGAATCCAGTTTATCCAGGGCATTTTCAAGGTCATCTGATTTTATGGGTTTTAACAAATAGTCAATGCTGTTTACTTTAAATGCACGGATGGCATATTCATCAAATGCTGTGGTAAAGATAACCGGACATTTTACCTGCACTTTATTGAAAATATCAAAACTCAACCCGTCTGACAATTGGATATCCAGAAAAAGAAGATCGGGCGATTTGTTTTCGCTAAACCATTCTACCGTGTCAACTATGCTATCAATACAATCAATAACCGAAACAGTGTGTTTGGATTTCTCCAGCAAGCGTTTCAATTCATTTTGTGCATGAGGTTCGTCCTCGATTATCAGCGCATTCATACGTTTTCGATTAGCGGTATTTTAACCCGGAACGTTTCCGGGCTTTCAATCACTTCAAATTTTTTATCGGTCAAAAAACCGTAACGGTTTTTAATGTTTATCAATCCCAGTTTGCTGCTGTAGCTTTCCGCATCCTTTTTTTGAAGGTTGTTTTCGACATAAAGAAAACCATCCTTATCATAGATGGCAACCTTCAGTGGTTTCTTTTTAGAAACGATGTTGTGCTTGATGGCATTTTCGATAAGCATTTGCAATGTTAGCGGAGCAATCAATTGGTTTTTATTCTCCTCTTTAATGTCCAGACTGATTGAAAGATTTTGTTCGAACCGCAGTTGGATCAGGACAATATACGAACGAACCATTTCCAGCTCCCTTTCAAGAGTAACCAGTTCCCTATCCCTGTATTCAAGTATGTACCTGTAAACATCTGATAGCTCCTTAACAAACATTTCTGCTTTTTCCCGGCTCTGATAAATCAAAGAGGAAAGCGTATTTAAGCTATTGAATAGAAAATGCGGATTTACCTGCGCCCGTAATGATTCGAACCGGAATTCCGCATTTTCCTTTTTGAAGCGTTCCAATTCAGCTAACGAGAACCTCCATTTTTCCAATAAAAACATGCTTAAATCAGCAATCGTCAGGGCTGTAACAATTACCAGAACAAAAGCGACTATAACAATTTCATCCAACAGGTTTACATAGGTAAAGACGATAAAAATCAATACAATGATCCATCTTATGAATATGGCGAAAGTTAATCCTGTTGCAAAAGACAGGCTCCACTGTAAAGCAAACCTTTTGTATGGATTGATATTCCACGCATGCTTTTTATCCAGTCGTTTATTGATCTGGTAAATGCTTTCAAATGCACATACGGTAATCAGGATGGCAAACAGGTAGCTTGAGAAGGGCTGGAAAAGCTCATAGTTTCGGTACATGAGGCTGTAAACCACATCAAGGCAAAACCGGAACAGTATGGCCAGCAATACTGTGCTTGCCCAGCGTATCCATCTGTTTTTTATCAAGTCTGCCATCCTCTGAATTTAGAAGCCAAATTTACGAATTAAGCTTATAGGTTGGTGATCACGATTTCAAAGAACTCCTGAATTTGCCTTATAACTGATTTTCTTATTCTGACATGGCGATGATTCCATCACTTTTTGATACCTGCTTTGAATACAGAATTTTGTTTCTTTTGATTACCTCAAACGTGTATTCTCCGGCAGGTAAATTACTGATATCGAAGGTAAGGGTTTTCGAATCTGTTTTTTTGATCCAATTTTGGCTTAGCATATTTCCTTCGGCATCCCTTACTTTAACGGCCAGGTTTACCGTAGAATCCTTATCCACTTTCATGGTTAGTGTGTTTGCAGATTTTGAAATGAATTCTACATTCAGGTTTTCTTTTTCGGATGTCGCTGAACTTTCTTTTGCATTTTGTGAAAATGACAGGGTAGTTAAAACTACCAGGGCTGCTGTTACGATTAAAGTTTTCATTGTTTATATTTTTAAATGGTTTAAAATTTAATTTCAAAACCAAAATTACATCTCCGGCATGGCGAAGTAAACCGATAAACTGTGAACTTTAGAATTGGGTGGGTGAATTTAAGATCAAGCTTTGTGAAATGATGATTATTCTTTGATAAGTATTCAATGATCTTCAGAAAAAATAAAACGGGTATTAAAATCAAAGCCGGATTGGTATTAATCCGGCTTTGAAAATTCGAATGTTTTTATACTAATTTACGAGTTGTGCGAAAGCATGTTCGTCGAATAACTTCAGAAACTCTCTGTCTTCTTTTGCTTTTGCTTTCATAGATGCATCTTTGTTGATGGCTTTTGCAAGGTATTCGTAAACCATATCCGCATTGTTTGAGCGGGCTCCATAAACAGCCAGTAAATAATTTGTCTGTGCACTTTCGGGTGAGCACTTCAGGTTTTTTAATCCATCATTCATATTGCCAGAAAGTACTTGAGCTAAGGCTACATTGTGTTTGCAATCGATGCCTTTAAAATAGTTCAATGCTTTTGCATAATCTCCTTTTTGAATGCTAACCACTCCGAGGTTGTAGTTTTCATTTTCACCATGCGACATGGCTTTCATGAAATACTGTTCAGCTGCTTCATAATTATTTTCGTGGCATGCCAATACGCCCAGGTTGTTTTCAATTTTACCGTTGTCTTTGGCCAGCTTTTCTGCCTGGATCAGAAGGTTTCCGGCTTCATTCAATTTGTTCAGAACAATCGCTTCAGCAGCAGCGTTGTTATAGGCTTTCCAATCCCGGTCTTTGTTTGTAAAAGCAGTTTGATAAATGTTGTATCTCGCTGTTGGATCATCGGTCAGCGTAGCGGTATGCATAATTTCAGCATATGTCAGTTCATCCGGATTGGTCATTACCAGTTCTGCCATTTCCTCATCCGTACGTTTGGGCTCAAAGCAATTAACCGTTATTTCTGCCCTTCTGAGTGGCGGCAATATAGTTTCTTCAATTTCTTTATAAATAACCGTCATATTCCTTATTTCTTCCTCCCGTTTGGTCACATCCGATTGAGAATTTACAACGTTAAGTATTTGGTTTTTGTCCTTAAGATCAGAATTTTTAATGGCTGTCATGAATCC
This sequence comes from Bacteroidales bacterium, assembly GCA_041393255.1. Classification (GTDB taxonomy): domain Bacteria; phylum Bacteroidota; class Bacteroidia; order Bacteroidales; family JAADJA01; genus JAADJA01. Next base: position 17,835 of record JAWKKM010000019.1, on the reverse strand, counting down.
ATCCCAGTCTTCGCCATTTCCGCTGGCACTATAGGCTACTTCTTTTTCTAAAGAGGAGACATCTACTCCGAGTGCTTTTGCTCTTTTTTTATTTATGCCTGTTAATTTTGACTTCATGAATTTTGAAGCTGCATCAGCCCTTTTGGTTGCCAGGTTGTCATTGAAATGGATCTCCCCTTCGGGCGATGCCCATGCATTGATCTTAATATCCTTAACATCCCAGCCCTTCATCAGGAAGTCCTCAAGTTCTTTCATTTTGGCAATGGCTTCTTCATCCTTATTCAGGGCAAGGTTCATGTTCAAATCAGCTGAGTTTACACGAAAGTAGAGGGTTGCATTTTCCGAAACAATAGTAATGGGTTCGTAGCCCGAAGGAGCATAAATCAATTCTTCATCGTGAATTATGTCCTGGTATGTGTGAATGACTCCATCAGCCAGTTTTATATTGTTGTATTCGGAGATTTTACTACCTTTCCTAATTTTCGCATCCACATAAAGCTCAGAGGCTCTCATGTTATGAGTGTATAGAAATTCATCGGAATAGGCAAAACTCCCTCCGGTTTTTGAATTGATAATTGTTCCTTCTCCTTCAGCCTTCTCGCCTTTCAGGATTAATTTCTTAAGTTCGATTCTTTCGTCGCCAAATTTCAAATAGGGGGAAAACTCAACGACCGCTTTTTTGTGAAAAGATTTTGCCGGAAATGTACCGTCTATTGTAAAGGTTACGCGTCCTCCTTTTGCCTCCAATACTTCGGGATTAACCGTATAATACTCCGGTAGATTTGTTGTTACGCAGCCCGTTAAGAAAATTGCTGATACCAATAATAAGAAATGAATTCCTCTTGTCTTCTTTTTCATAATTATAAAAATTAAAAATATTGTCAGTTCAAAAATTCTCAGGTCAAAAGTAATTATTTAAACACCTAAATAGTATTGATGTTAATAAATATGGACAAATTGTTATAAATACAAATCGGGGATAAGTTTGGGTTTCGCGTACTCCTGAAATTCACTTCTGATAAGTGAGAATACCAGATGATGGAAAATCGTAAAGTTAAAAAGTATGAAGTGTTAAAAGCAATTAAACAAGATTTGAAAACCCCATAAAAGCCAAAGCCAGAATACCTGCAGTAACCAGTGCAATGGGTACACCGCGCATTCCTTTTGGAACTTCCATCAAATCCAGATGTTCGCGAATACCTGAAAAAAGCACCAACGCAAGCCCAAAGCCAAGGGGCATTGGCAATGGCATACACGACGCCCTCCATCAGGTTGAAATCCTTTTGGATAGTTAGAATAGCCACCCCAAGAACTGCGCAATTGGTCGTAATTAACGGCAGGAAAATTCCCAGAGCCTGAAACAGGGAAGGGGACACTTTTTTCAGGATGATCTCTACCATTTGTACCAATGATGCGATCACCAGAATGAAGAATATCGTTTGCAGGAACTGTAACCCCAATGGATTCAAAATTGTTATTTGTATGACCCAGGTTACGATGGTGGCAAGTGTCATCACAAACAAGACTGCCCCGCTCATTCCAACAGCCGTGTTGATTTTCTTGGAAACGCCCATAAAAGGACAAATTCCCAAAAACTGGTTCAACACTATATTGTTGACGAAAATAGCTCCGATTATAATGATGATGTATTCCATTTTGTATTTCTTTTCTTACATTAAACGATTAAGCTTTTTTAAACCGATTCATAACTGCAATGAGGTATCACAAAGCAATAAATGCTCATGGCGACAGAACAAAAACCAGCATTCCGTCACCTTCGATAAATTTCATGTTGAAAACGGCTCCACTGCCGAGTATCTCCCGAACAGCTCCGAGAAGGGTTAAGGCAAAAGAAAAGCCGAGTCCCATTCCCAATCCATCAATAAGTGATGATCCAATATTGTTTTTTGATGCAAATGCTTCAGCACGGCCCAGCACGATGCAGTTCACAACAATTAACGGGATAAACAGTCCTAACGAATCAAACAATGCCGGCACATAGGCCTGCATGGTCAATTCCACAATGGTTACAAAAGAAGCAATAATAACAATAAAAGAAGGGATCCTCACCTTGTCAGGGATGAGATTTTTTATGAGCGAAACAACAAGGTTTGACATCACAAGAACGAAGGTGGTTGCCAGTCCCATTCCCAATCCATTGATTGCCGTAGTTGTTACTCCAAGTGTTGGACACAGCCCGAGAAGCAATACGAAAACCGGGTTGTCTTTAATAAATCCTTTGGTAAAGTTTTGCAATTGATTCATGATTATTCTCCTCCCTGCTTTTTAAGTTCATTATAAGCCCGTTGTGCAGCATCACAAAATGCCCTGGAAGAAATGGTAGCAGCCGTAATCGCATCAACATCCCCTCCATCCTTTGACACCTTCAGCTTGAAGTTTTCCGGATTTTTTCCTATAAACTGTTTACTCCATTCCGACTTGCTAATATCCATTTTATCTCCTAACCCGGGAGTTTCCTTATGCTCCAGAACAGAAGTTCCCGATATAACATCTCCATCTACAAAGCCAACCATTATCCATATTTTTCCTGAAAATCCGATATCGGTAAATGTCCGAATCGCAGTTCCTACAAATTCACCCTGCTTGCTTGCTTTGTAAAAAGTAAGGCTGTCTTTTGCGCCTTCCGGTAATAGTTTGGTCTCTTCGATGGTATCGAATGCAGGTAAAACCTCTCCAATAGCTCTTTCAATTTTTAAGCGCTTTGCAATTGCTATCGGTTCTTTGGTTGCATTGTAAACACCTCCAAGGGCCAATGCAGCAACGGCAGTTACTGCGAATAAGGTAACTACCATATTTATGAACGATGATTCTTTTTTTGCCATTTCTTTTGTGTAATTATTTAGATTTTACAACTTCACCAAAACGGGTTGGTTTAAATCCTCTGTCTATTAGCGGAACAAATGCATTCATAATCAGAATTGCAAATGATACTCCTTCAGGATAGGCACCAAATACCCTGATCAAAATTGTCAGGATTCCGGCACCTGCACCAAAAATCAATTGTCCTTTGGCTGACATAGGAGAGGAAACCATATCAGTTGCCATATAAAAAACTCCAAGGATCATCCCTCCTGTTAGTAAATGGAACATTGGATCAACATACTGTGTGGGATCAATTAACCATAAAATACCTGAGAAAATCACAACGCTGCCAATATAAGCTGTTGGTGTGTGCCAGGTGATGATTTTTCGGAATAGCATATAGATTGCTCCCAAAATCAAAGCCAGAGCTGAAACCTCTCCCAAGCTTCCACCCTGAAATCCGGTCAATAGGTTTTCAACATAACCTGGAATTTCAGGCATAATGTCCTGCACTGTTTTTCCGGCACTCAGCCCTTCCTTCATAATCCCCAATGGTGTTGGGCCTGTAATAGCATCTGTTAAATTCTCTGCGAACAATGGTTTGGGAACCGGCCATGAAGTCATTTGCACGGGGAATGAAATCAGGAGGAATACACGTCCAACCAATGCAGGGTTAAAAATGTTTTTCCCAACACCGCCGAATGACATTTTTCCTATTCCAATCGAAACGATAGCTCCGATTACTATGATCCACCAGGGCAGGTTGCTGGGCACATTAAATGCCAATAGTATGCCTGTAATAATTGCTGACCCGTCATTAATGGTAACGGGGGATTTGAGCAAGTACTTCTGAACAATGGCCTCAACGAATAAACATGCAACTACTGAAATAATTGTTACACGAACGGCTTCCAATCCAAAGAAATATATGGAAACCAAAAGGGCAGGGATCATGGCATAGATCACTCCATACATTATCTTTTTAACCGAATTATCGGTATGAACATGAGGTGAACCTGAAACTCTGAGTAAATTCATATGTAGAGAATTTCTAATTTCTAATATCTAAATTCTAATAACGTATATCTATTTCTTCGTCCTTGATCTCATGATCTTTCCAACTTCACTCTTTCCAAGACGCAAATAATCAAGCAGCGACCGGTTGGCAGGACAGGTATATTGGCATGATCCACATTCGATGCAATCCATCACCCTTTCTTTTTCTGTTCTTTCGTAATCTTCAAAAATAACGAGCTTTTCAATCAGGTAGGGTTCCAATCCCATCGGGCATACCGAAACACATTTTGAGCAACGAATGCAATTGAGGACTTCCTTTCGGCCAGATTCTTTCTCCGGCATGATTAGTATTCCTGAAGTACCTTTAACCACAGGAACTTCAATAGAAGTGAGTGCCTTGCCCATCATGGGGCCACCACCAATTATTTTTCCGGTATCGTCGGGAAGGCCACCGGCAGCTTCTATCAGCTCAGAAATTGGTGTTCCAATCCTGACCATGAAATTGCCCGGGTTTTTGACCGATTTTCCGGTTAAGGTAACTACTCTTTCAAAAAGGGGTTTGTTTTTCTGAATTGCTTCGTAAGCTGCAAATGCTGTCCCTGCATTGTTAACAACTGCCCCTACTTCAATGGGTAATTTCCCTGACGGAACTTCGCGGTTGATAAGTGCCTTGATCAATTGCTTTTCAGCGCCCTGTGGATATTTAACCTTTAATCCCTGGACTTCGATGCCCTCATAATTCTTAGCAAGATCAGCGATATGCCTGATGGCATCGGGCTTGTTATTTTCGATCCCGATCATAGCCTTCTTTACACCCAAAGCGATCATCAGGATTTTAACTCCAATAAGCATTTCCTCTCCCTTTTCCATCATCAAACGGTGATCGGAAGTCAGGTACGGTTCACATTCAACTCCATTGATGATAAGCACCTCCGCCTTTTTACCCTCCGGAACCATTAGTTTTACGTGTGACGGAAATGTAGCACCACCAAGTCCAACTACGCCCATTTCATTGATTTTCGCAATGATTTCCTTTTGCGAAAGGATGATCTCTTTTTTCAAATCAGTGCTTCTGTCAATTGTTTCCTCCCACTCGTCGCCTTCGACATCTATGACTACCGCCGGCCTCCTGTAGCCGCTGGTATCAACAATGTCATCAATTTTTTTACTTTTCCTGAGACGGATGAATGTATGTTCGCAGAGATAAAGCCTCACCTTTGGCAATCAATTGGCCACCTGTCACTGCATCGCCCCGGTTTACCAAAACTTTGGCGGGAGCCCCAAATGCTGTGAAAAGGAATAGAAGCTACTTTTCGGAATGGGTAAAATTTCAATCGACTTATTATCTGAAATTTTATTTTCTGCCGGATGAACTCCACCGAGTTTGAAGGTCTTAAGCATTCCAGTGTATATTTTGATTTACAATTATTTTAATTCTTCTTGCTGTGAACTTTCTCCCTGTGCTTCATCTTCCTTTTTTGCCTTAACGGTTACAGGTTCTTTTTTAACAGCACCAACTTTTTCTCCACCTTCAGCAATTTCACCTTTTTTAGATTCTTCCGTTTTTTCTTTTCGCGGAGGGAAGTTCAATTCATGAATGGCCCTGTCGGGCATTCTACTACACATTTCCTGCACAGTTTGCACTTAATCGGATCAATGTAGGCCAGGTTGTCCTTCATGGTAATTGCATCAAAGGGACAAACTTTAAAACATTTACTGCAACCGATGCAAGCGACTTCGCAATTCTTTTTGGCAGGTCCACCTTTTTCCTTGTTGACACAGCTTACAAAAATCCGCCGGTCTTTTTTCCCTTTTGGCCTTAATTCGATAATGTCGCGAGGACAGGCCTCAACACATGCACCACAAGCAACGCATTTGTCATTGACCACAGGCAATCCGGTCTCAGGATTCATATGAATGGCATCAAAGGTACATGACTTGACACAATCACCAAGGCCGAGGCATCCGAATGGGCAACCTCCTTCACCACCAAAAAGATTATGTGCAAAAGCACAGGATGTTGCACCTTCGTAAGAGACTTTTTTGGGAGAATTGGCATGGGATCCGTTGCATCTTACTACGGCAATTAAGGGGTCTTGTTCCTCAACCACCAATCCAAGGATTTCAGCAACCTGGGCCATCACATCATTTCCACCAACCGGGCAATTTAACCCATCCAGGTTTCCCTTTTGACTTCCTTGATTTACAGAAGCTTCAGCAAACGCACGGCAACCGGCTAATCCACAACCACCGCAGTTCGCAGCAGGCAGAGCTTGTTCAACTTCATCAATTCGTGGGTCTTCGATCACCTTGAATTTTTGTGCAACAAAATACAGGATCACTGCAGCTGCAATTCCTATCACTCCAAGGGATGCTACAGCAAATATTAATACATCGTTCACGCTACAATTTTTTAATGTTCAATTTAGTGTTAACTGAATAACGATGGCAAATGTAAAAACAATTGGGAAAGTTATATCGGTTTTATACCATTAAATATTAATTTGGAAAGAATCTAAATTTTAATTGAAAATGAATCTTACGTTCCTTCCTTTATTTAAGAATGTTACAGGCTATTTCACGACAATTGTCTGAAGCCCAAACGGCGGCATCTCAATTTCGTTTTCCATCAACTCCAATTTGCTGCCCCAGGGATCAGATTCATATATTTTTAATGAATTATCGAGCCACTCAAAGTGAACCATATCATCCTGGTATGAAGGATTGTAAAGTCGGATCAAAATCCCATGATCCTTTATTGGTTTCATTGATGTTATATAGGTTGATTGGGAAACAAGATTAAATTCCGGTTTCAAAATGGGCTTGGAGCGGGTTGCTGCCACAGGGATTAAAGGCTGATGTTGTTCTATTCCCCATTTTTCAGCCTGAATGGCATCAAACTCTCTGTGTGGATAAAGTGCATACCTGAATGAGGTTTCCCCTTCCTGGCCGGCTTTGTAATTGGTTTCCCAATAGTTATTCATAACGTAGGAGTAAAGGGTCTGTGTTTGTGGTACTTCTCTCACCCAGCCATAATCAATTTCATCCATGGTTATTTCGCCCAGTTCGATTAAAGGAGCATCCAGCGTAACCCAGGTAATACCATAATTCTCATTGGAAATATCCACCCAGCGGTTGACGGAAAAGAAGTTTTTGTTTGATCCGGGGAGCTGCTCTTTTTCAGGGATATAAAAACCCCATGCATTGCTGATCCTTACTTCTCCCATACGTACATTAAACGGAAATGCAAAATGCACACCCTCGGGTTCTAAATTTTCCTTTTTATCGATGGTGTTAATTATTTCAACCCGGTCAAGACGTTCAATTATCCTAATTTCCCGGATCATGGAATGGCATCCCGGAGCATCCGATTCTACACTATATAATTTGACAACCGGGCCATTTTCTTTTATTCTTATTGCAGGCTTGCCATTGGTTTTGGGATTGCCGGGCATCCTTCCTTCTATATAAAAATAGCTGTTCAAGCCAAAATCATGTTCACCCGAAACAAAATTGAACTGCATCTCCTGGAATTCCAGACTTTGAATAGCGCCTGTTTCCTGGTCAAATTTCACAAATGGGTTGTCTTCCGAGAAATCTGTTTTTTGTTCCGTTTCAGTAGTCTTTTCTTTTCTGTCGAAGAAATATCGTTTAGCAGACAAAGCCGGAACATCCTCAGCTATAAAAACCAATTCACCGCTTGAAAGCCGCTGTGATTGAATTATATTACCATCTTCATCTTTGACAAGCTCACCTCGCAAATAGTAACTTTCGGGAACGGAAACTAAATCAGTTCGATCCCAGGAACTTGAATTATAAATATCAATTTGAGATACTGTTTCTGCCATATCCATTTTTAAAGCATCTTCCAAGAGTTGCTTCGATTGTTTATCAGCAGCTTCCGCAAATGATTTTTTGATGTTCCATTGTTGCATGGTGAAGTCACTGTGCGGTTCGCTAATGCTGTTCCATGACCCCCAGGTATGTTCGCTGTAAAGCAGTACATTATCCCATGCTTCGTTAAATCTGTCTTCCGGGTAATTTGAAGGATCCATTAGAGAATACAGCGTTTCGGCCTGGGTAAGACGTTCCGCACTGGCCCTGTTAATGGCAGTTTCTTTTGCCGATGAGGAGGCCCCATCTTCCCAATAGCCTGTCAGGTCACCCCTTTCGATTGGCAGGATATGGCTGTATTTCTGTTCAAAAATGCTAAAGCTTTCGCTAACGGTGGAGATGATGATTTTGGGTGATGTGTAAGTTGTATTCCATGCTTTCACAATATCCGCAAGAAAAGGATCAGGAGGCCCATTATCAGAACCAATGTTGTAACGCATGGTAACAATATCATAGGGATAATTCTGATCCTGCAATTCTTTCAGGTAATCAAAAATAAGTTGTTCTTTCAATTTGTTCCTAAGTTTGGTATAAGCCAATCCCGTATGGAAATCCGAATAACCCTTGCCATGAACCCAGCACAAAACTTTTTCTTCACCCGACGGGGATTGCCAGTAAAAGGGTTTATCACCCCAGGCTTCTATGATGTTTCCGATCCGGTGGAATGTGTTCGTGCCAATGGAAAAATATTCTACACCACTTTGGGCCATCACCGGAATTATTCCCCATGTGTAACCTGGAATATCAGTAATCATAGCCGAGTTTACTTCAACTCCGCACATTTCCCCAGCATCAGCAGCACTTTTCATCATCCGGTATAATTCCTCAGGCCGGCAGAGGCCTGTGAGGATATTTGCATAAAATCCATTCAACTCAAGCCAGCCTTTTTGAGCGGCTTCAATGAAATCTTTTTTCTCTTTTTCACCGGCATTTCTGAGGTAGGTATCAACTGCCCACATCACTTCCACACTCCATTTAAACTGTGAGCCATCCGGGTAACCACTGGTCTGTTGAGCATACTTTATGGCATCGCGAAGGTTTTGCCACTGGATTTGTTCCACTTCTGACTGAATATGAGTATATCCAATGTCATTGTGAGAATGGGGGAGAAGGTAGAGAGTCATTTCCTTAACGGGGTAAATCGTAATTGAATCCTCAACCAGGATTTTATCATTTAACCTTACTGTGGCTTCCAGCTTTGTTGATTCGGTTACTCTTGGTACTTGCATCCTGAATAAATTAAATCCCAAATCCAAAGGATGATCTTGTTTGATATTCCCCAGTTTGATGGTCACAATTCCAGGATTGTCAAAATGCAAAATATCAATCCGAACGTGTTGGTATTCTGTGCCATTTATTATGCTGATGGCTTGTTCTTCAATGAATTTAACACCCGGCAATGCCTGGTATTTAAAGATCATAAACCAGCTTCGGCTATTAGCCGTTTCACCGGCCACTTTTATTTTAATGGATCTTTCTTTTTTATAGATGGCTTTTGGAATTTTCAGGAACATATATCCAAACAAATCACCGTATTTATCAAACATGATCCCTTTAAAATGTAGTTTGATGCCATTCATCCCATCCAGGTCCAGGTTCCTCTTTAGTGTGTCCAGTGGATTTCTAAATGTGAAGTTCAGCTCATCGTTGATATACATTTTAAACTCGTGATTGTCTTCCGGATTTACATCAATTCCTGCAATCCAAATGAATTCTGCATAATCATCATCGAAGTCTTCAGGAATTTTCGCTGCTGTCCATTCAATGTATTTATCTTCTTTTAATGACCTCACTAGTAACGCTGAATCAGCATCGGGTTGCTGACATTCATAACGGATCGTTTCCCCTTTAATCTCTGAATCATATCCGCTGAAATACTGGGCTTCAAGCTGTAGGGTAATCGATATAAAAATAAAAATGAATCCAGGTGTTAATTTCATATTATTGATATTTGAATTTGGATATTTCTAAAGGTGTTTTAGTATTTTTCGACATGGGAATAAGGAAGAAATTAAAATAATAATCGCCTGCCGGCAAGGTGTATTCAGGATGTGTCATGGCTCCCCAACTGTTATCTCCGCCAACGCCCATTTGTTTGTAATCTATGTTCAGGGTAATAATTTCTTTTGGCTTAATATCATTGGAATGACGTTGAGGGGCTCCTTTGCCCGGATGATCCAAATCGTCCTGATGATATTGCTGGGCGCTGAAACTGAATTCAGAATTAGCAATGGCCATCAAACCGAACTTTTCATCATTGTACAATGCCCATCCACCTCACATCTGTTTTGTTACCATTTTCCTGTGGCCTGACATAAGGATGGTATTGTTCCCAAACGGTACCAGCATAAAGATCAATTGAAGCACTTGTTTTTCTATCCCAGTAGCTTTCATGCGGACCTCGTCCAAGCCATTGAAGGCTGTCAAATTCCGATGGTAGAATCAATTGAATTCCAAATCTTGGTAATTCAGGCAATTCAATCCCTTCCGTTGAAAACGCAGCATCTATTTTTAACGCAGCATCACCACTAACTAAATAGGCAATATTAAATGTGGAATTGGAGTTTTCGTGCCAATAGGTCGTGTTAATACGGAAAGCAAAGTCATTGATGTTTCTGATATCAATATTTTTGAGAATGGCTTCTGAAGCAATGTTCTTCCACATGGAGCATCTTCCGGGCATACCATTCCCCAGGTCATTGTCTGTTGGTGCCCGCCACAGGTTTAACCGGGGACCTTTATTTATGAGCTCCTTTCCTTCGAAAAGGAAGGAAGTTAAATAACCTGATTTTTTATTAAAAAGCAAATTGAAATCGTTACCAAAAACTTCTAAGATAGAATCCGTTTCTTTCAGTTGAATGCGGGGAAGGCTTTCAATGTTCCTGGTAATGCCATTTTTGTAAATAGGCAGTCTGAACTGTTCCCATGCAATGATATGATCATCAGGGAGGAAATGATTCCCGTTTTTTGGTAGCATTTTCATGATGAGAAAATATTCAGTATTGCGTTGTGGTATAATTTCAGGTAAATCAAGAAAAATAATTTTGGTCAAATGAGGTTGCAGGTCAATGATTGAAATTTCAGATTTATGAATTGTTTTACCATCCGATTTGATTATCCATTCAAAATGGAATTCTTTAAGGTTTAAAAAGTCGAACTTGTTTTCAATTTCTATAACCCCATCTTTCAAATCAATACCTTTAAATTTCACAGGCTGATAAACTTTTTTAACTTCCCAAATATGCGGATTTAATGAACGGTCAGCTTGAACCAGCCCGTTGGCACAAAAGTTAGAATCGTTGGGGATACCTGATTCTCCCATATCTCCGCCATATGCCCAATATTGATTTCCAAGGCTGTCGTATTTTTGAAAAGTCTGGTCAACCCAATCCCAGATAAAGCCACCCTGGAGGTTGGGGTAGTTATAAATCACATCCCAATAATCCTGCAGATTACCTACACTGTTTCCCATGGCATGGGCATATTCGCAGAGGATCAGGGGCCTGTGATCATTTGACTGAGCAAAATTTTCAATTTGATCAATCTTTTTATACATGGGGCAATATATATCTGAAGCCCCGTTTAAGCCAGCATCCTCGCATTGAACAGGCCTTGAAGGATCCCTTTGTTTAATCCAGTTATAGGTGTCCATAAAGTTTTTTCCATAACCGGTTTCATTTCCCAATGACCAGGTGATGATGCATGGGTGGTTTTTATCCCTTTCGACCATTGCTTTTGTTCGTTCCAAAAAAGCATAATTCCAATCCTCTTTATCGGCCAGGGTTTTATCTGGATTATAAGGGTCACTGCCATGGGCTTCGATGTTGGCTTCATCAACTACATACATACCATATTGGTTACAGAGTTCGTACCATTCAAAACGATTGGGATAATGGCGCAGCGGACTGCATTGATGTTGAATTGCTTCATTAAAAGGATATCTTCAATCATTGACTCAATAGTTATAACCCTGCCATTATCAGGATGATGTTCATGGCGGTTAACTCCACGAATTGTAATGGGTACTCCATTGACACAAAGTTGCCGATTCTTTATTTCGACTGTCCGGAAGCCGATGTCAATGCAGGTAGCAGCAATAAGCTTACCTGAACTGGATGTTAAATAAATTAGTAATGTATATAGGTTGGGTGTCTCGGCGGTCCATTTTTTTACCGATTGAATTTCGACATTCAATATGCTCTCCTTTAGCAAACCATTTTCGATCTTTCTGTTATTGGATGATGTATACCGGTATACTTCTTTGTTGTTTGATTTGTCATAAAGAAATACCTTCGTAGTAAATTTGGGGGAAGAACTTTTAAGGGTAATATGCAAATCGAGCAATCCATTTTTATAAGCCGTATCCAGGCTTGCAGATGCATGAATGTCTTCAATCGAAGGTTCAGGTTTGGCAAGAAGGAAAACATCTCTTTCTATCCCGCTGATCTTCCAGTAATCCTGTCCTTCAAGGTAGCTCCCGTCACTCCAGCGGTATACTTCCAATGCCAGCAAATTTAATGTATCCCTGATCACATAATTGCTGATGTCAAATTCAACCGGTGTTTTGCTGTCCTGGCTATAGCCTGCCATTTTTCCATTGACCCATAAAAAGAAAGCTGATTTTACCCCGCCAAAGCGGATTGTGATTTTGTGATTCTTCCAGTTTTCCGGAATCATAAATGTAGTTCGATAAGACCCAACGGGATTGTAGTCATGTGGAATATAGGGCGGGTTGTTCGGAAAGGGATATTCAACATCGGTGTAAATGGGGACGCCATAACCTTTCAATTCCCAATTGCCCGGAACATCAATTTCATTCCAGGAGGAATCATTAAATTCCGTTTTATAAAAATCTTTCGGACGGTCAGCGGGTTTACGAACCCAATTGAATTTCCAATTTCCATTGAGTGATTTAACGAATTTTGATCTCTCCGGCTTATTAAGTATTGCATCCGGAACGTTATCATAAAGATAAAATGTTGAATGGGGATTTTGAGAATGAAACCTGTGGATTTGAGGGCCTTCAAGGAAATATAGTAAAGAGTCAGAATTTTGCGTAAAAATGGGTGTTGGTAAAGCAAATAAGACCGAAAGAAAAAAAACACTAAATATCCTGTTCAACATTCTTAAAAATAATTTTCAGCCAAAGATAAAGATTTTACAAGCTGCATGATGATTGAGTTCTGGTTTTGATATAAAAAGAACAGGTAAGAGCGACGCTCCTACCTGCTTCTATAAGTAAGGTGATGAAAAGAAGAATAGAATAAACCTAATTATTAACCAAAACCAATTTTGAGGATTTCACCTTACTTTTCTTAAATATTTTTATTTATGTATCAAAATTGACAAAATGTGAATGAGACGGTAAAGATATAAAATAAATTCTCATTGTCAAATAATTTGTATAAAAAATCAAATAAAAATTAATTTAAAATGTTTCTAAAAAAATTTGCAGATATGATTTATTTTATACTTTTGCACCTCCTTTTAAAGAATTAGGCGAAGAATGGCAAGAAATAATAAAAGGAGCGTTCATGGAGAGGTGGGTGAGTGGCTGAAACCAGCAGTTTGCTAAACTGCCGTACGGGTGAACCGTACCGGGGGTTCGAATCCCCCTCTCTCCGCATTGGTTTATTGAAATAATAATTAGGCATAATAGTCCAAAAAAGTTTAATATTTTTGCCGCTTGTTATTTTGAAATACAGAATTTAAAACGGGGTGTAGCGTAGTCCGGTCATCGCGCCTGCTTTGGGAGCAGGAGGTCGCAGGTTCGAATCCTGCCACCCCGACAAAAGAAAAGCCCTTTCTGAATATTCAAAAGGGCTTTTTTCTTTTTTGGCTTTCCCAAATGGACTAAATACGAAAAGACCAATTGATTTAGCAAAGTAGATTTTTTCTCTTGTGGTGCTTACTTCCACAAGATCAATGGGATTTATCCCACCACTCTGACAAATTTGACAACTTAAAACATCATTGCTAGATGCTTTTTTGTTTTAAATGGAGAATACTAAATGTTTTACTTCTGTTGTAAAACTGTTTGTTATCAGTTAAATAACAAAAAAACTAAACTATCTTAACAATAGAAAGTAATCTAGTTTTGCTTAAAACCAAAAGGCAATTCCAGTGTAAATAATTAATCGTAAACCCCAATTCAGATAAAGTGGCTTTGTAGTTTGTTGAACTGTCAGCTTTCGGCTCGGTTGAATAACTTTCGTAGTAGAGTTTTCCCAGCATAAATTGGGTTGATGGTTTCTGATAAACTTAATGATACATACGGGCTAACTTATAGGATTTATATTAATTTTGGAATTCATATTCTCCGCTACCACTGCTATCATTAGGTACGCTTATAGCCGCCAAATCCAACCAGGCTATTGACGTGCAGGAAAAATTTAGCCTTTTCTGATAGGTTTGTTTAGTGCCTGAAAAAAGGGCCAATTTTAAACGTATTCATGTTGACTTTTTCACTTTCCCCACCACTGTTATCGAAACTTTTTTCAACTTATCATTGGAGAAGGAAGGTTCGGCCACGATATGAAATGTTCACCAATAAAGCCAAATGGGATGGCGAAATCCATTGACATGTCTTTAGAATCATCACCGGAAGCCATTATCGGATTCACGAAATGGTTGAATTTTGTAAAACCATCTTGGTGCGAAATAGAATACTTTTTGGCTGTTGGCTGTAAAATAGCAAAAAAATAAAAAAACTACGAAAGGCGAAAGATTTTTCATATCATGTTGTTTTGAAGGTTAATATTTCATAAAAATAAACTTTTTCAATATAAAGTGTTTGTCTTTTTGAAAATTTATAATTATTCTTAATTACGATTTAGCGTGATTCTGGATGTTGATTTTATAAAAAAGATGTCAAGTCCCAAATGATCTTTTGGCGACACTCGTGTTCAAGATAGAAGGAACTCAAGAATTTGACCAGATACACATGGCATTTGCACTCGTGTATTATGATGTACTTAGAATTATGTTAATCATATAGGGGTATCTTGCTCTGCAACAGGATTTCGGAGTACTGTCTGTCCCATAAATAAATTGAATGTTTTTGAATTTCCACATAAATTTTGTATTCCACTTCGTCCGGAAATCATAAGGGTTCATCCTCTAATAAGAATCATCTACATACTATAAGTCTTGATCTTCTTGTCTCTGCCCTTTTCTCTTTGTAATTTTTAAAGGGTTGCTAAGAAAAACATTAAATTTTCCATTTCTGCATGTTGGATCAATATATATAGGAAAGGTTCAATTTATTTCAATTAGAATTAATATAAATAGTGTGCAGATATGATAATGTTTCAAATAAAGTATTATATTTACAGGCAACAAGAATTCAAGACCAGTACTACGAATATCATGAATGTTTAAAGCAGGGATTTTCATCTTTGGATGTGCCATCTGTAAAAATTGATAAAAGTGAATTTATTTTATTAACCAACACACAACGATCATGAAGCCAAAATTACATTTATTCTTAGTCTTATTGATGAGCAGTATTTTAATGACTGCTTTTTCACAAAATCCGATTTTGATAACTGATCCTCCGGGAGCGACATACTGCGAAGGTAGCGATGGGGTTCTGTTTGGGGTGGAAAATTCTGAAAATGGAGTTCAATATCTTCTCCAAAAATTTGAAATGGCCTCATGGCATAATCAGGAAACTATAATGGGGAATGGCAATACTGTATGGTTTGCCAGTCACTATCTTGCCGGACAATACAGGCTGGCCCCACCTGATAGTGTTGGCAATGAAATAACTGTTTCTGAACTACCTTCACCAACAGTTTATAGTTTAGTTCCTCCAGGAATAGTATGTCCTGAAACTGAATTAGTGTTAAATGGATCTGAAATAGGAGTGACTTATAATTTATATAATAGCGAATATGGATTAATCTCAACAATTACAGGAACTGGTACTCCTGTCTCTTTTGGAGTTGTTGCTCAACCGGGAGATTACTTTGTGGGGGCAATGGACATGTTTGGTTGTTCAGAGATCATGCTGGGGACTACTACAGTTCTTGAAATGCCTGCAATTTATGATATTATTCCAAATGGAACTGTATGCGGAGAAACAGAAATATTGTTGGCGGGATCCCAGGCTGGTATCGAATACCAGCTTTTTAAAGATGGAATTATGTTACTTCCTCCCATAGTTGGAACTGGTTTTATTATAAGTTTCGGAGTATCTGACATTCTGGGAACTTATTATATAATGGCATATGATCCAGCACTTGGATGCAGCCAGATGATGAACGGAACATGTACAATTGATTTTGGTCCAACTGCCGACTTTTATTTTGCGCCCAATAATGATTGTTCATCTTATCCAGTACAATTTATGGATGAAACGACAGGTGGCTCTCCTCCCTATTCATATTCCTGGTATTTTGATGATCCTTATACATCACAAGATACCTCTTCACTTCAAAATCCATCATATCAATTTAATGCTTTTGGAAATGGTTCACAAACATTTGAAGTTGCATTATCTGTTATTGATAGTAATGGATGTTATGATTCGATTCATCAATTTGTAACTGTAATGCAATCTCCCCATGCCAGTATAACTGATTTGGGAATTCCTCCTTACTAGACTTTATGTGATGACAAATACTAACAGTAGCAAACAATTCATCAACAATTACTTCAAATTTAATGTATTCAATTGATTGGGGAGATGGAACTGCAGCGTTTGAATATTATGGGATGATTTTGGAACCACATCCCATACCTATCCAGATGATGGCTACTATGAATTACATTTGACCGTAGGAAAGGAGATAATGGATGTGTCAGTGATACTATTTATGTTTTTGTAGGTTCGAGTCCGGCAGGAGGTATAACTTGGGATGCTGGTACCTTAACAGGATGTACCACCACTGCATTTACTTTTTATCTGGATGGGATTGCCGGTGATAATGCTCCTGGAACTCAGTATGAATTTGTATGGGGTGATGGTTCTTCAATGTTTATCCTTCAAGACCAGCTTCCTGTTCCAAATCCTAATGGGAAATACGAATTTGAACATTGCTATTTTGAACCTTCATGCGGTGAGCCTGATAACTCTTTTACTTTTGTTTTAAGTATAATTAATCCATGTGACATAGTCCAAATGGCAGTTGGAGGAATCCAGATTTCTAAACAACCTGTTGCCTTACTTGAGCCAAATGTCCCCATAGGTCAACCGATAAATGTTTGTCATGGGATGGAATATACTTTTAACGCAGCGCCAGGTGGTGGATGTTTTATTTTTAATGCTAATTATTCAACAGAAGTCACGACATATCAATGGGATTTCTTCAATGATGGATCGATTGATTTTGAAGGGGATGAATTGAATACTGTGAGTTATGTTTTCCCTGATGAAGGGATTTATGAGGTAAGCTTAAAAGCTATTGTTGCACCCTATGCTCCTAATAACTGCGGAGCTAATGAAATGATAAGGGAAATTTTTGTTACTGAAGTTCCAACTGTAGATGCGGGTCCCGATCAAATTATTAGTCTGGGAAATACTGCTGATTTGATTGGCTCTGTAAACGGAGGAACTCCACCCTATACTTATCAATGGGAACCAGAACCTTATATTTGTAATGGGCAGGGGACATTAACCCCAACAACATGTGATTACCTAACCTATTCGACTCCATTTACATTAACGGTTTATGATGATAATGGTTGTATTGGCACTGATGAAGTGTGGGTATTTATTGAGTCCGATTTATCAGTTAACCCTATAGCAGATCCAGATACTATTTGTTTTGGGGAATCGATACAGTTATATGCCAATGCGTCTGGTGGAACCGGCAATTATACCTATTACTGGACCCCGCCTGATGGATTGGATGACAATACTATAGCTAATCCTATTGCAACACCAAATTCTACATGGAACAACTTTTATGAGGTTATTGTAGAAGATGGACAAAATGTTGCAGAGGGGTATGTTGATTTTGTTATTGATCCTTTGCCAGAAGTTTTTGCAGGGGAAGATATTATCTCTTGTGGTAATCCTGAAATTTATGGATGGTATGATTTCTTTATTGAAAATACTACTTCATTTGAATGGGAAGTAGTCTCGGGTGATGTGTA
>JAWKKM010000018.1:0-118173 GCA_041393255.1 Bacteroidales bacterium | reverse complement strand
AGTTTGGGAAAATAAAATGGGCGAAACCCGGTATGGCTATTATATGAAGAACTTTAAACAAACTGATGGCAATTATTATGTTGCCAATGGATGGTCAGAGGTGATAGATACAACAATACCATTTGTAAATTACCCGGGATGGATATTCAAATTTGATCAGAACGGAGATAGTATTTGGTTTAGGGATTATCATCATTTCAATAACATGTATGCTAATAATTATTTATTTGATGTGAGTGAAACTTCAGATAAAGGATATATTGGCATAGGGCAATCGAACGAGGCCTTTACGCAATCGAACATGTGGGTGATCAAGCTTGACAGTATGGGTTGCGATACGCCGGGGTGCATTAATACTGTTATTGATGAGGGGTTAGTTGTTAATGGAGAAGGGTTGAGGGTTTGGCCTAACCCGGCGAGGGAGCGGTTTTTTGTACTACCCCCCCCAGCCCCCCCGGCGGGGGGGAGAAAGACCGTGGCACTGTACAATTGGCAGGGGGTGAAGGTGAAGGAGGTTGATGTTCCGGAGGGTGCGGAAAGTGTTGAGGTTGATGTATCGGGATATGAAAAGGGGCTTTATTTTTTGCAGTATATTCATTCGGGAAAGGTATCGGGACCGGTGAAGGTGGTGGTGCAGTAATTGCTTGACATGCTTTTTGAGGGGTTTGTTTAACCACAGAGGAAGCAGAGGAGCCGCAGAGGAAACAGGGAAAAAAACCAAGGAGGCAGTCTTTTGAAATTATACTACCCAATGTGTTGATCAAGGATATACTGGTTGCCAATCCGCAGGCTGCCAAATCAGTTGAAGTGATGGATAAGGTGGATGAAAAAAGCCAGCCTTTTACGCAGGAGATGTTAGCAGAAATATTATTGGGCAAGTATATGGTTGCCGCAAAGGAAAAGCTGGAGGCACAAGTTGGATGGTACAGGCATAGCAGGGAAATGGCATTAAAAAGGCTAAAGCAGTATTATTTATCGGACACTTTGAACCCAACAATGATGGACAGTTTGGCTGATTTGCTGGCACAGGAAAACGGATTGCAGGAGAAGTACGAACTTGCATTTGTTTATTTGAAAAACGGGCAATTGACTGAAGCAACAAACCTGATCAATGGTTTAACTAATCAATTCACCCTGAACACCCAGCAGCAGGAACTGTATGAAGAAACCCAGGATTACGTTGAGATATTGAATGATCTTATGGATGCGGATACTAACTTTACAGGGCTGACAGAAGATCATAAAACCATTCTTCACTACCTTGCTGGTACTTCGCAAACCCGGGCCGGCAGTTATGCCCGCAACATACTTATGTTTATTGGAGAACTTGATTATAGCGAACCGATATTGTTACCGGAAGAGGGATTAAAATCGAGCAAGGCATTTGAAATGACCGAAGCTGTAATTAAGACTTATTCAAAAGTAAAGTTGTATCCTAACCCTGCCAGAGATTTTGTTATTGTCGAGTTGCTAACAGGAAATGCAACAGGGTCGGAAATAAGCCTGTTTGATAATTTAGGTAGATTAATATTGATAAGTAATATACCAGCCCGGGAACAACAATATGTTTTACCAATAAAAAAAATCGATACAGGGGTTTATATAGTAAACGTAAAGTGCAATGGGAAAACAATAGGTTCTGAAAAACTAACAATCTCTAAGTAAAAATATTTGCAGTCGGTGAATTATAAGACCCGGCTGCTTTTATTCTTATATTTGCCTTATGAAAAAGTATTCATTTTTTCTTGCTACTATAGTGCCATTGCTATTATCTGGCCAACAACCAATGTATTTTAATAATATTTATAATAACAATGGTTTTAACACCAAGGGATATTCAATAATTGATGATGGAAACGGATATGTTGGGTATGGACTCACCAAAGATGAGAATGTCTATCAACTATTGTTTTTTTATAAATATTCGTATGAGGGTGTGCTTGAAGAGTTCAAGACATTCTATGAACCGTACCATGAATATTATGCCGGGAACATAGGAGGGGCCATGAAACAATCAGTAGATGGGAATTATTATTTTGCCTATCATTTGGATTATGGAGGATCCACTTACGGGAGGTTAATGAAAATGGACCAAAACCTTGATACGATATGGACGAAGTATTATTTAATAGATGATTATTTGACCATGCCATGGAATAGCAATACAACATACGATCAGGGATTCATAATAATAGGAAGTGCCTGGGAATCTGGAATAGATTTGGATATTTTATTAATAAAAACCGATAGCCTGGGAAATCATTCATGTAATAGTGTTATAGGAGGAGAATGGGCAGAGCAAGGCACAAATGTAGTCCAAACCCCAGACGGAGGTTATTTGATCGGAGGTTATTTCTGGAAACCGGGCATTGACCACAGCCTTGATGCGATGGTGGTGAAGACCGACAGCCTTGGCAATGAGGAGTGGACTAAATATTATGGCAACCCCGATGTGGATGATGATATGGCATTTGTGGCCCTTGCCAATGACGGGAATTACCTTGTTGCTACTGTGTATGGGGAGTATATATGGACAAATGAAGAAAGGGCGGGCCGGATATACCTTATTAAAATTGATGAAAATGGAGACATAGTTTGGGAAAATAAAATGGGGCGAAACCGGTGTGGCTGTTATGAAGAACTTTAAACAAACTGATGGCAATTATTATGTTGCCAATGGATGGTCAGAAGGAGTGATAGTGCAACAATACCATTTTGTAAAATTACCCGGGATGGATATTCAAATTTGATCAGAACGGAGATAGTATTTGGTTTTAAAGGGGATTATCATCATTTCAAGCCAACATGTATGCTAATAATTATTTATTTGATGTGAGTGAAACTTCAGATAAGGATATATTGGCATAGGGCAATCGAACGAGGCCTTTACGCAATCGAATAATGTGGTGATCAAAACGACAGTATGGGGTGCGATACGCCGGGGTGCATTAATACGGTTATTGGCGGGGTTAGTTGTTAATGAAGGGTTGAAGGTTTGGCCTAACCCGGCAGGGAGCGGTTTTGTACTACCCCCAGCCCCCGGCGGGGGGGGGAAAAGTTTCGGCACTGTACAATTAACCCGGGGGTGAAGGTGAAAGGGTTGATGTTCGGAGGGTGCGGAAAGTGTTGAGGTTGATGTATCGGGATATGAAAAGGGGGCTTTATTTTTTACAGTATATTCATTCGGGAAAGGTATCGGGATCGGTGAAGGTGGTGGTGCAGTAATTGCTTGACATGCTTTTTTGAGGGGTTTGTTTAACCACAGAGGAAGCAGAGGAGGAGCCGCAGAGAAACAGGAAAAAAACCAAGGAGGCAGTCTTTTGAAATTATACTACCCAATGTGTTGATCAAGGATATACAGTTGTCAATCCACAGGCTGCCAAATCAGTTGAAGTGATGGATAAGGTGGATGAAAAAAGCCAGCCTTTTACGCAGGAGATGTTTGCTGAAATATTGTTAGGCAAGTATGTGGTTGCGGCAAAGGAAAAGCTTGAGGCACAAGTTGGATGGTATAAGCATAGCAGTGAAATGGCATTGAGAAGGCTAAAGCAGTATTATTTATCGGACACTTTGAACCCAACAATTATGGACAGTTTGGCTGATTTGCTGGCACAGGAAAACGGATTGCAGGAGAAGTATGAACTTGCATTTTTGTATATGGACATGGGACAATGGACAGAAGCAGAAAGCCTGTTAAACAACATTGCGGGCTTAAATACTTTGAATGCGCAACAGCAATTGTTTTATGATGACCTTAGAGAGTATGCAGATGTATTAAGTGATTTACACTTAGCTGATACCGGGTTTAATGGTTTAACTGAAATTCAAAAACAGGTATTGACCGGCCTTGCCAATAATTCAGACAAGCGGGCAGGGAGTTATGCAAGAAATGTGCTGATGTACCTGGAGGAGTATAACTATGATGAACCGATATTGTTGCCGGAGGAAGGATTGAAGTCGGGCAAGGCATTTGAAATGACCGGGCCTGTTATCAAGTCCTACCCAAAGGTGAAACTATACCCTAACCCTACAAGGGATTATGTTGTTGTGGAGATACTCACCGGAAATGTAAGCGGGGCTGAAATCAATATTATTGACGTACAGGGGAAACTTGTACGGGTTTCTGAAATACCGAGGAAAAAGCAACAAAATATACTTTCATTAAAAGGGATGAACCCAGGAATTTATCTTGTGCAGGTGAAATATTCAGGTGAAATTATAGGGACAGCGAAACTTTCAATAAGTGAATAGTATAAATATACCAGCCGGTAATAATTTTCCGGCTGGCTTTATTATATTTGTGGTATGAAAATAATATTGGTTTTTATTTGTTTGTTTATTTCTGTTTCAGTATTATGCCAGGAGCAGGTGTATTTCAGTGAAGTATACAACCCAATGGAAAATTTTGCACGTGGCCGGGGCATTGTCGCGGACGGAGAAGTTTATTATTGCCTGACCAATACAGACGACCCAAGCAATACCTGGCAATCATTTTTATTGATGAAACTGGATAAGTACGGAGAGATAATTCAGCAAGAGTTGTTTCACCTGCCCGGACATGCCCTTTATCCTGGTTCGGTTGGGGGAACCTTGAAAAAAACAAATGATGGCAATTTTGTTTTTGCATATCATGCGGATGGAAATGGATTGACTTATTCATCACTTGTAAAATTTGATGATCAATTGGATACAATTTGGAAACAAAACTACTCCACAGAGTATTTATGGACAATGACCATGAATTGTAATTTAACTTCGGATGGCGGATTTATTTTATGTGGGAGTGTTAAACCAGAGGATGGTGAATACTGGGATTTTATATTACTAAAAACGGATAGTGAAGGCCATGAGCAGTGGCATGAAGTATACGGGACCACCTGGTCGGAGCATGGCCAGAATGTAGTCCAAACCCCAGACGGAGGTTATTTGACCGGGGGTTATTTCTGGAAACCGGGCATTGACCACAGCCTTGATGCGATGGTGGTGAAAACAGACAGCCTTGGCAATGAGGAGTGGACTAAATATTATGGCAACCCCGATGTGGATGATGATATGGCATTTGTGGCCCTTGCCACTGACGGGAATTACCTTGTTGCTACTGTGTATGGGGAGTATATATGGACAAATGAAGAAAGGGCGGGCCGGATATACCTTATTAAAATTGATGAAAATGGAGACATAGTTTGGGAAAATAAAATGGGCGAAACCCGGTATGGCTATTATATGAAGAACCTTAAACAAACTGATGGCAATTATTATGTTGCCAATGGATGGTCAGAGGTGATAGATACAACAATACCATTTGTAAATTACCCGGGATGGATATTCAAATTTTGATCAGAACGGAGATAGTATTTGGTTTAGGGATTATCATCATTTCAATAACATGTATGCTAATAATTATTTATTTGATGTGAGTGAAACTTCAGATAAAGGATATATTGGCATAGGGCAATCGAACGAGGCCTTTACGCAATCGAACATGTGGGTGATCAAGCTCTGACAGTATGGGTTGCGATACGCCGGGGAGTGCATTAATACTGTTATTGATGAGGGGTTAGTTGTTAATGGAGAAGGGTTGAGGGTTTGGCCTAACTCCGGCGAGGGAGCGGTTTTTGTACTACCCCTAGCCCCCCGGCGGGGAGAAAGACCGTGGCACTGTACAATTGGCAGGGGGTGAAGGTGAAGGAGGTTGATGTTCCGGAGGGTGCGGAAAGTGTTGAGGTTGATGTATCGGGATATGAAAAGGGGCTTTATTTTTTGCAGTATATTCATTCGGGAAAGGTATCGGGACCGGTGAAGGTGGTGGTGCAGTAATTGCTTGACATGCTTTTTGAGGGGTTTGTTTAACCACAGAGGAAGCAGAGGAGCCGCAGAGGAAACAGGGAAATTACCTTGTGCCGGGACCCCGAAGCAGATGCGGGAACACGTTATAGCTGCCTGGCAGTTGATCCGGGATACTGCACGAACATTATAATATCATTATTGTTGTATTGTAACAAACGGCATATTTCGTTCGTCTTACTCCATATGCAGCCTTTTTATGAAGCGATATTTTCTAATCATTATTTTGTTTTTTTCTTTGCATTTTGCCCCTGCACAGGCATTGGAAAATGAGTATGCGAATTTGATTATTAATTGTACTCAAAACTCAGAATATGAACAAGCAATCAGAATTTGTGACAAACTCATTACTTATAAGCCAGAGAGTTATTACGGATATTATTTAAGGGGATTGAATAATTATTTGTTAGAAGATTACGATGATGCCATAACTGATTTTGATATGGCGTTAAAATTAAATCCGGATTTTACGGATGCCTATATAAAAAGGGCAAAGGCAAAAAGTAAATCCAATAATTTAATAGGGGCAATCGCTGACTATAACAGGGCAAGGAACGATAAATTTTATGAAACGGTAACTTCTTTTGCCGGTGATGTGCTTTGGTCGGTATTTTCTGGGAAAAGGGATAAAAAGGGCAAATAAAACGACACAATATTTATCTTCTTAATTCGAAGTTTTTTCCAAGGTATACCCTTCTCACATGCTCATCTTCAGCCAGTTCTTTTGCCGTTCCCTGTTTCAGTATGGAGCCTTCAAAAAGTAAATATGCCCGGTCGGTGATACTTAATGTTTCATGTACATTGTGATCGGTAATCAATACACCAATATTTTTGGCCTTAAGTTTCGCCACAATGTTTTGGATATCTTCAACAGCGATGGGATCGACACCGGCGAAGGGTTCATCCAGAAGGATAAACCTGGGATCTACGGCAAGTGCCCGGGCTATTTCAGTCCGTCTTCTTTCCCCGCCTGAAAGTTGTATTCCCATGCTTTTCCGAACGTGGCCCAACCCGAATTCTTCGATCAGGTTTTCGAGCCTCTCCTGTTGTTCAGTTTTGCTCAGTTTTGTAAATTGAAGAACCGCTAAAATATTATCTTCCACACTGAGCTTACGAAATACCGAGGCTTCCTGGGGTAAATAGCCGATGCCCTTTTGCGATCTTTTATACATCGGTTCATTGGTGATTTCAAGTTCATCAAGGAAAATTTTTCCCGATAAAGGTTTAATCAACCCAACAATCATATAAAAAGTAGTTGTTTTTCCCGCTCCGTTAGGACCTAATAACCCAACAATTTCACCCTCCTTTACCTGGGCAGTAACTTTGTTGACAACGGTTCGTTGTTTGTATTTCTTTACAAGGTTCTCTGTTCTTAGTATCATAAGCATTCAAACATCCACGCAAAAATAAGCATAATCAAAATGTGAAATACAGTGAAATAAACAGTGCGAATTTATTAATGTTTGGCTCATCAAGATGGGAAAGGCGCCAGATGCCATCAACTCTTATAACCTTAAAAATGTTTTCAATTCCTAATCCTGCCTCTATATAGGGTTGTTCAAGGGTGTTGATCCCTTCCTGAAGACTGTTGTATTCTTTGTTCTGGCTGCTCAAATTACCAATTACCCCTTTTGCCTGAATGACCTCTCTCCATTTCAGCTTTCTGAGCAATGGAATCCTGTTCAGAAATAAACCATCGAAATGATGGGAATAGGAAACACTAACGTATTGGTCGCTGATAAATTCAAAATAGTTCATCAGGTTGAATGCGTATTCATCAAATATAAATGTTTCATTTCCGGGGTGAAGCTCAAGCAGCGGATAGGGAAGTTTTCCCCATAATTTGCCTGCCTCAACAGTGTATCTTGACCAACCTATCTGCCCAATATTGAACCACTGCCGAATTCCAAATTTTAGTTTGTGATATTCGTATTGTCCGCCAAAAAGCCCGGGTATTCCATAGCTGTATTGAAGTCTTAAAATTGGATATGAAGTGCCAACACTCAATCTTTCAAAAGTGCCAAGAACAAATTTTTCATTAAAAGCAAAACGCATATCCAGTCTTATTTCGCTTGAAATAATTTTATTTAAGGATATCAGGTCGTTATTATCGTCATAAACCTGAACCTGGCCTTCTTCAAGCGGAAGGATGTCTTTATAAGTAAAATTAACGGTATTGGATAAACCATTGAACCATTCATGTTCATAATAAAAGTTGTACTCATTTGTCATTGACAATTTGTTTGTCGGGTTTCGGCGAAACAAGGCTGCAAAGAAAAAATCTTCCCGAAAAGCATTTGGGCTGGCTCCCAATTGTTCAATTTCATATTTGTAATGACCGCCAATAGCCCTGCGCGGGTTTTTATTGGGTAGAAGCAGGAACCCTGCTCCGTATTTTACTTTTTTATCAAGTGTTCCATAAGCAACATGTCCTTCCAGCCGTACCTGTTCACTAAAGTTGGTTGTGGTTCTACCGCCAATTCGTAAGCGCACGCCTTCAACGGAATTTAAACTAACCAGGGATGCATAAGGGCCTATCTCAACTTTATTTAATTCATAATAACCTGTAACTATTGTTTTAAAGACATCAATCCAGGTTTTAAAAGCTGGCAGGTTTTTTAAGGTATCTATCATGTGATAGATGGTTTTTTCGTCTTTGGTCAGCGAATCGTGCCGGTTGAGATTCCAATATTCATCATCCTTGTTATAGGCCTTCTCCGAAACAATGATATTTGTTGGTGATGAATAGAATTTTTTGTCTATCGGTTTATCAAAAACAAAGTCATGGTATGTAGTCGTTTTCTTTCCAAAAAAGCCAAGGGTTTTCATATTGTCTTCAAAAACATTAAAATCCCCGATCCCCTGATCTTTTGTTACCATCCAATACTTGCCTTCAATTTGATCATATTCTTGCAATAGAACCAAATCGTTGATGTAATTGATGTTTGCATCTTCTGCAATTTTTAACTCAAAGGCTTTTATGGCAAAACTAGTGTCGTTTACCCAAAAATTACCCGTGAAGGTCAGTTCTTGTTTTCTCCTGGGTTTAAACATCAGTTTGTAACACCATTTATCGCCAAGGAAAGCACTATCTACAAGGTAGTAACGATAATAACTTAAACCATTACCGGAAATAGGGCTGACGAAGTTTTTCTGAAACAGGGTAATGTGATTGTCATAAAAATTATATTTCTGAAACATATCCCCTAAAAATTGCAATATGCTCTCATTTTCAATACCTGAAACTTTGGCCGCCTTGATGACTTCTTTTTCCGATTTGGGGCTTTTACGGTAATAGTAATCTGACAAGGTTTCTGACAGAAACACCGGCAAATAGGTTTTACCGTTTATAGTAGAGGTATCAACATAATCAAAAATAAACTTAAAGGGCCTTAAAATTCTTTTGTTTTGAAAGTTTTCAGTAAAGTTATTGGCATCGATTTCAACTTTATTGTAAACCTCATATTGATAGGCTTCAAATTCGTTCCGGCTGTTTTTATTTTTATTCTCAATGATTTTTCGGAGCAAAACTTCAGCCGGGTTTTCACCAGCGAGAATCACAACCTCTGGTAAATCAACATTCATTGATGACAGCATGAAGTTGACTTCCTGAAATCGGTTTTTAAATACTTTAATGTTTTGAGGACCGTAACCCATACAAGATGCTACCAATGTGTCGGAAGGGTGTTTGCTTTCAATAGAGAAGGCCCCATTAAAATCAGAAGTAACTCCAATAGTGGTTCCTTTGAAGTAAATACTTGCAAACGGAATCGGTTCCCGGGTTTCAGCATCCATCACCACCCCCATTATTTTCGTCACCTGTCCATAGGCTTCGAAAAACATTGAAGAGAAGGTCAATAGAACAACCAAATAGTATTTTATTTTGAGTGTAGTTAGCATTTAATTCCTAAAACGACAAGAACATTACTTCGAAAACGGATACTTTTAATGTAAATTATCAGGTAAAAAAAAATGATTTAGAATGAAACCAGATGCAATTAAAACCTTATAAACCAATATTTTTATAAAATACCCTCACGTAATATATCATGCAAATGAATAACCCCAACATATTTAGTGCCATCAATAACCAGCAATTGGGTAATGTTGTTCAATCGCATGATGCTTAATGCATCAACAACAAGGGTGGTCTTTTCGATGGTTCGTGGGGTTTTACTCATGATATCCCCGGCTTTGATGTTTTCAATCGGTTGGTCTTTTTCCAGCATTCGCCTAAGATCACCATCAGTTACAATTCCTACCAGTTGCTCTCCATCCAATACTGCAGTTGCCCCAAGTCTTTTCGAAGATATTTCAACGATTGTAGATTTGATATCATCGTCTATTTGAATTGCGGGCGCCTCATTGTTGGCTGATAAATCACCAACTTTTAAATACAGTTTTTTCCCCAATGCCCCGCCCGGATGATAATGGGCAAAATCATCAACTGAAAATCCATGGCATTCCAAAAGAGCTACTGCAAGGGCATCACCCATTACCAATTGTGCCGTTGTACTCGATGTAGGGGCCAGGTTGTTAGGACAGGCTTCCCTCTCAACAGCTGTATTAACAATAAAATCGGAGTGGATTGCCAAAAATGAGTCCAGGTTCCCGGTAAAAGCAATTAATTTGTTTCCCCTATTCTTAAGCAAAGGTATTAGAACCTTAATTTCCGGTGTATTACCGCTATTGGATATACATATTATAGTATCTTCTTTTTGAATGGTTCCCAGGTCTCCATGCAATGCATCAGCAGCATGCATAAATATAGCCGGTGTACCCGTTGAGTTTAAAGTAGCTACTATTTTGGTTGCAATGTTTGCGCTTTTTCCTATACCGGTAACAACTACCCTTCCTGTTGAATTGAAGATCGTTTGCACGGCATTGGCAAAATCATCGTTTACCTGTAATGCCAGGTTTTTAATGGCAAGCTGTTCTTCATCAATGGTTCGAACAATGATTTCTTTTATTTCTTCAATTGATTTCAAAATGGCAAGTTAATTAATTATGTATATCTTTAACGATAGAATTCAATTTTATTATCTTCTATTTCTCTATTTATAAACGGCAATAATTTAATTTTTAATAATTTATTTCGGTGCTAAATTAATATTTTTTCCAAGGCGAAATGCGATCGAAAGTGCAACAGCAGCAACATGACTTTATTATTTGTAGCTTTGAAAATAACAGAAATTAAATTTTATATATATTATTTGCGAATTAATAATAGATAATAGTTAACTTTACTTGAATTAATAATTTATACTATTGCACTTTTTTTAGAAAATCAACTTGGATTGTCTGAAAAAGGTTTAGAATTTGGATTGATGGAAATTTATTTTGTGTTTAAAATTATTTTTTATATAAATTTGTATAAGTCATACTACTTCGAGCTAAGAATTGTTCATCACATCTAATTTAGCTGGAAGTATTTTTATTAGCATTATTATTTTGATGTAGGACGAGATGGTAAAATTGGAAGAATACCCACTGCATGAATTGTTGAAGCGGATTTTTGGTTTTGATAGTTTTAAAGGAAACCAGGAAAAAATAATAAGAAGTGTTTTAGCCGGAAACAATACGTTTATAATCATGCCAACCGGCGGAGGGAAGTCGATGTGCTACCAGTTGCCGGCAATTATTAATGAAGGAACTGCAATAATTATTTCCCCGTTAATAGCTCTAATGAAAAACCAGGTGGATGCCATCAGGAATTTTGGCGCTGAGCAGGGAATTGCCCATGTACTCAACTCCTCATTATCCAAGTTAGAGATCAACCAGGTGAAAGACGATTTGCTTTCGGGCAAAACAAAATTACTTTATGTAGCTCCAGAATCACTTACCAAAGAGGAAAATGTCGAATTTCTTAAAAGAATAAAAATATCCTTTTACGCCGTTGATGAAGCCCATTGTATTTCGGAGTGGGGACATGATTTCAGGCCTGAATACCGGCGTATTAGGCCCATCATTGAATCCATCGGGCAGAAGGTTCCGGTAATGGCTTTAACTGCAACAGCTACCTTAAAAGTCCAGCAGGATATTCAGAAAAACCTGAACATCCTGGATGCTGAAGTGTTCAAATCCTCATTCGACCGTCCAAACTTGTATTATGAAGTCAGGCCTAAGACTAAAGATGTGAGTAAAGACATCATTAAGTATATTAAAGGTCATGCCAATAAATCAGGAATTGTTTATTGTCTTAGCCGTAAAAAAGTAGAGGAAATTGCAGAGACTTTCCAGGTAAACGGTATTAAGGCATTGCCCTACCATGCAGGATTGGATGCACAAACCAGGCGAACCAACCAGGACAAATTTCTGATGGAAGAGGCCGACGTAATTGTTGCCACCATTGCATTTGGCATGGGTATAGATAAGCCGGATATTCGCTTTGTAATCCATCACGATATTCCTAAAAGTATTGAAGGATACTATCAGGAAACAGGAAGATCAGGGCGTGATGATGGAGAGGGCAATTGCATAGCTTTTTACAGTTATGATGATATTGTGAAACTAGAGAAGTTTATGAAGGGAAAGCCGGTAGCAGAGCAGGAAATTGCCAAACAACTGCTTCAGGAAACCGTTTCCTATGCTGAATCATCAGTGTGCCGGCATAAACAGTTGCTTCATTATTTCGGGGAGGAGTATGAAAAGGACGACTGCGGAGCTTGCGACAATTGCCTTCATCCCAAGGAACGCTTCGAGGGAAAGAAATTTGTATCAATTGCTCTGGAAGCCATCCTGGAGGTGAAACAACTTTTTAAGTCCAATCACATTATCAATATTTTAGTTGGGAAAAATTCTGCTACTATCAAATCGTTTAAACACAATAAGCTGAAAGCATTTGGAAGGGGTATGGATTATGACGATAAATTCTGGAATGCAGTTATCAGGCAGTCCCTTATCAATAATTTGATTGTTAAGGATATTGAGAATTATGGGCTGTTGAAAGTTACCAAAGAAGGAATGGAATTTCTTGAGAAACCGTTCTCCATTATGTTAACGAAGGATCATGATTACGAAAATCCGGATGAAGATGATGATTTCTTTGAAGGTGGAGCAGCAAAGACAAGTACTGCCGATCAGACTCTGTTCACTCTTTTAAAAGACCTGCGAAAGGATATCTCACGGAAAGAAAATCTTCCGCCATTTGTTATCTTTCAGGATCCCTCGCTGGAGGATATGTCTATACAGTATCCCATTAAGGAAGAAGAACTACTTCAAATAACCGGAGTTGGGGCAGGAAAGGCTAAAAAGTATGGAAAGCCTTTTCTGGATTTCATTAAACAATATGTTGAAGAAAATGAGATAATGAGGCCCAATGACATGGTTGTTAAATCAGTGGTGAATAAATCAGGCTTAAAGGTTTACATCATCCAAAGTATTGACCGTAAACTGCCCTTGAGGATATCGCTTTACCAAGGATTTAACAGTAAGCGAGCTATTGGACTGAAACAGAAAGAATTGTTTTCGGGACTGTACAACATCAACTATTATATTAACGAATATGTTGACGAATATCATCAGGAAGAAATTTATGAATATTTCAAAGAAGCAGAAACAGATTCTGTGGAAGCAGCGCTCGAAGAACTTGGTGATGATGAATACACGGAAGAAGAAATCAGGATGATGCGAATTAAATTTCTTTCCGACCTCGGGAATTAGCAAAAAGTTTTAAAAATCAATTATTTTTGCCGAAAACTTTGAAAGGCCAGCAGGTTTTGTTTGGTCTTTTTTATCGAAGTTGTTTAAAGTTGACGTAATAAAATAACGCAAAAAGCTAATAAATCTTAACTTTCCAATGAATTTCATTTGTTTCAAAACGGATCAAATAGCTTTAAAGCATCTAGCCATGCATCGGGTCCGTTCCACAACAAAGGCATTTGTACAGTAAACTGTCAAAAAGGTGCTCACTTTCACAGCCGTTTCTTTTATTTTTATCAATATTATCTATTATATCATTCCGTAACAGAAAGACACTAGAGTTTCACGTCAAACCCTTGCATCGGCATTTAAGAACAACCAGTCTGTTCTTATGTTTGAGGATCAGAATGGAAGCATTTTGTCCACGGACTGCTCAAGTTGATATGCATCATTATGGTTTCCCTGGAAACAGCCTTTCACTACAGGCCAATGGGATACCCTGATTATCTGTTAGGATAAGACAGCTGTTGGTCTTGCTTTTTTCCTGCCTTGGTAGCCCACTGCCTGTCCGCCCCTTTTGGTGGGTGTATGTGTACATCGCCTGAACACTTGACATGTCCAGCAAATCCTTGTACTTTTCCAGAACATACTTCCAAACTTGTTCCCAGCTACCATCTTTGCACCATTTCTGAAAGTGATAATGGGAACGCTCTGCCAATGGTATTTTACCCTGAAAATTGTTTCATGGGCAGTTGCTCCATTGGCATCCTGTTTTTAGCCGATATAGTATCGATTCTACCACTTGATATATCGAATTTCCGAACTTTAAATGTGGACAAATCTCTTTTTTATTATACTTTTGTTCAACATGAAGTTTTTGAACGAATGATACAACTTATTGAAATCCAATTTCTGTGTATCGTTCGTTCTTTTTAACATTCAACTTTTGACAACTTCATCATAAAAATGAATAGCAAATGGAAATAACCGAAAACAAAAAAGCAAATCACTTGACCTGGGTTTGATTCTAAGTATTGTTGCCCTTGTTGGTACCATCGTTTTATTTATTGTGCATTTTACCGATAAAGATTTAACCTGTAGTTGAAAAGCAAATACAAAATATGCCCATTGTTGCATCGGGACTAAACGCAATTGTATTTGTAAATTCGGATGTTTTGCTTTATATGAGTTGGTTAAAGTGAGATGAGTGCTGAATCTTGAGCGTGAATCGAAAAGAAAAGATGCGGATTTTACCCAAAACAAAAGGCTTTTGAAACAGATGCTGCTCATTTCCAGGACCAGGTTCAGAAGCAAAGCATCTCCGAGCAAAGCGCCCAGGTTATTTATGAACAATTAATGGCCAAGCAGCAAGACCTTTATGCCTTACAGGAACAATATGCTTCTGAGATGCAACAAAAAGAATTTGAAATGAATGTCGTTTTGTTAGATAGTGTCAGAAATTACCTTGAACGTCTCAACAAGGTGTATAACTACGACTATATTTTGGGTTATAATACAGCCGGAAATATATTTTTGGCAAAAGATACTTTTGATATTACTTCTCAAATACTCGAAGGGCTCAATAAGGAATACCGTTTAGCCAATACCCCTGAAGATTGAAAAATAATATTCTTTTCATAGGGTTTGTACTTTGGTCGGTTTTTTTATCAAACTGTACACAAAGTATTGATAAACGCAGCAAACCTCCTGACGATTTGCTTTCGAGGGAAGAAATGGTTGATATTATCGTTGACCTTGAGTTATATGATGCGATAATAAATACGGAAAGCAAAAAAAAGGATAATAAAGATACCGTTAATTATAAAAAATTCCACCTTTATAATTCTATCCTTGAAAAGCATAGCATTACAAGAGAACAGTTTAACCGGAGTTTCGAATATTACCAAAACGACCTTGATTTTCTTGATGGTATTTATGCGGATGTAATTACACGTTTAAGCAAAATGAAAACCGATGCCGACCAGGCTAAGGAGGAGGAATGATCAGGGTTTTTCATAAAAAGCATCACAGGTATACAGATCCGCTCCATCGTTCACAGTAAAGTTCCAGGTGATTTCTTCATCTGAATAGTTTCCACTTCCCGTAACTTCAATGTCTTTATTGTTAGCGATATACTGCTTCGGAATAACAATGTTATTACCGGCGACTATTGCATAAGGTGGCTCTTCCTGGTATCCGATTAGCCAGAAGTTTTTAAGAATGACTTGTGCACTGTTGGTGGGGTCTGCTTCAATTGTTACGCTGTAGGATATGCGTTGGCAGTTTTCATTGACATCCCATGCGCCAATAAACTTGTCCCGGTCGCTTTGGGGATTTGCCAAATCATCCTCAACACATGACGAAAATATCCCTGTGAGTAAAGCTATCACAACAATTCTAATAAATAGATGAATCCTTTCATGGCTAAAATTAAAAGTTCGTTTTTATATTTAATGACAATATTGTTATCTTTGACAGACGGAATACTAAATTACAAAATAATGCATATAAGCAATATGAAATACAAATTGTTTTTTATTATCTCGATTTCCTTCTTTTTTGCCTCAAGCTGTGATAAAGAAGAGGAACCGGACCCGTCAGAGGGGTGGGGAAATTGCTATGATTGCACTGCAACATCATGGGTAGGCAATTATAGTGGTAGTTGCGATTATTATGATGTGGGTTTGAATGAATATACTCATGATCTTCCTGCTACCATAAACATTGAGGAAACGGCCCCTGATTATTTAAATGTTTTTATAAATGTACCCAATTACTATTCAGCCACCATCAGCGGCCAGCTGCAATCCCCTTACCTGCTTTCCATTGCAAGCAGTACAGCTTCCTTTTCTGCATCCATGTATGTTAAAGAAAAAGATTATAGATTATCGGGCAATTCAAAAAAATTTGTAATGGTTAGCGATTCAGTAGTTATAACCGAATCAATTACGTTTGAGATTTTAAAATCGGAGTAGGATTTATGCTATTTATATATAGGATATTTGAATTATGATAAGAAAAACACTGGAAAGAAATTATAAGAAGATTGAAAATCTTGTTCTTGATAATAAGCTGAAAGATGCATTTGAGATACTTAAAGATTTGGTCTTAAAATCACGTAAAGGTGATTTCTTTAATGAGTTTGAAAGGATGGACAGTACCTACGAAAATTTATTAAAATACACAATTGATGGTATTGTCGATCCTGACCGTGATAAAATCTACCGGAGATTACAGGTTTCTACCCTCGAACTTTCGGATGTTGCGCTGCAATACGCCTTAATGAACGAAAGCGACCTTTATGTTAACCGTTTGAAAAAGAGGCTTGAATTTGAATCAAAGCAAATTCAGGAGGAAGTTTTAAACAAGTTTGAAACCCTGGCTTTCGACGATGAACTTTCAGAACTATTAAAAAGCAGCCTTGATACCCCCTTGAATGAAAAGGAAGAATACCTTAAACACCAGGAAGTACTTATCCGTATTTTTAATTTGATTTGGTTAACCGACAAATTCAAAGAGTCGGATGTAAAAATGATCCGAGAGATCTGGAAACAGAAGAGTTTTCCGTGGTTCGAAAAATCCATTGTTATCAGTGCCATGACCATCAGTTTGATCCGGTGTTTTGACACTAAAAAAATAGAGTTGCTGGTTGATTTTTCCATTGAGGAAACCGGCCAGGTAAGGCAACGTGCATTGGTAGGGCTTTTTCTTTGTTTGCACATTTACAATGCAAGGATGGATTTTTATCCATCGGTCCTGGCTAAGATTGGATTGCTAAGTGATGTCCCGGAAATTGGAAAAGAGATTGAGCTCATTGCCATTCAGTTTTTGAAATCGAAGGAAACCGAGAAGATCACCAAAAAACTGGAAGAAGAGATCATCCCTGAAATGGTGAAATACCAGCCCATTTTGAAAGACAAACTGGACCTTGACAACATTATTTCACAAGACTTTATGGAGGATAAAAATCCTGACTGGGAAAGGGTTTTTGAAGATGCACCCGATTTGCTTGATAAATTGCAGGAAATTTCGAAGATGCAAATGGAAGGCGCTGACGTATTTATGAGTGCATTCGCCCGCTTAAAACATTTTGACTTTTTTAATGAACTTATTAATTGGTTCCGGCCTTTTCACAAAGACAACTTTATCATAAACGAAATACTACAAAAAGAATCGTTTGATTCCGGACGGTTCCTGAACGGGTTGGCCAGTTCCTTTTTCATGTGCAATTCCGACAAGTATTCGTTTTGTCTGAACCTGCAACACATGCCCGATATGCAGAAGAGTATGATGATGGAGATGTTTAATGCCGAGCTTGAGGGGATCAAGGAGTTGCAGGAAGAAGATGACCTGCTCAATAAGTCTGCCAGCGTTAAAAGTATCTATGCCCAGTATATTCACGACCTCTATAGGTTTTATAAACTGCATCCACAGAAATACGAGTTTCTTGATGTGTTTGGTTTAGAATTTGATTTCAGCAAAAGTGTGTTTTTCGATATTGTGGTTC
This sequence comes from Bacteroidales bacterium, assembly GCA_041393255.1. Classification (GTDB taxonomy): domain Bacteria; phylum Bacteroidota; class Bacteroidia; order Bacteroidales; family JAADJA01; genus JAADJA01. The sequence continues at coordinate 100,181 of JAWKKM010000018.1, read as the reverse complement.
AGGATGACCAGATTTTTAGAAATATCGCGGAGTTTCTTTTCGAAAAAGATCATTTTGGCGCCGCTCTTAGGTTATTCCTTTCGTTACATGAAAAGGGCGATAATTCTCTTGAAATTTTGAAAATAGATATTGCTATCAAAAACTCAAAACTATCCTGATGCATTGCCTTTTACAAAAGGCGGAATTGTATGATGCAAACCGATCATGGAATCTAAAAGTTTCGTTTCGCAATCGCCATCTTAAGAATTTTGAAGAATCCCTAAAGTATTACCTTGAAGCAGAAAAGCTTGAACCTGATAATATGTACATCCAAACCTATATCGGCCACTCTTATCTCGACTTGAATAATTTTGAGAAAGCACTGGAATATTACTTCAAGGTGGAATTTTTGGCCGATGAAAACAAAAAAGTGCTACGGCCCATTGCCTGGTGCTTGTTTGTGATGGGGAAGTTTGAAAGTGCAAAAAAGCACTATGAAAACCTAATGGTGAATGTGACCAATAAGCATGATTTCATGAATCTTGGACATGTAGAATGGTGCCTTGGAAACCGACAGAAAGCATTGAAGAACTACAAATTGTCGTTGACCCATGAAGACAATAGCATGAAGTCCTTTTTGATCAGTTTTAATGAAGACAAAAAGTACCTGCTCAAATTTGGTATTGACCCGTTCGAAATAACCCTGATGATGGATTATTTGAAATATATGTGCATAAATGGAATTATTAGATAATATTTGACATACAATTTGTGATCATTTTTGTTATTTTTGAGAAAATTCATAAGAATGAAATTAAATAAAAATTACGATTTGGGTCGTTTTCTTGTTAATCATTCTCCTTGCTTCATGCAAAACCTATTACATTACAACTTCAAATCTTATAGAACAATTCAGGGGTATCGATTCCACAAAATTCACTACTGTAAATGTTGTTGGTCCAATGGGAGAATCTTACAAATATTTGGTGAATCCTATTAGAATTATTAAGTGTCTTGATAAGCAGAACAATTTAGTGGAATTAATAAATAGCCCGTCAATTGAAACAAGAATTACAGAAGCGAATGGGAAAAGAGTAATACTTTATTTTGATCGAATTTATCTAAGTGATTCAGTATTATACGGAGTTAAATCCAGGTTCATTCCTTTTTATGACGAGTCAATTCCATTGAAAAATATCGAAATGATTGAAATTCAAGATGGGAAGAAAAACTTCAAATATAAATGAAATAGAAGGGAATAAATACACTAATCTATTAAACACCGGCGAAAAGATAGAATATTTTTGCCAAAATCAACGTGTTAAAATCAGTTTTGATGTTTTTATCACTTGCCTGTTTTCAATGGCTTGTACAAAATAAAAACCGCTTTGTTCGCCTGTAAGATCTGCTTTTAAAACAAATTTCCCTGCCGGGTAACGCTGTGGTTCAAACGATTGAACAACATGGCCTGTAAGATTAATAATGTTAATTTGCAGCTCTTTTTCTCTATCAAGGTTTAAATTGATACGGGCAAAATTGGTAGCCGGATTGTGGGGAAATGGTCATGAAATCCTCTGTTTCTCTTTCCGCAATGGAAGTCATACAGGCTTGCTGAATGCCTCCAACCATCAAAACACTGTCAACAACATTATTGGTATTAAGTAGGCTGAGCCATGGCAATCACCTTATCAGGCCTGATGATGACCAGCGAAGGTGTTGCCTGCACTTCCCAGGCTAAATGAACCTCGTTACCGCCTCCTTACCGCCGATACCCAAAATGTACGTTAAAAACAGAAATCGTAATAAATTACATCCTCATTGAATTTCCTTGTCAATGCCGAGAAAAAATACATTTCCATCGTTGTATCCAAATTCTTCGTATGCCGCCTGCAGATCTGACGCATACGCCTGACAAGAACCTCAACTTGTGGAAAAGAAATCGATAACGACAATCTTACCTTCATCCAGGATGTCAAACAAGTGGAGGGTGTTGCCATAAGGATCTTTCACTGTAAAATTCTGGGCTGTATCGAGCAATGTCTGTGCTTGCAATGAAACTCCAAACAAAACAAACAATAAAAAGTATAGTGTTTTTCTCATGGAAGTTGTTAAAAGTTAAAAAATGAGATATTAAAACACGAATGTTTAAAAGAACGAATGATACAGAAAAATTCGATTTCAACAAGTTGTATCATTCGTTCAAAAAACGTGTTAAGTAAAAGTACAATAAAAAAGAGATTTGCCCACATTTGAAATTTGAACGGTCGAAAAAACACAAAAGTTAAGTGTTATCAAGTGGTTGAAGCAATTTTATACCGGTTAAAACAGGATGTCAATGGAGACAGCTTCCCAATGAAGCAATTCTTTAGAGTAAGTATGGTTGGGCAAGTGTCTATCATCACTTTCAGAAGTGTGCAAAGATGGTAGTTGGGAAAGAGCTCGGAGACATATTCTGAAAGGCATCGATCTACTTGATTTATCAAGTGTTCAAATTTTTATGGCACACACACCTAATCAAAAGGGGCGGACAGGCAGTAGGCTACCAAGGCAGGAAAGGCGAAGACCAGCAACATGCTTGTGCTGACAGATAGCCAGGTATCCCACTGGCCTGCAGTGAAGCTATTTCAGGAGAACATAATGATGCGTATCGATTTCGAAGAGTTCGTGGAGAATATGTTTGAAAGCCTGCGTTCTTCAAACATAAGGACAGACTGGCTATTCCTGAATGCCGATGCAGGGTTTGATATAGAGAGTTTTCGTGCTTTCTGTTACAGGAATGATATAATAGATATTGATAAAAATAAAAAGAAACGGTAGTGAAAGTGAACACTTTTTGACAGTTTACTCTACAAACAGGTTTGTTGTGGAAAGGACCAATGCTTGGCTGGATGCATTTAAGGCTATTTTGATCCGTTTTGAAACAAACAAAATTCATTGGAAAGCATTGAATATATTAGCTTTTTGCGTTATTTTATTACGTCAACTTTAAACAACTTCATGATATTATTTTCATTTATTGACATGGTGTTTTGGGGTTAGTTGCTTGTTTAAGGCAAACCTTACAACCTTTAACAATTATTTAAGAAGATTGTTTAATAAAATCCTTACGATAGAAGTTCCCATATTTTGATTCTTTGAATATTGGGATGTTAGCCCCTCAACCCTTATAAAATATAAATATTGAGATTTCTAGAAAGAATTAAAGATAGTCACAGGCTGATTGCTTGCATTGAAAAATCTATGCAAGATATTGGTAATCGTTCAAATTAATCCTTTCACTCTCAGCTCAGTTTTGATTTGATTGTGTTTTTTCCAGAATTTGGATTCAATGTTTTTCATTTCTGTTTTGAACTCAGGAAGGTCCTTAATGCCATCCATCAAAGGATCTATTTCAAAAAAAGGATGGTCCAGAAATGATAATTTTCCTCCTTCGAAAAGAGCCTTTAAACGTTTGATTGCGCTTTGCGCATCACCCTTGTAGGAATAATAAGTCGCAAGGCTTAAGTGTTTGTAAATGGATTTGTCGTTTTTGGCGTAGGTTTTATAATCTTCAAATAGCGCTTCAGATTCTTCTTCAGGCCCACTTAGACAAAACAATCGCGATTTTCGCATCCTCGCCAGGGTAAACATCGAGGCCATAGGAATCTGTGATCTGTAAATAATGTTTGTAGTATTTATACGAATCCTGATAATCGCGCATAAAATAACAGGTTTTGCCGATTTCCCGAATGATATCAATTCGGGTCGTATCCTTTGTGAGGGCTTCGGCCAGGCGTTTCTTCAAAAGCTGAAGGTTTCTATTGCCGGCATATTGGATATAGGCCTTTACATAAACTGAGTATAAATTGTTGGGATTGTAATCCAACGATTGATTAATATAGGTTCTGAGCCTCCATTACAAACCCTGTTTGAATCAAGGCATTGCTTACATGCAAATAGATGAAACTGGCAGTTACGGAGTCGTGTGATGCAATATCCAACCGGATACCCATCAGGGCATATTCGAGGTATTTTTCGGTATTGGGGATATAGTTTGTGTAGAAATCGGTTAAGGTGTTAATTACCTGGGCTGAATTGGGATTGTATTTAAGGGCCATTTCGAGGTAAGGGATAGCAAGTTCGTATTCTGCGTAGTGCATGTAGAAATATGCTTTCGCAATCAATGCCTGAGGTAGTTTCGGGTTGAACAGCAATGCTTTGTCGGAATAGTTATTGATTGAATCGGAATACTTTTTGTCGGCAAGAAAAATGTCTAAATAGTAATACGCTATGGCAATATCAGCATAGGCAAGGGCGAATTCGTTGTCGTATTCAATGGCTTTTTTGAAATATGGAATGGCTTTTTCCAAGCTTTCACGGTTTCCGTTAAAAAACAGGTCGCGGCCTTTAAGAAAAATCATATGCCACCAGGTTTTCGGTGGGAGGTTTGTTTATCCTTTCTTCTTCTTCGGGGGTGACGATGACTTTTATTTTATCGGCTATGTTTTTGGCCACTTCCATCTGCAAATTAAATATATCCCTGGCTTCCCGGGTGTATTGCTCCGACCATAAGTGTTTATCAGCAGGTTCTTCGATCAACTGAATATGCAGTGAAATTTGGTTGCCCATTTTTGACCGCTGCCTCTTACTATATATTTTACGTTCAGTTCCCTCCCAATCTCGGGGCATTGTAATTGGGTTGTCCCCGTACTTTTCGACTGAAGTCCTGCTAATCACTCTTAAATCTTTAATTTTTTGAAGGTTATTCAAGGTGGACTCCATCAACCCATTAATGAGATAGATATTGGTTGAATCCTGGCTATCATTTATAAAAGGTAAAACAGCTATTGATGTTTGTGCAACCGCCTGGTCGTAAGATGGGTTGAATTGCTTGATCAGAGATAACCAATAAGGGTTGTAGCTAAAAACAAAATAGCCCATTTTAATTAATCCGCTGGTCTTTCTTCTCAGGTTTTCCTGCCATTTATCTTTGATCCTGATTTTTCGCTGTGCGTGATTTGGCTTTTTTCGGGCACCACAAGGCCTTGGTTTGCAACAGCAAAGATCTCCAAAGGCTTGTTGACATTTTTAAGCTCAAAAACACCCAAGGAGATGGTCGGATCCCTGGCTGATTTTTAACCTCATCATATACCTTTTCTGAAATAAAAACACTTCCGGCAACAGCAAGGGATTCGATCCTGGAGGCAACATTTACACCATCCCCGATGATGTCGTCTTCCGTAAAAATGATATCGCCAGTGTGGATGCCAATACGCAACGGAATTTGAGGTTTCTCCCTGAACGCCAATTGCATTTCTATAGCACATTTCACAGCATCAATGGCACTCGAAAATGTACTTAATGTGCCATCACCCCAATATTGTAGAATTTTACCCCGGAATTTTTTGGTGGAGGCATTAAAAATTTCCCTGTGCCGGCTTCTGAATTCGATTGCTTTTTCTTCATCTTGTTGCATCAAAGCCGTGAAACCCTGATGTCGGTAAACATGATGGCCGCCAACTGATGCGAGTGTGATTTTTGATCAATGGGATTGTATTCCTTTTCAATTGTATCTCTTTTCACTGCTTCACCGGGAGGAAATCCATAATAATCGCGGAAGCATTTGATAAAATAAGAAGGGCTAAACTCCTACTTTGTAAGATATTTCAGAAACAGTCAATGAGGATTCCTCAACATTTCTGTAGCTTGTTGCAAACGAACCTGACTGATGAATTGACTGTTGATAATTGTGTTAACTTTTTTTATTTTACGAAGAAGGTTGGAGCGGTTTCCATGCTCATCTTATCTGCAAGTTCAGAAACACCAAATTGCTCATTGGTGATATTTTCCTCAATAAAATTTCTTGCCTTTTTTAAAAAATCGTTTTCGATGGGTTGAGATTCGGGCATTGCAACAAGTCGTTATATTCAACATGAAAATTCAATGCAAAATACGAATAAAATTTTACTCCGTTTTTGAGACTTTTTCCTCCCTTGCGTCATAGTTTATACTGTTGAGCCATAATTGCAACCACAGCTACAAACTTTATAGTAATTGCTGCATAGGTGTTTAGCCTTCCCTCGACGTTTGACAGAAATTCTTGCTTCATCAACATTTGTTAAATTTTAAAACAATAATAAAAATGAAAACACGAATTTATTTTTTAGACAATTTGAGGACTTTCCTGATCTTCTTAGTAGTGGTGTTGCACGCAGGAATCGTTTACGAACCCATTTTGGAAAACACATGGATTGTAAGTGACCCTGATAAAAACAGTTCCATCGGCCTGATCCGCATGTACATTGATATTTTTGTAATGTTCATCTTGTTTTTTATTTCGGGCTATTTAATTCCTATTTCATTGAAGAAGAAAAACTGTATGGGGATTTATTAAATCCAAATTCAACCGCCTTATGGTTCCCTTACGATCGCTGTTTTTACATTAATCCCTGCATACAAAGCAATCTTTCTTTATTCCAGAGGCTTACCTCTCAAGAGGAGTGGTTTTCCTACTTCCACTTGTTTCAGAGGGCTGGTGGAAATTGGGCTTTCTTTTGCAGATAACCCGGGTTCAGAACTGGTTGTGGTTTTTACCTGTTTTGTTCTTGTTTCAAATTTTTGAAGGATCTTATTAAGCTGAAAACCAATATGCTATCCATAAAAATTTCTTTTGAAAGCCGGTGTAATATTTACCTTAGTTATCGGTACTGTTTATAGTATGATCATTTCAGGTTTTGACCTTCTGGGTTGGTTTCATTCACCGCTGCTTCATTTTCAAAGGGAAAGGCTGCTAATTTATTTTATGGCTTTTCTATTGGGATCCTTATGCTATAAGTTGAAAGTTTTCGATTCTTCCAGAATAAGAATAAAAAACTATACCTATGGGCCAATGTATTGCTCACTCTTCAATAGGCGTTTTTACAGCATTTGCGTTGAACCTGTTTTTCAATATGATTGAACCTGGGAGAAATATTTTCTTTGTTTCAGCACTGATGGACAGGGTGATCTATTATGTTTCCCTGCTGCTTTCAATGCTAAGCTTTCTCTACATCTTTATTTATGCCTTCCGCTTTAGTTTCAATAAAAGAAACAGGGTTATGGATGAAATTAATAAAACTCCTATTTCGTTTATATAATCTATATGATCGTGATTGGGGTTGTAGCTCTTCTTTTGTTAAACTGTTCGATGCCAGCATTTGTTAAGTTTTTTGTTTTGGCATGTGTATCATTTATTATTTCCAACTTACTTGTTTTTGCATATAGGAAAACTTTACGGAAAATATTTCCAATGAAGGTATTAACACTTGCAATTCCTTTTGCAGCTCTGCTTCTAACATTAGCAATTTATACTGCACAGGCAAATTCAATTATTAATGCTTTGGTAAACGGAAAATCCTCCAATAATATCCACAGCTCCCAGGGTCGGGCTTCACATGGCTGTTATTGAGGATAATTTGGAAGCCTGTCAAACAAAACATTCCAGCGGGATCGGTTTTGGATAAAGCAGAACCTTCTGGTGGCTCCAGTCCGCTGATCCTTTCGGCCGTATTCGGTAAAACTGACATTGCCCTGGCCTTAATGGCCGGCGGTGCGGATGAATTGCAAAACCCATGTCGGTGTAGCATTTACATTTCATTTACAAATTGTAAAAATATGTTACAGTATTGGTTTGATTCATTTTACAGATACATTTGTTCGAAATAAAGTATTAATTAAACGGATTTAAAGATGAACAAAGTAATTTTAACAATTCTCTTATTTTGTTTTACCGTATTTTCTGTCAGTGCCCAGGTAGAAAATAAGAAAACGAATCCCCAATCGAATACCGTTGAGCAAAACAAAATGGTACAAGAGAAAATGGACAAAGAGAAGGCACTTGAGGCAAGCCAAACCAATTCACAGGCCGATAATCCAAATGCACCCGTTATCACATTTGATAAAATGGTTCATGATTATGGTACCTTAACTCAGGATGATGATGGTAAGTGTGAGTTTACATTTACCAATGACGGGAAAGAACCGCTGATTCTTTCCAACGTAAGGGCGAGTTGAGGCTGCACCATTCCAGCATGGCCAAGGCAGCCTGTATTACCTGGTGAATCTGAAGTTATAGTTGTCAGTTACAACACCAAAAAGGTAGGAACAATAAACAAAAGTATTACTGTATATTCAAATGCAAAGCAATCTCCCGTCCGGTTACAGATTAAAGGAAAAGTTGAAGCAGCTGCAGCTACTTCATTACCGGAAAAAAAACTTGAAGACAGCGGAGCACCTGTAAATAAATAAGAATTTACAAAAGCGAAAAGACTATATGTAAAGCTGGGATTAACTTTGATCTCAGCTTTTACTATTTATCCTCTGGCTGTTAAGAGTTTGCGATGAGAACGAACAAATAATTTCATTTGCAGTAAATCCCCCAATTTTTATAACTCATAGCATTCAATAATTTTCATCTAAACAGAAAATAATTCATTGGTTTAAGTTTTATCCCTTAATTTGTCTTTTCTATTTAGTTCGTTTTTAAGCATCTATTAATTGACAACAAAACATGGATAAATTCGATAACAACCATTTCAATAAAATAGTGGAGGCATCCACAACTGCTCCGCGCAAACGCTTCCATCATTTTTTCAACACCAGCCCCGACGACTTGCTCCAAAGCATTTACATCGCCATGCAACCCGGCACCTACGTCAGGCCGCACAAGCACCAATCACCCGATAAACGCGAAATATTTGTCGCTTTTACGGGCCGCTTTTTAATCCTCCAGTTTGATGATAGAGGAATTATAACCGATCACATAATTCTTGACCCTACAACCAATAATTTCTCTATCGAAATAGAACCCCGTATCTACCACACTGTATTTTGCCTTGCCCCCGATTCAGTCGGTATTGACATAAAGAACGGCCCTTTCAGCCCCATCAATGATAAAAACTTTGCCCCCTGGGCCCCCAAGGAGGATGAATCCGGCTGTCTGGAGTACATTAACAATATCCTTTATCAACTCAGCATTACCCTTTCCTGAATAAGAATTTCTTTTACTTTTGCAGCTTAGTATTGATGTAAATTTTAAGAAACTAATAATGGCACAAAAACCCTCTATTCCCAAAGGGACTCGCGATTTTTCGCCGGTTGAAATGGTCAGGCGTAACTTTATTTTCAACACCATCCAATCGGTATTTCAGCTTTACGGTTATTTGCCCATCGAGACCCCTGCCATGGAAAACCTTTCGACCCTTTTGGGAAAGTACGGCGAAGAAGGGGACAAGCTCCTGTTCAAAATCCTAAATTCAGGGGATTATCTTGATAAAATTCCAAATGAGAAACTCCAAAATCCAAAAAGTGGTGAAATATCCGGGTTTATTTCTGAGAAGGGATTGCGATACGATCTCACCGTACCCTTTGCCCGTTATGTAGTGCAGCATCTCAACGATATTACGTTCCCTTTCAAACGTTACCAGATTCAACCCGTCTGGCGGGCCGATAAACCCCAGAAAGGCCGGTACCGCGAGTTTTTTCAATGCGATGTGGATGTAATCGGTAGCAGTTCACTTTTAAATGAAGTAGAACTGGTTCAGATCATCAGCGAAGTTTTCGATCGTTTAAAGATCAACAATATTATTAAAATCAATAACCGGAAAGTCCTTTATGGAATAGCCGAATACATTGATGAAACAGAAAAATTTGTCGGCATTACTGTGGCCATTGATAAACTCGATAAAATCGGTATTGAAAAGGTTGCTGTTGAGTTGGAGAATGCAGGCATTTCCAATACGGGCATTCAAAAGCTGAAAGAGATACTGGCGTTTGACGGCAGCACGGATAAAAAAATCAACTTCCTGGGTGATATTTTGAAAGATACAGAAACCGGTAAAAAAGGAATAGAAGAAATTTCGGAAGTGTTTGACATTGTAAATGAAATGAACCTGAGTTCTGAAGTTGAACTTGACCTCACCCTCGCCCGTGGATTGAATTATTATACCGGTGCAATTTTCGAAGTTGTTGCAAAAGATGTGAAAATTGGTAGTATTTGCGGTGGTGGCCGTTACGATGACCTGACCGGTATTTTTGGGTTGAAAGATGTTTCGGGAGTAGGTGTCTCCTTTGGTGCTGACCGGATTTATGACGTGTTGTCTGAGTTAAACCTGTTTTCTGAAGATTCGGGTTCTACGACCAAAGTGATGTTTGTCAATTTTGGTGAAAAAGAACAAAGATATTGCAGGAAATTAGTTCTGATTTGCGAAAGGCAGGTATCAACAGTGAACTGTTTCCAGATTCTGCAAAAATGAAAAAAGCAAATGACGTATGCCAATAATAAGAACATCCCTTATGTCGTCCTGATTGGCGAAAATGAAATGAACAGCGGCACCCTTACCGTGAAAGATATGGATGCAGGACAGCAGAATACCTATCAAAACCTGGATAACTTTATCACACAATTAAAAGCTTAGTACAATGGCAACTCATTTCATCAGCTCCGAATTGCTCAACTTTGAAGATATTGATCAGATCATTAAGCAAAAGAAAAAGATTGAGCTATCGGATGAATCCAAACAAAACATTGTAAAGTGCCGCAATTACCTTGATCGGAAAATGGAATCGCAAACGGAACCCATTTATGGGATCAATACCGGCTTTGGCGCATTGTATAACCATACCATTTCAAAGGAGGATTTAAGCACTTTGCAAAAGAACCTTGTGATGTCGCATGCCTGTGGGGTGGGAGATGAAGTTCCTCAGGAGATTGTCAAGCTGATGCTGATGTTGAAAGTCCAGTCCTTGTCGTACGGACATTCGGGAGTTCAACTTGAGACGGTTCAACGCCTGGTTGATTTTTACAATCATGATATCATTCCCGTTGTTTATCAGTTGGGTTCTCTGGGTGCTTCCGGCGACCTTGCCCCTCTAGCACATTTGTCACTTCCGTTGCTGGGCCTGGGTGAGGTGTATTATAAAGGTAAAAAAGCTGAGGCTGGCTCCATCCTGAAGAAATTGAACTGGAAACCCATTGAATTGAAATCAAAGGCAGGGCTGGCATTGTTGAATGGTACCCAGTTTATGAGTGCATACGGCGTTTACAATTGCCTGAGGGTTTTCAAACTTTCCCGTTTGGCAGATGTAATCGGGGCCATTTCGCTGGATGCATTTGATGGCCGGATCGAACCTTTTCATAAATTAATTCAGGTAGTTCGTCCACACAAAGGCCAGATGAAAACAGCAGAGCGGATAAATAATATTCTGGAAGGAAGTGAATTGATCCATCAATACAAAGAACATGTGCAGGATCCCTATTCATTCAGGTGCATACCGCAGGTTCATGGTGCTTCTAAAGATTCCATTAATTATGTGGCATATGTTTTTCGAAAAGAAATAAACTCGGTAACTGATAATCCAACTATTTTTCCGGATGAAGATTTGATCATTTCAGCGGGTAATTTCCATGGACAGCCCCTGGCATTGGCATTGGATAACCTGAGTATTGCTATGGCCGAGTTGGGGAACATTTCAGAAAGAAGGACGTATCAATTATTATCGGGCGCCAGAAAATTGCCGCCTTTTTTGGTTGCAAACCCAGGATTGAATTCCGGTTTCATGATACCGCAATACACTGCGGCTTCCATCGTAAACCAGAACAAGTATTTATGCACACCCTTCCTCCATCGACTCTATTGAATCCTCAAAGGACAGGAGGATCATGTTAGTATGGAGCAAACTCGGCCACAAAAGCTTTTAAGGTGTTGGAAAACCTGGAGCGCATATTGGCGATAGAACTGTTCAATGCAGCTCAGGCACTTGAATTCAGGAGGCCATCCAAAACCTCGCCTTTCCTTGAGGAATTTCTAAAAGGCTATAGGACAAAGGTTTCTTTTATTGATGAAGACCAGATCATGTATAAGGATATTCAAGCCTCCATCGATTATTTAAGAGAGGTCAGGCTTGTATTGCCAAACGAAGACCCCGATAAATACCAATTATAAAGCGACCCTTCATAAATAATGACTTCTTAAACTTTAGTCATTCTAAATTTTAGTCACTTAAATAGTAACAAATTATTATGCATTGCTCAAAAAAGAAGAGTGAACTTGTTAATTGAAAATCAGATTGTAATACCTTTCAATTGCCTGTTCCAGTTCACTAACCGAAACATATTTGCTAAATCGTTTGAATTCTTTTCCTTCGAAAAAAATGAGGATAGTAGGATTGGCAAATACACCAAAATGGGCAGGTATTTCAGGATGATTTTTTGAATTTACCCAAGCCAATTGCATCTTTGGGAAGGTTTCATGGATCAATCCTTCCACCTTTGGACGTAAACTTATGCAGGGCGGACAATCATCATTGTAAAAATAAACCAGAATAGCTGGTTCATGTCCAATGGTTTGAACCAATCCTTCCAAATTTAAAATATCTCTCATAAATTTATCTGTTAAGTAAATCACAAATAATTTTCCCACTTGGTAAAATTTTATACTTTTACCCCGAATAAGTAAGCAAAGATATGGTTAATTGGCATTTAAAATTTAAAATTAAGATCAACCGCACTTCACTCTGTTAATTTCCCCTGGTTAATTAATCTTATTTCTAAAGATCTAAGATCCACAATTAAAAATCAAGAATCGTAAATCTAAAATCAAAAATTAGTATGACATATATAGTAAAAGGTGCGGGTATGACCATTGAAGATGTAGTAAATGTAGCCCGTAAAAATGAAAAAGTCGAACTGCATCCCGATGCATTGGAAAGAATAAAAAAATGCAGGGCCATGCTCGAAAGAAAAATCCAGGCCGGAGAGATCATGTATGGAGTTAATACCGGCATTGGCGAGTTTTCAGAAGTTGTTCTGAACGATGATCAGGTAAAGGATTTTCAAAAGTATTTAATTTATAACCATGCAGCCGGTATTGGTGAGCCCATGCCGTTAGACCATGTCCGTGGTGCCATGCTGGGCAGGGTCAATGTTCACGCTCACGGCAATTCGGGTGTTCGTCCGGAAATAACCCTGACTCTGGTTGAAATGCTGAATAAGGGAGTTACCCCCTGGGTTTGCCGCAAAGGCTCTGTAGGTGCTTCCGGAGATTTGGCACCGATGTCGCAAATTGCCTTGCTCATGATGGGTGAAGGAAGGGCTTACTATAAAGGTGAGCTTTATACCGGAAAGGAAGCCATGGACAAAGCGGGTATCGAAATCCCCGGATTGCAGGCAAGGGATGGACTGGCTACCATCAATGGTTCCAATGTCCTAACCGCAATGAGTGCTTTATTTATTTACGATGCCAACCGATGGCTTAAGCAGGCTGAGATTGGAGCTGCCATGTCGCTTGAAGCACTGAAAGCAAATATGAAACCTTATACATCAAAACTGCACGAAGTACGTGGGTTTAAGGGAGCTATCCGAAGTGCCAATGCCATTAATAAATTGGTTCAGGGTGGCGATCTGAAAGAGGGCCGGGTACCTCATAAAGTCCAGGATGCCTATTCCATGCGATCGTCACCGCAAGTGATTGGCTCTGCTCATGATGCACTGGCTTATGCCCGCTCTCAAGTGGAGATTGAATTGAATGGAGTAGGCGATAACCCGGTTTTTTTCCCGGATGAAAATTTACAGCCTCTCGGGAGCCAATTTCCAGGGCACACCCGTTTCCCTGCCTATGGATATGGCAGGAGCTGCCATCACCATGGTAAGTGTGATGTCGGAAAGAAGGATGAACCGCTTGAACAACCCTGCATTGAGTGTTGGGCTTCCGGCATTTTTAACAAAAAGGTGCAGGCATGTTTTCAGGCCTTATGCTGAGCCAGTATACAATTGACATGATGATCGTCGAACAACGCATATTGTCAACTCCGGCTTCCATACAATCCATTCCGGCAGCAGCCGACCAGGAAGATTTTTGTCTCAATGGGAATGAATACTGCCATCAAGAACTTCCAGATACTTGACAATGCTTATGGAATTTTGGGAATAGAGATAATGGCTGCGGCCCAGGCATTGGATTTTAGGGAATATAATTTTGGTAAAGGTGTTGCCAAAGCTAAAGAAGTGGTTCGCAGGCACGTTGAATTTCTTGACATTGACCGGCCCTTGTTTGATGACCACAACAAAATGAAAGCATTAATAGAGTCCTGTGAAATCCTTGAAGAAGTTGAAAAGGAAGTAGGTTCTCTGGAGTAGTGTTCTCCAAATTCTAATAAATTATTATCACGGATTCGCTAATGCATTGTAACTTGTAATAGCACAATTGTGAATCCGTGATAATATTATGATCCTTGTATGCTAAATGATAATTTTGAAAATAGAACCGGCCAGCCAATAAAAAGGCCCGAACTTCTAAAACTTTTGTGTATTCTAACCTTTGTTGGCAGTGGGTTGGCTTCTTTTCCAATTTGTTTATCTACTTATCATATAATGAGATTCTTCAATTGAAGGATGAATTCACTGAAATATTGCCCGAAATGGAAACCATACTTTCAGGTGGCAAAAGATTCTTTTAACGGGATTTATTCTTTATACCATTTCACTGGTGGGAGCATTCAATATGTGGAAATTGCGCAAAATTGGATTTCATTTGTATACAGTTGCTCACTTGTTTATCCTGATAATGCCGGTTGTATTTATAAAATCCTATCCCTTTTCGTTTATTGGATTAATTGTTACAGCTATATTTGTGGGAGCTTATGCTTCAAATCTGAAGTTGATGTCATGAGAATTATCTTTATTAATTAATGTATGGAAGAAATTAACGAAACCCGGGAAAAAGTATGCATGAAAGGCCATTCTTGTTATCAATCCTTTGTGTTTCGGTTTTTGTTTACTCTACTGTTTTCGCAGTGATCTTGTTTTTTGGAATTTTGTTTATTGGCTGGGTTACTCATGTAGCGAATGATTTCATAAGCCCTGTGCAGTATACGAAACGGGAAGTACTGCTCTTTTGCAGTATAGGTTTTTTGCTCTATATACTCTCTTTCTTTGGTGTTTTGTTAATTTGGCGTTTAAAGCGAATCGGTTTGATTTTGTACATACTGAGTGCATCATTAATTGCGGGATTACCACTTCTTATTGGCTTTGGAAGTTACATCAATTTGTCAATTATGACTGTTTTGGTATTGCTTTTTCTTGCGTTTATTGGAAAAATAAATCAGTAACATAATTAATTTCACTATATTTGTTCTATTGTTTATGAAATATTTCGAGTTCTGGATTGATTGATTTTAAATAGAATTCATACAATGTTAGATATTAAGTTATTAAGAATTTATTGTTAATTTAATATAAATTTTTTATTTCTTTGTATATAAGTTATTACTATTTTGCAGTGCTTTTAATAGAAAAAGCGGGTTGTTTAACGATTTATTAATTAAAATTTTTTTATTGATTCATATTTACTAACCTAAATTCTTTATGTTATGAGGAAATTTACCCTTTTCATTGCATTTTGTGTTTCATAGGAATGCAAGTTGTACAAGCTCAAAACAGGGATATTTCTGGAACTGTCAGAAGTGCAGATGACGGCCAGCCCATCCCTGGTGTTCAGGTAGTTGTTGATGGAACAACTATTGGAACTGTGACCAATCTCGATGGTTATTATGAGTTGTCTGTTCCGGCAACAGCTAAAAAGCTGGTGTTTACATTTATCGGAATGATATCTCAGGAAGTTGAGATTGGAGACCAATCTACCATTGACATTTCAATGGAAAACGACATGCTCAATATTGAAGGAGTAGTTGTAACGGCCCTTGGTATCGAGCGTGAATCCAAAGCGCTGGGTTATGGTGTTTCTGAGGTGTCCAACGCTGAAATTAATAAATCAGCCAACAATGATGTTATTAATGCATTGGCAGGCAGGGCCTCAGGTGTTGATGTTATCAGCGCCAGTGGCGCAGCAGGTGCCCCGACTTACATTACCGTTCGTGGTGCCACATCAATCATTGGTGATAACCAACCATTGTTTGTGGTTGATGGGGTGCCTATTGATAATACTGTGGCACCAGATGACGATGGATATTCAGATAGCGATTGGGGCGGTGGAGATGTTGCCGGTGTTGCACGTTCAAACAGGGCGTTAGACTTAAACCCCGATGACATTGCCAGTATGAGTATTCTAAAAGGCGGTGCTGCTACTGCTCTCTATGGTATGCGCGGTGCAAACGGTGTTATTATCATCGAAACCAAAAAAGGTTCTGCTACTGAAGGCAGAAAAGTTGCTGTTAACTTCAATTCATCAGTTACTTTTGATCAAATCAGTAATGTGCCTAAGCTGAACACTAAATATGGACAGGGTGCGGATGGTGATTGGTATTCAGGTGACTCCTGGTCTTGGGGCCCAAGACTGGATCAATCAAGCTGGTCGAAAGATCCAGCTGTTTGGACTAATCCTGAGTATGATGTTGACGGTGCATTGGTTCCCGGTTCTGGTGTTGATGCTTACGATCAGTATGACTTCTTCCAAACAGGTGTTACCTGGAATAACTTTATCAGTTTTATTGGTGGAAATGAAAATACAAATTTCTATTCTTCAATCGGAGATATGAGAAGCGAAGGCATTGTGCCAAACAATAAACTTCAAAGAAATACTTTTACAGTCAGAGGAACAAGTAAAGTTAACGACTGGTTTACCATTGGTGGTTCTGCCAATTATGTTGTTACCGTTGGTGACAGGATTCAGCAAGGTTCCAATACTTCGGGTGTTATGCTTGGTTTATTAAGAACCCCTCCATCATTCGACAACTCAGCCGGATATGAACTGGCTGATGGTTCACAAAGGACTTATCGTAATGGAGGTGGTTATGACAATCCATACTGGACTGCTAACAAAAACCTTTACAATGATGAAACCAACAGGTTAATTGGAAATATTAATTTCAATATAAGGGCGACTGAATGGTTATCATTTAGCTATAGGCTTGGTGTTGACAATTATAGTACGAAAGTCAAGAACTATTTTGCTATCGGATCAAGAAATGAACCGGGTGGTTATGTAATGGCCAGGAACTTCCTGAAACGCGATATCAACTCTGACCTGTTGGCTAACATTACCAAGAACTTTAATGAAGATTTGAGTTTCACTGCTACCCTGGGTTGGAACATGACTCAATTATTTACTAACTGGGTTGAAGGTAAAGCTAATGGTCTTGCGATTCCTGAATATTATAACTTAAATAATACCAGCACCAATTCAACACGGGAAGCTACTTCAAAGGTTAGAAGGGCTGGTTTGTTTTATGATATTGGATTCTCATGGAGAAGTATGGTATATATCAATACTACCGGCAGGAATGACTGGTCAACAACCTTACCAGCCGAAAATAATTCATTCTTCTATCCTTCTATCAATGGTAGTTTTATATTTACTGAGTTACCAGGTTTAAGCGATAACGAGATATTGCCATATGGTAAAATCAGGGTTTCCTATGCAAAAGTAGCTTCTGATGCAACACCTTACAATACATTGACTTACTACAGGCAAGCTGCTGATCCCGGGGTCTGGGTATCTGACGGATGGGTTCAGCCTCACGGTGTGATGTTCCCAACCATGGGTTACAATGCTTTTTCTTATAGTAATCTGGTTGGTTCTGATGAACTCAAGCCTGAAACCACAACTACTTTTGAAGTTGGTTTTGACCTGAAATTCATCCAGAATCGTATTGGTTTAGGATTTACATACTTTAATAGCCAAAGTAAAGATCTTTTACTTCCTGTTAGTATCGATCCTTCTTCCGGATTTAGCGATATGTTTATCAATGCTGCAAAAATGGAATCAAAGGGTATTGAAATTGATCTTTATGCAACAGCTGTTAAAACAGAAAAAATCCGCTGGGATATCGGAGCTAACTTTACACAGTTTAAGAATCCTGTTACTGAATTATATGAGAATGTAGATGCTATCTTCCTTGGTGGGTTTACCGATCCTCAAATCCGCGCGGTTGCCGGTGAGGAATACCGTACCATTTATGGATACGACTGGTTAAGGGATGATAATGGAAATGTCATTATTGATGATAGTGATCCAGATAGTCCTGGTTATGGTAAACCGATTGGTGACTATAATTTCTCCGTTTTAGGAAAAGTTAATCCTGATTGGAAAATGGGTATCAATACTACATTTACTTTTATGGATTTCTCCTTATATCTATTATTTGATATCAAGCAGGGTGGCCAGATGTGGAATGGTACTATGGGAGCGCTCTACTATTTCGGAGCGCATGCTGATACCGAAACACGTGAAGATAACTATACTTTTGAAGGGGTTAAACAATCAGATGGTTCAACTAATGATATTGTTGTTAAACTTGATCAGGACTGGAGAACAAATGGAGAAGGTAGTGGATTTACCGGACCAACTGTTGATTATATTGAAGATGCTAACTGGGTTAGACTGAGAGACCTTACACTTTCTTATAATTTCACAAAAATGTTAGACAAAACCTTCATCAGAGGCTTAGAGTTTTACTTTACTGCCAAGAATCTTTGGATAAGTACTCCTTATACTGGAATTGACCCTGAAACCAGTTTGGCCGGTGCATCTAATGCACAAGGTATGGATTACTTCAACATGCCGGGGACCAAATCATATACTGTTGGTATCAGGTTAGGTTTATAAACTGATGAAATTGAAAAACATTAAAACTATATTCATTATGAAAAACAGAATTATATATAAATTAGGAATATTCATTTTGACAGCGATGGTATTTAGCTCCTGCGAAAAATGGATAGACACAGACATCAACATTGATCCGGATGCCCCTGCGGCAGTATCCATGGATCTTATTATGCCTGTTATTCAGGCCAGGGTTGGGTTTAATATTGTTGGCGGAAACGACATGGCAAGAACGCAGGCTATTTGGATGCAATATTATACAGGTGTTGCCCGTCAATCTCAATCGGAAGGTTCATACATTCTTCGTGCCGGCGATGTAAACAACCTTTGGGGTGATGTATATGCAGATGCGCTTATGGACATTAAGCAATTACATGATCTTTCAGCAGGTACATCTCCTCATATGGATGGAGTAGCCGATATACTTCAGGCTATTGTTTTGGGTGCAGCTACAGATGTTTGGGGAGATATTCCCTATTCAGATGCCTTACAAGGAACAGCCAATATTAAACCTGCTTTTGATTCACAGCAGGATATCTATGTTACTATTCAAAGTTTATTGGATGGAGCAATTGATAACTTAGGTAAAGATGTAGGATTATTCCCTCTTGATGGTGATATCATTTATGGAGGAGAAATTGAGAATCCACTTGCAATTTCCTTATGGGAAAAGGCAGCTTATTCTTTGAAAGTCTCGTTATGCATTGCATTTGTCAAAAAGGGATAATGGTGCTTTTACAGAAGCTTTATCTTACTTAAATAATGCTATCTCCAGCAATGATGAAAACATGATGTATTACTACAATACCAATGACTATACCAATGGTAATCCAGCATGGTTATTCCAGGAAGACAGGGCTGGTGATGCTGTGATGGGATACTTTTTTGTTGAAAAGTTAAAGGAGTTAGGTGATCCTCGTTTACCACAATATGTCTCGCCTTTAGAAGATACTTTAGTGTATAATGATATCACTTATTTGCCAGGTGATTATTTTGGATGCCCAGCCGGTGAGCCTATTAACGGATCTAGTTTACCAGGTCCTGCTATTGCTGCAAGTAATACACCTACACCCATTATAACATTTGCCGAAGTATTATTTATTAAGGCTGAGTGTGAATTTCAAACAGGAGTTGCTGAAGCAGCTGTTAAAGCTACTTTAAAAGCAGCCGTTGCTGCCTCTCTTGCTCAATATGGTGTAATGGATCAGGCCTGGCTGGATAACCTTGAAACTACATGGGGTTCTGGTGCTGATTTATTTAAAGAGATCATGATGCAGAAATACCTTGCCTTGGGATATCAAACCGAGACTTTTGTGGATTTCAGAAGAACGGATAATGTTATTGGTCTTACGCCAAATCCTGAGTCTTCTTCATCTGTATTTCCACGCAGGTATCCTTATGCAACCGATCCTGTAACGTATAATCCTAATACTCCTTCCGGAGTTGATATATTCCAGAAAGTATGGTGGGATAACTAAAATTTAATTTGAATTTTATTAAAGGCTGGTCTGATTAGACCGGCCTTTTTTTGTGGGATGACTTTCCCTGCCCCTGATAAGCAGGAACCAGATATTTGCCTCAGATTCCCGGATTTCCGATTAAAAATAAATATTCATTGAACATACTAAAAGGGTAGTTTGAAATCTGTGAATCTGTAACAATTCATAATTGTGTACTTTTATATTGCCAAAACACACCCGAGCACTGGAATTAGTATCCAATTTATCTCTTTGTAAAATTTGGCTTAACCGTTTCCTGATTTGACTCAACCGATAACTTTTTTTCCCTTGACTTAAGCTCTTTCATGAACTATTTTTGAAAAACGCATATGCAGCGTATTTTAATTTTTTAATAACCAAATAATTTAAATCATGAAAAGACTACTACTTTTTAGTTTAGCCATATGTATTGGTATGGCATTAGTTGCCCAGAAAAGGGCAATGGTTCCTGAGAAACTTCGAAATTTAGCCGTTAAGAAGGACCAATCCTTCAAGCAGGCAAACACCACACAATTTCAAAATACCATTTATAGGTATCCCGGGCTTGTTCCCCTCGAAACTCATGTGGGCCTTACCCGTTATGATCAGCAAACCAATTCAACCAATCAAAACCGGATTTACAAATACGATGATGGAACAATGGGAGCAACCTGCACGATCGGATACAGTGACCCGACTTTCAGTGATCGCGGAACGGGCTATAACTATTATGATGGGGATAGTTGGGGTGATGATCCTGTTGAACGATTGGAAAGCCAGCGAAGCGGTTGGCCCTCCTATGCACCCCTGGGCGAGAATGGCGAAATCAATGTTGCCCATATTTCCGGAGGTGCCGATGATGGTTTGCTTATCAACAAACGATTGAACAAAGGGTCAGGTGACTGAGTGAAACCCTGTATGTCGGCCCTTCACCCGGAGGTGAGGGATTGGTTTGGCCCCGCATAATTACAACCGGAGCGGATCGAATCCGTCGTACATATGCTTTCGGTTACTCGCCCAACCGGCAATGGCGGGACTGTTTATGCAGGCCTTGAGCGAATACTGGTTTATTCCCGTTCCAGCGATGGCGCTGAAACCTGGGAAATTGACAGCGAAATTATTGAAGGAATGGGTTCGGATTATTATACAATGTTCAATGGAGATACCTACGATTGGGCTACTCCCAGGAACAACACCCTGGCATTCGCTTGGGAGACCCGTTCTATAATTGTGTCCTGATGAAATCAACAGATGGTGGTGATACATGGGACAAAACACTGATCTGGGAACATCCCTATCCCATGTGGTTCAATGAGGTTACAGATACTTTCTTTTGCATGGATGGCTCCTTTGATGTGGAACTCGACATGAATGGAATGGCTCATTTGGTATTTGGAATCAACAGAGCCCATTCGGATGGAAATGGAACTTTTGGTTTCCTTATATTGATGGAGTAGGCTACTGGAATGAGACAATGCCTGCATTTTCAAACAATATGGAAGCCTTTAGTATTTATGATGACCCCGGATCGGAAATGATCGAAGACTATAATCTTATTGGCTGGACCCAGGATGTTGACGGAGACGGCGAGATCACTTTTGTAGGCGATGGACTTGAGAATCTCGGGAAATATTATATGGGGCTGTCGAGCATGGTTCAATTGGTTATGGGCGATCAAAACCAGCTTTATGTTTTCTTTACGTCGCTTACGGAAACCTATGACAATGGCAGTCAGAATTACCGGCACTTATGGTCGAGGGTTTCAACTGACGGTGGATTATCATGGGGCCCGTTTACCGATTTGTCCGATGACCTGATCCATATCTTTGATGAATTTGCTTTTCCTTCCTGTGCTGAAAATACCGAGCCAAATAGCATTTATTTAATTTGCCAGATTGATAGCGAACCGGGAATGGCAGTGGCAGGCGATGAAGATCTTTACGGTGACAACAACATGGTTGTTATGGAAGTTTTCAAAGATGAAATCACAGGTATTGCTGACAAGCTTGCAGAGCCGGTCTTTTTGAGGTGTTTCAGAATTATCCCAACCCGGTAAAGGAATTAACAAAAGTAAAAGAATTGGGAGAAAAAGCAAGCCTGGGGTTGAAAGTTCACAACCTGGTGGGGCAGTTGGTTTACGAAACTGAACCTGTGATGGTAAATGCAGGAATCCGGTTCATTACAATGGATGCCTCAGCCCTTGATGCGGGGGTGTATTTTTATACGGTGAATGCCAATGGCAAAGAAATCACGAGGAAAATGATCGTGGATTAATTCTTCTGATAAACAGGTCATAACTTAATTATTAGCTAATTAGCCTTTTTAAAAAAAGCGGTCTGTTTTACAAGTTTGTTAAAAATTGTCAGAATTTCGGTCTTTTGTATAGCACTTATTAAGTTTTATTCTGTGAAGTTGTCAAAAAGTTAAAACATTGAAACACTTAGTTACTGAAAAATGATTAAATTTTATATTGACACACCCTGTTTCCCCTCTCTGAGAGGGGAGAATTGGAAATCATTTTTCAGAATTTAGTCATTTACTTTTAACTTTTGACAACTTTTTGTGTTGGAAATGTGATTAAATTAAATTTTAACATTGAAGTTGTCAAAAGTTGAATGTTAAAAAGAACGAACGATACACAGAAATTGGATTTCAATAAGTTGCATCATTCGTTCAAAAACTTCATGTTGAACAAAAGTATAATAAAAAAGAGATTTGTCCACATTTAAAGTTCGGAAATTCGATGGACAATACCAAGGTTAAAGTATATCAAGTGGTAGAATCGATACTATATCGGCTAAAAACAGGATGTTAATGGAGGCAACTGCCCATGAAACAATTTTTCAGGTAAATACCATTGGCAGAGCGTTTATTATCACTTTCAGAAATGGTGCAAAGATGGTAGCTGGGAACAAGTTTGGAAGTATGTTCTGGAAAAGTACAAGGATTTGCTGGACATGTCAAGTGTCTAGCTTGATGGCACACATACACCCACCAAAAGGGGCGGACAGGCAGTGGGCTACCAAGGCAGGAAAAAAGTAAGATTCTAGCAACATGCTTATCCTAACAGATAATCAGGGTATCCCATTACTAGTAGTGAATGTTTTAGGAAACCATAATGATGCATATCAACTTGAGCAGTCCGTGGACAAAATGCTTCAAGACCTACGATCCTCAAACATAAGAACAGACTGGTTGTTCTTAAATGCCGATGCAGGGTTTGACGTAGAGAACTTTCGTGCTTTCTGTTACAGGAATGATATAATAGATAATATTGATAAAAATAAAAGAAACGGCTGTGAAAGTGAGCACCTTTTTGACAGTTTACTGTACAAATGCAGGTTTGTTGTGGAACGGACCAATGCATGGCTAGATGCTTTTAAAGCTATTTTGATCCGTTTTGAAACAAATAAAATTCATTGGAAAGGATTGAATTTATTAGCTTTTTGCGTTATTTTATTACGTCAACTTTAAACAACTTCATTAATTAACTAACAAGAGAAGTTCAAAAATCATGAAGGAAAATGAGTAAATTAATATGAATTACTTAGGTACATTCCATGGTCTACTTATCTCAAGGCCCCAATTTGTGCTGTTTCCGCCACCAATTGAAAAAACTTCTCTGTCTTCATTTGGATCATAACCATATAAATTGTAATTGAATGTATCAGTAGTGTGATAATCATACCCTGAGTTAAAAACATAAGTATCATCTCCAGTATAACTGAGTTGAACTGGTATTGTTTCAACCAATTGATGTGCCCAGTCATATATATAAAATGTACATGTAATAGTTACTCCTGGGGATGGATTATCATTGTTATAAAGAAATGCCTCAACAAAGAAAGTTTGAGGAGGAGGAGTTTCAGATACAGAATTTATAGATAAACAAATAATTAATGAAATTGTGCTAAAAAAGAATAAATAAATTTTTCATAGGATTAATTTTTTAAGTTAATAACTTTAGTTTTGGTGTTTACAATTTATTCAATTTCCTTCAAATGATTATTCAAAGATAGTTAAGTTTTTAAACATCATGAATTTTATTTTCCCAATAACTTGTAGAATGTTACCATTAACTTTTTAAGATTTGTTTTTTATAATTAGTTATTTTATCTTGCAAAGATTTTAATTGTTATTTGGACAAGAAAATTAATTCTTTACTTTTGTAAATTCTTATTCTAAAAATATATTTAATATAAATCATATTTATCGTTTAATTAAAAAAATACTTTGTATGAAAACAATCTTACTATTTACGTTATTGATCACTTTTGGGCTCAATAACTTTGCGCAAAGCAGGGCTGTACTTCCGGAAAGTAAAAGGGACATTGCCATGAAAAATATTAAGCCAATTAAGGACATTGGTAATACATCTAATGAATTAGTTCCCGTGATAAAGTACAAAAAGTTTTCTTTCAGAAGATGAAATTGGAGGAACGATGTACGATTTGCAAACAAATTCATCAACTCAAAATAGGATTTATAAGTTTGATGATGGATTTATAGGTGCTACATGGACAATGGGTTATACTACCGGAACTTGGAATGATAGAGGTACGGGATATAATACTTTTGATGGAAATAGTTGGGGTCCTGCACCATCGGAAAGAATTGAAGATGAAAAATGTGGATGGCCATCATACACAGATTGGGGTGATAATGGAGAGGTTATAGCTAATCATACTATTATGACGGAATTTGGGTTGGTACAAGGGAAGAAAAGGGAGTAGGTGATTGGAATGTAAATATATTGGGAGGACTGTTGGAGCAGTTGATTTGATCAGTACGAGTGATTTCTACTGGTTCAAGTAACAATGTATTGCATGTGATATCTTGTACTTGGGTTTTAATTCCCTCTTAGGCCAGGAAAATGCATTGTTATATTCCCGTTCGCAAGATGGTGGAGCAACTGTAGATATTGAAAACCATTTCTTTGAAGAATTGGGGCCTACCTATTATACAAATATTGGTGGTGATGTTTACGAATTTGCTGAGCCTAAAGATGGTAAACTTGCTTTTTTGGTGGGTGATTCATGGACTGACCTACATTGATGAAGTCAGAAGATGACGGTGATAACTGGACGAAAACAGTTGTATGGGAAAATCCATATCCTCTGAACGCAGGAGGTAATACCGATACTTTTTACTGTGTTGATGGATCTCATGACTTAGCATTTGACAATTCAGGAAAAATCCATATTGTTTTTGGTATCAACAGGGCTTATGATGACGGAGCAGGCCCTTACTGGTTTCCAGGCGTTGATGGCGTTGGATACTGGAATGAAGATATGCCGGCATTTTCAAATAACGTGGATGCTTTAAATCCTTATGGTGAGGCGGGCACTGAACTTGTGGAGGATTATAACTTAATCGCCTGGTCACAAGATTTGAATAATAACGGGGAACTCGATTTGTTGGACGATTGGGGAACCTATTACCTTGGATTATCTAGTATGGTGCAACTGATCGTTGATGATCAGGATCAATTATTCTTGGCTTTTACTTTCGGTTACAGAAGGTTATGACAATGGTTCGCAAAACTATCGCCATGTTTGGATACGTACATCACCTGACGCTGGTACTTCATGGGGAACTTTCTATGATATGACCGGTGATTTGATATATATTTTCGATGAGTGTATTGTACCTTCAGTGTCCCCTACTTCAGATGACTATATTTATTTCACATATCAGGCAGATACTGAACCAGGACTACATATTCAAGGTGATGAGGATCCTGCAGGTGATAATTATACTAGGGTAATGTCTGTTTATAAGCCTGATATCATTAATTCAATAAATCAAACTAAAATTGTTAGGAATGAGAATGTTTCGCAGAATTATCCAAACCCATTCTCAGGAGCTTCTACCGTTTTTGTTATGCTTGATGAGCCAGCAACCTTAAGTTTTGAAGTAACTAACCTGATGGGGCAGGTTGTTCACAGAATTGCTGAAAAACCATATTCAACAGGAAAAGTTGAATTTACCATTGATGGCTCAGAACTTACATCCGGAGTATATTTCTACACTGTTAATTCAGGGGATTCAAAAGTAACCCGCAAAATGATTGTTGAATAGAAAGTTTTTTTTCTATTATAAAAGGGCTGATCCGATGGGTCAGCCCTTTTTTTAATTATATCATTTTAGTCGTTATAAAATTCTGGAAAAATAGACAGATGAATTGTTTAGGGCGAATCAGTAGGTATTTGCTTTGAGTTTCGGTGCTGATGTTTTAGGTGTAGCTTCAAACTTTATGTATGCTTTTCGCTTTAATTTTATATCTTTGTCGCTCATTTTTTGAAAACACAGGATCTTTATACAAAGTTGTTGCAGTTTGAATTTATCATAGTAATAAAAAATAATTCAGGGATGTAAAAATTAATTTGAAAGGAGGGCATATGATTGAAACAATTAAAATCGGAACGCTAAGATGGCATCATATTTCAAACCCTTCTGATGAGAACCTGAACTATTTAAGAGACAATTTCCATTTCCACCCCCTTGATATTGAAGACTGTAAAAGTGACCTTAATCAGCGCCCAAAGGTTGATATTTATGATGATTACTATTTTATCATCCTCCATTTTCCATACTTCGACCAGAAAAATAAATTTCTCAGGATCCGCGAGGTGAAAATCTTTTGGGGCGAAGATTACATTATCACTATCGGTAAATCGCATTGGGTTGTTAATGAAATGTTCAGGGAGGGAAAGGAGCAGGAAGCCCGTACCGAAGATTTCGAGGTTGGTACCAGCGATGCACTACTATATTCCATCCTCGAGAAATTGATGAAAGCCACGCAGATCATCATCCGGAAAATAGGTGATGAAGTGGATTCGGTGAACCGGTCCTTGTTCGAAATTAAGGCCGAACGTACCATTGAGAGCATTTCGGTGATCCGCAAAAACATAATCCTGTTGAATACAATGTTTAAACCACAACTGCCTTTGTTCGGCAAGTTTGAAAGTGGCCAGATCGAAGGTTATGCCGATAATATGGAAGATTACTGGGGCAACATCCTCGACTACTACAAACAGATGTGGGACTTAACAGAGGATTATGCAGAACTGATTGAAGGCCTGTCGCAAACGTTCGATTCGTTGCAGGCCAACCGGACCAACGAAATTATTAAAATTCTTACCCTGATTTCATCCATACTGCTCCCGCTAACCTTTTTAACCGGCCTTTACGGGATGAATGTAAACCTTCCTTTTCAGGAAGATCCAAGGTCGTTTTGGATCGTGATCGGAACCATGGTATTTATTGTTGCTTTAATGTATACCCTTTTCAAAAGGAAAAAGTGGATGTAATATTTTTGCCTCACAAAGGTTATTATTGTTATATCTTTGTAACAAATTGAAAAAACAGACCGATGAAGAAATTTCTTGTATTCGTATTAAGTATCCTTGTTATTAACACATTTGCCCAGGTAGTCAATGAAGATACAAAACGCAAATTCACTTTTGGCCTTGACGTTTTTACGGATATATGGCAGGATGTTCCTGAAGGCGTGAGCCCAAAAACCATCAATCCCGGTGTAAATGTATTTGGTTCTTACAATTATATGCTGGGGAAAAGTAATTTCAGTTTTTCGCCCGGTATCGGAATTGGCGTTCATAATATGCTCAATGAGTCATTTCTCAGGACCCAGGGCGACCAAACCTATTTTATTCAAATCACCGATACAATGCCTGACCTGGCCTATAATAAATCCAAATTTGTTGCTACTTATTTTGATATTCCTGTTGAACTTCGCTTTAAATCGAAAAGTGAATTCAGGTTTGCCCTGGGTTTTAAATTTGGTTTTTTGATTAAAGCCCATACCAAATACAAGGGTGATGATTTTATTGGTGGCAACTATTACAAAGTGATTTATAAAAAGGCAAGAATTGAGCATATCGAAAAAAACAGGTATGGCTTTACTGCAAGGATTGGATATAAGTGGCTGAACCTTTGGGGATATTATCAACTTTCTTCCTTGTTCCTTTTTGGTAACGGCCCGCAAATGTATCCCATAAGTATTGGAATTACTGTTATCCCATTTTAGGGTTTAAAATAACAATACCAGGCTCATTACTGCAACTCCCATTAAAAAACCGGAATAAACCTGTAAGGGTTTATGGGCATCCAGTTTTAACCTTGAAAATCCAACAATTCCGGAAATGACAATAATCAGAATAATGCTATAGACCATGTTCAGGTTGATGTGAAGCGAAAGCCCAATCAGCGCACCCAGCATTCCGCCAATGCCTACCATGTGTATGCTGATCTTCATAAAAAAGTTTATCCCCATCGAAAGCAGGACTAAAATAGCCGAACCCAATATGAATAATTTATAAACATCCGGTATTTGCAACTGACGGATCATCTGATAGGTAAGAAAATAAAAGATGGCTGTTATGATGAATGGATAAAGGCGTTCTTCCCGGTTTTCCATTTGCAGGGATTTGATCATACCCCGCCTTTTCATTATGAGTATAAATAAAACCGGGAAAAAGAAAGTAGTTATCACAATCATGCCCAGAATTAACAATTTGGCTTGATAAGGAATCTGAAAGGCAATGTAACTATTCAGGTTGAAAAGCAACAGGGTTGTGTATGCCGGGATTAATAGAGGATGGAATAGAACTGAAACGATTTTGGCAATTTTTAATTCCATATAAATGATCTGTATTCACAATTTGGTAATAAACAAGAAGTGTTTCCCACAGGATTAGGGTTAAAGCTCTTTTCGTAAGCGTGCGACCGGAATGTTCAATTGCTCACGGTATTTGGCAACCGTCCGGCGTGCAATGTTGTAGCCTTTTTCCTTTAGGATTTTTGTAAGCTGTTCATCCGTAACCGGTTTCGACTTGTCTTCAACATCAATGCAATCGGATAATATTTTCTTAATTTCCCGGGTTGAAACTTCTTCACCGTTTTCATTTTGCATGGATTCGGAAAAGAAACTTTTAAGCAAAAATGTGCCGAACGGGGTTTGAACATACTTGCTATTGGCCACCCTTGAGATGGTTGAAATATCAAGGTTGACGATTTCGGCAATGTCTTTCAGGATCATCGGCCTGAGCCGGGTTTCATCACCGGTCAGGAAATATTCCCGCTGGTATTCCATAATGGCCTGCATGGTGATCTCCAATGTGTTTTGTCGCTGTTTAATGGCATCAATAAACCATTTGGCCGAATCTATTTTTTGCTTAACGAAGGTAATCGCATCTTTGTGTTTACTCTTGTTTTTGCTGTGCGAATAGGTTTCGAGCATGTCAACATAGGTGCGGTTGAGCCTCAATTCAGGTGTGTTTTTTGAGTTGAGTTGCAATTCCAAATCCCCGTTATTATTATAAATGAGGAAATCAGGAAGAATGTAGTGATTCGTTTTAGTGGTTTCGCTTAACGAATTTCCGGGCTTGGGGTTTAATTTTAAAATCTCTTCGATGGCTTCTTTTAACTCCTCCTCGGATATCCTGGCTTTTTTAATTATCTTTTCGTAATGCTTCTTTGTGAACTCGTTAAAATAACGATCGAGGATATGCATAGCAAGTTCGATGGCTTTGGACTGGTTCTCCTTTTTTCTCAATTGAATCAAAAGGCATTCCTGCAGGTTTCGGCCACCAACACCGGGAGGTTCAAATTCCTGGATCAGGTAAAGCATTTCAAGTATCTCATCTTTGGTAGCCTGTATGTTTTGCGAAAATGCCAGATCGTCTACCATCGCACCCACATCCCTGTTAAGGTATCCCGAATCATCGAGGTTTCCAATAATATAGGCTGCAATCAAGAGCTGTTTCTCATTCAAACTACGCAAGCCTAATTGCGACAGGAGCAACTCCTGAAAGCTTGTACCAGAAACAAATGGGACTTCATATCGCTCATCATCGGAACTTGAATTGTTGGAGTTTAACTTGTAGGAGGGTGTATCGTCATCATCAAGGTAATCATCAAGGTCAAATTCTTCATCATTGCTTTTGGAATCGTACTCTTCTTCGACATCAGCATCTTTCTCATCCGAATCCAATGGAGCATCGTATTCCATTTCCAGTTCAGCTGCTTCTTCCAGATCATCCGTTTCGTCAAGGGCAGGGTTTTCTTCAATTTCTTGTTTTATTCTCTGTTCAAGGGCAATCGTAGGAATTTGCAACAACTTCATGAGCAGAATTTGCTGTGGAGAAAGCTTTTGTAGAAGTTTTTGTTGTAATCGTTGATGTAGCATGCAAATTCTATTTATTATCTACCTTTTTAATTGTCATTCAACAAATATCAGAAATATTATTGAAAAAAAAGAATAATGATCATTTACTTTATTAACATTAAAATTCAGCGTTCTGTGGTGTCCTTGGAAAAGGGATAACATCCCTGATATTCCCCATTCCGGTAATAAACTGTATCATTCGTTCGAAGCCCAGGCCAAATCCACTGTGTGGGACCGTACCAAATTTTCTGGTTTCGAGATACCACCAAAGATCTTTTTCTGGTACGTTCATTTCGTGCATTCGTTTCAAAAGGGTGTTATAATTTTCTTCTCTCTGCGACCCTCCTATTATTTCTCCTATTTGTGGAAAAAGGACATCCATGGCCCTGACCGTTTTACCATCCTCATTAACTTTCATATAAAAAGCCTTTATCTCTTTCGGATAGCCTGTTACAATCACAGGTTTATTGAAATGCTTTTCAACAAGGTACCGCTCATGTTCCGATTGCAGGTCGGCACCCCATTCATTGATCAGGTATTGAAACTTTTTCTTTTTGTTATAATTTGAATCTTTTAAAATGTTAATGGCATCCGTATACGTGATTCGTTCAAACTCATTGTTTAAGACAAAAAGTAATTTTTCCATGAGTTCCATTGGGGAACGATCTTGTTCCTTTTTGTTTTTATCTTCTTCAATTTGCCTTCTCGATAAAAATTCCAGGTCGTCCTTACAATTGTCAATGGCATATTTGATCAGGTATTTCAACATTTCCTCAGCCAGGTCCATATCATCATTGATGTCGTAAAATGCCATTTCCGGTTCGATCATCCAAAATTCGGCAAGGTGCCTTGATGTATTTGAGTTCTCGGCCCTGAAGGTTGGACCGAAGGTATAAACTTCTGATAATGCCAAAGCAGCAAGTTCTGCCTCCAGTTGCCCGGAAACCGTTAAATTGGTTTCCTTCCCAAAAAAGTCTTCTTTGTAATTGATAGTCCCGTCTTCATTGAGAGGTGGATTTTTAGCATCCAGTACAGATACCCTGAACATTTCACCCGCTCCCTCAGCATCCGAACCGGTAATGATGGGTGTATGAATATTGAAAAATCCTTTATCGTTAAAAAATTTATGAACTGCGAAAATCATCGCGTGTCTTACCCTTGCAATGGCTGAAAAGGTATTGGTCCGAAAACGCAAATGGGCCTTTTCGCGCAGAAACTCAAGGGAATGCTTTTTGGGTTGAAGCGGATACTCCTCCGGATCGGCTGTTCCCAGAACTTCAATTGCTCTTGCATTTAGCTCTACGTTTTGTCCACTACCCGGTGATTCAATAAGGGTTCCTGAAATGGATAAAGAAGCTCCCGTATGAATTGTTTGTAATGTTTCTTCCCTGATGGTATTAAAATCGGCAACGACCTGAATATTGTGAATGGTTGAGCCATCATTAAGTGCAATAAAAGCAACATTCTTGCTCGCCCGCTTGGTTCTAACCCAGCCTTTAACAATAATTTCCTTTCCGTATTCTGCGGAATGCAGAATGTCTTTAATTTTTATCCGTTTCATAAATATCCTGATATTTGAAGGTGTGCAAAATTAGGTACTTTTTTAATTAAGAGATTAAGAATAAGTTAAATATTGATTTTGAAATTGTTCAATTATTTTGTACTTAAAATCAGTAATTTCGCAGCCGGATATGAGTAGCTTAATCAACATAGTTCCATTGCAGGAATGGCTGGATATAAAAACAGCCCCATTTATTATCAGTGGGCCATGCAGCGCTGAATCGGAGGAGCAATTGATTTCGACAGCCCTTGAAGTGAGCAAAATTCCCAATGTGAAAATATTCAGGGCCGGAATCTGGAAGCCTAGGACACGCCCCGGTTTGTTCGAAGGGGTAGGAGAAGAAGGGCTTGTATGGCTCAAAAAAGTAAAGCCTTTGACCGGATTACTAACGGCTGTTGAAATTGCAAACCCCGGCCACATAGAATTGGCATTAAAACATGGGGTTGATGTGTTATGGATTGGAGCAAGGACTGTAGTAAACCCGTTTTCGTTACAAGAACTGGCAACAACCCTTGAAGGAGTTGATATTCCGGTTATGGTTAAGAATCCGGTTAATCCCGACCTGAACTTATGGATTGGTGCAATTGAGCGGATTTATCATTCCGGTATCCGCCGCCTGGCTGCCATCCATCGGGGATTTTATTTTTTCGAAAAGTCCTTGTATAGAAATGCTCCCATGTGGGAGATCCCTATTGAACTGAAGCGCCTGATTCCGAACCTGCCTGTAATTTGCGACCCAAGCCATATTTGTGGCAACAGAACCATGCTCAAGGATGTTTCTCAAAAAGCGCTTGACCTTGAAATGAACGGATTGATGATCGAATCGCACATCCATCCGGAAGAAGCATTGACTGACCGGAATCAGCAGGTTACACCTGCTTTCTTAAGTGAAATGATCCGTTCCCTGATCATTCGCCGGAGGGAAGGAAATATTGATTTTGAAAGCAAACTGGAGGAGCTCAGGACGGAAATTGACAAGATTGATGCCGAGTTAATAAATATTTTGTCGCGCAGAATGGAGCTGGTTGATGAAATTGGCAATTATAAAAGTGCAAACAACATAACGATTCTTCAATTAAAAAGGTGGCGCAACATTGTTGAGGATCGTTTGAAATCAGGCGTTGACAGCGGATTGAACAAAGAATTTCTCCAGCGTCTGCTGGAAATAGTTCACATTGAATCCATTCAGCGGCAAACCGAAATTTACAGCAAAAGGAATGGGCAGAAGGAATAGCTTGCAGTCAGGTTTCCGCGCTCACTGAGAAAGAATCTCACTGAAAATTTTGAATTTGTAAATCAATTTGTATATTTGTTTAACTAAATATTCAAAACAATGATAATTAATTACCTAATATCTTTACTGCTCGGGCCGTTAATTGCCGCTCTTATTGTATGGTTGGTTTGGTCGAAACGGGGCAGAAAACGTTATCCCGGACTTATAACAGCTTTTGTTTTGGGGATGCTTAGCATTGTTGTCGTGCTGATATTTCAAATAATAGCCCAACGATATGGACTCGATGATTTCAAGAATATAAGAAGAATTATTTTCTATTCCTTTTTTGTTATGGGATTTGGTTCTGAACTAGGAAAGTATTTGCTCTTAAGGTATCATATTTTCCCCCGGGATAGTTTTAACGGGCCCCTGGATAGTATTGTATACAGTGTAATGCTTTCCATGGGTTTTGCTTTTGTAGGGAATGTACTTTATATGATTTTGCCCTATTACACCGAAGTGGATTTCCGGTATGCAATATCAGTTGTTCCTGCAAATCTGTTTTTTGCAGTCATTCTTGGTTTTTTTGTAGGGATAGCTAAATCCCGTGAAAATAAATTTGTGGATTCCATGACTGGATTGTTCGGGGCATCCTTTTTTCATGCCTTATACAATTTTTGCTTTATTACGGAGGATTTTCGTTTGTTAATTTTCTTGAGCATTGGTGCCTTTGTAATTGTAATATTGCTTTATTACAAAGGCTTTTGAATTGAATGAAGAGTTCAAGCGGATCAATAAGGAATAGGGATTAAAGTATCTTATATATTTTCCCCGGGAGGCTTTTGACCAATCCCTCAAATTCAAGGTTGAGAAGAATAGAAGCAACTTTGCTGTTGGATAAATTGGATTTGTGAACGATGTAATCAATTCCACTTTCTACCATTTTCTTTTAAGATGGTCATTATTATCTCTTCTTCAGCCGACAGTTCAATGAACAGTTTTTTCTGCTTTGATTCTTTATTTGAAATCAATTCCCATCGCATAATGTATTTTATATCTTCTGCCGATTGGGCAAGTGCTGCTTTGTTGGTTTTTATCAGGAAATTGCATCCTTCAGAATATTTATCCCCGATTTTCCCGGGAATTGCAAAAACATCCCTGTTGTACGAATTTGCAATGTTGGCAGTAATCAAAGGCTCCTCCTTTTGCTGCTGATTCGATAACGATAAGTGCATCTGACATTCCGGCTATGATCCGGTTTCGTTTGGGAAAGTTTTCCCGGTCAGGGTTGGTTGCACTTTTAAAATCCGTAAGCAATCCTCCGTTTTGTAACATTTTTTCAGCCAACGATCTATTGGCGTAAGGATAGATCCGGTCGAGGCCGTGTGCCAGAACCCCAATGGTTGGGAGGTTGTTGCTTAAGGCTGCTTTGTGTGCATGGGTATCAATTCCATAAGCCAGCCCACTAGCAACTAAAACGCCTAAATCAGAGAGGCCTTCAACAATTTTATCGCACATCTCTTTGCCATATTCCGTTGCCCTTCGTGTACCCACGATGCCCACAATCCGCTCTTCATTCAAATTTGCATTTCCTTTGTAATAAATCATTAACGGTCCGTCCTCGCAATGTTTTAATCGCTGAGGGTACGATTTGTCGGTAAAAAATAAAGCGGGTAATCCCAAATTTTTCAATGAATTTAATTTCTGATTCAGCCCTTTCTAAAATTTTTTGGGAAAGAATGGATTGGACTGTGGAGTTTCCGATACCAAGGTATTTTCAACAAATTCTTTTTCGATTCTTTAAAAACTCCTTCTGCGCCACCGCAATAAGAAATCAGTTTTTTCCATTGATGTCTCCAATTCCGGGTATCAGCGTTATTCCAATTTGATAAATGAGCAACGTTCACAGTTTTGATATTCAAAAATAAAATAAATATTGGCATCCGCAGCAAAATTTAATTTTAGCAATGATTCCATCAAATAAATTAATTTAGCAGTCAGGGTTTAAACATCATTAATCCTGATTTGCAGGTTTCAGGATATTTGCATCAATTGAAAAAAGAACCAACTATACTGCTTTGCCCATTGGATTGGGGGATTGGACATGCGACCCGCTGTGTACCGATTATTCATGCGTTGGTGAATCAGGGCGCAAAGGTTATCGTTGCAACTGACAATCGTCCGTTTTCATTTTTACAGCAAGAATTCCCGCATCTTCAGTTTGTGAGGTTTCCGGGATATAATTTTTCTTATCCTGAAAAGGGAAGCATGGTATTGAAAATGCTGTTTGCAGCTCCGGGGATTATCAGGGATATAAAAAAAGAGCATTTACAATTGGATAAGATGATAACTGATCACAATATTGATGCAGTGATATCCGATAACCGTTTTGGTTTGTATTCTAAGCTGGTCCCTTCTGTTTACATAACTCATCAGGTTATGATCAAAGCCCCTGCCGGTTTGAAATTTTTAGAGCCCATGTTGCATTCCATCAACAAAAAATACATTTCAAAATACTCAACCTGTTGGATACCTGATTTTGCAGGTGAAACCAATCTATCCGGTGATTTGTCGCACAAATACGAATTGCAAACTGATTCTTTCTTTATCGGGCCGCTGTCAAGGTTTTATCATGCAGATTCGACAATAAGCATGGATAACCGGAATGACTATGATTTCACAGTTATGCTTTCAGGGCCTGAACCACAGCGGACCATTCTTGAGCAAGTCTTGATTGCTCAATTGAAGAAGACAAAATACAGGGGCGTTGTTTTGGGTGGTAAGCCCGATCAGGAGGAGGAGATGGAATTGTCAGATCGAATCAGGTTTTATTCTCACCTCGATACAGCTTCTTTAAAAAAACTGTTGCAGGTTTCTGACATTGTCATTTCACGGCCCGGCTACTCAACAATTATGGACCTGGCTGTTTTTGGCAAAAAGGCTATCTTTATTCCAACTCCCGGGCAGACGGAACAAGAATACCTTGCTGAATATTTTCGCCAAAGAAATATGTGCTTTAAAATGGAACAAAATGATCTGAACATCTCTAAAGCAATGGAGGAAGTGAAAAGTTGTCAGCCTCTTAAAATGGAATTTTCCCATGAAATGTTAAAAGCAGGGATCGAAAGTCTTTTATCAAGGATTTGATCTTTGTGAACCACTTAAGGCAAGAAGCTTATAAATTCTATAGATAATTCTATTTGTATGTTAAAAGCAATCTGATTTTAAATTTTTCAG
Source organism: Bacteroidales bacterium (assembly GCA_041393255.1). Taxonomy (GTDB): domain Bacteria; phylum Bacteroidota; class Bacteroidia; order Bacteroidales; family JAADJA01; genus JAADJA01. Next base: position 63,946 of record JAWKKM010000018.1, on the reverse strand, counting down.
GGCTTTTAATTTTTTATATTTGCCAACAAATAAAAACACAATGATATTAAACTTCATAGTTTGGGATGTTGATCCTGAAATTTTCAATATTGGTGGTTTTGCCATTCGTTGGTATGGGCTGCTCTTTGCGCTCGGGTTTGTTTTTGGATATTTTATTATTGGTGATATGTTCAAGCGTGAAAAAATCGCCCCCAAGCTACTCGACTCTATCACCACTTACATGGTTCTTGGAACAGTAATCGGAGCGCGTCTCGGACATTGCCTTTTTTACGAACCGGAGTACTACCTGAGCAATCCGTTCCGGATATTGAAAGTTTGGGAAGGGGGATTGGCGAGCCATGGGGCTGCTATTGGAATTCTGATTGCTTTGTATTTCTTTACGAAAAAGGCTAACAAATCATATTTATGGACTTTGGACAGAATTGTCATTGTTGTTGCCCTTGCCGGTTTCTTCATCCGCATGGGTAACCTGATGAACTCTGAGATTTACGGAAATGTAACCGAGCTGCCATGGGGTTTTATTTTTGTGCGCTGGGGCGAAACCCTGCCAAAACATCCGACCCAGATTTATGAAGGTTTTTCTTATTTATTGCTTTTTGTTTTGATCTATTCCCTATACCTTAAAAAATGGACAAAGCTAAAGAATGGCATTATTTTTGGCATCTTTCTCATCATCCTCTTTACATCACGATTCCTGATTGAATTTATCAAAGAGCCGCAGGTCGATTTTGAAGCGGGAATGGCTTTGAATATGGGACAAATACTTAGCATCCCCTTTATTATTGCAGGAATTGTTTTGTTGATTAATGCAACAAAGTCTGCGAAGGTTGAGAAAAAGAATTAATAAATCCCGATACCAGGCAATTCTATTTCAAATTACCTATTTCATATTCTGAACATGCAATTGAAATGCGCTATCAATTTTGGTGTGTAATTCATCTTGCTGGTTCAGTTTTGTGATCATGGATAAACGCTGTATCACACCAAGAGCCTGGTTATAGTCCGTCTCGAAATAGTTGAATTGTTTATCGTTTAACCTGTTGTAGTAATTCAGGTTTTGATCGTAAATTTCAAACACCCGTTCCGAGATCGCATTTCCTTGATCAATTGCACCTGCATCGTAATATACTTCGGCAAAAGGAATCATATACATATCGAAGGTAATTTTACTGTCGGGGAAGTTTTCCAAACACCTGTCAAGCAATTCAATAGCTCTTTCATTTTCACCTTTGGCTACCAAAGCCTCAGCAGAACGCATGAAATTTTGTTTTGGAATGATCGAATTTCGTTTGCTCTCGCGATCAACATACACTTTTGGATCGCTTAAATTTCCCCAACTGCATTTGTTCATGAAAATATCATAACACGCTTCTTCGTCAACGCCACCAACACCTGAAATAAAATTTTCGGCCTTAACAGGCATGAACCTGTAAACAAATCCCTCAAGGTGACAATATTCTTCGACTGCCAAAACCTTATTCATACTGCTTGGGTTGGCAAAATAAATCGGGCGCTCCCAGTTGTTTGTGGCAATGATGTCCAATAACATGAGGTCATTTTTATACATGTAGTTTTGCCTGACATCCCACTCAATGGAAGGAACAATTTTATCAACCATTCGCATCGGAACTGCACCTTTGTTAACTACATCAGCGGAATCTATTGTTATTTTAAAACTTTTGGTAGGTGAGAAATTTATCTTCTCTCCGCTTTGAAGCGTTAGCTTGGTACGTTCGTTTTCACTTGCAATAAAATCAATTACCTGTTTTAATTCAGCACTGCCCTGAAGATTTGTATTGTAGAATACAACGGCATTGTTAACTCCATTTTGATATTGATCGTAGTTGAGGGTAAAAGGTAATGGAGCTGATTCATAAGCCTGGTTCATCATTTGATGAATATACCAGTGGCCTGAAGCAAGCATGAAATTTACTACCCTTACATCCGTCCTGATCCCTTCCACTTCCTGTGCATACCATAAGGGGAATGTGTCGTTATCGCCATTGGTAAACAAAATGGCATTGGGTTCGCACGAATTAAGGTAATTGGCTGCAAAATCCCTTGCAGCATATTTCCCGGCACGGCTGTGGTCATCCCAGCCTTCGCTGGCCATAATGCCGGGAACTAATATTAATGAGGCTACAGTAACTATGATAGCCGCTACTTTGGAATCAACTTTTTTACTTAAGGAGTTATGAATTGCCATTACACCCAATCCAATCCAAATTGCAAAAGCATAGAAGGATCCGGCATAGGCATAATCACGCTCACGGGGTTGATAGGGGTATTGGTTCAGGTAAACAACTATCGCTAAACCTGTCATCAGGAAAAGCAAAGCCACAACCAAAGTATCCTTTTTGTCGGTATTAAGGTGGTAAAAGAAACCAATGAGCCCAAGAAGGAATGGCAACATGTAAAACTTATTGTGTGCCGGGTTTTGCATACTATCGGGCAGATCACTCTGTGGCCCAAGTCCAAGTATATTTTCGTCGAACCAATTGAAACCCGTAAGCCAGTTGCCGTTCTCCAATTCTCCCTGGCTTTCAATATCATTTTGTCGGCCAGAGAAATTCCACATGAAATACCTGAAATACATATGGCCAACCTGATAGGTAAAGAAAAATCTAAGGTTTTCACTAAATGTGGGCCTTATCTTAACATCGCTGGTTCCATCATCATTTTCCACCTCAATCGGAATACCTTTTACTTTCCCATATTGTTTATACATTTGAATGTGGGATGATTTCTGGTTGCTCCACATACGTGGGAACAATGTTGTAAACCTGGGGTCGTAAACAGGGATAGTCCCTTTTTGTCATCGGTGATAACATATTTTCCCTTCTTAATATCTTTAACATAAACCGGGTTTCCATCTTTTAAATCAACTGTAGGAGCATTATAATACTGACCCTGAAGTATCGGCCAGTCGCCATATTGTTCTCGTGCCAGGTAGGAAAGAAGGCTGATGGCATCTTCCGGGCTGTTTTCGTCAATGGGTGGATTTGAGCTTGAACGGATGATGATCATGAAAAATGAAGAGTAACCAATGAGAATAAAGGTAAACATGAGAATAAGGGTATTCGCAAGTACCTTTTGTTTTTTTATAGTGTAATGGAGTCCCCAAACAATCAATCCGATTAAAACAATAAAATAAAAGGCAGTTCCTGTGTTAAACGGAAGTCCGAAGGAGTTTACAAAAGTCAGCTCAAACAAACTGGAAAGCTTAACTATCCAGGGGATAATACCGTTCATAATAATACCAAGTAATAAAATGGAAATAATGAAAGTATAAATGATCCCTTTTAAGGTTGGTTTGAATTTTTTGAAATAATATACAAAGGCGATGGCAGGTATAGCAAGCAGGTTAAGTAAGTGCACACCAATGGACAATCCGATGAGGAATGCAATGAGCAATATCCAGCGAGTAGCATGTTTGCCATCGGCTTCATTCTCCCATTTTAAAATGGCCCAGAAAACAATGGCTGTAAATAAGGAAGACATAGCATAAACCTCACCTTCAACGGCTGAAAACCAGAAAGAATCGGAGAAGGTATAAGCCAATGCTCCAACTACACCACTTCCAAGTATAGCGTACATTTTTCCATTTGTCATTTCACCTGCCTGATCCGCAATTTTCTTAGCCAGGTGAGTGATGGTCCAATACAGGAACAAAATGGTGAAACTGCTACTCAATGCCGACATAAGATTGACCATGAGTGCTACTTTTGAAACATCGCCAAAAGCAAAGAGGGAGAAGAACCTCCCAATCATTTGAAACAGCGGTGCTCCCGGAGGGTGTCCGACTTGCAATTTGTATGCAGTAGCTATGTATTCACCGCAATCCCACCAACTCGCCGTGGGTTCAACTGTTAAAATGTACACCAATGATGAAATAGCAAAAACTATCCAACCGGTAATAAGATTAAATTTTTTAAATAATTCCATGGAAATGAATCTTTATCAGATTTTTAGACGGCGAAAATAAACAATTTCAAATCAAGATAAGGATTTTGTTTAAGATTATTAACGAAAATTAACATCAGTACTTTGAGAGATTTTTCAAAAATTAAATTTTCATTTGGATGAATAAAAAAAATGTTTAATTTTGCCGGCCTCAAAAGTCAATGTTCTTTTAAAAGTTTAGGATTGTCCCATGGTGTAATGGTAGCACTACTGATTTTGGTTCAGTCAGTCTAGGTTCGAGTCCTGGTGGGACAACTTTTATTCTGTTTCAATATCCCCATATTTTTTTCATACATAGATCTTCGGTATTTTTTTAATAATTAATCAGTAGACTCATCGTCGTAGAATTTGATATGCAATTGTTTCATATACAAATAAAGCCAGGATAATTCCTAGCTTTGAATCAATAAATTATTTTTTCTGTGAACAAACTTATTGCTTAATAAACTTAACGAATTCAGAAATGTTATCAGATGTGAATCGAATAATATACAGTCCTGCTGAAAGATCACTCAAGTCAATACTGTTTTGGTAGGCAGGATTAAAAGTGCCACTTCCAGTTATTAAACCAGAAACATCAACAATTGAATAATCAATCTCCTGATCAATATTTTTGCATTTAACATGCAAAATATCATTTTTTACAGGATTGGGATAAACCATAATTTGAATGTTATTTACCCTTGTTTGATTTACTCCCAATGTTTCGGGCAACTCCGTTATGCCATTTTCAACAACCAACCCTTTTATATCGTCTATTCTTTCTAAAAGGATATCAACAGGATCAGCTTTTGCGTAATTCCGTGCAAATGCAAATACCAGGTCAATTTCCTGTTTGTCCCCTGGCTCAAAGGTAACTGGTCCGGAAACACTTATTCCACGAATGTCATAGGGTGGATTACCAGCTTCTTCAGTAGTCCAGAACAGATCGCCCTGGTTATAACCTCCGTTCGGTAAAGCTCCTCCTGTACCCCAGTTACATGGATCTGAGTCACCTGGAAACATAAAGTTACATTCCGGGCCAACTGCGCCCCAAATCATGTGGCCATTTCCGCCATACATCAAGTTTGTATTATCTTTCCATATTCCCTTTAGGTAATTGTAATATTCGGGTGCAATATTAGGATCACCTATAGCACTATTATTATTTTGAGAGGAAATAAGCCTGGTTAATCCATATCGCTCATCATCAGTTATTCCATTGCCAAAGTTTAAACCATTAATACTTTCGTCGCATCCACCTAAGGGGTTATCCTGTTGATCATTGTCCATATAGGCTCCGCCCACCAGAACTACTGCAAGAGCAGGTAAGTTCTCATGATACCCTAAGGTTTCATCTTCATCCGGGTCATAATCTGTTCCGTTATAACCAATGAAGGCTCCTCTTTGAACATCGCAAAGAACATAATCATTATTGGGATTGCCAATGTCAAAATCAGTAAAGTTTCCAATGTATGTATCTGAGTAGGTATTGCCAGATCGATTGTATATATCGTAGTGTACAAAAACTGAATTCCACAATGCAGAATCAGCGGGCTCGTGAAAACTATAGGCCATACCATGCACTTCAATACCCAGTTTTTTACCCTCTGTTTCTGTATGAATATCCCTGTCATCATTGAAAATGAAGAAAATAGCCTTAGTCCCCCTGATGAGAGGATAATCACCTTCCATGGGTTCGTAGATTCCATTTTCATTTTGATCATAGAAGGGAGCCATATTACTTAGCTGACCTGCGCTTACGTCTCCATTCCCCGGCCAGTTTTGAATTACATCAATTGGCTCATAGCCCGGCTCTTGATAATGGTTTATATGATGGTTTATTTCATTCACATTGATTTACCATAATCTTCTCCATTTTAAATCGTAAGCCTCGTCATAAGAATTTGAAATAGGCCCTGCCCAATAATCATCCCCCACCTGTCTGTATCTTTCACCCGCAAAATGCAATGAGTCGGTAGGTGATTGCTGATTTAATCCACCAACCCATAAAGTTGAAGAATAAACACTATGAATTCCGCTTCCAGCTGGGGCTTCAAAACTAAGTTTGCGATTTGAAAAACCATATCCAGGAACATAATCCATATTGTTGAATAAATAACCATATGAGTTTATCCCAGCAGAAATATTGTTCGCATCCAGTACTGCATAGGATTGGTTTGATTGCACTTCAACAATTAGGTAGCCATAACTGTAAGGAAAAGAAGGTGTATTTCTATTTTTGATTTGGTATTCAATACTGTCAATTCCCTCAAAATTGAAGCCAGGGATATACCGAACCATACTGTCGGGTAACATTTCAATAATACCGTGTGGATCACCAATAACCTCAGCAATGATTGTATCATTTATCGGATTAATGTCATTTTCAATCAAATTAATTGTTATTGGAATCCCTGCAGTTGTTGAACCGTAGTCATCAACCGCCTGGGAATGCGAGCAGGATTAGCATCTATATTTGTTGCAACTGTTGTCCAGTTGGAATAGATGGTTGTATCATTTATTTCCCCTAATTCTGTATCTAAATGTTATAGTAACCGATTTTAGGCAGTAAGGGTAAATAAGATAATTACTATCATTAAAAATTATCTCTGCCAGATTTGATCCCATTTGTGTTTGCCATATTTCAATGGGTTCTCCCTGAGGTCATAATCATTCATGAGGGCATTAAACTCTACTGTTTCAAAAGCCAATGTAGATGCAGTATCGCTTATTACCACTGGAATATCTGGGTTTGTATCAACGTTTACAATGATATATGCCCAATCCGAAACATAAGCATTATTGGTGTTTTTTCTTTAATTCTATATTGTATTGTGTCAACCCCAATGAAGTTGTTAAAAGTTAAAAAATGAGAGATATTAAACACGAATGTTTAAAAGAACGAATGATACAGAAAAATTGGATTTCAATAAGTTGTATCATTCGTTCAAAAAAAAACGTGTTAAGTAAAAGTACAATAAAAAAAGAGATTTGCCCACATTTGAAATTTGGAAACGGTCGAAAAAACACAAGGTTAAGTGTTATCAAGTGGTTGAAGCAATTTTACCGGTTAAAAACAGGATGTCAATGGAGACAGCTCCCAATGAAGCAATTTTTTAGGGGTAAGTATGGTTGGGCAAGTGTCTATCATCACTTTCGAAGTGGTCAAAAGATGGTAGTTAGGAAAGAGCCTGCAGGACATATTCTGGAAGGGGCATATCGGGATCTACTTGATTTATCAAGTGTTCAGCTTGATGGCACACACCCCATCAAAGGGCGGACAGGCAGTAGGCTACCAAGGCAGGAAAAAGGCGAAGACCAGCTTAACATGCTTGTGCTGACAGATAGCAGGGTATCCCGCTGGCCTGCAGTGAAGCTATTTCAGGAGAACATAATGATGCGTATCCAGTGGAAGAGTTCGTGGAGAATATGTTTGAAAACCTGCGTTCTTCAAACGTAAGGATGAACTGGCTATTCCTGAATGCCGATGCAGGGTTTGATATAGAGAGCTTTCGTGCTTTCTGTACAGGAATGATATAATAGATAATATTGATAAAAATAAAAGAAACGGTAGTGAAAGTGAACACCTTTTTGACAGTTTACTCTACAAATGCAGGTTTGTTGTGGAAAGGACCAATGCTTGGCTGGATGCATTTAAGGCTATTTTGATCCGTTTTTGAAACAAACAAAATTCATTGGAAAGCATTGAATATATTAGCTTTTTGCGTTATTTTATTACGTCAACTTTAAACAACTTCAATAAAATATTTTGAATAATATCGAACAACCGAGTCGGATACAACTTCTACAACACTATTTATAGAAACATCGCATCTTCCACCATCAATTCATCCCCCATTTGGATCTGAATCATTTGTAAGACAAATATCCATAGGTTCAAATGTAATTGTTGAAGGCTTCATCTTCATTAGCAACCGGTATGTCTGGATTTTCATTTACGGTGATCTTAACGAGAAGCCTTATTTGAAAAAGTACTGATTTGATGTATTTTCTCAATTACTGTATATTCCCTATAATCTTCCCCCAAAAAGTAGGTATCTGAAGTATATACCAGGTGGAATCGGAATTGATGTAGACATCACCAAAGTAGGGGTATCGCGTAATTTCCAGGATTTCCATTTCATCACCGTTTGGATCGATATCATTATCAACTTCATTCAATTGGCATTCTGAAAATTGTTACAATGCTATCATTCTCAGCAAGGTAAGTCGGATTTTCCAGAACATTGATATAAATATAAGTGTATTCAGAACGTTCAGTGGGATCTCCGTCGTCTTTAATCCTGTATTCCATGGAATCAGGGCCTATGTAATAATCTGAACGGTATTGGGCTAATGTGTCATTATATTCTCGATCACCGTGTTTAGGATTCTTTACATTATTAATTTCAATATTGTCACCATCCGGATCATAATCATTTAGCAGTACTTCAATGTCAACCCAGTCTTCTGCCATAATGGTTACGGTATCGAAACTGCTACCGGTGGATTGTTTTGGGCGGTGAGTAATACTGCTGTAAATAAAGGAACAAATTGAGTAATAGAATTTTCTTCATTATAACCTCCCTTGTTTAAGATAATTTTTATTGTTTAGAAATCTTGGCAACCTCACAGAATGGCTGTTCTTAGTTTGAATCGTCTAAAATATAAGGTTTGATTGAAACGACCAAACTGAAGCGAATAAATTTGTTCTAATTCTTGACTTATTGTCTAAAGGGTGGGGTTTTTGGGGATGAAGTATAGGAAATCTTGGATCTATTAAAGGGTTGATAATATATTGTATGGATTATTTATTAGAATATGTAAACCCTTCCTTTGCTTTTTATTATTAATAATTTATATCCATCCATTGTTGATTAACATTTTATACCAGACAGAATCGCCAGTTTAATTAATACTATTCTTAACGTCTTGTGCGGTTTGAAATGTTAAAAAGAATGTTGAAACAAAATAGTAAAAAAGCTATGCATAATACAGATATTCAATATCTTAGAAGTAAAAATCACCACAATTATACTTCTATTATGCATAACTTAAAATCAAATTTCGACAAGTTTTTTAACATCACCAAATCCATATTTATAAATCGTATTGATTCGTTTGACAATTTTTCATCTACCGTAATAAACCAAAAGATGTCTGACTGTCAGATTATTGCTTTGGCTATTACAGAAACCATTAGTATTGATAGTGAAAACTACTATTGGGGTAAGGCTCAAAAGCGATCATACCAAAGACTTTCCCAACTTAATTGATCGCAGCAATTTTAACCCAAAGCAGAAAAGGTTGTATCCTTTGATTGAGCAACTCAACCAAACAATTGCTTCCAGGCTCAATGATGGAGAAAATGTTTATGTTATTGGACTCGATCCCCATCCCCGTTTGCAAAAACTACGCCGGGAAAAACAAAGTAAAGTATGCAAAGAGACCTTTGAAACAGCTCCTGATAAAGGATATTCAGCCGTAAGCAAAACTACTTTTATGGTTACAAACTGCACTTACTTCGGTCCAAGAGGCATCTTTCACAGCATGGACCTGACCAAGGCAAGTGTACATGATGTTCATTATTTGACAGAGGTAAAACAATCAGGCTTAACAACTTGCACACTACTTGCCGATAAAGGATATTTATCTGCCATCAACTGGACTTATTTACTTCATGTCAGGTAAATCTGCAAACTCCGTGAGCTAACCAAAAAGACTACAAACCATACTCTGTAACCTTCAGAAAAGTCAGGAAACGAGGTGAAACATTGTTTGCACAATTGTGCGATCAGTTTATGCTCAAAAGCTTTACCTGTATGCTAAGACATTGCTTGGATTGTCAGTCCGTATCCTGTCTAAGATTACAGGGGTTACTTTGCTACCAATTCATGAATTTAAAGAACGATAAACCATTAAATCATTTAAAATATGCGCTGGCTAATTAAACCGCACAACGCGTTATTCTTATATATAATTTTTTACTTTATACCAATGATTTAGGGTTGATGATACTTTCAAATATTCAAAATCGAATGACAATCAAGCTTAGGATAAATAAACAACTACTGTCCTGGTTCTTCATAACCATTTCATCTTGTTTCTTCTTATCAATTTATACTCTCAAAAACATCTTAATGAGCACAACCAATTCCTTGAATTAGCCAAGTTTTATGAAAAGGGAAGATAATGTTGACAGTTTATTGTATTATTATCAAATGCTCATATTGAGTTGTAACAAAAATGGAAATATGGATAGCAGCGCATATTTCAAAATGAAATCACCAGAATATTGATTGAATATGATTCACTTGATAAAGCTCGTCATTCTCAAATTGGTACAAAGGAGTTTATTTTCAAGAACCTTTCACGTACTGATAGAAATTTGGCCATGTGGTATTCAAATGAGGGAAAAATCAATTATAATAAAGGTGATTATCAGGAGTCAATAATTTATTATGATTCTTCTTTATCCATATTGGAACTGAATGGTCTTGCCTATCAACAACTTTATAGTATCGTATTGGATCGAAAGGGCCTGTCATATAAGGAATTGGCAAAATATAATGATGCAATAAAGTGTTTTCGAACAAACCTGGAATTTTATGACTCAAATACAAATCAATATTATGAAGAACTTATTAAAGGGGAATATTCAGATCGGCAAGTGTATAGCCTTTTATTCAAAGTTGACTCTTCAAAAATTTACTTGATGAGGGCTCTTTCTTTACAAGAAGATATGACTCTGTTTCATATAATATCATTCAAGAACTTTATGAAAGTTTGGCGGTACATTATATGAATTCAAATATGCAGGATTCTGCCCTTTTTTATATCAATGAGAACATTCGAATAAGCAAGGGGCATACACAGTGCTTTTTATGAGGGCCAATCCTATAATTTACTGGGGATAATTTATAATTCAAGGTGATTTTTTAAAAAACTAATTGACTATTATAAAAAAAATATACATCTGTATGATTCGGCGTGGGATATATGCACATTAATTCTGCGCATTCACGTGAAAATCTGGGAGTTGTGTATGGAGAATTAATGGATTTCGATTCTTCGGCAAAATATTATAAAAGCGCTTTAAATATTCGATTGAGAGATATGCCAGAAAACAGCCCGGCTATAGGAAATTCCTACTTAAATATGGGCAGTATGTGTGTATAAAGTGATTTTGCGCAGGCCTTAGAGAACTACAAAAAAGCTGCGACAATTTACCTGGAAGCCTACGGTGAAGAGCACATTTATGTTGGTCTTGCCTTTGGGAATATGGGCGCAGCTTTAATTAACCTCGGAAGGAACGAAGAAGCGTTGGTATATTTCAATCAGGCAGAAAGAATCAATAAAAGCAATACAAGCCATTTATTAAATATGGGAATTGCCTGGTCCAGGCTAAATAATTTTGATTCAGCCTTTTATTATTTGGATTTGTGTTTGGCAAAAAGGTTGGAAAAGTATTCTTCATCACATCCTGATATTGCTTCTTATTATTACCATTCTGGAATGGTTTATAAATTAATGAATAATAATGTTGAAGCAATTAATTACTTTTCGGAAGCTGCAAAAATTTATTCCGAATATTATGGCAGCAATCACAATCAAATTGCAATGTGCTATTTGCATATGGGAGATATTTACCGTAAAGAAGAAGCTTTTAATGAAGCAATTGAATCCTATCATAAGGGATTAATTGCCATTGCACCCGGTTTTGATTCGGAAGATATTTTCAGTATTCCAGACATAACAACAAATAAAGTATTGTTGGACAAAACCTTTATTGACCTAATTAAAGGCAAAGCGAAGGCTTTTTACAAGAGATATATTTATAACTCATTAGATTATAAAGATTTGGAAGAGTCCTATAATTTATATCTTTCTTGTATAAATAATATCCCTTTTATTACACGAGATTATAAAAATGAAGTAACCAGGCTAAGGCTTTACAATGATTTTTCTGATATCTATAGCGGTGCACTTTCTCTTCATTTTGAATTGTTTGGGAACAAAAACCTTGAAAGCGCTTTTTCAATAGCTGAAAGTGGAAAATCACAATTGTTGTTTGAGAGTATAATGGAAATACTGGCTTTAGCTGGTGAAAGTATACCTGAAGAAAATAAAATACATGAAAGGCAACTCAGGCAAAAGATAAACCTGGTTGAAGATAATATTTTGGATAAACTTCAAAACATAGATGCTTTTGACAGTCTTGAGTTATCCAGCCTTGAAAACGAACTGTTTGACCTTAAAATGGAATACAATCGCTTTAAGGAAATGCTTGAAAACAATTACAGTGATTATTATGATTTGAAATACAATACAAGCGTAATATCATTATCAGAACTAAGAGCCAATTTATCCGAAAAACAAATTCTGATAGAATACGCATTGGGTGATACAACTTTATTTGTTTTTACAGTTGCGAAACAAAATTCAATGTTCAGCAAAATTTCAATTGATAGCACATTTGTTTTATTAATCAATGAATTCAGGGATTTGAACATAAAAAGACAATTGGATTCAACCGATTGGAGAAATTATTTAGATATATCCCACAAATTGTACCTGGTATTAATTCAACCTTTAGAAAATCAAATTAGCGATAAGGAGCTTATCATAATTCCTGACAAAGAAATTGGGTATATTCCGGTTGAAGCCTTAATTTCACAACAAATACCGACTCAGGGTACGGATTATTCTGATTTACCCTGGCTCATTAAAAAGCATCCGATTTCATATGCGTATTCAGCTACACTCTATGGTTATTCAAAGAATAGGGGTTCTGATGCAAATAATCGTGAGGCCCTGGCTTTTGCTCCTTTCTCCAAGGAACTGACTGCCCAATATGACCAAAGCACATTAAGTCTTTTACGCGAAAGGGGAATTGACGAAATGGAGCTTGCAGGAGCCAGCAATGAAGTAAAAGCCATATCAAAGCTATATAATACTGATATTTATTTTGACAGTACAGCCACTGAAAAGAGGTTTTGGGTATCATCAGGTGACTACAATATTATCCATATTGCCAGCCATGGAATTATTGATGATGAAAATCCCTCCTACTCTAAATTGCTTTTTCAGAAGAGCCCTGAAGATTCGCTTTACGATGGTGAAGTGCACACTTATGAATTATTTGAAAAACAAATCAATGCTCAATTAGTGGTTTTAAGTGCTTGTAATACCGGAATGGGGAAAATTCATAAAAGCGAGGGGGTGATGAGCCTGGCTCGTGGATTCCTATATACAGGTGTTCCCAGTATCGTGATGACCCTTTGGAGTGTAGATGACCAATCAAGCGCTGAACTTATGAGCAGTTTTTACGGTTATTTAAAGGTTGGTAAACCAAAAGATGAAGCCCTTCGATCAGCAAAATTGGATTATCTTGCCAATACAAAAAATCCTGAAAAAATTCATCCTCGCTATTGGGCAGGTTATGTTTTGATCGGCGATAGTTCACCCATGGAAAGTGATTATTCAATAGGTATATCATTCACTATTTCGTTATTGATTATATTCTTGTTAGGAATAGGGCTATTTATTTACAAGCGAAAAGGCGTTAGAAAATAACGCCTTTTTACTACTCTGAATATTCTCAAATAACAATTTTCTTTGCGAGGAATAATATTGATTAGAGATTATCAGCCGTATAGGAACCTGAAGCAGTTCCATCCCCATAACCTGGAGGTCCTTGTGAAATAGTTTTAAATTTGCCGGAAACACTACCTGATCCGGAAAACACTCCGGATAATTCAATGCTCCCTGAGGCATATGAAAAGCTACCATTTGAAACCTGGGCATTTATTGTTCCCCATTTTGTCTCTGATGCACTCCAGCCACCTCCTGAAACATGTGCCTGTAGTGTGTAAGAAGTCACTATTGCTTTTCCATCAATATTTTCTATCGAAAAGCTAATTGATTTATTCTGACTTGTTGTACCGCTCCAGCTTCCAATGAATTTCAAATCAGGTGAAGCTTCATTTGGTTGTACATTGTTGTCGTCATCTTTACTGCAACCAGTAAAAATCATTACCATAATTGAAATTAATAATAGACCTACTGTTTTGATTTTTAAATTTTTCATCGTATTAAAATTTAGGTTAAACATTAATAATTATAAATACCGGCTAATATTAAAATGTCATGGTCAGTTATGAAAAAAGTAAAAAACCGGAAGCTAAAAGCCTCCGGTTTTTTGGAAATTATAGGCCTGGATGGACACTTTTCATTTTAAAAATTATAAGATAGTTGGATTTCCATATTTCCGGTATATCTATTAACACCCACTCCGCATTTAAATCCAATTTTAGTTTTATCATCAATTGGGTAAAATGGCACCCATTTTTTTATAGCACTACCAATAAGTAGCCCGAGCCCTGTAGAACCTGCAAACATTAAGAACTTTGGTGCAAAGGCCATTGTCATTTTATATTCACTCTTAACAAGATTCCCGTTATCATACTCATTAACTGACTCATATCCATCGCAATGCCATGGAATCTCATCAGGAGGAGACCCCTGTCTGGTTCTTTCATAATTTGACTCAACAATTAATATTGTAGCAACTCCTACTGCCGCGCCTGCCGCACCACCAATGAAAAAGGAAGTAGGGTTGAACTTCGGAATTTCTATTTTTTCAACCTTTCGAATATCAATTGAAATTTGTCTTTGCCAGCCATAAGCGTCAAGTTGGGTGTAGTAAAGAGAATCATTAATGGTTTTGAGATTTACCTTAGAAACCCTTCCATCATTGTAATGAACTTTGGCTGTTCCACTGTAATTTTTCAGGTCAGATTGCGAAATGGCTTGCATTGCTATTAAAATGGCAATTACGGATAATTGTACTTTTGTTTTCATAATATAAGATTTTTACGTTAAACATTTTTCAGGAATAAATACCCATGAGAATGAAAATGTCATGGTGTAATTGATTTTTATTATTTAATTATTGAAATGCTGATATGGTTATGTTTACTTTCAAAAAAAAGAGACGCTCATAATAAGCGTCTCCCGGGCACAAAAATTCTGGTTTATTTTCTTCTTTTCCTGTGCTTAATATTTTTTCATGGCAATAATCTGGTCACGCATTGCATAATGTCAATTGGAAATCATTCGAATATACCTGTTGTTTTTTATGAAAATTTTCGCATGATTGTAAAAGAATGATAGCAATAATCCCCATGATCAGGAAAAAATGTCTCTTTTTAAAACCCATTGCCGGAATCGATTGTATCTCTGTTGTTTTCATATTATTGTTGTTTTGTCGTTTTTCTATTTATACCCTGGTACTTGAAAATGTCATAGTTTGATAAAATTATTTTTTTATAAAAAAACATCCAGTATTTGAAATGCAGCCTGTTGATTGTTCATCACTTTTAGTAAAACGCTTGAATAGACAAAACTCAGTTTATTGGCTAAATTTAAGATTGCTGTTTGTGAGGCGAAATTTATCAGGATGTTGATGATGTTTTCCATTGTGCTGTATTGTTAATTTTATGAATGAATACAGCACCTCTCTAAAATGTCATGGTTAAGAAAAATCGATCCTGCCGGAATAAAAATTGAACGACCCCGACTCAGAGCAGCGGATTATTAGTGATAAAATATTTTTATTATCAACAAAAAAGTGGAGAATAAAACCCCTGTAATCCCTCCAATTGAGCTCGGAATCAGTTAGAAATTTATGATTTTTCTTTGTTGAATCTGACGCAATTTAATCGACTATGTAAGCCAATTATATTTCGAAATAATTAAAAAAAATAGAAAGGACTAAAAGGGGATAATAAGGCAGCCTTATACTTAACCCATTTTATCCTGGCAATACAAAAGTGAAAAATTGATGGATGATCAGGCTATAATACCCGTCGCTGACAATCAGTGATGGACTTTTCTTTGATAGGCAACATTTACGTCAACAACCATTTCCAAACCGGCAGGACATCAACGGTTCCATTATTTGTTGTTATTGTTTCCTCGCCATCTTCTGTTAAAATTAATCCAGCAGTTAACTGGTAAGCGTCCATAGCTTCCCTTACTCCCGTAATTTCCCTCTCTCTTGTTTTTGTATCATTCAACGAAACGGAAACCTGGATGGCAGATGTTATTTTTTTGCCTTCCCTTAAAATAAAATCACATTCTTTTTGTCCCTTATGATAGAAAACTTCAAATCCTCTTCGCTTCAGCTCTAAAAAAACCATGTTTTCTAAAAACCTTCCTTTATCTTCCGAAAAATGAAAACCCATGCGCGAAACAAGCGCATTATCTATGAAATAGACTTTCTTCGGATTGAACATTTGCTTTCTGACCGAGTAATCAAATTTACCAATCTGAAAAATGAGATAAGAATTTTCTAAAAATTGAAGATAATTTTTAACCGTGCTGGCATTCTTCACCCCGATCGATTTTGAGAGACTGTTAAAGGTCACCGGCCTGGCCAGGTTGCTCGACAGGAAGAAAACCAGCTCCCGCATCTCATTTTCGCTGACCAGCTTATTGCGTACCAGTACATCTCGATACAGAATGCTCTCGTAAAGCGATTTTAAATATTCTGTGCTTTTATTTTTCAAATACTCAGGGAAGCCTCCGTTTGCCATGTATTCAAAAAAATGCTTTTTCAATGTTGCCTTGCCTGCCGTAGTGAAAATAATATCTTCGCTAACAGTTATTTTGTTGGTTTTCAGATATTCGTGAAATGAAAACGGGAACAACTCATTGGCGGTATACCTACCTGTGAGATGGGTTCCCAGTTCATAACTCAGCAGCCTTGCATTGGATCCGGTGATGTATATTTTATTGCCGTAATCATGCAGCCTTCTGACAAAACGCTCCCAGCCTTCGATGTTTTGTATTTCATCGAAATAGAAGGTTTTTTGCTCCCCAAAAAGCTCAATGAAAAGCTCGTACAACAACTGAAAATCATCAACTTTGAAATGGAGCAAGCGGTCATCGTCAAAATTCATGTAATAATCCTTTTCCTCATTCATGAAGCGTATTTCATTCAGTACGGTTGATTTTCCGCTTCTCCTGATTCCGGATATCACTTCTATTTGATTACCGGTTGTTAAATTTAAAGACGCTGCACGCGATAAATAATCGCTGCTCCAGCGCATGTTTTTCTGGTCGTATATCACTTCCAGCAATGCTTTTCGGTCCATTAGTTCGTTTGATTTTTTGCAAAGGTAATATCAATTGTTATTCTGAATGCAAATTAATTAATGAAATTTGCCTTTCTTAATAGCAAGCTTTCAAAATGACCATGTTTTTTGTACGAAAAAACAACCCCGCAATATGCGGGGTTGCAATCTGGAATCTTGTCCTTCAATTAAGACGATTATTTGCGAAGATGTTTCTTTAATATAATTTATTATTCCGGAACCTTACTTCCTTTTCCTGCATTTGGTGCCCAAATGTTTTGTTTATCCGTATTTTCAACAGTCCCATTCATATTTAGGTCTCCATTGTAGTATCCATTGCTTCCCATTTCAAGTAGCCATGCTTCGTTTTTATCCAGGTTATCAATCTGGTTATCGGGTAGGGCATTGCCACCAATCATTCCCCATACACCAGGACTTAATTCGGTACATGTTGTTGCTCCTCCGTAAACTTTTTCCGGCCCTGTTGTGAAATCGTAGGTATAAACACCGTTTACTAGGATAAATTCACTTGATGAAAAAATTGGCAGGTGATTGCGGTGGTAAATCATTGGGTAAAGGAGTGTTGTATCCTCAACCAACATTTTCAAATAATTGTTTCCAGATGTATCGACTATAAACCCGTTCTTATTCATAAAAGCTGCTTTTCTACTTGCACGCATATTTTCTGTTGCACCATATAGGCCATCAGTTGAATTTCTTAATTCTACAAGTACCCAATCGATAATGTCAGTATTCGGTATTTGTGAAACTGTGTCAATACCTGAATAGTTCCAGGGTGAACCACTGTATGGTTGTTCTTTTGGAATAAATCCAAACAAGTTCAGGAATTGAATCATACCCGTTCCGAGGTAAGGACCTTGAAGGTATACTTTCATGTCCACTTCAATTTCATGAAGCACCCGAACATGAACAGTATCTGTACACCAGTTAACACCATCCGATATTTCAACTGTATATGTTGTGGATTGTTCTGGTGAAACTGTGATTGAGGTGGTTGTGTCGCCGGTAGACCATAAATATGAATAATTTCCGAGCAAATCATAATATATAAACTCCAACTCATTGTTGTTTAAGGCACGGTTATAAATCATTAATTCATCAAAATAACCATTAAAATACTGTTCTCCTGTTGGATATCCAATTCGAAGGTTTCTATTTCCATTTGAGATGTTTCCTGTTTTTGCAAATGAATAAACAGTATTTAAGTTCATTTTAAGTTCAATCTGACTGCCAGTGTAAACGATAGAGAAGAAAACTCCATGAACCTGCAAAAGCAGGGACATCAATGTTGTCGTTTGCTGTTCTTCCAGTGCTCGTTGTTATCTGGAAAGAAACCTGATTATCCTGAGGTTTTAATCCGAAGTAACTGCCTCCATTGTAATATTGTGATTCATCTTCAAGAAGCATAAAATGTCCCGAACCGCTCTCACAATAAACCCAAAAAGAAATTGTGTATTCATTGGAAACACCTAAATCTTTTATATTGCTTGGTATTTCAATGTAATCATTTTGACCATCAAAATAATAGCAGCTATTACCATTTCCAAATCTATCGGTTGCAAGTATACTTCCATTTACTACTCCATGATTTCCGACTATACTTTCATCATCTGCATTCCCATTCAATGGCCAATAGCCAACCAATCCATCCTCAATAAATGAACTTGAGCCAAGTGTTAATGTAACACTATCCCCATACACAATGTCCAAATCCTCCTGCTCAATAAAAACGTTAATCAGATTTATATAAGTTGAATCAGTTGCGGTACAACCATTACTATCCGTCACATCCACATAATAAGTGCCGGTTTCTCTTGCATACAAAGTTGATGTGGTATCGCCGGTGCTCCAGAGGTACCTCACAAATCCTGCACCGGGTTCCAATAAAACCGAATCCTCGTGGCAGGTCATGATGGTATCAGGCAGGTTAAGTTTAAAGGTACAGCTATTATACATAGCGTAAACTTCCTCTTCAATTAATGAACGATTGTAGATACGTACATCATCAATGATTCCGGTAAATGGATGATCCTGGGTTTCATCGTTTCCATTGCCAATGGTGATATCCTTGCTGCTTTGTTGCAGGGGAGTATTTACAGCTAATTGATCAGCCAGCATGCCGTCCACATAAACCGAAAGTATTTCCCCATCAAAGGTGCAGGCACCATGGACCCACGAATTGGAAGGTATACTGCTGCCTGATTCAATGGTTTGGTGTGTACCTGTATTGTCATACAGCTCTGCCCGAAGCTGGTCGTTGGCATCATTAAGCACGAGGCCATAGCCTTCTTCTGATAAATATTTAAATTTATCCACAATCCTTGGATAACCTCCTTCTCCTTCCTGATAAAACCATGCTGAGACGGTAAACTCGGGTGAATTTAAACTTGGATCATCTGTTATGGTAATGATATCATCAATTCCATCAAATTGGTAGGCAGCATCGGTGTATCCAAAGCGGTCCGTAATCAGGCTTGCCCCGCTTACTACCCCATGGTTGCCAAGACCGCTTTCATCATTGGCGTTGCCATTGAATGGATAATGGCCTACCAAACCACTTTCAATGGAATAAGGCTTCATAGGCACCCATATCAATGGTATCTGCCAGGATACGGTTGTTACCTGGCAAGGTCGTACATGGGAAGGTTTAATCCGGTTGTATCTGGTGTGCCTGCATTGCGGCAGGGGGAGGTGTAGTTTATACTAAAATCATCATTTGTAGGATTTTCGAACAATGGGTTGATCATAAAAACGTTACCTTCTGAATTGACGACTTGTGTTGGCAGGCTAGATTCATTTACCTGAATTAGGCAATACTCAAAAGTATTAACTTGAGTATGACCTCCTGTACTAATGTATATGAAATCAGCATTGTCCCATGTTATTGTATTGCGTATAAATGGAGCCGCCCAGAAACGACTATAAAAAGCATACTCAGTGTTATAGACAATTGTATTATTGGTAATCAAAGGTGAAGCAAACCAAACAGATATTCCATTTTTATTATTATGAAGTAAGTTTCCTTTTATTTTGTTTTGATAGTCGACATCATAATCATCAATATGAACACCATCATTTAAGTTATTGCATATTATTGAATTTTCAACACTTGCGCTATTCTTATAAAAAGTAATCGCTCCAAAGCAGTCATTATAATAACCAGATGGAAAAATATTTTCCAGTTTATTTGCAAATTGCACATTGGCAAATGAAATAATACTTGAATCATTGGCTTCCTCAAAATAGATTACACCCCAGTTACCAGCATTTCCATCTCGTGTAAAGGTGATCATCTGGGAGGCTGTACCCTGGGCCAATAGTTTGCCATTTACCCTCATAAAACCGCAGTCAACACCACCATCATAGTTAAAATCAGTTCCTGTTTTAAATCGTACCTCTACTCCCGGTTCAATTATCAAGGTGGAGTCTGCAGGAAGAATAGCTTCCCCCTCTATGATGTATGGTGATTCAGCTAATGTCCAGGTGCCATAGATAAGCTCAAGGTCAGTGATGTGAGTGGTTGTTCCTATTCTGAATGAGACTGTATCCATGATTGACGGATTGACCAAATCCGTAATTTTTATCATTGCACTGTCAGATTCTACACCGGGTACCAACCAATCAAAACTGCCATCATTTGGTGTTGATGATGTAATGGTACTCCAATTTAACCCTTTATCAATACTATATTCAATTTTTAAGTTTGAGGCAGTGCTACTGCTCCACCCAATTGAATGGGTGTTGTTATTTTTCCAATAACCATTAGGTGAAGGAGCGGTGATATATAAAAAGTCACTACCATTAAACTCATAGGCTCCAATGTCTATTTGATTATAGGTTATCCTCGAATTACCTTCCAAATCAAGATCAGGTAATCCAAGTCCTGTAGTGTCTGGGGTCCCGGTATTGATGCAATGTGAATTGTGGTTCAATTGAAAATTGAAGTTATCAAGATCAACAAATAGAGGATTTGTATTAAAAACATTATCACCAAGAAGAATTATTTGACTAGGTAGATTTATACTAGAACCTTGCAAACTATTATTCATAAACTGTAAATTCTGTGTATGTCCTCCAGTATATATATAGTAGAATTGGTCATTATCATAAATAATATTATTGTAAAACCATATATTTAAATTTCTCATGTGTGTGTATATGCCATACTCAGAGTTACTAGCGATTGTATTATTAACTATAACAGGTGAAGAATTCCAGATTGATATTCCAACCGCGTTATTAAAAATTAAATTACCTATTACATTTGGTGAACTATTGTCAACAAATGGAGATTCAGTTTTGCATTGAACACCATGCATAATATTTTCAGAAACAATGCTATTTACAATACTTCCATTAGTTTGGTACAAAGTAATGGCACCTAGACAATCATTATATATATGATATGGAATTAAATTGTCAATTTTATTAGCGTATTGCACATTGGCAAAAGAAATAATACTTGAATCATTGGCTTCCTCAAAATAGATTACACCCCAGTTACCAGCATTTCCATCTCGTGTAAAGGTGATCATCTGGGAGGCTGTACCCCGGGCCAATAGTTTGCCATTTACCCTCATAAAACCGCAGTCAACACCACCATCATAGTTAAAATCAGTTCCTGTTTTAAATCGTACCTCTACTCCCGGTTCAATTATCAAGGTGGAGTCTGCAGGAAGAATAGCTTCCCCTCTATGATGTATGGTGATTCAGCTAATGTCCAGTAGGCCATAGATAAGCCTCAAGGTCAGTGATGTGAGTGGTTGTTCCTATTCTGAATGAGACTGTATCCATGATTGACGGATTGACCAAATCCGTAATTTTTATCATTGCACTGTCAGATTCTACACCGGGTACCAACCAATCAAAACTGCCATCATTTGGTGTTGACGATGTAATGGTACTCCAATTTAACCCTTTATCAATACTATATTCAATTTTTAAGTTTGAGGCAGTGCTACTGCTCCACCCAATTGAATGGGTGTTGTTATTTTTCCAATAACCATTGCTAACAGGGGAAGTGATGTATAAATAGTCACTATTGTTGAACTCATAAGCACCAATATCTATTTGATTATATATGATCCTGGGATTTCCTTCTAGATCAATGTCAGGTAATCCAAGTCCTGTAGTATCTGGTGTTCCTGCATTGATGCATTGCGAATTGTGGTTCAATTGAAAATTGAAGCTAACTGGATCAATAAATATCGGGTCTGTATTAAATACGTTATTTCCAAGGCCAACAACCTGACCTGGTAAATTGAATGATAGTCCTTGAATAAAACAATACTCAAAACTATTAATTTGTGTATGTCCTCCCGTGCTTATGTATATAAAATCACCATTATTCCAAGCTATTGTATTGCGTATAAATGGTGCCGCCCAAAACCGACTATAAAAAGCATACTCAGTGTTATTGACAATTGTGTTATTGGTAATCAAAGGTGAAGCAAACCAAACAGATATTCCATTTTTATTATTATGAAGTAAGTTTCCATTTATATTGTTTTGATAGTCGACATCATAGTCATCAATATGAACACCGTCATTTATGTTATAGCATATTATTGAGTTTTCTACACTTGCGCTATTCTTATGAAAAGTAATCGCTCCAAAGCAATCATTGTAATATCCAGAAGGGAAGATGTTTTCAAGTTTATTTGCATATTGCACATTGGCAAAAGAAATGATACTTGAATCGTTGGCTTCTTCAAAATAGATCACACCCCAATTTCCTGAACCTCCATCACGTGTAAAGGTGATCATTTGAGAAGCCGTGCCTTGGGCCAGCAGTTTGCCATTTACCCTCATAAAACCACAATCAACCCCACCATCGTAATTAAAGTCAGTTCCGGTCTTGAAACGTATTTCTACACCTGGCTCTATGGTGAGGGTAGAATCAGTTGGAACTATTGCTTCGCCCTGCACCATGTAAGGTGAACCTGCAATATCCCAAGTGCCGAAAACATCGGTGCTATCAGGGATGGTGGTTTGTGCTTTTACATAACTGTTGATTAAAAGAAAAAATATCCATAAAAGGATAAGTACTTTTTTAAATCTTAGTGCAATTTTTAAAACTACGCCTGAAGATAACTTGATAATCTCTCTCATTTTTTAAAAATTTAAGTTACGAATTGATTTTATCTAATAGTTCAGTTGTTTTTCCTGTGTAATATTTCCCCTCATCTTTTAGCTGAGTAAAAACTTCTATGGCTTTATCCTGCTTTTCTGTTTTTAGATAGCACAATCCCAAATACCACCTTGCAGTTTCATAATAATAGCCCGCATCAGGAGGCAGTTTGTCGTAAATTGCAATGGCTTTTTCAAACTGTTCGGTAACCATATAAATGCTGCCCAGGTTCAGGTATAACTGCCAGTTTTCAGGTTCCTCCTTTATTGCTTGTTCAAGGTATTGAATGGTGTTTTCAGCTTCTCCGTTTAAAAAGGCTTTCTGGGCTTTTACAATGTATTCATTGGCCGGCAGGCTGTCGCGGGTAATTTCAAAATCGAGTTTATAGGGTTCATAATACATGGCATAAAGCTTTTCATTGGAAATCGGTTTCAGGTTCATCCATAAAGTGAAGCCAACACCAATCAGTATGATTACTGAAGCTGCCAGCAGAAAAAACGTTTTCTGTTTGTTATTAAGCAAATTGATTATTCGGGTTCTCCTGGCTACTTTTACTTCTTGCAATTGGCTGTTCAGAAGATTTTTAATTTTATTCTCTTCGCTTTTTGAATATAAAAAGTCCGATGCCTTTAGCCAGGATTGGTATTTGGATTTCAGGGTTTGGTTTTTATCAAGCAGGTCTTTAATTTTTTGAGATTGGATTTCATCCCATTCCTTTTCGATATACTTATCCAGCAAAATATTTTCAAACCATTCCTTTTCTTCCAGTGTAAAATTATTATCAAAGTAACGCTCCAACAAATAGCTCTCAAAATGCGTTAATTCTTCTCCTGACAGGTGGTTGTATTGATCGGGTATGTTAGTTGGGGTTGTCATTTTGTTTGCTGTTCGATGTTTTTAATTTTTTAATGCGAGAATGCTGTAATGCGTTTTTCATTGTATCATTGTACCATTGTAGTATTGTAGCATTATACCATTGTAGCATTGAACCATTGTATCATTTTTTGTAAGTTGAATCCTTTGCTTTTGACATTATTTTATTTATTTCTTCTGCTTCTATCAATAGCCTGTTTAGCTCTTTTTTATCGTTTGATAATTTTGCTTCTTTAATAACTTCCAGCCAGTATTCAGATTCATCAGCCTCTTCTGTTACGATACATATCTTGCTAAAAAATTCTTTTTTTGACCTTGCTTTGCAAGCTGCTCTGTAATTAGCCCCCACTGATGTAGCTGATTTTACAAGTTGGTATGTAATGACAGCAGATGCTTTCTTAGTTATTAGGGTATCACAGAACTGAATTACGTCCACCGCAAACTTCCTGGTTCGGCTTTTCATTTTTTCAATAAATATTTCTTTTTCTGTCATGGTGTTTTTATTTATAATGCTGGAATATTGTAATGCGATTATGCTGTAATGCATTATTCATTTTATCATTGAACCATTGTAGCATTAAACCATTGTAGCATTGTCCCATTATAGCATTGAATCATTTCAGTATTGTTTAATTATTAATTTTTTTCCATTATAATCCGATCCATCATTTCTAATTTACTCTCATGAATACTTTTCAATGCAGAAATGTCATCCTCTAATTCAAAAATTCTGCAATTTTTAATTTATCCGTATTGGCTACATGATGAAGTAAAAGAACAAAGCGGGAAGAATGGCTTAACTCACTGAATTTACCCTCAAAAATCCGGTTTCTTTTTTCGAAATATTCATTGATTCTTTATCTTGTTTATAGAAATCAAGTTTACTACTTTGCTTTTCATCCAGAAAAGAAATGATCTCTTTCAGTAATTTGACCTTTTCTGCTATATGCTGGCTTTCAGCTATAATTTCTAATAATTTTCTTTGCAATTTATCTCTAAGCGAGCAGTAGAAATTTCTTTCCGCCACTTCACCCCATAACCATCTCCTTTCATCGGTTTTCCAACGATCGAGAAAGACCTCTAGCAAGTTTTCAATATCGATTTTTGAGGTTTGAGGTTTAATTTTGATTCCTGCCGCTGAACTTCGATTCCGCTGACCAGGTTGTTCCAGCAATTCATAAACAGGTTGCGGGCAGAGCCATGGGAAATTCCCCTGAACTCGGCTATCTCTTCATGCCTTACCCTGCAAACTTTCTTCAAAAGGATAACCATCTGGCAGGAAATGCTAAGGTTTGAAAAATTATTTTCAAAGTCTTCAAATTTATCATCACCACCTTCATTTAAAACATCTTCATTTAATCCTTCAATTTGATAAGAATAATCATCCAGGTAGGTAGTGGTTTTTTTGTTGTTTGGATTGTCAGGTGATTTGAACCAAAGCAACCTGGAAACTTCAAAAAGATAGGTGCTTAATTTTGCCTTTTTATGGCTCTGTAAGTCTTCAATAAATATTTCGTCATCCTTCCCAATCGATAGTGAGGATTCACCTGATTTTATCTTTTGAGTATAAACAGAATGGTTTCAGTGTAAATATCTTTGGCATTTTCTCCGTGTTTGTCCCCGCCCATTTTCCTGACTCATTATAGATCATGGTGAAGTACTTATCCTGAAATTGTTTGTAAATTAAAGGATTGCCTTTTACAAATTCGATGTTTATATTAATCCCCTTAGGCCAACTTTTTTTATGAACCATCAATTCAAGTTGTTATTTGTTAATGGTTTCTGACTTGGTATTAGCATGTGAAAATATTAAAAAACTATATTAAAAAAAGATTGTATTATTTAAAAGGGTTTTAAATAACGAAAGATCAGGACTGATGAATTTAACTATTGAATATGCAATATATCAAAGAAGTATTATATTTGTCAGGCAATCTTTAATTGTGAGAATCTATCTTTACATATTATTTCCCTTTATTCTATTGTTTGTTGTTCAAACAGTGCATCCCCAATGCGACACCCTCAACCTTGGAAACGACACCATAATGTGTGATGGGGCTGTGTTGCAATTGAATGCCGGTGCCGGATATGATACATACTTGTGGAATAATGATCCACCGGACAATTTTTAAGTGTGAGCGAACCCGGAGAGTACTGGTGCGATGTTGAATACCTCGATTCGACCAACCTTGTCGCCAACGGTGA
The DNA here is from genome assembly GCA_041393255.1 of Bacteroidales bacterium. GTDB lineage: Bacteria > Bacteroidota > Bacteroidia > Bacteroidales > JAADJA01 > JAADJA01. The sequence goes on along the minus strand of JAWKKM010000018.1, from coordinate 37,633 downwards.
TTTTAGCGAAGGGAATACATCTTTTTACACAAATTATGTGTTAGGCACAGGTGGCCCATGGGGCCTTCTTTCTGAAGAAGGGACCTATGCCATCGGGGCCGATGCTTCTGATTACCACAATGATTTTTCCCCTTGTCTGGACCATACAACCGGCGATGGATTGTATATGATTGTGAATGGCGACACGGTCCATAGCGAATTTGTTTGGTGCCAGACGGTGGATGTAGAGCCCAATACAAATTATTTTTTTTCAAGTTGGTTTACTTCAGTCCACCCTGCCAATCCGGCGATATTGAGTTTTTTTATCAATGGTACCGTTCTTGAAACGGTTTACCTGAATGGAGCTACCTGTTTATGGGAAAATTTTATCAGTGATTGGAATTCTGGTTTTAATACTACGGCTGAGATTTGCATTCTCAATCAGAATACCGAACTTGGAGGAAATGATTTTGGAATAGATGACATTCATTTGTTAAAATACTGCCCATCTTCTGATACCATTGTTGTAGAGTATGTGCCTTCACCTGTCGTGGATTTGGGAAACGATACTACATTATGCACGGGGACGCAAATGCTGCTCTCTGCCGGTGAAGGATTTGAATCTTATCTCTGGAATAATGGTTCACCTAATCCTGCTGTGATGGTTAATGAGGCCGGGATATATTGGGTACAGGTAACTGCAGAATCGGGATGTGTCGGAGTGGATACCATACTCATTGAATATGCTGAAGAGATTAATGTTGATCTTGGTAATGATACTGTAGCCTGTGAGGAGCAGAATATCGTGTTGGATGCAGGTTGGGGTTATGACCAATATTTATGGAGCGATGGTTCGGTACTTCAGACAACGATTGTGACGAGTCCCGGAACCTATTGGGTGCAGGTTGTTGATGATTTTGGATGTACTGGAGGAGATACGATATTAGTGAGTTTTTCACCGGCTGCAAATATTGACCTGGGGAGAAGATGCCACCATTTGTTCCGACGATAATTTTACACTGAATCCTCGGTTCCGGCTTTACAACTTATACATGGCAGAATGGAAGCAATGCAACCTCTTTCCCGGTTACTGTTTCCGGAACGTATTGGGTGTATGTTGTTGATGAAAATGGTTGTACGGGATCAGATACTGTGGATATTGTTAGTTCCTTCCCACGGTAAGTCTTGGAAATGATACAACTATCTGTACCGGGCCACTTTGTTTCTGGATCCCGGAAACCAGTTTGACTCTTATCTGTGGCAAGACAACACCACACTGCCTTTTTTTACTGTAGTAAGTCCGGGTAATTACAGCGTAACGGTAACGAATGATAATTGCCCTGCTTTTGATGATATTTTTGTCAACATAACTTCCCCTGAAATTGATTTGGGCAACGATACCCTCTTGTGTCTTGGCGATACCATCTATCTTGATCCGGGGCAAGGTTACAGCAGTTACCTCTGGCAGGACAACTTCTCCGGGCCGGTTTATGAAGTGGTTGAGGAGGGAAATTATTCGGTTTTGGTTACCGATAATTACAACTGTATTTCGCAAGCAAGTGTTGAGATTGCTTCATTGGCCAAACCAATTGCTGATCTCGGAGAAGACAACCAAATTTGTGAAGGGGAAACCCGGATATTGGAAACTCCTCAGGGGCCTTATTCCTATACCTGGAACGGAGAGCCGGGAGATCATTACCTGGAGGTTCAGAATGGCGGAACCTATACAGTTGAAGTATCCAACCAATGTGGAATCGCAAGCGACCAGGCGATTGTAATTGAATTTCCCGTCCCTGAAGTTGACCTTGGAGCTGATCAGGTGATTCAGCCGGGAGAAACGATTCAACTGGATGGTGGGGCTGGTTTTGATCAATACACATGGCAGGATGGAGCCGGAGGGCAATATTATGTTGTGGTTGCAGAGCAGATTGATCCTGAAAATCCGTATTATTGGGTTGAGGTGTGGCAAGGGCCGTGCAAAAGCAGCGATACTGCGCGCATCGAAATGCTTGAAGTGAAAGTCCCAATCGTGATCACACCCAATGGAGATGGCTTTAACGATGTTTTTTCACCTTTTGAAGACAGTTGGAGCGGAATTAACAGGAATCATATTCTTATTTTCAATCGCTGGGGTGAAAAGGTTTGGGAGTCGGATAATTTTGAGATGGGCTGGGATGGAAAGCGAAACGGCTCCCCTGTTGCCGATGGAACCTATTACTGGGTCCTCGATGTGTATTATGGTGAGGATGACATTTCTCAAACAATAAAAGGTTCTGTAACAGTGTTGAATGCCGAAAATTAAATTTACTCACCATCCATAAGTCCAATTATTGACCGATTTTATATAATTCCTCATCTTTTTTATTCGCCAATTTTGAAATTGAATTAACAATTTTGACTTTTCGATGTTATGTTATAATTATTACAATTTACTATAAACTACATTCACTATGAAAAACACATTACTACCCTTACTATTTACCCTCATGCTATCCATGGTTTTAGTTTCATCTTGCAAGAAAGAAACGGAAGACGAAAAAACACAAAACGATCTGATCGGAACATGGAATATTGATAATTCGACTGCTGACCTCTCCGTAGGAGGCGTTGACCTTGTTACTTACATGACGACCAATTTTGAATACACTGAACAAGAAGCCCAGATGTTGGTCAATTTTTTTACTTCCGGGATTGAAGCTGGCAATCAGGGAACCATCAATTTTAAGGATGACAACACCTACCAATTCACAAACTCCGAAGGAGTTGAGAATGGAACATGGTCCATAAATAATGATGGAAACACGTTGGTGCTGGTATATGAAAATGAAACCGACAACCTCACAATCGTTAGCCTTTCCTCGTCCAACCTTAAATTGAGAATTCCGACGGAAACAGAAGACATTGACCTGGATGATGATGGGGATAATGAAACAACTGTCAATATTGATATGACGCTTAACCTAAGCAAATAATTCAAGATTTCTTAATTGATCAATGGTTGGTTTAATTTGTTATTTTCGAATTTGGAAAATATCCAGCAATACTGTCATTCATTAGATATTTAAGCAGGAATTATGTTCATAAATGAGAAAGCTTAATTGTTTCTCTTATTAATATCTATTCGATTTCTGATGATTATTTTTATATTTGTAGAATAGCAATTGTTCTATAAATATAAAATCAAAAAACATGAAAAAGAATAATTTTACTTTTGTCAGGGAAACTTATTGCAGTGCTATTGCTGTTTCCCATTTTTATTTCCACTATTGTTTTCTCAAACCATAAACACTAATTCTGATAAAGATTTGGATTTAATTTCGGATGATATTTTACATCAGTTCTTGAGCCTTAACCATGAGGTTAAGCTCAATGTGAAGGATACAGGTGACGTTATCCATTCCATAACTATACAAATAGCAGTTATTGTCAGGGCATGACCTCAGACGGTACTTCTTTTTATGGTATTCCGAAATTGTATGGGTAAAATCTATCAGGTTGATCCTGTTTCCGGTGGGATTATTAAATCATTTGATGCCCCCGGATCATTCGTAGAAGGCCTTGCCTGGGATGGAACATATTTATGGGCTTCTGAAAACGGCAGCGGGCCTAACGAACCCAGTTATATCTATAAACTTGACCCTGAAAATGGTCTGGTGATTTCTTCTTTGTTCCTGAACAAAACTGGGTACATGGATTAGCCTGATTTGGCAGTATTTATGGATGACTGACTTTTCATCCAAAATGATTTATAAAGTAGATCCCAATACAGGAAATAGCCTGCAAAGCGTTAATTCTCCAGGTGATGCTTGCGTTGGATTGACGTGGGATGGAGAGCATTTGTGGACAGATGATTTTGAAACGGATAAGCTATATTGTCTCAACCCGAATAATGGAGAAATTATTTATGAAGTGAATTCACCTCACACCAATCCCCGCGACCTGGCCTGGGATGGAGATTATTTATGGGTTATGGCTTCTGCATCCAATACTATTTTTCAAGTGGATGTTGGATATAATACTTCTATTGTTGAACTTGGTTCATCTTTTGGTAATGTCAGCTCAGTTTCCATTTCTCCAAATCCTGTTTTTGAACATGCTCTGATTTCATATTCGATTAATCAAAAGGCGCAGATACAGATACATATGTATAATTCAGATGGGATATTAATCAGTACCCTGCTTCAAAAAGTGCATATTCAAGCTTCCCACCAACTTGAAATTGATGCTTCTGAACTGAATGCCGGGATGTACTATATTGTGATACAATCTGGTCAGGACAGAGTTGTCGAGAAGATGATTAAGATAGAATAGTTGAATCATTCTTTATTTCCATTTCGGACAATAAAAATACACAACTAATACACTATTAGTTTGCCGGATTCAATGATCCCATCTTTACCAATCAATTTAAAATAAAAAACTCCGTTTCTCTTTAAATGATAATCGAGGTTTAAATACCCGGTCTGCAATTGAATGTCGTCAATTTTTCTACCCGTTTCATCATAAAAGCATAGCAGGAGAGGAGAATCTCCCTGAAGAAAACCCTCAAAATGAACCACCCCATTTCCCGGATTAGGATAGTACTTCAGTGTGCTAACTGAATTGGATTGCTCATCAATCTGGGTCAGGGACACACATAGTCCCGGTATGTTTTCATCGAGCCATTGCAAGCGTAATCCAATCCAGGCTTTCAGTGTATCCAATTCGGCGTTATAGGTTGTAGCAATTTCTCCTACCTCGGGTGCCGGTCCGCTGATGCCAAGTATGGGCCATTTCTGGAAATGCCTCGCCTGAGCATATTGTACGAGGTTTTGAATGCTGTCAATGTAGGCAAAGATCGAAGTTGTATCCAGCATTGTTAGCCTGTAATCCTCATAAGCACACCGAAGCTCATTGGCAAAAGTGCTGTCCTGCAACATCCGGATATACCAGCCACAGGAATAGTTGTCGGTAGGGCAATCGTTAATGTGATGAGCCCACCCCGAACCGTCAATGTTTTCGAAAATCGTACAGGTATAAAGATTTTTCCACGCCCAATCAAAATCCCACACCGGGCCGGCCTTAAGTTTTCCCCCATTCGAAAATTTGTCTTTGTAAAAAAACACACTCTTTTTAAAGCCGTCATTGTTTCGCGATAATTCATTGATAAGAAAATAATCGATGAAAGAAGGAACATCAAGGTATTGACGATACCCCGTTTCCGGATCCGCAAAATTCTCACTGTATAATGCCGTCTCAAGGCTATCTACAAAAGCAGCGATGTATTCTTTCTGGAGTTCATTAATGTCAGCTGCTTTTGGGTATTTGTATACAAAATGAACATCAAATTCAGGATGATCGATGGGTGAATAATTTGAAAGAAAGCTGTTGGATTCGTTCCAGTAATTTTGTTCCAGTATATAACCACCGGTAAGTTCATCGCCAAGGGTATCTCCCGGTAGTAGTTTGGCAATGTCCACCCTGTTGTTGTCCGGTTTTACTTTTTCACCAAAAACATAAATGCCTTTGTAGGAACTATCCACCAGCACCTCGCACAAATGGGTTCGCACACTGTAGTTTCCCATTTCTTCAAAGAGTTTAAAGGCCAGTGTATTTCGAATCAGCGAACGGTCGTTGTAATTGGAAAGCAAAACCCAATCGTTTTCTGGAGGCATCCCTAAAATCGGAACATTGTTATTGGTCCCCGAGTCAGTCCGGGTTTCAATATTGTAAGGCGTTTGCGGATAACCTGCTGAGGTAGCACCCCTGATTTCAATCCCGATGTGGCCATCATAAACGTTCGAACTGTCGGTCAACAAAGTTAGGCTGTCAGGGCCATTGTATTTAATCTCCATCCAGGCATCAATTTTTGAATCCTCAGGAATAGTCTGACCAAAAGTGTTGATCATCACAATGGGCAGTTGAGAACTTTCAAACACCACCGTTCCCAGGTCGGTTATGCAAAACTCAAAAGCGCCGGTTCCTCCGCCATAACCCCAAACCTGGATATACAAAGTTTGCTCCGGTTCAAGATCATAAATCGAGAGTAAAGAATAATAGCCGTTCCCACCATCATCATCACATCCCAATAGTTGAAGGTTGGTGCAGGTATCGGCCCAAACAGCAATTCCTGTATCGTTCAATCCGCCGTTTTGAGTAGAAAAACTAATATTCCCGGAGGTTGGTGCCGGCATGGTAAACCAAATGTCGCCCCCCTGGTAATTGGCACATCCCGGGTTAATACCTGTTCCGGGCATTCCCACATTGCTGGTCACAAAACAACCGGTGTCAATCACTATGGCTGTGCAGGGGTTTCCCCCGGGAACCACCGTGCTGTTGCAATCAACAAAGGTGGTAAAAACATTCCCTGTCTGGGGGTTGGGCCCATCGGCAAATACTGTGTTCCAACCCGGATCAAATAACTGGTAGGTGTTTTCATTTTCGTATTCGCCGGGTGTGTAATATAGGTCTAACAAATCACCCTCATTAATTTCAAATCCCGCAATGCTTCCGAATTCTATGGCTGTGAATGTGCCTGCCAGCTCATCATTGATAAAAACTTCAAGGAAAGCCCCATTCCATCCATCACCATAGCTATCCTGCATGCTTAATGTATAGGTGCAAGCCATTGATTGGTATTGCAGGCCGATAAACAAAAGAAATCCAGCTAATATATACCCTATAATTTGTGAGTGTATTTTATGTTTCATGCTTTCGCGAAGAATTCAGGCTGTGAAATTTGCACTAAAATTAAGCAGAATAAACAAACGTAATTCAGTTTTGGATGAATATAATTAAAGCGATCAAAATGGATGTACGTTATGAACTTGAAAAAATGTATCCGGAAGGCCTTTGAATGAGGACGTATCAAAGCAGCAGGTGATCAACACGGTGATTGCAGAGTAACGGATTATGAGAATATCGAACAACCTATAAAAGGTAACCGGTCAGTGTGCTAAAACGCAGTTATAATCTATGGTTCAACTAATATTAATAAAACTTTGTGTTAGATCTGTTTCACAAAGTTTCTCAGGGAAGGCACCATGTTTCTAAAAGAAAACATTTTATTGCATTCAGGTTTTGTATATCTTTGTATGAAACACTCAACCCAATGAAAACAATTACCTGTTTACTCCTATTTGTATTTATCCTGATGGCTGGATTGACGTATGGCCAGATGGTCGGGAAAAAAGCCTTTGACAAGTATTACCTGCGCAAGGGCAGCACGCCTCCCGAAACATTGAAAACGAAAAATGTCTTTTACTTTACTTCCACCCTTCCTTTTTCGATCGCAAGGATTGAGAACTCCGATGAGTGGCAGCTTAACCCGGCTTTCAGTGTGGGCAATGGCGGAATTTTTGTGTTCGGTAAATCCACTTGTTATGAAGATCATTCGCGGAGGATCGTGCCCATGTTTGCATTTGGAATCGCTGCTGATGTTGGGCTGAGGCGGGAGCCGGGCGGGATGAAAACAACGTTTAACGGAAACCTTATGATCGGGCTTCATTGGGTAAACCTGATGCTGGGTTATGATTTCCTGAACAACACCAATTACTTTGGCCTTGCCCTGCGGGTTGACCTGATCTCATTCTCCCCCAACAGCCTGTATGTTTTCAGCGAAAAAGAACCCAAAAAGCTGAAGTGATCTTCATCACCTTGTCACAGTAGCTGCAGTTCATTTTAATCGCACCAGTAATTCAGGCCCCATTTAAATTTTCTGTTCATATTGTATATACAAACAGCATCAACATCTTAGCGCCACTCAATGATACGTTGAACCATTTAAAACCTTTTTATTACAACTGGCCACACCAAAACATACTGTCGATGTACCAGGCTAACGTTGTCATACTCCACGCCAACAATTTAAGCTAAACCGAAGTCGCTTCCTTCAGCTACATTGCAACAAAAGTGAAAAAATGCATCACCGGCATTAAAGGTTTAAGGCAGATACACGAACTCAATCTAGGGGTATCACCCTTCCATTCCCCCAAATGGCGCGAAAATTCCGGCAATGCTAGTGTGCAGGCTCCACTCCTGCCTTTGCAGCCCCATTACATCAGCCCCATTTTAGCATTCAGGCATTTCACCATTACTTAAAACAAATTCGTGGTCAAAAAAGATTAATTCAATATTAAGAAAGATTAACTCAAGATTAATTAATATTAATGCAATCTTAATGATGATTAATCCAATCTTAACAAAGATTATTTCAATGTTAATAAAGATTATTCCATTCTTAAAGAATATTAGTCCAATCTTAAGATAGATTAATTCAAAGTTAAGAAAGATTAATTCAATCCTAAGCAAATTAATTTCCAACTAACAGATGTTATTTTCCAACTAATGAAAGTTAATTTCTAATTAACTTAACTTAACCATAAATTAACTACCTTTGCCCCCGAACCATCAAAAAACATCATCCAATGAAAAAAATAGGAGAACACATCCTCGAAGAAGCCAGAAAACAAGGCATTAGCGCCGCCCAACTCGGCCGCATAACAGGTTTATCAACCGTTACCATCCATAGCTTACCCAAACGCAAGACCCTATCCCTCACCCGCATCCTCCAGTTCTCCCGCTCCCTCAACCACGACTTCCTCCAGTATTACCGCATCCACCCCGACATAAACCCCGAAACCGTCAAAGCCCTCAAAGACGAAATAACCCAGCTAAAACAAACCATCGAAAACCTCCGGCGCGAAAACAACCTCCTCACCGACGTCCTCCAGCTCCTCAAAGCCCAAACAAAACAATAACGGTTCATTCCAGTACCTGCAAACACATTGAAAACACTTACATTAAGGCACAAAAAAAGCGGGCCTTCTGTGAAAGCCCGCATTCGTAAATTGAAATATTTTATTTAGAAAAACTTCACCCGGTTATCAACAACATCCGCCTCACTCTGAAGGATGGTAATATAGGAGTTGTTATTAACCTTTGCGGTAAAGCCAGAGATCAGCTGCTTTTCATAAATCCGGAAATCATCCTCTTCATTAATGGGAGTTACTTCATCCACGATCACAAAAAATGCAGCGTTGCTTCCTTTTACCGGTTTGGATATAACACCGGTATTCATAGTAAATATTTTCGCCAGTACATCAGGTTCATTGCCATAACCTGCTACGTTCCTCATATTAAAAGTAACATTCTCCAAGGTATCCACCTTTGAGTCCAGTTTAGCAGCAATCTCAACAAGGTTTTTCGAATCGTTTGCAGCAGCGCTCATCTTTTCAATCATCACGTCACCCTTAAGGTCTTTCCTGATCAGTGGTTCCAAAACTTCTTTCAGGTCAGCCAACGGAGGAATACCTTCTTCCTTCACTTTCGTAACTGCGGCTACAATATAATTGTCTTCCATAGTAAAAACAGTTGAAACAGAACCTGCACCAATTCCCTCAATAAACGACCACTGAACAATTCCCCTTGGATAATCAATCCCGGCAATCCGGTTACTCATAGCAGTGAGGTTTGGAGCTGACTTTTTGCTGATCCCAAAGTGCGTTGCAAGGGTATCAAATGCTTCAAGAGAGGTGGCTTTCCCCTGGAACTCGCTGGCCTGGGCAAATACTTCCTGATAGGTTTCCTGGCTTGGAGTAATGGCAACATCAATCATCGCCACCCTGACTTTTTTCGTGGGCTCTTGTTTGCCTGTAATTTTTATAATATGGTATCCAAACATGGTCTCAGCAAAGGTAATTTCCCCCTCCTTCCCATTCAATACAGCATTGTTAAACGGATAAACCATCGAACCGTCAGCAAACCATCCCAGATCGCCCGAATTGGTTTCCGCCGAAGGATCATTTGAATATAATTTAGAAAGTACTTCCAGTTTCCCGGGTTCTGCTTTAATTACACCCAATAAACTATCGGCAAATGCTTTGGCATCAACCTTTATTCGGGTCACGTCTTGTCCTGCACCGGCAGCTCCTGCATACGAAATCAACAGGTGGCTGGCCTTCATCGAATCTGGCCTGAACTGAACATCAACCAACTTAGCCATATGCCATGCATCATTCTCAATATAAGGATCTACAAAAGTCCCCACCTCCGAATTAAACATCAATGAATCAATACGCACCGGAAGTTGGCCTTCTTTATAGAAAGTACTGTCATACCTTGTATCCGATTCACCATTCACAAACAATGGAACATTATCAGCCTTTTTAAAATCTTCAAAAATAGCAAATGCCTGCTGTCTTATTTCTTTACGATCTTTTATAGAAGGTTTTACTTCAAACACAACATAATCAATATCGCGTGTAGCTTCCTGCTTATAGTTTTGCTTATAATCCTCGTAGTATTTCTTAAAATCTGCATCCGTAACGGTTACCAAACTATCGTTGATGGTACTGTACCGCGCTCCAACCAGCCTTACTTTTGCACTGGCTTTTTTATCCTTATAATCCATCAACAAAAACGGATCGGGCATAAAGTAAGCTTTCGATATGAGGTTTTTGTATTTTGCTTTCAAACGGTCCTCTTTAACTGCCTCAACAAAAGCTTCCCATTGGCTGCGCGAAGCTGCATCCATTTCATTGAGTTGTTTGATATAATTCCGTACCAGCTCCGGATCGTATTGCTGTGTATTCGGATCTTTGAAATACTGCAAGATGTATGCATGAGGCTCATCTCCCTGAAGCTGGTCAAACAACTCTTCAGCAGTTACTACCACACCCAGTTTGTCAAACTCCTTATCCAAAATAATTTTTTGGACTATCTGATCATAAGTTTGTTGCTTTAGCCTGAAAATATCATCTGCTTTAAGGTTTTCCGAATTTTGATTCCTTTTTGGGCTTCCAGATTCTGTTCATACTTTGCATCAAATTGCGAATAGGAAATGTCTTCACCCATTACTTCTAATATTTACCACCTGCCGGTTCGAACCTAGGTTTCAAAAAATCTCCCAAAACAAATGCTGCAAGTGCAACACCAACAATGATTATTAATAATCCAGATTGTTTTCTAATCGTGCCAATAATCGCCATAATTCCAATTTTTAAAAGAATTTGCAAATGTACAACAACTAAATTAAATGAGAAATATTTTATTAAAAATATATTGCAGGGAATATCAACTATATAAATGCACGAAACAGCCCTTTTTACTCGGTTCAATCCTGACATGAACCTGTTCAATGCGTGTTTTGGTTGCCTGAGTTATAATAAAACGGAAGGGGTCGTTTTGAATTTCATCATTTTCTTGCGGTATGCTTTCATGAATTTCGATGATCAGGCCTCCCAGGGTTTCATAATTATCCGAAACAGGGAGTTTTAAATTGTACTTATCATTCAGATAATCAATCTCCAAACGGGCAGAAAAGATATATTCTGTTTCACTTATCTGTTTTTCAATCAATTCTTCGTTATCATATTCATCCTCAATTTCGCCAAAAATTTCCTCAATAATATCTTCCATGGTAACAACCCCCGATGTACCTCCAAACTCATCAACAACCACAGCAATGCTTTTATACTCTTTAATAAACATCCGGAGGACGTTATTGGCCAGCATGGTTTCAGGTACGATAGGTATTGTATGGATAGCTGTTTTAATATCCGGAGGGTTTTTAAACATATCAGAAGAATGTACAAATCCGATAATATTGTCAATGCTTTCACGATAAACCAAAATTTTTGAATGGCCCGATTCAATAAATCGATTTCTCAAATCGATAATGCTTTCCTCCTGGTCAATGGCTGTAATTTCAGTTCTTGGCACCATGCATTCGCGCAACTTGATTTTTCGAAAATCAATGGCGTTTTGAAGCATTTGGATCTCCTGTTTCACCTCATAATCTTTCCGGTCATCCGGATTGTATTCCTTTAAATAATGGTCAAGGTCTAACGGACTGAAAGTATACTCTTCGCGTGAGAATTTTATTCGAAACAAACTTTTAAGTATAAATTCGGAAAGCCAGGCTAAAAAATGAATAAAAGGGTAAAAGATCAGGTAAAACAATTTGAAAGGAATAACAAAAACCTTCAATATGGTATTGGGGTTTATCCTGAATAGTGCTTTTGGAAGAAACTCGGCAACAATCAATATTAAGATCGTGGAAACAATGGTTTGAATAATGAGTATTAAAAACTCAGTAGAATACTGTGGCGTCAGCATGTCTTCAATCAGGGGTTCCAGAATCGTGGCCATAGCGATACCATAAACAACCAAGGCAATATTATTTCCCAATAACAGCGCCCCCAAAACCTTTGAAGGATTTTTAACGAATTCGGAAATCATTTTTGCTGTGTAAAAACCTTTGTTTTTATCCAGCTCTATTCTCAACTTGTTGGAACTGACAAAAGCTATTTCCAAGCCTGAAAACAGCGCAGAAAATATTAATGTAATGATTACGATTGTCCAATTTTCCATTTATTCACTTGGGGATTAAACCATCCTTTAGGAGCTCTGCTAATTATTCATCACCTGTACTTATAATAAACTCACCCGAGGCATTTTTAATTTTGTACGACTCAAAGTTTTGATCAGAAGTCATACCATCACCATATATAACCTCTTCATCACGCGTGATCTTAACAAAAACATCCGTATAGATGATTCCTTTGTTTCTGTCCCAAATCAAATGTTCGGTTTCCAAAAATTCATTCTTTTGAATATTCTTTACCACCACATTGTTTTTAGCCTCCATTATGTTCTTTTTCTCATAACTAATTCCATATTTGGCAGTTATTTGAGATTCTGGCCTGTCAACGAATCGAAAAAAACAATTTTAAAAACCCTCCGGGAACTCAAAAAAGAGTCGTCATCCTCATCAGTCCTTTTCATCAAAGGGCTTTCCAAATAAGCCTCTACTTTTCCGGAATCACTGTAATAGGCTTCAAGTCCTTTGGTATAATCAAAAGGCAAGGAATCAACCTGTGAAAGGGAATATATCGTATTGATGTCATTTTCACAACCACAAATCAGCGCAATTCCAAAAAGAGTTACAATAACCTGTGAGTAATAATAATACTTCTTTAGAAATTGAAATAAGGTTTTCACCTGATAATGATGTGTTAGTCAGATGTTCTAACCGTGGTCGATTCGTTGATCCAGCAACCAACCTTGTAAGGATCACCTTTTTTTAAATCGTAGAAAAATATCGTTTCTGTTGCAGGGAAGTATTGAGAAAATGTATTAATTCTTGATTTTGCAACATCACTTACTGAAGAATCAACATCTTTTGCCTTAATGTATTTGTCAACGGCAGCCCAATAAGCAACTCTCGAAGTTAAATCGTTGTCACCACAATCTTTAGCAGTGGCTTGGTACATGTCACCAATCAAAATGTACACTTTTCCTTCCTCCGGCCTTACCTTTAGGGTTTCGTAGCAATGTGTCCTAGCTTTTGAGTACTGCTCTAATTCAAAATAAACATTGGCAACGAGGAAATGAACATCGGCCCTTTCATTATCATCTTCGTACAAATCAATTGCCTGTTGCAAATACTTCGTTGCTTCAGTATACTGCTTTCTCTGTATGTACATTTTACCCATCAATTCTGCTGAACGAGCTGTTGGTTTGGCTTTATGCAGATTCTCTGTGGCCATAAAAAACAGATCCGAGTCGGTACAATCCTTCTTGTCTAATATTTTGGTGATCTTTTTCAAAAGATCAACATCGTTTGATGCAGCTTCAAATTTCTCAGAATAAATACTAATCAAATCTTCACAGGTTGCATAAGGCTCAAAAGAAAGTTCAATATTACCCCGAATGTTTTCCCAGTTTGTAACATCTTTAGGTTTATTCTCAGCTTCAGCTTGTTTGATATTAAAATCAATAATTTCACTTGTTTGATCATAAATATCAACCAATACAACCTTTTCTGCTTTCTCTGCCTTAACCATTTTTTCAGCTGCCCTGAAATAATAGATCAGGGAAGGGCCACTTGATTCATTTCCTTCAAGATCAATAGATTTTTTGAGTATTTCATAGGCTTCCTGGTACGACGAAGGCCTTAACTTATATAAGTCAACTCCTTTTTTACCCAATACATACCCCTCTTTTCCAAAATATTTGATCCGAGCATCATACATCATCATTAATGTATCAATATATTTATCCTTATGATTTTTATCTGTTACTGTTTCCAGTTTATGTTCAAGAAGCTTTTCTCCATGTAGGTAAATATTAATTGTGCTTTGAGGACAATTCAGGAATACCCATCTCCAGGGTGCCATGGCATCTTTCCATGAGGTATTTTTATAGTCACTTTGTTTCCATTGCCTGTAGAACTCGTAATACAAAGAATTGTTCATTACACAAGTTACACTATCATCCCCGTATTTCGCTTCCAATTCAACTTGTGCCTTGAGTGTACTAAATGCCATCGAACTCAAGAATAAACTGATGAATAAAACTGTCTTTAATTTCATGATTTCTAATATGTATTGAAAATATTTAATAAATAACAAAAATAAGGATAATCTGATAACTTTTAAACACTTATTGGTATCTTCTTTTGAAAAACCACCATTCATAAATCGCAAGTCCTATATAAATGTTTGCATAATTCTCTTGTATCAAACCGTTGCCAACTGTTCCCATTCTTCCAAGTTCAACTCCCAGGTTTATCATTGAGCGAGACCCTCTAACTGCAACACTTCTCAATGGCAATCCAACTCCAAATGTTATGCCAACAGAATTCAGTTGCTCTCCCTTAAGCTTTAAATATGTACGGGAAAGCTTCAGTCCTAAGCGATAATCAATTCTATTTGAATATGTTGCACTAGCGTAGTTTGGAATAATTTGACCTCCCAGGTTCAGCGTATGCGAATTGACCAATGAATCGCTAACACCAAAACTCTGATACTCTGCCCATTGGCCAAATTTATAATCAAGACCCATTAACCAATGATTTGGCCGTGCCAAAGATAAACCTAAGCCAATTCCCATGGGTGCGGTTATTTTGCCTTTTTCATCCTGAACATACGCAATTGTATCTCTAAAAAGGTCAATATTATTCACATTGCCGTAAAAGGTCCGGGCAGTATAACTTCGTTTAGCTCCCAAATTAAATTTGGGATTGAATACAGCACCGGCAGTTAAATTTATATTTCGCTTAATTTTTCGATAATATTGAATCCCAAAATCAACATACCAATCGTTAACCGTGACTGAGGTGATTTCCTTTGTGTTGATAATATAAGCTGAATCGGGAAAGGCAACTGTATGAGATTTGTCAATTGTACCAAATAAATAGGAGGCATTTACTCCCACAGAAAAATTTTGAAGGAACTGAATAGCATTTCCCCAATAAAACCTGCTAATACCCCCCGCTCCTCTAAAGATATATTCAACGTTGCCAATATCCTCTTGAAACTCGTAGTCAAACACACTGTATCCAACGCTGCTAAAAGGGACAAGACCAAAACTACTTTTCCAGAAATGAGTGACCGGAAATCCAAACAATAAGCTTCCCATAGCTGCAGAAGTTGAAACTTCGTCAACACTTTCTGTTTTTAAATTGGTGTAATTACCGATCATGCTTCCTTCAAAAAGAAAGGAAGTAGTATCGAAGGCCGTATACGATGCAGGATTCTTAATATTTACAGTGAAGTAATCCGGGTTCCTATTCCTATGCTTCCCATAGTTTTGTTGCGAATGTTATTGACATTGTTTAAATGTCCCATTCCAAATGCTGAATAAGGCAAACCTATTTCTGACTGAGATAACACATCAAAAAATAAAAACAGAAAAGTCTGCAAATATATAGAGTTGTTTCAATTTATTCCTCCATTAATATTCAGAATGTCGTTTAAACCTATCATCACTAAATTTGAATTTGCAAAGATGTTATTTTTTAGTTTTTTATCAAAATAAATAGCATCGCCACCGGTAAAAATTATTTTAATATTTGGATATTTCTCAATATATCGGTCAATTATACCATCAACTTCTGATATAACCCCATTCAAGACCCCTGACCAAATAGATTCTTTAGTGGATCTACCAATTAAGGGTGGATTATTTGTTCGTGTAATTAACGGAAGTTTGCCCGTAAAAGTATTTAATGCTTTAAAACGCACATCAATCCCTGGTGATATGCCACCCCCGAAATACTCCCTTTTAGCATTTACGAAGTCGTAAGTAATACACGTTCCCGCATCAATTACAAGCAAATCATTCCCGGGAAATACATGAAGAGCACCCGCAACAGCACTGATCCTGTCATTTCCCAATGTTTCCGGTGTCTTGTATTTATTTGTAAAGGGTAGTTTGGTATTTGAATTAAATTCAACAAAGGAGTCTCTGCTTTCCAAAAATTCCCGAATCTCAGTTGGATAGTTAACTACCGATGAAACTATAACATGCCTGACAGGCCTGGTAACTGACTTTGAATTCTCTCCTTCTCCAAGAAAGTCCAATAGCCCTTTAATTGAAAGATTACTAGAAACTCGATAATCAACCATTTTATCACTATCAAATAGTGCTGTTTTTATCCGTGTATTTCCGTAATCAATTATCAGTCTCATTTAATCTTTGTAGTAAATTCTCTTGGCAACTCCAAAATTGTGTCCATCAAAACATACACTTTATAAAACATTGTAACATTTAACAGTACATCAGCTACTTAACAGGCAAATTCATTGCATTCAAAAAGTTGTAAGTGTTATGATTATGTTTTACATTTTGCAAAAGTAATCTAAACGATCGTAGGCATGATGAAATATAAGGTTTAACTAAAAATATTTTCTGAAAATTCTTTCTAATTCAAAAAATGTTATTTACTTTTGCCCTCCCTTATTTAAAGAGGACTTATTGGGTACCATAGCTCAGTTGGTAGAGCAACGGACTGAAAATCCGTGTGTCCCTGGTTCAAATCCAGGTGGTACCACCTCCAAAAAACAGTCTGTAAATGTGAATTTGCAGGCTGTTTTATTTTTTCCCTAATTAATTTCAATTAATTCTTGCAATTCAACCGAGATTAAATTAATTTTGAAAATAGTATTAAACATCAAATTTTGGACGATGAATAAAATAGTATTAGTAATTATTTCAGCAGTATTAATTGTTGGTTGCAACCAGGTAAATCAGGTGAATGTTCCTGAAGTTGACCTCAAACTTGAAAAGGAAAAAGTAGCTCTGGTATTAGAGAAATATGTTATTGCCAATGAGAAACAAGACATTCAACTGGTTAAAGAAGTTTGGGCAATGGACCCCGGCATAGTTGTTTTTGGAACCAACAGTGATGAGACCCTTTTGGGATGGGAAGCTATTAAAAGTGCTATGAACAGGCAATTCTCATCTTTTGAAGAAACCTATATTTCGGTACGTGATCAAATAATTACCGTAAATGAAACCGGAAATACTGCCTGGTTTTCTGAAGTAGTTAACTACAATTATATTTATCAAGGAGACGCGGTTCAATTTGAAGGACTCAGATTTACCGGGGTTCTCTCAAAATTGATGGAGAGTGGTATATTGTTCAAAGTCATATGTCAATTCCTGGCTCACCTGATTGATACCTTAATTATCACCTTCACCATTTATATTGAGTATGAATTGGCAGTTTAATATTTTATACTGCATTTCATGCTGGTAGTATTGTTAATAATGTCTTCTGCCGGATAAGTCACCGAAATTTTCTTTCCACCGTCGCTGGATTTTGCATTGCCCGGCTTATATCCTTTCGCCTTATTAGGCAAAATTACACTTGTACGAAATGAGATCATTCCCAATAAATGTTCACTGGACATTTGAAATTCTTCCCTCTCCAAATACTGTTTTATATACGGAGAGATATTGTTTCGTTTGAATTTATGCCTCGATATTTTTAAATATCCGGGAGAAAAGGTCTTCTTCTCATACCCAAAAGCTTGATACAACGCTTTATTTAGGGCCTTCGCATTATCAAAATCAGCTTTCAATTCAAATTCACCTGTTCTTGGATTAGCGCTATATTTTAGATTACTAATGCCTTCAACGCCTTTCAACTTTCGGGCAAATTCATTAACCTTCTCTTTCATTTGTTTTTCAAAATCATTCTCAAAAAATCCTGCAAAATTGCTTAATATAGAACTTAACTCTCCCGTTTCCAGCCTGTAAGAGATGCTCCCAGACTGATCCTTATTGATCGTTATTTCTTCAATAATCTCGATACAGCTTGTTAAAGTAAGTGCAATCACGATAAAAATCGGCAAAATTTTATTCATATATCTATGATTTACAAGTATTTAGTTTTTAAATTCAACAAAGTCCTCAATTTTTGCAAAACAGCAGTTTTCATTTACAGGAAATGTAACATTTGTTTCATCATGGGAAAAATCGTAATTAATGTGGAAAAACGAATAAGCAATAAAATTATTTTTAAAACTCACATTATAACTGGTATTTTTATATTTTTGCGCCCCGAAAAATGACCAATATTGGTAATGGTACAGATTTTGATAACACAAAGTACGATAATGTCAGGATGACTATTTATTCTGAATAAATTAAATCACTATGAAACAAATAGAAACTATTGCAGATTTTAATGCAGAACTATTTATTAAAAAGCATTTTTCAAATCTTAATAAAAGAGACCGTATGGTAAGAGCCATGCGTGATAGTGTTAGAAATACAATTAAGGAGTCGCTCATACGTTATGAGCTTGAAAGGATAAAAAGCTAAAGAGAGAGCTTAAATAAAAAAAGCCGTACTGAACGATCAGTACGGCTTTTTTTATTCAGCCAAAATCAATATTTTATTTCGAAGCACTTCAATTACTCCTCCTTTAATTTCGAAGAACTGTGTTTTTTTACTTTTGTCAATTACTTTTATCTTACCCTCGTTCAATACGGAAATTAAAGGAGCATGATTATTCAGAATTTCAAATGAACCATCTTTTCCAGGAAGCTGAACGAGATCAACTTCTCCGCTAAAAATAGTCTTATCTGGATTGATAATTTCGATATTCATTTTTTTATCCTTCTGTAATTGAATTAGTTTTTACTCTCTTCGAGCATCTTCTTGCCCTTTTCAATGGCTTCATCAATGGTTCCAACAAGGTTAAAAGCAGCTTCGGGATATTCATCTACTTCACCATCCATAATCATATTGAATCCTTTGATTGTGTCTTCGATGGAAACAACACACCCTTTTAATCCGGTAAACTGCTCAGCTACGTGGAAAGGCTGAGAGAGAAACCGTTGAACACGTCGTGCCCTGTGAACGACTAATTTATCTTCTTCTGAAAGTTCATCCATTCCAAGAATAGCAATAATATCCTGAAGTTCTTTATACCTCTGCAATATTTCTTTTACCTTTTGGGCTGTATTATAATGTTCGTCACCAACTACTTCAGGCATAAGAATCCGGGATGTAGAATCCAATGGATCGACAGCAGGATAAATGCCTAACTCAGCAATTTTTCTACTCAATACCGTAGTAGCATCAAGGTGAGAGAAGGTTGTTGCAGGGGCTGGATCTGTTAGGTCATCAGCAGGAACATAAACTGCCTGAACCGAGGTAATTGACCCTCTTTTTGTAGAAGTAATCCGTTCCTGCATAATACCCATCTCAGTGGCAAGTGTAGGTTGATAGCCCACTGCGGATGGCATACGCCCCAATAGCGCAGAAACCTCAGAACCCGCTTGTGTAAAACGGAATATATTATCCATAAAGAACAGTATATCTCTTCCTCCTGATTTTTCATCGCCTTCGCGAAAATACTCAGCTACCGTTAGCCCTGACAAGGCTACCCTTGCACGTGCTCCAGGAGGTTCATTCATCTGTCCAAAAGTCAGTGTTGCCTGGGATTTCAACAACTCCTCCCTGTTTACCTTTGATAGGTCCCAGCTACCGCTTTCCATACTTTCCTTGAACTCATCACCATACCTGATTACACCCGATTCAATCATCTCGCGAAGCAAATCGTTTCCTTCCCTGGTCCGTTCACCAACACCTGCAAAAACAGAAAGACCTGAATATTGCTTGGCAATGTTATTGATCAGCTCCATAATGATAACCGTTTTCCCAACACCGGCGCCACCGAATAATCCAATTTTCCCACCTTTTGCATAAGGCTCAATAAGATCAATCACTTTAATACCTGTAAAAAGAACTTCTTTTTGGGTAGTAAGGTTTTCATATTTGGGTGGATCGCGATGAATGGCCCATTCATCTTTTCTGGAAACATCACCCAATCCATCAATGGAATCACCAATTACGTTAAAAAGCCGACCCCTGATATCATCACCAACCGGCATAGAGATAGGAGATCCTGTGGCGATCACTTTCATTCCTCTGCGCAAACCGTCGGTTGAATCCATGGCTATGGTCCGTACGGTACTTTCGCCAATATCCTGCTGACATTCCAAAACCAATTTGGACCCGTCATCTTTCTTTATTTCCAAAGCATCATAAATATTGGGGATGTCTTTTTCGTTTTTAAACGAAACGTCAACAACTGCACCAATTATTTGAGAAATATAACCTTCACTAGTTTTTTTCATGATGAGATATTAAAATTTGCGCAAAGATAAAAAAAATGTAAAATGTATGAAGCCTGCGGCCCAAAATTTCTTCATCTTCAATGATGAATAATGAGATGTTATTTTTTGAAAAACTTCTTTTGAAAAATTATCAATATAAAAACCCCGATGGTAATGGATGAATCGGCGATATTAAACACAGGCCTGAAAAAGATAAATTCATTTCCACCCCAAAACGGAAACCAGGATGGATAGAATCCCTTAATTAAAGGGAAATAAAGCATATCAACAACCTTCCCATGAAGAAAACTGCTATAACCCCCTTCGGGTGGAAATAAAACTGCTACTTCATGGAATTTGCTTGCACTGAAAATCATCCCATAAAAAGCACTATCAATTATATTACCAAGTGCGCCTGCAAATATTAAGGAAATACTGATTATAAATCCGGCATGTTCCTTCCTCCGGGTCAACCTTACTAAATACCAGCCAATCAAAACAATGGCAATGATCCTAAAAACACTCAGAATCAGCTTGCCCGAATCCCCTCCAAAACGCATTCCAAAGGCCATACCCTCATTTTCTGTAAAATGAATGATGAACCAATTTCCCATCACATTGATCTCTTCACCGATAGACATATGTGTCTTAATCCAAATTTTAAAAATCTGATCGGCAATCAGGATCAGCAGAATTATGATGAGCGGTTTTTTCAAAGCCATATCCGGGAAATAAATGAAAAGTCAGTGCCTTTATTTGGTGGATTGGCCAAGTTTCGCATCTATGCTCAAGGTTGCATGCGGAACACTTTTCAACCGTTCCTTTGCAATTAATTGGCCGGTAACCCTGCATATGCCGTAGGTTTTATTTTCAATTCGGATTAAAGCATTCTCTAGGGAATTAATAAACTTTTGCTGACGTGCAGCGAGCCTGCTATTTTCTTCCTTCGACAAAACCTGGTAGCCTTCCTCAAGCACCTTGAAAGTAGGGGATGTATCCATTGTATCATGCTCGTTGGCATGCGAATAAGCATCAGTAAGCATTTTAAGGTCTTCCCTTGCCTTGATCAATTTATTTTCAATTATCTGGCGAAACTCTGCTAGTTCCTCATCCGAATATCTGCCTTTTTTCACTTCTACAGATGTTTTATCTTTTGCCATAGCCGTATATTATTGGTTATTAAATGTTTTGTACGAAATATTAACTAAATAGTTTTTCAATTAGTATATTAGTCCTTAGATTTTCAGTGAGTTCAACAGGAATTTTATTCTTTTCATCCAACTCAATAATAAACTCCAGTTTAGCTGCTAAAGTTTCTGCGCTAATGTACGCAAAATTATCCTTGACTGCTATTTCTAATTCGTCGTTTTTTTCAATAAAAATGTTGATTTTATCAGTCACCTCAAATTCATGCTCCTTACGTAAGTTTTGAATTCTGTTGACCAGTTCACGAGCAATTCCCTCGTTTCTTAACTCTTCTGGTGATGGTGATATCGAGTGCCACTGTTAATTGGCCCATGGTACTGATCAGCCATCCTGGAATATCTTCTGGTAAGGATTTCAACATCAACCGTTGTGTGCTCAATATTTTGTCCATCTATTAAGAGTAAATAAACACCTTCTGTTTCCAATTGGTTGATTTGATCTGCATCAAATTGAGACAAAGCAGATGCAATCTGTTTCATTTGCTTGCCATACTTTGGCCCTAAAACTTTGAAGTTGGGTTTTATCTTCTTTACAAGAATACTTTCATCTTCCATATATACCAATTCCTTCACATTAACTTCAGAAAGAACCAGAGGCTTTACGGATTCAATCTTATCTTTGAAATTATTGTTTAAAGGCGGCACCATTATTTTATTCAAAGGCTGACGAACCCTGATATTTGTCTTTTTCCTCAGAGACAAAACCATGGATGATAACTTTTGTGCCAGTTCCATCCGCTCTTCTAAATTCTTATCAATTGCACTTTCATTTGCAACAGGGAAGTCGGATAAATGAACAGAATCATATTTATTTCTACCCGTAACTGCATTCAGATCCGTAAATAATTTCTCCATAAAAAAGGGAGCAATGGGGGCAGCTAGTTGAGAAATCACCTCAAGGCACCGATACAAAGTTTGATAGGCTGAAATTTTGTCATCTGAATAATCGCCCTTCCAAAACCTCCTCCTGCTCAATCGGACATACCAATTGCTAAGATGCAAATCGAGGAATTCCATGATCGCTCTTCCTGCTTTTGTGGGTTCATAATCATTGTAAAACTCATCTACATTTTTAACCAATGTATTTAATTCAGAGATAATCCAACGATCTAACTCTGGACGTTTTTCCAATGGTATCTCAGACTCAGAATAATCAAAAGCGTCAATATTGGCATAAAGCGTAAAAAATGCATAGGTATTATAGAGGGTCCCGAAAAATTTACGCCGCACTTCATCAATCCCATTCTCATCAAATTTCAGATTATCCCAGGGTTGTGAATTGGTAATGATGTACCAACGGGTGGCATCAGGCCCATATTTTTTTATCGTTTCAAAAGGATCAACTCCGTTGCCAAGACGCTTCGACATTTTATTTCCCTGAGCATCCAAAACAAGTCCGTTCGAAACACACGTTTTGTAAGATACAGAATCGAATACCATGGTTGCAATAGCGTGGAGTGTAAAGAACCAACCACGGGTTTGATCTACTCCTTCAGCAATAAAATCTGCAGGGAAATACTCATCCAGATGGTCTTTATTTTCAAACGGGTAATGAAATTGCGCATAAGGCATTGCACCCGAATCAAACCAAACATCAATCAAAGTCGGTTCCCTGAACATTTTCTTGCCGGAAGCAGAAACCAATACGATATCATCAACATAAGGTTTGTGAAAATCAAACGTTTCATAGTTTTCTTTTGAGTTGTCATTGGGAACAAAGTCAGCCATTGGATTAGTTTCCATGAAACCAGCATCAATTGACTTTTCAATTTCTTTTTTTAACTCATCAGCTGAACCAATGCATATTTGTTCGGAAGCATCTTCCGTCATCCAAATTGGCAATGCAACACCCCAAAACCTTGAACGGGATAAATTCCAGTCAACCAGGTTTTCAAGCCAGTTTCCAAATCTGCCGGATCCAGTCGCCTGAGGTTTCCAATTAATTGTATTGTTCAACTCTATCATTCTGTCTTTGAATGCAGTGGTTTTCACAAACCATGAATCCAACGGGTAATAGAGGATTGGCTTGTCGGTTCTCCAGCAATGTGGATAAGAGTGAACGTATTTTTCGGTCTTGAATGCCTTGTTTTCTTTTTTCAGTTTAACCAGGATATCAATATCAACCGGATCTTTACCTGACTCGGGATTAAATTGTGGGTCATACTCCTCCTTCACATACCTTCCGGCAAATTCACCCATTTCTTCAACAAACTTTCCCTGCTTGTTGACCATCGTTAATGAGCCAATCCCGTTTTCTTTTGCAACTTTATAATCATCCGCTCCAAAACTGGGGGCAATATGAACAATTCCTGTTCCTTCGTCTGTGGTTACAAAGTCACCAATTAAAACTTTAAAAGCATCTCCATCCTCAGGCTGGGCATAGGGTAATAACTGTTCAAAGCTTATTCCTTTAAGTTTTGCACCTCGAAATTCATCAACAACCTCAAACGGAATTTT
This sequence comes from Bacteroidales bacterium, assembly GCA_041393255.1. GTDB lineage: Bacteria > Bacteroidota > Bacteroidia > Bacteroidales > JAADJA01 > JAADJA01. The sequence goes on along the minus strand of JAWKKM010000018.1, from coordinate 13,596 downwards.
TTTCTGACCCGGCTCGTAATCCTCTAACTTCAATTCAGCATTGGATTCAGGAAAATATTTATTTAAAAGATCTTTTCCCAGAATAACTGTTATGGGTTTGGATGTATAGGGGTTGAATGTTTTAACTTTTAGGTAATCGATTTTTGCCCCAACAGCCAGTGCTGTGTTTGAAGGGAGTGTCCACGGTGTGGTTGTCCATGCGAGGAAGAACAGATCACCATGAAGGTTGTTAAACAAAAATTCTGAAACATCATTCTTTACAACTCTAAACTGTGCGACAACGGTATTGTCCTTAACATCTTTGTAACATCCAGGAAGATTTAGCTCGTGCGAACTTAATCCGGTACCAGTTGCCGGCGAATAGGGTTGAATGGTATGCCCTTTATAAAGAAGGCCTTTATCATAAAGTTGCTTCAACAACCACCAAACCGTTTCAATGTATTTATTGTCGAATGTTATGTAGGGATCTTCCAAATCAACCCAATATCCCATTTTTACCGTGAGGTCATCCCACATGTCCTTGTATTTCATGACCTCCTTCCGGCATGCCTTATTATAATCCTCAACCGATATCTTTGTACCGATATCTTCTTTGGTAATCCCGAGTGATTTTTCTACACTGATCTCAACAGGTAATCCATGTGTATCCCATCCTGCCTTGCGCTCAACAAGGTAACCTTTCATGGTTTTGTAGCGGCAAAAAATATCTTGATAGCCCTTGCCATAACATGGTGAATTCCAGGCTGGCCATTGGCTGAGGGAGGGCCTTCATAAAAAATAAAAGGTTTGTGCCCTGCTCTTGTTTCAATACTTTTTTCAAAAGTGTTGTGGTGTTTCCAATATTCACCTATTTCTTCGCCAATTTGGGTTAAGTCAAGTATTTTATATTCCCGATATTTTTGTTTCATTTATCGAACTTTCTATAAATTCTAAAAATCGTGCAAAAGTAAATAATTTCCCGTAAAGTACTTATAAAAAAGGCTGCCCAAAATCAGGGCAGCCTTTTTGGAATGTTCTATTTTACTGTTTATTCAACAATAATCCTTTTTGAAGTAGTACCATCAGTGGTTTCAATCTGGAAGAAATAGATTCAGGGTTGAACTCTGATGTGTTGAATTGATACGTGTTGTTATCAACTTGCTCTTTGGTAATTACCTGTCCGGCATAATTGTATATCGCGATGCTGCTGATCTGATAATCAGATGCGATGTTTACAACATTGCTGGCAGGATTTGGATATACCTCTGTCCTGTAAGGAACAATGTCATCGATACTATTAGTTGTAAATTCAATTGAAACTTCATTTGAAGGTTCTGACTCACAACCGTACAGAAGGGTTGTTACATAATAATTGTTCAAACCTCCAACTGGTTCGAAATGGGTGTAGTTTGTAGATGAAATATTTGCAATGAGAATATAATATCCTCCGTCCGGTTTCCAGTAAACATTGAATGAAAGGTCTTTTGGAGAAATAGGGTTGAATTTATTTGCTTGATTGTGTTGTGGCATTCCGCTTTCAATTGAAGAAATAAATGTACCCATATTGTGAACAGGAATTAGTTCTTTATAGCTCATTTGAATCAATTTGCCTGAAATAATTTCAACATAACCGGCAATGTTCCAGTTGTAATCCAGTCCGTATTCAGCCGACATGGAAACCCAGCCATTGCCGGTAGAGATCATATCGCCTTTGTATTGAACGGCCGGGCCATCGTCACATCCGGCAGGGAACATGTCCGCACCATGGGTAACTTCGTATCCAAACCAGAAATCAACGGCTGAACTGATTGGCACAGCGCTTGTCAGTTCAACTTCATTCCAGTCGTCAACAATGAATGTGCCCACTGCCTGTGAATGTACTTCGGTATTACCGTTAGCTCCTGTCCATACTTTAATGGTATATGTTGCATCAGGGTCACCGTTGGCATAGAAGCTAACTTTTGTCAATGATAACCCATTGTACTGTGCTATATCAGCTGGTTCCCAGTGAGAAGCTGTCCTGAAGGTTCCGCCACCGGTAACACCAATACCATTTCCATTGTTTACTCCTGCATCCCACTGGATCCATCCAACTTGTATTTCATCCCAGCTAAGATCAATACCATAAATAACGTTTTCTCCAGTAAGATTTGTTGGGGCAGGAGGTTTAGGGCATACAAAAACTATATCTGCACATTCCTGCATTGACTCCCCATCATCATATACTGCAGTTACACAATATTCGTATGTGTCTGGATTGAGATCCAAGTCATCAAATTCTGTAGTAGGAACAGCAACATAAGCAATCTCATCACCATTGCGGAATACATTGTATCCTTCCAGTACATTTTTGGATGCTTTAGTACTTGCATTTTGGTTCAGGGTATATTCAGTAACTGTTAATGGGTTGGATGGCATTCTTGCATTTCCATTACCCGTATTGGCAACCTGTACTTTAGGTGGTTTTACCACTACATTGTCGCTACCTGCCATGATCCAGAGATCAATCAGGAAGTCTCCAACGGTTTCGGCCAGTCCCATGGCACTGTAATCGGATAAAAGCTCCAAAGTAGGACATTCCGTCAAGGGCATTGTCTCCGTCGAGGCAAGGATAGGCATCAGCAGGATCGTTGCTCACGGGCTCAAGGAAGATCCCTACCATTCCGCTTTCTGGAACAGAACCCAAAACAATGCCTTCTTCCCACTGGTCGTTTCCGGTGGTTTGGAATGGCCCGACAACGGCTAATTCAGTATAAGTGTCCCAGTCAACAATATGGATTTTATAATCCCATATTCCGGTATTTCCCCATGAAGAATGACGGAAATCACAATATTCAATAGTTACATCACTGTATCCTGACAGATCATATACAACACCATAACCATAATCATAAGCCTGATAATAAGCATTTGAGAATGTACCGTCATGCTGCCACAACTCAATAAGGTCACCACCACTACCCGGAATATCCCATTCAACATGAATATCATCTGAATTAATAATATCGGCAGTTACGTTTTCAGGAGGGTTAAGATTAAGCTTTTCACTAACAATAAATGAATCCGTGTGATCCGCAATTAAGAAGGTACTAATTCCCAAAAAAGTCACAAAAACAAAAGCCAACTGTCTCATATAATTGAAATATTGGTAATTATAATATTTTTTTGGTTGTTGAATTTATCAAACATGATATAATTTCATTGTCTCAGTAAGGTAATGCAAGAACTTCTGAAATATCCATATTATTCATTGTGATATAAAAATACAAAATTATTGTTTTAATCAACCAAAAAAAAGGGAGACTAACCAAAGCCTCCCTGATCAATTTAGTAGTTTAAAAAATTATTCAACAATAATCCTTTTTGAAGTAGTACCATCAGTGGTTTCAATCTGGAAGAAATAAATTCCCGGGTTGAACTCTGATGTGTTGAATTGATACGTGTAGTTATCAACCTGCTCTTTGGTAATTACTTGTCCTGCATAATTGTAAACCGTAATGTTCTTAATCTCAAAATCTGATTTGATATTAACAAGATTACTTGCAGGGTTAGGATATACCTGTGTGCTAAATGAAACAATGTCCTCAATGCTGGTAAAGAGTATGGAAACTTCGTTTGAAGGATCCGACTCATTGCCATTCAGAAGAGTTGTTACATAGTAATAGTTCCATCCGATTACCGGTGAAGTATGGGTGTAGTTGGTAACCGCTGTATTAGCGATTTCTGAATACGATCCACCTTCAGGCTTGAAGTATACATTGTAAGTCAAGTCTTTTGCAGAGGTAGGATTGAACTTATTGGCCGGTTGTGTTGGCATTCCACTTTCGATGGAAGAAACAAATGAACCTGCTGTGTAAGGAACGATTTCTTCTACCGGTGTCATAGGTGATGTTTTGCCATCAACTGCTTCAACAAAACCGGCAATGTTCCAGTTGTAGTCCAGTCCGTATTCAACTGACATGGATACCCAGCTACTACCAAGTGCGATCATATCGCCTTTGTACTGAACGGCTGGGCCATCATCACAACCAGCAGGGAACATATCGGCTCCATGAGTAACTTCATATCCAAACCAGAAATCAACAGCTGAGCTGATTTCTACGGGAGTTGTTAATTCAACTTCGTTCCAGTCGTCAACTACAAAAGTTGCTACAGGTTGAGTGTGCGCTAATGTATTGCCATTAACACCTGTCCAAACTTTAATGGTATAAGTTGCATTGGGGTCACCATTGGCATAGAAGTTAACTTTGGTTAATGAAAACCCGTTGTAAGGAGTTAAATCAGCAGGTGCCCAATGTGAAGCAACATCGAATGTTCCACCGCCGGTTGCTCCAATACCGTTTCCGTTATTTACACCGGCATCCCACTGTATCCATCCGCCTTCGAGGCCTTCCCAGGTCAGGTCAATTCCATTTCCACCTACCATACCTTCAAGGTTCATTGGTGCAGGAGGATTGTTGCTTTCGATGGTCACCTCATCAGCACATTCCTGGAATGACTCGCCATCATCATATACGGCTGAGATACAATACTCATATACGCCCGGATCGAGGTTCATATCGTCATACTCGGTTGTTGGAGCTGCTACATAAGCAATCTCGTCACCGTTGCGGAATACATTGTATCCTTCCAATACTGATTTGGAAGCATTGGAGCTTGCATTCTGGTTCAGGGTGTATTCGGTTACCGTTAATGGGTTGGAAGGCATTCTTGCATTTCCATTACCCGTATTGGCAACCTGTACTTTAGGTGGTTTTACCACTACATTGTCGCTACCTGCCATGATCCAGAGATCAATCAGGAAGTCTCCAACGGTTTCGGCCAGTCCCATGGCACTGTAATCGGATAAAGCTCCAAAGTAGGACATTCCGTCAAGGGCATTGTCTCCGTCGAGGCAAGGATAGGCATCAGCAGGATCGTTGCTCATGGGCTCAAGGAAGATTCCTACCATTCCGCTTTCCGGAATAGATCCAAGAACAATTCCTTCTTCCCACTGGTCGTTACCGGTTGATTGTAACGGGCCTACAACTGCAAGTTCAGTATAAGTATCCCAGTCAACAATGTGTATTTTATAATCCCACGTACCATTGATTCCCCATGAAGAGTGACGGAAATCGCAATATTCGATGGTTACATCGCTATAACCCGAAAGGTCATAAACAACGCCATAACCATAATCGTATGCCTGGTAGTATGCATTTGAGAAAGTGCCATCGTGTTGCCAAAGTTCTATAAGATCGCCAGCACCGGCAGGGGCATCCCAGTCAACATGCACGTTTACCAGGTTTTCTACGGTTGCTGTTACGTTTTGGGCTGGAGGCCAGGGATTAACTCCGGGTTCTCCGGTAACTATCCTGTAATGGTAGTCATCAGTTATGGAACTCCATGCAATACCATCAACAGATTGAAATGAACGGTTCGCATTACCTGGCTGTGTGATGGTTGTTCTAACAACTCCTGAAGGAACTGTAAAACCAACAAAAATATCTCCAAGAATACCTGTTAGCTGAGAAGCATAAGGCCTTAGATCAACTCGGGTAAAAGCTCTTGTATTTACAAGGTTTGCTTCTGGCATAATGGTAATCGGATCAATCAGGTCATCACCTGGTCCGTTTCCGCTGTCACCCCAAACGTGTACAACCATCTCGTCGTTTGGCCCTACACTTTGGTCAGTATAATTTCTGATCAGGGCATAAACCAACTGGGATGGGTCTTCAATTGTGAAAACAACAGCTGAACCTAAAATTCCGCCGGTACCATCAGGCCCTAATTCAGTATAAAAATCAACAACAGCATTGTCGTATCCAATGTAATTACCGATATTCACCAGATGTTGGATTTGGTATGTTTGCACCATCAACCGGAGTCCAGGTTTCACCACCATCAACAGTAGTGTATAATTCATATTCACCCCAACCGGATCGCCTTGAGCAAAACCATCCATATCATTGAAGAAATGAATAACATTGGCAAAAGAAGTAGCACCATAAACACCACCTTTTTTTACCCAGGTTGCACCACCATCAGTGGTTTTGTAAAGTCCTTGTGTTGCACCTGTATTAAATACAGCCCAACAAACATCTGCATCAAATGCAAACAATTGTGAAAGTCCTGTTCCTGCATTGAATGTGCCTCCAACCCAAGTGTTTCCACCATCAACTGAGCGGGTGAAAGAATCATTAATTGAACCATCAGAGTTAATGGCCATACCCCAAATAGCGGTATTGTCATTCATGCCAATTGAAAGCTGTCCGACACCAATCCCGGCAGGCAAATCAGAATCTACCATTGTCCAACCAATCTGGCCAATGGAATTTAAGCTAAAGGCCGTAAAAACAGCCAAAACAAACATAAATCTTTTCATTGTTTTCATGTTAAATTTTTAATTAAGTAAGTTAAAAAAACGTCAAGTTAAAATTATTTTATCATTACGTATCAGGCAAAATTATATAAAAATGATTACTAACTCATGATTATTGACAATTTTTAAGAAAAGAAAAAGCTTTTGTGCTATTATTTCCGGTTGATAAGGGAGTCAAAATACGGTTACTTTTATTCAATGCCCTGTCAACCAAATAAGCATCAAACATGATGGTATCAAAACTACCCTGATAATTATACATAAATAAGGTATCATCAATTGTTCCCTTTATGGATTTGTTTGAACCGAATGGGGTTAATATGGGCATACCCTGGCATTAAAGTTCAGGGTATCGTATTGCAGGGTTGAGTCATTGTATTGCGTAATAAAAACCTTAACGGTATCTCCAAACTGAAGTTCATAATAATTTATAAAAAGGTTATAATCAAATGGAGGTTCTGTTTCATCCTGCATTAAACCTATATCGCCATTGCCATCGGTAAAGTTTATTTTCAAAACTCCCCTATCGTACAAACCATTTGATGGGTTGTATAATTTTACAAATCCGGCATATTCAATTTCAGGAATCTCAGGATAAACATCTTCATTATTGCATGCAATGATTGTCATTAAAAAAACAAGAGCTGCAAGTATTGTATTGAATTTTACTTTTTTCATATATTGATTTTGTAAAATTACATATTTTCAAAAGATCAAATAGCTATTCATTATATCTTTACGCATTAATTTAATTTTAAATGACCAACGAAATATTCACTATTCGTACCCATTCTGAATTTAACGTCCTGGCCCTGAAAATATTTCGTTATCAATATTTGAATAATCCCATATATCAACAATATGTTGACTTCCATGTAAAGGACATTGCCTCGGTAAGTTCCTATTTGGAAATTCCTTTCCTCCCCATCGAGTTTTTTAAAACCCATAAAGTTTACAGCGAAAATCATCCAATAAAAAAAATCTTTACCAGCAGTGGAACCAGTGGAGAAAATACAAGTAAACATTACATTGCGGATACCAGTTTGTATAAAAAAAGTTTCCTGAGTGGTTTCAATCATTTCTATGGACCGCCCGAAAGTTACATTATTCTTGCTTTGCTTCCCTCCTATTTGGAAAGGGAAGGTTCTTCGCTGGTGTACATGGCAGAAAAACTAGTTAAGCTTAGCGGAAACCAGGATAGTGGATTCTACTTGAATAACTTGCCCGACCTGGCAAAAATGCTTTTGAAAACAAAGGGCCAAAAAACAATTTTATTGGGTGTTTCTTTTGCTTTGCTTGACTTGAGCCTTCAATATGAACTTGACCTCCCCGGGTTGATCGTTATGGAAACCGGCGGAATGAAAGGGCGAGCCAAAGAAATTACCAGATACGAATTGCACCAAACCATCTGCGAAAAACTTGGTGTGCCATCCGTCCATTCTGAATATGGAATGACTGAATTGTTATCGCAAGCTTATTCAAAAGGAAATGGAGTCTTTAACACTCCTCCCTGGATGAAAGTGTTAATCCGTGATATCAATGATCCAAAGACCTTATTGAACAATACTAAAAGTGGCGGGATCAATATCATTGATTTGGCCAATATATATTCCTGCTCCTTTATCGCCACTCAGGATCTTGGGAAATTAAATGAAGATGGAAGTTTCGAAGTTCTTGGCCGTTTCGACAGCAGCGATATCAGGGGTTGCAATTTGCTGATTAATGAATAAGCAAAACCTAGAATAACAAATTATAGTCCATTGGTCTTAAAATATCCGGCGAATCATTCATGGGTGAATTCACCAGCGTTGAAACCGCATAGGCAGTCATCTCGTTTGCCGGAAATGGTTTTAACAATGGCAGCAACAGTTCCGGCTCCTCATCCGACAACCACAGCTTTTCATCTTTTTTATCCAATATTACCGGCATACGGGTATGAATGTTAGCCATAAGCTCGTTGGGTGTTGTGGTTATGATTGAAAATGAATGAATGAATTCCCCATCCTGATTTTTCCAAGCATCCCAAATCCCGGCCATGGAAAAAAGGGTATCTTCCCGCATCTTTATCCGGTAAGGGATTTTCTCTTTGGGGCTGACTTTCTTCCATTCGTAAAACCCATCGCTCAATACAAGGCAGCGTTTCTTTTTAAAAGCACTTTTAAAAGATGGTTTTTCAGTTATGGTTTCTGCTTTCGAATTGATCAGCTTATTCCCAATGCTTTTATCTTTTGCCCAAAAAGGGATTATCCCCCAGCGATAATAACTTAAAACATCCGTGTCGCTATTTGATATCACTGCCAGATTTTGAGATGGTGCACAATTGTAACGGGGTTTGTAAGTCGCTTTGTCAACTTTTATATCAAAGCGGTCTTCAATGATTTTTGCCAGGGGTGAAAAAGAAAAACGTCCGCACATAATTAAGTTTTAGTTTCGAAGTTCTTAGTTCGTTAAAATTTTAAAATTCAAAACTAATCTTTTTAAAATTATAGTCATTTCAGTCATTCAAAATTCAAGTCATTTCCCCTCTCCACATCGACCACCAGAATATCACTCCACTGCGTAGTATATCGTGGTGAAAGGTTATCCTGCCTCATCTTCCAGGATTCTTCCGTACCCTGTATGGCAAATTTAACTTTTTCCAGACCCGCCCGCTTGTTTATCTTATCAATCACCTCAAGCAGTTTCTCATTCTTTATATTTTCCGTTTCAGGCCAAAGCGCTGTTTGCTGCCCCGTGTCCGGTATCAATTCAGAAACGATGGCACCGGTTTTCTTATATTTATATCCGTTGCGATACAATTTTTTCAGTGCTATAGCAGAAAAATGTATTAATTCCGAAGGGCTGTTGGTCGGAACCGGAAACTTTACAATAGTATAATTAACATACTGTGGCCCCGAAGCATATTTGTTCGTCATTAAAAAAATCAGGATGGAACCGGCAAGTGTTTTTTGCCTTCTCAGTTTCTGTGCAACTTTCGACACATAGGTTGTAGCTGCTTGCTCCAATTCATCGTAGGAGGAAATGGGATGGCCAAAGGAGCGGGAAGTACAAATTTCCTTTTTATTCTCGGGGCTTTGGTTCATCGGATAACATATCGTGCCCCTCAGTTCAAGCACCAGCCGTTGGCCCATAACTCCGAGATGCTCTTTGATCCGGTTTTCATCAGCATGCTTTAAATCATAGGCAGTAATGATCTTGCTCCGGTTAAAAAATTGCGCATACTTATCCCCTACTCCCCAAATTTCCTCAACAGGAACCGTTTTCAATAATTTATCTGAACCTGTTTTCATGAAATCGAGCACACCATCAAACTGCATGTCCGATTTAGCCAGGTGATTGGCCACCTTAGCAAGGGTTTTGGTTGGGGCTATTCCAATAGAAACCGGAACGCCGGTCCACTTCCTGACGGTTTCTTTTACTTTTTTACCGAATAATTCAAGTTCACTTTCCGCGATTCCCGAAAGGTCCAGAAAAGCTTCATCAATTGAATAAATTTCGATATCAGGAGCCAGCTCAAACAAAGTATTCATCACCCGCTGCGAAATATCCCCATACAATGCATAATTGGTCGAAAACACATGCGCCTTTGCTTTTACGATAATATCAGAAATTTCAAAAACCGGGATACCCATTTTTATTCCAACAGCCTTGGCCTCGTCCGATCGGGCTATCACACACCCATCGTTATTGGATAATACCACCACAGGCTTGCCTTCCAGTGAGGGATAGAATATTTTCTCACAGGAAACATAAAAATTATTGCAATCAACCAGGGCGAAAACCTTCGACATTCTATAAATGCTTTAAAAATTAAAAATAGTCATTTTCTTTTTCTGTCTATCTTTGCAAACATTATATTTCCAAATAAATAAACATGCAAACAATCATAAACACTACCGCCAAAGCATTAAAAGCCGATAATATCATATTTCTTGTTACTGATATTAAAAACCTGAACACTGATGTCCTTGATGCCAAAGAGCTAAAATTCATCAGGCAATTTCATAAAGAGCATAAAAAAAACACCTTTTCCTTCAACCGTTTGAGTAACTGGGTTTATATTCAATTTGTGGACAAAGAAAGAAACAAGTCCATAAGGCTTGAAAACTACCGCATTGCCGGTTCTAAGCTGCTGGCAAGCATCAACGACAATAAAATCCATCAGATAGTTATCAATGATCTTGAAAACCAACCCGAAGAGGCACTTGCCTTTTCCGAAGGGATGGCCCTGGCCAACTACCAGTTCCTGAAATACAAAAAAGATCCCGCCGAAAAACTGAATTCGTTGAACAGCATTGACATTGTTTCAAAAGGCATCACCAACCAGCAATTGGACGCCCTCAATATTTTAATTGATGGGACCTGCAAAGGCCGCGACCTTGTGAACGAGCCCCTGGCTTACCTCAGTGCCGTTAAGCTGGGTGAAGAGATTTCAAATTATGGCAAATCGTCGGGGATGAAGGTGGAAGTGTTGAACAAAAAGAAAATCGAATCGCTGAAAATGGGAGGTTTGCTTGCCGTTAATCGCGGAAGTGTTGATCCGCCCACTTTCTCCATCATGGAATGGAAACCTAAAAATGCAGTAAATGAAAAACCTTACATCTTTGTTGGGAAAGGTGTTGTTTTCGATACAGGAGGGATGAACATCAAAACAGCCGATTACATGTACGACATGAAATGCGACATGGCTGGTGGTGCCGCTGTTGTCGGTGCCATGTACGCCATTTCAAAAGCTCAGTTACCAGTATATGTCATCGGACTGGTTCTGACAACGGATAACCGGACCGATGGAAATGCCTATGTAAATGGCGACATCATTACCATGCACGACGGAACCCAGGTGGAAGTGATCAATACCGATGCGGAAGGCCGGATGATATTGGCCGATGCTTTGAGTTATGCTAGAAAATACAAACCTGCCCTTGTAATTGATGTTGCAACATTGACCGGGGCAGCAGCCAGGGCCATTGGGAAATATGGAATTGTGGCCATGCAGTCAAAAGCCGACAACGAGTTTAAAAAACTAAAACAAAGCGGCGAAAATGTTTGCGAGAGGCTGGTTGAATTTCCGTTTTGGAAAGAATATGAAGAGCTGATCAAATCGGAAGTGGGGGATATCAAAAATATTGGCGGGGTTGAAGGTGGAGCCATCACAGCCGGTAAATTTCTGGAGCATTTTACCGATTATCCCTACATTCATTTGGACATTGCCGGCCCTGCTTTTATTAACAAACCCTACAAATACAACCCAACAGGTGGCACCGGTTGCGGTCAGGCTGTTTTTCGATTTTATTCGCAGCAAAGCATAACGGATTATTCAGTCCATTATTTGGGGATTAATGATGCGAATATTATTTCGTTAAACAGGCTCTTTTCACTAATTTTGCAATTCAAAGATTATTAAAATGATTAAACCACAACATATAAGCAACCTCAATCTTAAAATTGGGATTACACATGGCGACTTCAATGGGATCGGCTATGAGATTATCATTAAAACATTCCTTGACAACAGAATACTGGAGATGTTTACACCGGTTATTTACGGTTCGTCAAAAATTGCATCCTATTATCGCAAAACCTTCAACTATACCGATGTCAACTTCAACCTGGTAAAAAAGGCAGAATATGCAAATCCCAAAAGGGTAAATATTGTCAATTGTACCAGCGATGAAGTAAAAATAGAAATTGGAAAGCTAACGGACGTCGCAGGTGAAATGGCTGTTTTAGCACTTGAAAAAGCTGTTGAAGATCTGAAGAACGGAACCATTGATGCCCTTGTTACAGCACCCATAAATAAGAAAAATACCCATTCGGAAAGATTTAATTTTGCGGGGCATACCGATTATTTTGCCAATGCCTTTAACACCGATGACCACTTAATGGTAATGGTCAATGACGACTTGAGGATTGGTATTTTGACCGGCCATATTCCCTTAAAAGAAGTTCCCGGGAAAATCACAAAGGAATTGCTTATCAAAAAAATCAATGTGATGAACAATTCCCTGAAGGCTGACTTTGGTATCCAAAAGCCCAAGATTGCCGTTTTGGGGCTTAATCCACATGCAAGTGATGAAGCACTCATTGGGACAGAAGAATCGGAAATTATTATTCCGGCCATTGAAGAAGCCAATAAAAACGATATCCTGACTTTTGGCCCATTCCCTGCGGATGGTTTTTTTGGATCGAACAATTACAAAAATTTTGATGGTATCCTGGCCATGTACCACGACCAGGGTATGCTTCCTTTTAAGTCATTCGCTTTTGGCGAAGGAATTAACTTTACTGCCGGATTACCCATCATTCGTACTTCACCGGCACACGGAACCGCTTTCGATATTGCCGGTAAAAATATTGCTTCGCCCAATTCGCTGCGGCAGGCAATTTACATGGCTATTGACCTTCACAACAACAGGAATCTTCTTGAAGAAATGTCAGCCAATCCATTGCCTTTAAAAAATAAAGATGGTGCAAAAGGTCAACGGTCGAACAATCATGCACCTCCAAGAAGCCAGCAAACCAATACCCAGGACAACAGTAGCCAGGAAGGGATAAATTAAGATTAAAAGGATTATTTCTTTCGAATCATTACAACAGACATTTTAATGGCACATGTACCCTATACCATTACTGAAATTGCAAACGTTATCAATGGTGAAATTATTACCAATGGTTTCGATGATGATGTAATTACAGATATACTGATCGATTCCCGGCGGCTTATCAATCCGGAAAACACTGTTTTCTTTGCCCTGATTACGAAAAAAAATGATGGGCACCAATTCATTAAAGAGTTATTCGACAAAGGCGTTCGTAGTTTTATTCTTTCTGATAAAAATTTCATTATCAATGAAGCCAATTGTATACTTGTTAAAAACACACTGGAAGCCCTTCAACAACTAACCGCATTTCACAGGAAAAAGTTCGGCATTCCTGTTATTGGCATCACAGGCAGCAATGGTAAAACCATTGTTAAAGAATGGCTGTTCCAATTGCTTAGCCCCGATAGAATTATCGCACGAAGCCCAAAAAGCTACAATTCACAAATCGGAGTTCCCTTATCGGTATGGCAAATAAAACCCAATAGCGAAATCGGGATATTTGAAGCCGGTATTTCTGAATTGGATGAAATGGGCAAACTGCAATCCATTATAAATCCTACAATTGGTATCTTTACAAACATTGGTTCGGCCCACAGTATTAATTTTATAAACAACCAACAGAAGGTTGGTGAAAAATTAAACTTGTTCAAAAAG